>NZ_JCAFVJ010000002.1:0-597516 GCF_059372295.1 Stenotrophomonas sp. YJH_SMC_33
GACGTTAAGGTGCGGGATGGGGATCGCTCGGCTCGTCTGTCGGCTGCTATCCGCAGATATCATGTTGACGGTCCCTCCACCCTGGCTCCTACATACCGCGTAGGAGCCGGGAGGAACATACAAGCCCATGCTCGGCTGCTTCTGCTTCTGCTTCAGATGCAGGCAGCCTCAAAAAAAACAGCCGGGCATGGGCTCGGCTCTACCGTTCACGGCACCGCGAAACCTGCCCTGCGCAGCAATCCGCATAGCGTGATCAGCGGCAGGCCGATCAGCGCGGTCGGGTCGCGGTTGTCGATGGCGTCGAACAGGCTGATGCCCAGGCCCTCGCATTTGAAGCTGCCGGCGCAGTCCAGCGGCTGTTCGGTGGCCACGTAGCGGGCGATCTCGTCCGGTTCCAGTGCACGGAAGCGGACCTCGGTCAGATCGGTGGCCGTGAATGATGCTCCATCACGGCTGAGGCAGACGGCGGTATGGAAGTGCACGGTCTGCCCGGACATCGCCGCCAGCTGTGCGCAGGCGGCCTCGACCGTACCCGGTTTGCCCAGTGGCTGGCCGTTCAGGTCCGCGACCTGGTCCGAGCCGATCACCCACGCGCCGGGATGCCGGCACGCCACCTCGACCGCCTTGGTGGCGGCCAGGCGGGTGGCCAGGGCCAATGGCGCTTCGTTGTTCAACGGGGTTTCATCCACCTCAGGGCGCGCGCAGTCGAAGGGCAGGCCCAGCCGCTGCAGCAGTTCACGGCGGTAGCGGGACGTGGAGGCCAGGACCAGTGACATGCGACAATACCGGGGCAGGGCGAAGCAGTCTGGCCCGTCTGCAGCGCTAGCGGCAAGTCCTGTATGGCGGGCATTTGACAGCCGCCGCTCCGATCCTTAGTATTCAGCGGCTTATGTCCGCGAACGTGCCCGAAACGCTGGATGCCTGGCGGATGGTTGTAGCGCGAAGGCGCTTCGACGGTCAGGTCTCCCTGGCTGAATTGACCCGCCTGCAGGGGTTGGTCGCAGATACCGACGGCGAGTGCGTCTACTCGCTTGAATTCGGTCGCGACGACGTCTTGCGGGTATCCTATGTGGAACTGACCATCGACACCGCGTTGCCGCTGACCTGTCAGCGCAGCATGCAGCGATTCCTGTTGCCGGTGAAGGTGACCCAGAGGCTTGGCCTGATCCGCGACGAGGACGAGGAATCGTCCCTGCCGGAGGAATACGAGGCGTTGCTGGTGCCGGAAGATGGCCAGCTGAAGCCGCTGGATCTGGTCGAGGACGAGCTGGTGCTGGCGGTGCCGGTGGTACCGCTGTCGCCCGACGGTGAAGCAGTCGACAAGGACTGGGCGCCGAGCGAAGAAGAAACAAAGAAGGCCAACCCGTTTGCGGCGTTGGCGGCATTGAAGAAACAATAGCAGCCGGTTGTCGTCGGCGGCTGCGGCGAAAGCGAAAAGTGTGCTGGGCGCTGGCGTCCTGTGCGACGAAACGACGAAGCAAAACGAACCGAGTTTGGAGCAATCCCATGGCTGTCCAGAAATCCCGTGTTACCCCGTCCCGCCGCGGCCAGCGCCGTTCGCATGACGCCCTGAGCGCCAAGCAGCTGTCGACCGACCCGACCACCGGCGAAGTGCATCTGCGTCACCACATCACTGCCGATGGTTTCTACCGCGGCAAGAAGGTCATCCAGACCAAGACCTCGGCCGTCGAAGAAGATTGATGTGCCGGGAAGGCCGCTGCCTCCGGGCAGCGGCCTTTGCCTTCTTTCCCGGGCGTGCCGGTGATCGGCGGCCCGCGCAACAGGAAACATGATGAGCAAGCGGATCTACTCGAGGATCGCGGGCACCGGCAGCTATTTGCCGGAAAAAGTCCTGACCAACGCCGACCTGGAAAAAATGGTCGAAACCTCGGACGAGTGGATCCAGTCGCGCACCGGCATTCGTGAACGGCACATCGCGGCCGAAGGCGAAACCACCAGCGACCTTGGCTACAACGCCGCCCTGCGCGCGCTGGAAGCCGCAGGCATCGACGCTTCGCAGCTCGACATGATCGTGGTCGGTACGACCACGCCTGACCTTATTTTCCCGTCCACCGCGTGCCTGATCCAGGCCAAGCTCGGTGTGGCCGGGTGCCCCGCCTTCGACGTCAACGCAGCCTGCTCGGGCTTCGTGTTCGCGCTGGGCGTGGCCGATAAATTCATCCGTTCCGGTGACTGCAAGCACGTGCTGGTGATCGGCACCGAAACGCTGACCCGCATGGTCGACTGGAACGATCGCACCACCTGCGTACTGTTCGGCGATGGTGCTGGCGCCGTCGTGCTCAAGGCCGACGAAGAGACCGGCATCCTCAGCACCCACCTGCATGCCGACGGCAGCAAGAAGGAGCTGTTGTGGAACCCGGTCGGCGTCTCGAGCGGTTTCAAGGACGGCGCCAACGGTGGCGGCACCATCAACATGAAGGGCAACGACGTGTTCAAGTACGCCGTCAAGGCGCTGGACTCGGTCGTGGACGAGACCCTGGCCGCCAACGGCCTGGACAAGTCCGACCTGGATTGGCTGATTCCGCACCAGGCCAACCTGCGCATCATCGAAGCCACCGCCAAGCGCCTGGAGATGTCGATGGACCAGGTGGTGGTGACTGTCGACAAGCATGGCAATACCTCGTCCGGCTCGGTGCCGCTGGCGCTCGACGCCGCCGTGCGTTCGGGCAAGGTCGAGCGCGGCCAGCTGCTGCTGCTGGAGGCCTTCGGTGGTGGCTTCACGTGGGGTTCGGCTCTGTTGCGCTATTGATAGTGCAAGTTACGACAATGTGAAGCTTTGTCGTTGCGGCCCTCCGGGGCCGTAACGCGTTTAAGGAGGACCTGTCATGGTTGAGCCCATCGTCATCGAAGGGCAACGTGCCTGGCTGAAGCAGTACGGCAAGGGAAGCCGGGCGCTGGCCCTTGGCCTGCTCAATTTTGTTGCCCGTCGTTTCCACCTCGATGCCCTTCGTCCTCCTCCGCACCGTGGCGGCGACGCCGCACGCGAAACCGAGGCCCGCCGCCTTGCAGAACTGCAGGCGCAGGGTGTGAACGTGCCTGACGTGCTGGGCACCGGCCATGCCGCGCTGGTAATCGGCGACAACGGCAGCTCGTTCAATACCTGCCTGCGCCAGGCCGACGAGGCCGGTCGTGATCGGCTGGTCATGGCGGCGATGCAGGCCATTGCCGAAGCGCATGCGCGCGGCGCCTATTTCGGCCAGCCGTTGCCGCGCAACCTCACCTGGGATGGCGACAAGGTCGGTTTCATCGACTTCGAGGAAGATCCACTGGAAGTGATGGACCTGTCCGAAGCCCAGGCCCGCGACTGGCTGATGTTCGGCTATGGCGTGGCCAAGTACTATGCCGACCGCCCCGAGCACCTGCAGGCGATGATGGCCGAGGCGATGGGCGGTGCCCAGGCACCGGTGCGCGAGCACGTGCATGCGGTCAGTGGCCGCCTGCGCAGCCTGGCCAGGGTCTGCATGAAGCTGGGCCGGTCAGCGCGCGCGCTGGCCCATTCGATCTTCATCACCCACGGTGCCAGCACTGCTGGCGTGCTGATGCTGGTGGGCCTGTGCGTAGATTTCCTCGCCGACGGCGATCTGGACGTCCTGCAGCTGTTCTGCTGATCGTCGGCCGGGGTCAGATCCCATTTCCGGTGGAAAAGGGATCTGACCCTGTCATTGCTCCATACGCCTGCATACGCGCACGTACAGACGACACAGCGGATTCCCCCTTATCATGGCCCGCTTCGATTGCAACAAGCGGATGACCGCGTGACCGTATCCACCCTCGCTTTTGTCTTCCCCGGCCAGGGCTCGCAGTCTGTGGGCATGCTGGCCGAGCTGGCCGAACTGCACCCGCAGGTGCGTGAAGCCTTCACCGAGGCATCCGATGGTGCCGGTGTCGACCTGTGGGCGTTGTCCCAGGGCGGCCCGGAGGAAATGCTCAACCGTACCGAATACACCCAGCCGGCCCTGCTGGCCGCCAGCATCGGCGTGTGGCGCGCCTGGAACGCCGTGGGCGGCCCGCGCCCGTCGGTGCTGTCCGGCCACAGCCTGGGCGAGTACACCGCCCTGGTCGCCGCCGGCGCGCTGAGCCTGCATGACGGTGCGCACCTGGTGCGCCTGCGTGGCCAGCTGATGCAGGAAGCGGCACCGGCCGGTGTCGGGGCCATGGCCGCCGTGCTCGGTGCCGAAGACCAGCTGGTGCTGGACGTCTGCGCCGAAGCCGCAGGCAGCCAGGTGGTGGTGCCGGCCAACTTCAATTCGCCGGGCCAGATCGTGATCGGTGGCGACGCCGATGCGGTCGACCGTGCACTGGCGCTGCTGGCCGAGAAGGGCGTGCGCAAGGCGGTCAAGCTGGCCGTCAGCGTGCCCTCGCACACCCCGCTCATGCGCGAAGCCGCCAACCGCCTGGCCGAAGTGATGGCCGGCCTGTCCTGGCAGGCGCCGCAGCTGCCGGTGGTGCAGAACGTCGATGCCCAGGTGCACGACGGCGTGGACGCCATCCGCACCGCGCTGGTCCAGCAGCTGTACCAGCCGGTGCAGTGGACCGGTTGCGTGCAGGCGCTGGCCGCCCGCGGCATCACCCAGATCGCCGAGTGCGGCCCAGGCAAGGTGCTGACCGGCCTGGTCAAGCGCATCGACAAGGCCATCGACGGCCGTCCGCTGGCCACGCCGGGCGACTTCGAAGCCGCCCGCGAGGCATGGTCGGCCTGACCTTCCCTGTTCCTGCCGGCCGTACCGGTGGCCGCTGCAAGCGGCACGGTGCGGCGGCCGCTCCCGTCTGAGGAAAACATCATGAGCAAGCCCCTGCAGGGTGAAATCGCACTGGTCACCGGTGCCAGCCGTGGCATTGGCGCCGCCATCGCCGATCTGCTGGCCGCCCAGGGCGCCACCGTCATCGGCACCGCCACCACCGAATCCGGCGCTGCCGCGATCGGCGAACGCCTGGCTGCCCACGGCGGTCACGGCCGCGCGCTGAACGTCACCGATGCCGCCGCGCTGGACAGCGTGCTCGATGGCATCGCCAAGGAATTCGGCCCGATCTCGATCCTGGTCAACAATGCCGGCATCACCCGCGACAACCTGCTGATGCGCATGAAGGACGAGGACTGGGCGTCGATCATCGACACCAACCTGACCAGCGTGTTCCGCACCAGCAAGGCGGTGATGCGCGGCATGATGAAGGCACGCAAGGGCCGCATCATCAACATCGCATCGGTGGTGGGCGTGACCGGCAACGCCGGCCAGGCCAACTACGCCGCGGCCAAGGCCGGCATCATCGGCTTCAGCAAGTCGCTGGCCAAGGAAATCGGTTCGCGCGGCGTCACCGTCAATGTTGTCGCACCTGGCTTCATCGACACCGACATGACCAAGGCGTTGCCGGAAGAAGCGCGCACCGCGCTGATCAACGACATCGCCCTCGAACGCCTGGGATCGCCGGAAGACATCGCCCATGCGGTGGCCTTCCTGGCCAGCCCGGCTGCCGGTTACATCACCGGCGAAACCCTCCATGTGAACGGCGGCATGTACATGCCGTAAGCAAGGGGCGCAGGGATTGCGCCGCAAGTGGTTGATCTGCGGGGGTTTTTGCTGCAATGCAAGGCCGCGCCGGTTTCCACTACACTATCCCACGGCCATCGCCCTTGATGGCGACCACTTTTGAACCACAACTCCATCTGGAGCGAGATCCCATGAGCACCATCGAAGAACGCGTCAAGAAAATCGTCGTCGAACAGCTTGGCGTCAAGGAAGAAGAAGTCACCAACAGCGCATCGTTCGTCGATGACCTGGGCGCTGACTCGCTGGACACCGTCGAGCTGGTGATGGCCCTGGAAGAAGAATTCGAGTGCGAGATCCCGGACGAAGAAGCCGAGAAGATCAGCACCGTGCAGGCCGCCATCGACTACATCAAGGCCCACGTCAAGGCCTGATGTCAGACGGCAGTGCGCGCGCGGGCTCACGCTCGCCGCGCACCGCACCCCATGGGGCCGCAGTTGCGGCCCCGTGTGTTTGGGCATCACACCGAAGCAAACCGTGTTACCCGATTGAACCTTCGGGTCAGGAGAATCAGCAATGAAGCGTCGCGTCGTCGTAACCGGCCTGGGTATCGTCTCGCCGTTGGGCAATGATCTGGCCAGCAGCTGGGAAGGCATCACCCACGGTCGTTCGGGCATCGGTCCGCTGACCAACATTTCTGATGCCTACCTGGATCGGTTCACCACCAAGATTGCAGGTGAGGTCAAGGGCTTTGACATCACCGCCGACAACGAACTGTTCGGCAAATTCCGGGTCAGCGGCAAGGATGCCAAGAAGATGGACCCGTTCATCCATTACGGCCTCGGTGCCTCGTTCATGGCCCTGCACGACTCGGGCCTGGAGATCACCGACGCCAATGCCGAGCGCATCGGCGCCATCGTCGGCGCCGGCATCGGCGGCCTGCTCGGCATCGAAGAGCAGACCATCGAGTTCCACGAGGGCAAGAAGATCTCGCCCTTCTACGTGCCCAAGACCATCATCAACATGCTGCCGGGCCAGCTGAGCATCATCACCGGCCTGAAGGGCCCGTCGTTCTCGGCGGTGTCGGCGTGCGCGACCTCGAACCATTCGATCGGTACCGCGATGCGCATGATCCAGTACGGCGACGCCGACGTGATGGTGGTCGGCGGTGCCGAACGTGGCTCGTCGCCGACCGCACTGGGTGGCTTCTGCGCGATGAAGGCCATGAGCACCCGCAATGACGCCCCGGAACAGGCTTCGCGCCCGTGGGACAAGGACCGTGACGGCTTCGTGCTGGGCGACGGCGCCGGCATCCTGATCCTGGAAGAGTACGAGCACGCCAAGGCGCGTGGCGCAAAGATCTACTGTGAACTGGCCGGCTTCGGCGCCAGCTCCGACGCGTACCACATGACCGCACCGAGCGAGAACGGCGAAGGCGCCGCGCGCTGCATGGTCATGGCCATGAAGGACGCGGGCGTGACCCCGGAACAGGTGGGTTACCTCAACGCGCACGGCACCTCCACGCCGCTGGGCGACCTGGGCGAGACCATGGCCATGAAGACCGCCTTCGGCGACCACGCCTACAAGATGATGGTCAGCTCCACCAAGTCGATGACCGGCCACCTGCTGGGCGCTGCTGGCGGCGTGGAAGCGATCTTCTCGGTGATGGCGCTGCAGGACAACGTCATTCCGCCGACCATCAACCTGCAGCAGCCGGGCGAAGGCTGCGACCTGGACTACGTGCCCAACGAAGCACGCCAGGCCAAGGTCGACGTGGTGATGTCCAATGGCTTCGGCTTCGGCGGCACCAACGGCACGCTGATCTTCAAGCGCGTCTGACCGAGTTGTAGCGTCGGGCCATGCTCGATGCCGCGTTCTACGGAGCCGCCGCAAGGCGGCTTCCGTGCATCTGAACCCCCGACCTGGCCGCCATGACCCACGCACCGCTGATCCACCCGCTGTCGCACCCGATCGATCTGCTGGCCCTGCAGCAGCATGACCCGGCGCGCTTCCCGCTGCTGATGGAATCCACTGCCTCGGGCACCGCCCAGGGCCGCTGGAGCCTGCTGCTGGCCACGCAGGGCGAGGGCCTGCGGCTGGACGCCGATGGCCAGGTGCGCGACCTGCAGGGTGCCGTGCAGCCCGGCACGTTCCTGCAGGCGCTGGATCGCGCCTGGCAGCACGAACGTCTGCCGCACGACGGCAGCCACAGCCTGCCGTTCCGTGGCGGCTGGGCGCTGATGCTGGACTACGAAGTGGCCAGCCAGATCGAACCGGTGCTGCCGGCGCGCGCGCGCGCGGACGGCCGCCCGACCGCGCTGGCGCTGCGCTGCCCGGCCGCGGTGCTGCACGACCACCAGAACGACGCCAGCTTCGTCATCGCCGAAGCCGGTGAGCAGACCCTGCTGGAGGCGCTGATGACCTTGGCGTCGCAGGCATTGCCGGAGGCCGGGCAGGGCTGGCAGCCGCCGCAGTCGGTCGGCGAGGATGCGCCACAGCGCTTCACCGATGGCGTGCGCCGGGTGATCGACTACCTGCGTGCCGGCGATGTGTTCCAGGTAAACCTGTCGCGGCGCTGGAGCGCGCAGTTCGCCGCGCCGGTCAGCCCGCAGGCGTTGTATTCGCAGCTGCGCCGTGCCAACCCCGCACCGTTCGCCGGGTTGTTCAGCGCGCACGGCCGCCACGTGGTCAGTTCCTCGCCGGAACGGCTGGTGTCGGTGCATGCCGGCCACGCGCAGACGCGTCCTATTGCCGGCACGCGTCCGCGCTTCGAGGGCGACGATGATGCCGCGCGCATCCAGGAACTGGTCGGGCACCCCAAGGAGCGTGCCGAGCACGTGATGCTGATCGACCTGGAGCGCAACGACCTGGGCCGTATCTGCCTGCCCGGTACCGTGGTGGTCGATGAGCTGATGACCGTGGAGAGCTACGCGCATGTGCACCACATCGTCAGCAACGTCAGCGGCCACCTGCGCCCGGAGGTCACGCCCGGCGAGGTGATCGCCGCCACGTTCCCGGGCGGCACCATCACCGGCTGCCCCAAGGTGCGCTGCATGCAGATCATCAGCGAGCTGGAGCAGGTGCCGCGTGGTGCCTACACCGGCGCGTTCGGCTGGCTGAACCGCGATGGCGACCTGGACCTGAACATCCTGATCCGCACCGCCGAAGTGGACGGCCAAGAGGTGAGCTTCCGCACCGGCGCCGGCATCGTGGTCGATTCGGACCCGGACAAGGAACTGGACGAGACCCGCGCCAAGGCCCGCGGCCTGCTGCGTGCGCTGGGCCAGCAGGGCTAGGCGTGCACCGGTAGTGCCGGCCGCTGGCCGGCAACGCCATTCCCCCACGGTGGGTGCCGACCGTTGGTCGGCACGGAGTCCTCCATGGCCATTCATCCACGCATGGCGTGGATCTACTGATCGCCGCGCCAGGCATGGATTGTGGTGGGTGCCGACCGTTGGTCGGCACGCAGGCGCGACCCCGGTCATGACCCCAATCCACCGGCACGGTATCCTGCACGACGGAATCGAGTTCAGAGGTAGTCCATGGCGGGAGCCAAGCGCGGGTGTCTGTTCGTGGTAACGCTGGTGGTGGTGCTGGCCGCCGTCGTGGCCGGCGCGGGCGCGTGGTTCTTCTACCAGCAGACCCGGTTCGCCGATGCCCCGATCACCCCGACCGCCGAGAGCGTGGTCATCGCCAGCGGCGATGGCATGAACAGCGTGCTGCGCAAGCTGCGCGATGCCGGCGTGGACGAGGGCCAGGACACCCAGTGGCAACTGCTGGCGCGCCAGCTCGATGCGGCCGGCAAGCTGAAGGTGGGCGAGTACGCGCTCAGTGGCGAGCTGACCCCGCGCGAGCTGTTGCTGCGCATGCGCGCCGGCAAGGTGCTGCAGCACCGCGTCACCATTGTCGAGGGCTGGAACATCCGCCAGCTGCGTGCTGCACTCAAGCGCGCCGAGCCGCTGCTGCACACCACCGATACCCTGGATGACGCCGCGTTGATGCAGCGCCTCGGCTTCGGTGGCCAGCACCCGGAAGGCCGCTTCCTGCCGGAGACCTACGTCTACCAGCGCGGCGACAGTGATCTGGACGTGCTCAAGCGCGCCCACGCCGCAATGGAAAAGGCGCTGGACGAAGCCTGGGAAAGCCGCGCGCCGGACCTGCCGATCAACACGCCCTACGAACTGCTGACGCTGGCGTCGATCATCGAGAAGGAAACCGCGCTGGCCAGCGAGCGCCCGCAGATCGCCGGCGTGTTCATGCGCCGCCTGAAGATCGGCATGCGCCTGCAGACCGACCCGACCGTGATCTACGGCATCGGTGCCGCGTATGACGGCAACATCCGCCGCCGCGACCTGACCACCGATACGCCGTACAACACCTATACCCGTGCGGGCCTGACCCCGACCCCGATCGCCATGCCCAGTCGCGACGCGCTGATGGCCGCCGCGCAGCCGGCCGCCGGTGACGCGCTGTACTTCGTCGCCGTGGGCGACGGCAGCGGCGCGCACGTGTTCTCGCCCAGCCTGGAGCAGCACAACGCCGCCGTAGCCCGCTACCTGCAGCAGCTGCGCCAGCAACGTACCCAGGAGATCCCGGCGCAATGAGTCCCGCGCTGCTTCGTCACCCGCGTTTCGTCAGCCTGGAAGGCGGCGAGGGCGCGGGGAAGACCACCGCCATCAATGCCATCCGTGACTGCCTGCGCAGCCACGGCCACGAGGTGGTGCTGACCCGCGAGCCGGGCGGTACGCCACTGGCCGAGCGCATCCGCGGCCTGGTGCTGAAGCCTGATGCCGAGATCGCTGCCGAGCCGCTCAGCGCCGAAGCCGAGTTGCTACTGGTGTTCGCCGCACGCGCCCAGCATGTGCGCCAGGTGATCCGGCCGGCGCTGCAGCGCGGTGCCTACGTGCTGAGCGATCGCTTCACCGATTCCAGCTACGCCTACCAGGGCGGCGGCCGTGGCCTGGATCCGCAGTGGATTGCCGACCTGGAGCGCCGCGCGGTCGGCCTGCTGCCGGGCTTGACCCTGCTGCTGGATGTGGATGTGGCGGTGGGCCGCGCCCGCGCGAATGGCCGTGACCTGTGGCCGGACCGCATCGAGAGCGAGCAGGACGATTTCTTCCAGCGCGTGCGCGCCGTGTTCCGCAGCCGCGCACAGCAGGACCCGCAGCGCTTCGCGCTGATCGACGCCGGCCAGGTGCAGGAACGCGTGGCCGCCGATGTGGTCGCACGTATCGAGCGTTGGCTGCAGGACGGGGAGGGCGCATGAGCACGTTTTCGCCGTGGCAGCAGCGCGCGTTCGACCAGACCGTGGCCGCGCTCGACGCCGGTCGCCTCGGTCATGGCCTGCTGATCTGCGGCCCGGCCGGGCTGGGCAAGCGCGAGGTGGCGCTGGCGCTGGCCGACCACGTGCTGGCGCAGGGTGATGCAACGCACGCCACGCGCACGCGCCAGCTGATCGCCGCCGGCACCCATCCGGACCTGCAGCTGGTCAGCTTCATTCCGAACAAGAGCGGCGACAAGCTGCGTACCGAGATCGTCATCGAGCAGGTGCGCGAGATCACCGAAAAGCTGGCGCTGACCCCGCAGTACGGCGTGGCGCAGGTCGTGATCGTCGATCCGGCCGATGCGATCAACCGTTCGGCCGCCAACGCGCTGCTGAAGACGCTGGAGGAGCCGCAGCCCGGCCGCTACCTGTGGCTGATCAGCAGCGATCCGGCACGCCTGCCGCAGACCATCCGCAGCCGTTGCCAGCGACTGGAATTCAAGCTGCCGCCGCAGCACGAAGCACTGGCCTGGCTGCAGCAGCTGGGCCACAGTGAAGCATCGGCGCGCGAAGCGCTGGAGGCCGCCCGCGGCCATCCCGGCCAGGCCGACAACTGGCTGCGCGAAGACGGCCTGAGCCTGCGCCGCGAAGTCGGTCGAGATCTGGAACAGCTGGCCGCCGGCAAGACCGGCGCGGTGGAGCTGGCGCAGAAGTGGTGCGGTGATGACAACGCGGCGCTGCGCCTGCGCTTCGCTGCCGATCTGGCGCTGGCCCAGGCCAGTACCGATGCCTTGACCACGCCGGAGCGATTGCACAAGCTTGCAGCCTGGTTCGATGCGGCCAACCGCACCCGGGACCTGCTGCGCACCACGGTGCGTGCAGACCTCGCGGTGGTCGAGTTGCTGCTGGCCTGGAACAAGGTGAACGAGCGGCCTGCCGCAAGGGGAAATCGATGAGTGCCAGCAACGCCCGCCAGGGCATCCTGTCCCTGGCTGTGAAGGACAAGGCCGCGCTGTACAGCGCGTACATGCCGTTCGTGAAGAATGGCGGCATCTTCGTGCCCACGCCCAAGCGCTATTTCCTGGGCGACGAGGTGTTCCTGCTGCTGACCCTGCCCGATTCCAGCGAGCGCCTGCCGGTGGCCGGCAAGGTGATCTGGGTGACCCCGGCCGGCGCGCAGGGCAACCGCACCGCCGGCATCGGCGTGCAGCTGGCCGACGGCGCCGAAGGCGAGGGCGTGCGCCACAAGATCGAGACCCTGCTGGCCGGGCTTACCAGCTCGGACAAGCCGACCCATACGATGTGATTCCGGTAGCGCCGGGCTGGGCTCGGCTGCATGCCCCGAAACGCCTGTGAACCCGCTGTTCTGTAGAGCCGAGCCATGCTCGGCTGCGCACCCCGAAAACACCCGTGAACACGAATGTGAAAAAGTGTTGACGGCCTCTGAAAAGCCCCTATAATGAGCGGCTCAGCAACACACCGGGCGGTTAGCTCAGCGGTAGAGCATTGCCTTCACACGGCAAGGGTCACAGGTTCGATCCCTGTACCGCCCACCATGTTGCAGAACGAAAGAAGCCTCCAGAAATGGGGGCTTTTTTGTTACCAGCGATCCAGCAAGATCAGCTGGAAGCACACGCCCTTTCAGCCGTGCCGCTCCAGCAGCTCGCGCGCGATCATCGCCGTGGCATCCAGCAGGTCATGGCCGCTACCCGCCTGCACCACCACCGCCAATAGGCTACGGCCCACCTCGGCATTGCCGCTGGTCAGTTCCATCTCGCCCTCAAAGCACAGATCGGCCAACCATTCATGGGCCTGCTGCAGCCCGCGCTTGCGGACGCGGCGGGACTCCGCGAGCAGCTTCGCCTGGCCGGCCTCCTGCTCACCGTCGGCCAGCAGGCCGATGGCACCGCCGTGCGCCGCGCGCCAGAGGGCCGGTAGCGGGCGACCGTTCGCGTCCACCACGTCCGGCGAGAACTGCGCGCAGTACATTTCGTAGCGCTTGCCCGCTGTGCTGCGGGGCACGATGCCGGCCTCGGCCAGCAGGCGTTCGGCTTCATCCAGTGTGCTGAACTTCAAGCGCAGCAGTGCAGGGCGGCTCAGCTGTTGTGCCAGCGCGTGCTGGTTGGCAGCGAACCAGACGTTCCAGCCCACGGTTGCGCGGCCTTCCAGTGCGGCCTTGAAGTATTCCAGGTGTTCGGCGTCCATTGCGGTCTCCTGCGCTCCCTGCGCGATTGTAGCGGGAGCGTATCCGGGCCGGTCAGGCGTCGCCGCCGGAGAGGCAATGATGTGCCTCGCGCACCAGTTGTCGTGCGGCCACGATCAGTCCGTCGATATGGAAGGCACCCAACTGTTCGTCCGGGCCGCCTTCGTTGCGCGCATGGTCGGCGGCCTGCAGCAGATCGAGCAATGCGCCGAGCCCAGATAGCGAGCGGCGCAACGAAGCGTGATTGCTGGCGCCGAGGGTGAGGCTGATGCACGGCTGTCCGTCATCGCCGTCAGCATGGTTGATCGCATTGAGACGGGCGAAGAAAGTGGGCAGCTGCGCGGGCAAATTCTGCGCGTTCAGGGCGCACTCGATCTCGCGTGCGAGGTCTTCGGGCACATCGGCGGCGACGTCGCCGATAAGGGTGTACAGGCGGGGATGGACGGCGGTGCGGTTGGTCATGGCGAAACCCTCACTGGCGTAGGGCCACCTTCCGGAGTGAAGGTGGCGGACGGTGCGGGTTGGCGTACCAAGGCAAACGAACTCCCATCGAGAAGAAGGCCTGGCGGATCTGTCGATCCCCACGCACCGGCCGCCATGGAGGCAATCGATACATTCTCTCTGCTGCGGCGCAAACCGCAGCGATGGGTGTTCATTCGTTTATTCGAGACGCCAATCCCGGCCAAGGCGTCTTGCCTCGGCGCGGCGATCTTCAAGCCGGGCAATCACATCGGTCTGTAAGGAAAATTCTCAACTGTCCCTAGGCAGGCCAGACGTTTTCCGATGTGTGCCGTTCGACACGCGCGAGTAGTGCGGCCCATCACTGATGGCGCACATCGCCGCCCCTATCGACGGTGCACAAGACGACTCCAGAGCGGCGCCGCCACGGCAATCGCGTCACCCCGCGCGGCGGAGGCGGGACCATGCCACGCATGGAGCCAGAGGGTTCCATCCCTGCGCTGTCCCGCCGCCCCGGGCAGGCGTAGTCTCAGCCCGTTGCCGTGCCCTTCCACCCTGGAGTACCACCATGCCGCTCGCCCGCATCGATCTTCGCAAAGGTAAATCCGCCGACTACCTGCAACGCGTCGGCGACACCATCTACCAGGCCATGCGCGCGGTGGGCGTGCCGGAGAACGATCGCTTCCAGATCTTCCAGGAGCACGCACCTGGCACGCTGATCTACGACCCGGGTTACCTGGGTGTGGACCGTACCGACGACTTCATCTGTATCCAGATCACCTGGAACGAAGGGCGCACGCTGGAGCAGAAGAAGGCGCTGTACGCCGGCATCGCCGATGGACTGCATGCAGCGGTGGGCATCCGCCGCGAGGACGTGTTCATCAACCTGGTGGAGGTGAAGAAGGAGAACTGGTCGTTCGGGAACGGTCAGGCGCAGTACGTGAGTTGATGCGGGAACGGTGCCTGCGCCTGATGCGGCTGGGTCAGGCCATGCGCGGCGAGGCCTGCTGTTGTGCCTGTTGCTCGTCCTGCGCCAGCCGGCTTGCGTCGCGGGATTGCTGCTGCACATTGGCCTGCTGATACAGCGTATCCGCGTCGCCCTGCTGCGTATCGAGCAGGGACAGGCGCTGGCGATTGGCGGCAGGGTCCGGCGAGGCGGTGTCGCCGCTGCGATGCAGGAATACGTAGCCGGGTGCCTCGGCGGTGCTGTTTGAACTGAATGCCACCTGCAGCGTGTCCTTTTCGCTGAAGCCGGCCTGCACCGCCGCGTGGGTCAGATGGCCGGCCAGTCGTTCGTGCTCCTGGCCGGGGGGCAGTCCCTGCTGTTCGCTGGCCTGGGCGAGTGCGGTACGCACTTTCTGGTCCAAGGCATGAAGGCTGTGCCCCGGTGCGCGCGCGTCCGCAGCCAGACGCTCGCTCAAGGGGCCATCAATGCCATCGGTTTCGCTGAGCAGACGCTGCTTCAAGCTGCGCTCGGGCAAGGGATGAGTGGTGGTGCGGTTGAGTTCGCTGTTGGGGAAAGGGGGCTCAATGCTGTCCACGCCATGGATGTTGCGCAGCGGACGATAGCCGTCCTTGCCCTGTGACTGGACGCCCAGCGGAATGCGGACATCGGGCAGCAACTGGCCGACGGGGCCGCCGATGCTGTTCACGTCCAGGCTGTGCTTGCGCTGGATGCCGGCATGATTCAATGCGCCCCAGGTGAAGTCCACGCAGTTGTGGCGCACGTCGGCATAGTGCTTGCTGAAGCCGTGCGCCACTGGATCGTCGCCGAACGCCTTGAGCTTGTTGTACTGGGCTTCGGTGATTTCCAGAGAGCGCGTGTAATGCGGGTTCTTGTAGGTCTTTGCATCGCTGTCCACGATGTCGCCCGGTCCGTTCATGCTGCCGTGCTTGATCGGTGCAAAGCCGTAGCTCGCTGGATCTTTCCCCGGTGCTCGCAGGACGTAGAACATGTGACCGGGCCCGGATGTCTGCGGGGAACCATCCGGATTGCTCAGCGGCTGCTGCGTTACGGGGTCGAGAAGCGGTGTACCCGGTGCCGCAATGACGATATCGACGATGTAGCGTGGCTTGTCCATGTGCGTGGTGTTCCTCCTGGAAGGTGTACGAAGGCGCTGCGCTACTTGGCGAGCGGACGCGATTCGTGAATCAGCATCCTGGCGCTTGCGCCACGAAGTGGTGCGATGTCTTCAACCGTGCTGACCTGGACCCGATACCGGCCATGCGCCTGCAACGGCAGCAACGCGACATGCAATCGGTATGCGCCATCGCTGCCCCGTTGGATCTGGGCGTAGTTCAGACCCTTACCGCGGTGCCAGTCTGGCAGTGGCTGGCCAGATTGCGACTGTGCGATCTGATACGCGTCGGGGCTTGCCAGCGGCTGCCAAGTGCCGCCGGACCATTGCTGAAGTCCAACGCGTAAAGGAATGTGCAGGTCGCGCGGAGAAGCAGCATCTGGCGATGGGGAGACGTGCTGCAGATCCAGTTCCACCGCATAAGTGCGGTAGCTGGCAAAATTGCGCGCCGTGGTTTCGAACTCGAACTGCACCTGATGGCCGGGCGCGTCCACGGCGATGGGATGTGAGAGTTCCAGCGGCTCTGGCGGTGGGGGCGGCCCCTTGTCGGCGCAGGCAGCAAGCAGCGCGGTCAGGCCGAGCAGGCTGATGCGCTGCCGGTGTGTGATGCGGGTGGTCATGCAGATTCCTCTGGCTCCTTGCCGTGGCCAATTGAACCCTAACGTTGGCGAGGCAGAGCCCGCAAGCGCAGGGACCGCGGTGTGGTGCATTCACATGTCGCCGCGCGAGGCGAGCTCCTGCGTCACCGTGTCGCAGGGGGCAAACCCTGAACGGGGTCCAAGGTTGGGCACAGGCCCGTAGAATGGCCGGGTGCGTCATTCTGTCCTCCACCGCCGGTTCCAGGCCCTGGCTTGGCTTGCCATGCTGCTGGTGCTGCTTGCCCCGCTGGTGAGCCGCTGGCTGGCGCATGGTCACGTGGCTGCCGCTGCGCCGGTGGTAGCCATGGACCACGCAATACACGCAGAGCATGCGCAGCACGCGATGGAAGGGCACCGCGACCATCACGCGATGGCGATGCCGCACGGCGAGACCGCAAAGAAGCCGCCCGCCGATCCGCATGCCGATCATGAGATGGGCGTGGACTGCGATTACTGCCTGATCGCTGCACGGCTGATCACCCTGTTGGTGGCGGCAGTGCTGCTGTTGGCGCCGATGGCACCGGTGTGCCGCGCACTGCGCGGTGCGGTGCAGACGTTGCCGCAACGGATCAGCGGCACATTGGGAGCGCGTGGGCCGCCGGCCTTGATGGCCGTCTGAGCCGCACGCGCGTTGCATTGATCGTTTTTCCATGAGGTTGCCGGCCACGGCCGGTACCCGCACGCGCGTGTTTGTCCCTTTCTGATTGCTGCCCTGCCATCGCGGGGTGGCCTTGCATGCCGTGAAAAAATGAAAACGAACCCCAACTCCGCGCGCCTGCGCCGGGCGACGCTGCCTGTCCTGTGCGCGTTGCTCCTGCATGCTGCGCCCCTGCTTGCCGCCGACGCGGCACCCCCGACCACGCTGGAGACCGTGCGGGTGGTCGATGCCCGTAGCGGCGAGCTGTCGTCCACCGCCAGCGCCGGCTCTGTGTTGGGCCTGAGCGTGCTGCAGACGCCGGCCAGCCTGACTGTGATTTCGCGCGAACAACTGGAGCAGCGCGGCGACAGCAACCTCAACGATGCGATCAGCCGGGCGGGTGCGATCAGTGCCATGCCGCACCCGGGCAACGGCCTGAGCGCGCTGTCCGCCCGCGGCTTCACCGATGGTGCCTCGGTGATGCGGCTGTACGACGGGCTGCGCCAGTACGGCGGCGTGGGCATCACCTTCCCGTTCGATACCTGGTCGATCGAGCGCATCGAAGTACTGCGCGGGCCGGCCTCGGTCATCCACGGCGACGGTGCGATCGGCGGGGTGATCAACATCGTGCCGAAGAAGCCCTCGCGCGGTGCCATCGAAAACGAGATCAGTGTGACAGTGGGCAGCGAGGACACCGCGCGGCTGGGCTTCGGCAGTGGTGGCGCGCTGACGCCCGAGCTGGCCTACCGGCTGGATGTGAGCGGCAACTACAGCGGTGGCTGGGTCGATCGGGGACGCAACGGCGATGCCACCTTCTCCGGCGCGCTGCTGTGGCAGCCGCGCACCGACCTGCAGCTGACCTTCACCCACGCGCAGGGCCATCAGAAGCCGATGCGCTACTTCGGCACGCCGCTGGTGGAGGGACGCCAGTTGGACGCGCTGCGCCACCGCAACTACAACGTCGATGACAGCGAGATCCGCTTCCGCGACCGCTGGACCCAGCTCGACGCGCTGTGGACACCGAACGCGAACGTGGAATGGCGAACCCGCGTCTACCAGATCGACAGCCAGCGTGATTGGCGCAATGCCGAGGCCTATGTCTACAACCGCGCTACCGGCTTGATCGATCGCTCGGGCAATACCGAGATCACCCACAACCAGGACCAGACCGGACTGACCTCGACGCTGCGCGTGCAGGGAACGGCGGGTGGCCTGCAGAACAACTTCGCGGTGGGCCTGGATGCCAACCGCGCGCACTTCAAGCACACCAACAACACCTATGCCGGCAGCTCGGGCCCGGTCGATCCGTTCGATCCGGTGCCGGGCCAGTTCGCCAGCGACGCGCCGAACCTGCCGCGCTATCGCAACCGCGCCGAGCAGTACGCGCTGTTCGTGGAGGACCGGCTGGCGTTGAGCGAACGCTGGTCGGTACTGGGTGGGCTGCGCCACGACCGCGCGCGCATCGATCGCACCGATCTGATCAGTGGCCAGAACGCGTTCTCGAAGACCTACAGCAGCACCGGCTGGCGTGCAGGTACCGTATTCGCGCTGCAGCCGGCGCTGAGCCTCTACGCGCAGTACTCACAGGCGGCGGACCCGGTCAGTGGACTGCTGATGATCAGCCCAGCCAACGGTGCCTTCGATCTGGCCAAGGGCCGGCAGATCGAGGTGGGCCTGAAGCAGGCCTTCGATGGCGGCGAGTGGACGCTGGCGGCGTATCGCATCCGCAAGACCGGTCTGCTCAGCCGTGATCCGCTGGTGCCGGATCGCCGCGTGCAGGTGGGGGCGCAGACCTCGCGCGGTATTGAAGCGTCGTTGACCTGGAACGTCGCGCCGCACTGGTCGCTCGATGCCAACGCGACGGTGCTGAAGGCCGAGTTCGAGGACTTCCTGGAAACCACGGGTTCGCCGGCGGTGCTGGTATCGCGTGATGGCAACGTGCCGCCGAACGTAGCCGAGCGCCTGGCCAGTATGTGGCTGAACTGGCAGTTCGCACCGGACTGGAGTGCGGCGGGTGGCGTGCGTTACGTCGGCAAGCGCTACGCCGACAACGCCAACACACTGGAGCTGCCCGGCTACAGCACCACCGACCTGGCACTGACCTGGCAGGCGGCACCGCGCACGCGG
This sequence comes from Stenotrophomonas sp. YJH_SMC_33, assembly GCF_059372295.1. Taxonomy (NCBI): domain Bacteria; kingdom Pseudomonadati; phylum Pseudomonadota; class Gammaproteobacteria; order Lysobacterales; family Lysobacteraceae; genus Stenotrophomonas; species Stenotrophomonas sp. YJH_SMC_33. The sequence goes on from NZ_JCAFVJ010000002.1 coordinate 18,910, forward strand.
CTGTCCGCGCGGTTGTTCAACGTGTTCGACAAGGCGTACTACGCCACCGCGTACTACACCAGCACGCAATGGCTGCTGGGTGCGGACCGGCGCGTCGAATTCACCGTCGACCATCGCTTCTGAGGAGGCCGGCCATGACGCTGCGATCCACCGCCAGGCGCTGGACCTACCTGGTGCATCGCTGGCTGGGCATCGGCGGATGCCTGCTGATGCTGCTGTGGTTCGTCAGCGGCATGGTGATGCTGTTCATTGGTTACCCGAAGCTGACGCCCGGCGAGCGGCTGGCGGCGTTGCCGGTGCTGGGTGAGGCCCGCGACCTGCAGGAGCTGTCGGTACTGCCTGCCGCCGTGCAGGCCGAGCCGGAGGCTGTGGCATTGACCACGCTACGCGGCGAGCCGGCGTATGTGGTGCGAAGTGGCAGCAATGTGGGCGCCTGGTCTGCCGTGACCGGCCAGGCGCTGCTGCCGGTGTCGGCACAGCGCGCCGAAGCATCCGCTGCACAGTTCGCCGGAGGCCCGGCCTTTGTGGGTGCGATGCGCGTGGAGGAGGACCGCTGGACGCATTCGCGCGCATTGGATGTGCATCGGCCGCTGTATCGCGTCGAGGTGGGCGGTGAGCAACCGGGCGACCTGTATGTGTCCTCGCGTACCGGTGAAGTCGTGCTGGACGCGCCGCATATGCAGCAGCGCTGGAACTATGTGGGCGCCTGGCTGCACTGGTTGTATTTCCTGCGCATGCAGTCGGTGGACCCGGTGTGGACGTGGGTGGTGATCGTGCTGTCCGCACTGTGCACGCTGGCGGCGGTCAGCGGCATCGTGGTGGGTGTGTGGCGCTGGCGTTTCCGTGGGCACTATCGTTCCGGTGCGAAGACACCGTACGTCGAGCCGTGGATGCGCTGGCACCATCTGATCGGTCTGGTGGCAGCGGCCTTCGTGTTCACCTGGATCTTCAGCGGCCTGATGTCGATGAATCCATTGGGCGTCTTCAGCAGCACGCATGAAGCGATTGATGTTGAGCACTATCGTGGCGGCGCGGTGGCGGTGGATGGCACGTTGGCTGAGCCGGCGAGGCTTATGGCTGTGGCCGATGCTGGGCGCTTCCGGCCGGTGGAGATCCAGTGGCGACGGATCGGTGGTGAGCTGTTCGCGGTGTTGCTGGACGGGCAGGGTGATACTCGCATCGTGTCCGGCGGCAGTGGGCACCTGCAGGTCGCACGGTGGCTGTCGGCCCCGTGGCTGCAGCAGAAGGTGCGCGCGTTGTCCGCTGCGCCGATGCAGGGTTTCATGGTGCAGCATGCAGCGGACGCCTACTTCTATCCGCGTGCGCCCGAGGCCATGAATGGTGCGGCGGTACGCCGCTTCCCGGTGGCAGTGGTGGACTTTGGCGATGCGGAGGCGACGCGCGTCTATCTCGATCTGGCGACCGGCGATCCGCTGCTGACGATGGGGCATCGCGAGCGGGTGGGGCGCTGGTTGTTCTACTTCCTGCACAGCTGGGACCTGCCGGCGATGCTGCGCCAGGAAGGTGCCCGGCTGGCGGTACTGCTGCTGCTGAGCGCTGCTGGCACCGCACTGTGTGCCACGGCGACGGTGATCGGCTATCGGCGCTTGCGGATGAAGCTGCGGCGCAGGCGGCGCTGATGCCCTGGGCTACACCCGCAGCCAGCGCGTGGACACCGCCACCAGCAACAAGGCCGTGGCCACGCCGACGAACGCGGCGATCAGGCCGAAATGGTCTGCGGCGAAGCCGATCAGTGCCGGTCCGGCAAGGATGCCGGCAAAGCCGAGCGTGGACACGGCAGTGATCGCTAGCGCGCCGGGCATGCGGGTCTGGTGGCCGGCCAGCGAGAACAGCGCCGGCGCGATGTTGGCGCAGCCAAGGCCGACCAGCACATAGCCCGCCAGCGACGCCTGCCATGGCGTGACCAGGGTCAGCACCAGCACGCCCGCGGCAGCAAGCAGAGCGCCGAGAACGATCGCGCGCTGGCGGCCCACGCGCGCCACCAGTGCGTCGCCGAACAGGCGCGCCACGGTCATGGTCAGGGTGAAGGTCACGTAGCCGACGCCGGCCAGGCTGGCATCGACGCGACGAACGTCACTGAGGAAGACCGCGCTCCAATCCAGCATCGCGCCTTCGCCGAGGAAGGCGACGAACGCCAGCACGCCGATGAACAACACGATGCCGTGCGGCAGGGCCAGCATCGGTGTGTCGTGCGGCATGCGTTCGCTGTGCCAGTGCGCTGCCGACAACAGCATCACCAGCAGCATGGCGCCAACGCCGATCAGCACCGATGCCAAGGGCGGCAGCTGTGCGGACAGCAGCACGGTCATGGTGGCCGCGCCGAGGAAGCCGCCGATGCTGAAGAAGGCATGGAAGCCGGACATCATCACGCGCCGTGCTTCGCGCTCGACGATGACGGCCTGTACGTTCATCGTGCAGTCCATCGCGCCCACGGCGGCACCGAACACGAACAGCACCAGGCCCAGTGACCAGGCCGAACCGGCCAAGGCCAGGCCGGGCACGGTCATGCAGATCAGCAGGCTGCTGGCCACCATCACCCGCCGGCAACCCAGGCGCGCGGCGAGCACACCGGACAACGGCATCGCCAGCAGCGAACCGGCACCGAGGCAGAGCAGCACCAGCCCCAGCGTGGCGTCGTTGATCCCGGTGCGTGCCTTGGCGAACGGCACCAGGGTGGCCCACAGCGCGGTGGCGAAGCCGGGAATGAAGAACGCAGCGCGGGTCGCGTGCTGTTCGGCACGCGCGCGGTTGGCAAGGGACATGAGCGGTACGGTCAGGGGGGAGTGGGGTGTACCGCGATGCCGGCGGCGCGGAAGCGTGCCGCCAATGCGGGCGGTGCGGTGGTGGTCAGCACCAGGTCGTCGATCTCGTCGAGGCTGGCAATCTGCCAGTTGCCGCGTGCACCCAGCTTTTCAGTCGTGGCGGCGACGATGACACGGCTACTGCAGGCCACCATCGCGCGTTTCAGCGTGGCTTCTTCCGCATCCATTGCCCACACGCCGGTGTCGCCGTCCACCGCGCAGGGGCCGGGCAGGTACACGTCGGCACGCAGGCGCTGCACCTGGGCCAATGCCTCGGCGCCGACCGCACCGCCACCGCTGGCCAGGCGTCCGCCGATCAGCTGCACCGAGGTACCTTCGAGCATGCTGGCGGCGGTGGCGATCTGCGGGGCATTGGTGATCACCGTCAGGCCGAGGGCGGCCGGCAATTGCTGGGCGATCGCCAGGTTGGTTGAACCGGCATCGAGCAGTACGACCTGGCCGGGGTGCAGCAACGCGCAGACGCGGGCGGCCAGCTCGGCCTTGTCGCCGCGGTCGCGGGTCAGGCGCTCGCGCAGCGGGCGTTCCTTGGGCGGTGGCAGCACGGCGCCACCGTAAACGCGCTGGCACATGCCCTGTGCGGCCAGTTCGCGCAGATCGCGGCGGATCGAATCTTCGGACACGGCATAGCGGCGCGCCAGTTCGGCGGCGACTACGCGGCCCTGCTGGCGCAGTTCCTCGAGGATCTGCCGGGTGCGCTGGGCGGGGAGGGGGCTGGGATCGGAGCTCATGCTGCAAGTCTGCACGTTCGTGCATTAACGTGCAACAACGTGCATTCGGCATTGGGGGACGCAGGGCGGCTGGACTGCCGGTGAATCCGCCCGCGCCCACGTCTATGGATCGCCCTCGCGGCCCGGCATGATGGCGGGGCACCTGGCATGGAATCCCTGATGTCCCCCACCGTTCACCGCAAGCTGCGCATCGGCGCGGACCAGTACACCGGCCAGAAAGTGGTCGACCAGCAGTTCCATGAGTGCGATTTTTCCGGTGTCGACCTGACCGCCACCGAGTTCATCAACTGCAGCTTCTACGATGCCGACAGCCGCAGTGGCTGCCGCTTCAATGGCACCACATTGAAGGAGGCCAGCTTCCGCAGCTGCGACATCAGCATGTGCCACTTCAACTTCATCAAGGCGCTGGGCCTGGAGATCAGCGAGTGCCGCGCGCAGGGTGCGGATTTCAGCAACGCCAGCTTCATGAACCAGATCACCACGCGCAGTTGGTTCTGCAGCGCCTTCATCAAGAAGTCGAACCTGCGCTATGCCAATTTCTCGCGGGTCACGCTGGAGAAATGCGAACTGTGGGAGAACCGCTGGGACGGTGCGAACGTGAGTGGTGCAAGCTTCGCGGGCTCGGACCTGTCCGGTGGCCAGTTCGAGGGAATCGACTGGAACAGCGCCAACTTCACCGACTGCGACCTGACCAATTCCGATCTGGGCGAGCTGGACCTGCGCAGCACCAACCTGCGCGGCGCCACGCTGGACGTGCAGCAGGTGGCGCTGTTGATGCAGCGGATCGGCATCACCGTGGTGCCGTAGACATCACCCGGCGTACGCCACCCAGCCCTTGAAGCTGAAGCCCGCATAGAACAGCTCCACGCCATCGAAGCCGGCCTCCTGCATCAGCGCGACCTCCTGTTCGGGGGCCAGCAGCGGCAACCGCTCGGCAATGGCGTCGATCGCGCGCTGTGCATCGGCGTGGGCAACCCCCGAGGCTTCGGCGAACGCGGCGTAGCGCTGCAACCAGCGCAGCTTGCTGGCCGGATCCTGCGGCACGCTGTGGTGGGCCACCACCAGCGGTGCGCCGGGCTGCAGGCGCCTGTGCAGCTCGCGCAGCGTGTGCAGGCGCTGCGCGGCGTCGAGGAAGTGCAGGGTCAGCAGGCAGCTGGCACCATCGAAGCGCAGATCGGGTGCATCGTCGATGTAACCTTCCAGCAGCTGCACGCGCGGCATCAGCGGACCCAGTGTCTGCTCGGCCAGGGCCAGCATCGGCGCGGCCGGATCCACACCCAGCAGCTGCCAGCCCGGCTGCGCTTCGGCAAAGGCCTTCAGCTCAAGCCCGCCCCCGGCGCCGAGTACCAGCACGCGGCCCTGTGCGGGAACGTGTTCGGCCAGCAGCAGGCGGGTCATCTGCTGCAACGCGAGGAAACCGGGCACCTGGCGCAGCGGCGCTTCGGCATAGCGGGCCACCGCCTGCGGATCGGAGAACGTGGACATGCGCGGATTCCTGCGGCGGGGGACATGCCACTGTAGCGCGGCGCGCAAGAGGCGTTGCGCGCCGCTGCCACATCGTCGCGGCCAGTTGCGGGGCGTACGCATGGTGGTGGCTGCGCTGGTCGCGCATTCCCGGCTCAGCGCAGCGCGCGCGCCAGTACCTGCCAGATTCTCGGGTCCTGGCACTGCGAAACGTTGAAGCGCAGATAGTCGGCCGCGCGCTGCGACTGGCTGAACGCGTTGCCCGGCGCCAGCACGATGCCCTCGCGCAGGCAGTGCCGCGCCAGTGCGGCGGCGTCGCGGCCGTCGGGCAGCTGGCACCACAGGAACAGGCCGGCTTCCGGCTGCAGCCACGGCGTGATGCCCAGCGCCTGCAGCTTCCGCAGTGTGTGCCGGCGTGCATCGGCCAGGCGCGAACGTATGGACTGCATGTGGCGGCGGTAACCGCTATCGGTCAGCGCGATGTGCATCAACTGCGCGGCCAGATGGCCGCCGCCAAAGCTGGTCGCCAGCTTCAGGTCGGTCAATGCCTCTATCCAGTCGTGGCGCGCAGCGATGTAGCCGCAGCGCGACGCTGCCGACAGCGTCTTGGAGAAACTGCCGACGTGGATCACCCGTGACAGTCCATCGAGCGCGGCCAGCCGCGGTGCCGGCTGCAGTTCGAAGTCGGCGAAGATGTCGTCCTCGACGATGATCAGCTCGCTGCGTTCGGCCAGGCCCAGCAGGCGGTGCGCGATGTTGGCTGAAAGCACCGCGCCGGTCGGGTTGTGCAGTCCGGAATTGGTGAGGTACAGCCGCGGCGAATGCGCCTGCAGGGCTTGCGCGAACGCCTCCAGGTCCGGGCCGCTGTGCGTGTACGGCACGCCGATGGCCTGCACCTGGTGCGCCTTGAGCAGTGCGTGGTAATTGAAGTAGCTCGGGTCATCGACCAGCACGCAGTCGCCGGGCTTGAGCAGGAAACGGCAGAGCAGATCGACCGCGTGCGTACCGGATTCGGTCAGCAGGATCTGCTCCATCGGTGCATCGATGCCAAGCGAGGCGCTGCGCCTTTGCAGCAGCTGGCGCAACGCGGGCAGCCCGAGCGGGCCGGCGTAGTCCACCAGTTGCATGGCATCGGCACGCGCCAGCCCGCGCAGGCCGCGGCGCACGCCATCGTGATACAGCCAGTCACTGGGCATCCAGCCGCACCCTGGCTTGAGATCGCCCGCGGGCGTTTCCAGCGATTGTCGTGATACCCACAGCGGATCCACCGCGCGATCCAGCCGCGGCTCCATTTCGGCCAGCGTCAGCGGTGCGGCCGGGCCACTGACGTAGAAGCCCGAGCCTGCGCGTGCACTGATCAGGCCTTCGGCCGCCAGGCGCTCGTAGGCCTCGACCACGGTGGAGACTGAAACTCCCATGGTCGCTGCCTGCGCACGTACCGAAGGCAGGCGGGAGCCGGGGCCATCCACCCGTGCACTGATGCGGGTGCGGACGGTCTGGATGACCGATTCGATGCGGGTGAGCGGGCGCGGCATGGTGGAACCGTAGTGGAAGTGTGGGCAGTACAGTTACTTGCGGCTGTACTGGATTGTAGCTGGGGTCGTTCCGCGCTGGATGCTTCCATACAGGTGCAGCCGGGCATCGTCCGGCACCTTCAGGAGTACAGGCGTGGAACGGTCGGCGAGTGGTTGGATCAATGGCTTCATCGGTGTGGTGATCTTCGCCGGCTCATTACCGGCCACCCGCCTGGCGGTGCTGCAGCTGGATGCCGGGTTCGTCACCGCCGCACGCGCCACCATCGCCGCGGTGCTCGGCCTGGGCCTGTTGTTGATGCTGCGCCAACCGTGGCCGCGGCGCGGCGACCTGCCGGGGCTGGTGGTGGTCAGCCTCGGCGTTGTGGTCGGCTTCCCGCTGCTGACCGCGCTCGCGCTGCGCCATGCTTCGTCGGCACACACCATCGTGTTCCTCGGCCTGCTGCCGTTGAGTACAGCGGTGTTTGGCGTGCTGCGCGGTGGCGATCGGCCGCGCCCGGCGTTCTGGCTGTTCTCGTTGCTGGGCAGTGCCTGCGTGGTCGGCTATGCCGCGCGCAACGGCATCGAAGCCTCCTTGCAGGCCGACCTGCTGATGCTGGCGGCGATCGTGGTGTGCGGGCTGGGCTACGCGGAAGGTGGTCGGCTCGCCCGTCATCTGGGCGGCTGGCAGGTGATCAGCTGGGCATTGCTGCTGGCGTTGCCGGTGATGCTGCCGATGACGGTGCTGATGCGCCCGGCCTCGCTCTCGGCGGTCGGTGCCTCGGCGTGGTGGGCACTGGGCTACGTGGCAGTGTTCAGCATGCTGATCGGCTTCCTTTTCTGGTACCGCGGGCTGGCCCAGGGCGGCATCGCCGCTGTCGGCCAGCTGCAGCTGCTGCAGCCCTTCTTCGGCCTGGCCCTGGCCGCGCTGCTGCTGCACGAATCGGTCAGCCTCAGCATGGTGCTGGTGACTCTGGTCGCAGTGATCTGCGTCGCCGGCGCGCGCCGCTTCAGCCGCCAGGAAAAAGGGGACGGAAGGGGTCAAGTCGTTTCAGGCACAGCAGGGCCAATTACGACTTAATCCCCTCCGTCCCCTTTTCCGGGGTGCTGCGGAAAAGGTGCGCAACGGCGTAGTCGATGAACACCCGCAGGCGTGCACTGGGATGGCGCCCACCGGGCCATAGCAGCGAGAACTGCCCCTGGTGCGTGGGCAGTGTGGGCAGCACCTGTTGCAGGCGGCCATCGGCCAGCGCGTCGACTGCGAGGAAGTCAGGCATCCAGGCCAGGCCCATGCATCCGATCGCAGCGGCCAGCACGGCCTCCATGTTGTTGCAGGTCATCGCCGTGGGAAGGCGCGCCCCGGAGTCGCCTTCGATGCCCGGCAGCTGCCACGGATGCAGCTTTCCGGTGGTGGGGTAACGGAAGCGCAGCGCGGTATGCATGCGCAGGTCGCCCACATCGCCGGGCGTTCCATGCATCTGCAGATAGCCCGGCGCCGCACAGAGGATGAAACGAAAACCACCCAGCCGCCGTGCGGTCAGGCTGGAATCGGCCAGTTCGCCACTGCGTATCACTGCATCCAGGCCTTCGCTGACCACATCGACGATGCGGTCGTTGAAGTCCAGTTCCAGCTGCACCTGCGGATAGCGTTGCTGGAAGCCGGGGAGCACCGGCAGCAGGAAGCGGTAGCCGATGGTGGGCAGGCCGATGCGCAGCAGTCCGCTGGGGGCGTGCTGTCGCTGCGCCAGGTCCGCCTGCGCTTCGGAAAGCTCATCCAGCGCACGCCGGCAGCGTTGCAGCAGCAGTTCGCCTTCGTCGGTGAGATGCACGCGGCGGGTGGTGCGCTGGAACAGGCGCGTGCCGAGTTCCTGTTCAAGCCGGGCGATGCGCTTGCCGACGGCCGAGGCTGACAGGCCGAGTACGCGGGCGGCACCGACAATGCTGCCTGCCTCCGCGGTGCGGACGAAGGCGAGCAGGGCGGAGATGGAGTCCATGCTTGGATGATTGCGGAAAATCTCGCCGCAATCAACGTCCACCGAGCCTGTTTTTCTGGAATAGCGGCCTGTCCATCATCAATGCCCCTGATGGATGGAGGCCCGCATGGCCCCGGATTCGATGCTCCCTGTACCTGTCCGCGCGCAGCAGCGCTGGGCGCTGCTTGCGGTCTGCCTGGCCGCGCTGGCGTTGCCGTTGTCCTTCTCTGCCGGTGCAGTCGCGGTGCCGGCGCTGGCCCGTTCCGCGGCGGCATCGCCCACCGCGCTGGCCTGGGTGACCAACGCCTTCATGCTCACCTTCGGCAGTCTGTTGCTCGCTGCGGGCGGCTTGGCCGATCGATATGGCCGTCGGCGGCTGTTCCTGCTGGGCACGGCGGGCTTCACCACCGCCACCGCCGCCGTCTGCCTTGCTCGCACGCTGCTATGGCTGGATCTGGCGCGCGGGTTGCAGGGCGTTGCCGCGGCGGCGGCGCTGGCATCCGGCACGGCGCTGCTGGCACAGGCCTGGCAGGGGCCGGCGCGTGCCCGTGTCTTCGCCCTGCTGGGCACCACGTTCGGCATGGGGCTGGCGTTGGGGCCCCTGCTCGCGGGCCTGCTGCTGCAGACATTGGGATGGCGCAGCGTGTTCGCCGCGGGCGGTGTGCTCACGTTGGTGGCCTTCGGCTTGGGGGCACGCGCGTTGCCTGAAAGTCATGGCGAGCGCCGACCACTGGATATCGGCGGCATGCTGAGTTTCAGCCTGACGCTGGCGGCGTTGACCCTGGCGCTGCTGTGGTCGGGCGAGTTCGGCCTGCATGCCGCGCGCGTGCAGCTGGCGCTGCTGGCGACGCTGCTGTCGGGCGGGGTGTTCGTCTTCATCGAACGGCGGCACCCCTCACCGTTGCTGGACCTCTCACTGTTCTCGCAACCGGCGTTCCTTGGTGTCCAGTTGCTGCCGGTGGCGACCTGCTTCGGCTACGTGGTGCTGCTGGTCGTGTTACCTCTGCAACTGCTGGGCGTGCATGGCCAGAGCGCGACGCTGGTGGGACTGCAGATGCTGGCCCTGTCCGCGCCGATGCTGGTGCTGCCGATGCTGGCCGCGCGCTGGGCGGAGCGCGTTGGAAGTGCGCGGCTATGCACGCTGGGCCTGCTGGTCTGTGCCTCTGGTCTGTACCTGCTGTCGCGCCACGCATCGCATCCGTCGCCGTCGCAGTGGGTGCCGTTGCTGATGCTGATCGGCGCAGGAACGGCCTTGCCGTGGGGCTTGATGGATGGGCTGTCGGTCAGCGTGGTGCCGGTACAGCGTGCGGGCATGGCCGCTGGCATCTTCGGAACCGTGCGGGTGGCCGGTGAAGGCATCGCATTGGCCGCAGTCATTGCCTTGCTTGCGCTGCTGATCGGCCATCAGCTGCAGGGCGCGTCGCTGGCATCGCTGGCGCGTGCCGGTGCCTATCTGGCCACGGGGGCGCGGGAACAGGCGCAGGCACTGCTACCGACGATAAGCGGCATGCAGCTGCAGCACGCCAGTAGTGAGGCGCTGGCGACACTGCTGCGTGTACTGGCGCTGCTGACCGCCGCCTGTGCCGCCGTGTTGCGCCTGTTGTTGCGGAAAAGGACAGGTGCCTTGGTCGGGAACATGGTGTAGCAGGCTCATCGCCGCCTCCGCCGTCATCCCGTTGTCGTGTCCCGCTCACGCCGCCTATGCCCACCCGGGCCTAGTGTTGATCGTCCCCGTCCCCCACGGAGACCCGCCATGTGGCTGCTCGACCATCTCTGGCCCAGCCGTCGACCGCTTCCTCCCCCGGTCGAGGACGCGCCGCAGGCACCGTCACGCCGGCCCTGGCTGAAACGCCCGGCGCGGGCGGGGCGCAGCGGCATGGCGCCCTGGCAGAAGATCGCCACGCCGCCGCGGCGCACGCGCCACTAGCCGGTGCGGTCTGACGGGTGGTTGACCCCGTCGCTGACCGGAATAACCCCCAGCGCGAACGGATCAATGCCCTCCAGGCAGGCCACGTTGTAGCCGTACTGGTCGGGGTTGGAGCGGCGCCGGTGATGGGTGTAGATGCCGCACACCCCGCAGAAGTAGTGCTCGGCCACATGGGTATTGAACTGGTATTTCTGCAGGTGGTTCTGCCCGCGGAGCACCTGCAGGCCCTGACGGGGGACGCTGGCGGCGATGGCGCCACGGCGGCGGCACATCGAGCAGTCGCAGCGGCGGGGATCGACGATCCCGTCCGGCAGGTCCAGCAGCAGCTCGACCGTGCCGCAGTGGCAGGTCGCGCGGTGCCGGGGTTGGACCGGAACGCCGGCCACGGAAGTGATGCCCATCGTTGCTCCTGTGTGATCCATCTGGCCGTCGGGCCGCAGCAGACGGTGCGCCGGCGTGCCTGAACGGGCCGTAGATGCCACGGTGAACCCGCTTGTGGCTAACTATGCGGCTTCGGGACCGCGACAGGATGCCAGTGAGAGCCGCAGGACGTTGGATGACAGGAAGTGCCATGGCGCTGGCGGCGTTGTGGGTGACCGGGCTGCTGGCCTATCAGGTGCCGGGGCCGGGCTGGCTGTCCACCGGTGCCGCTGCGCTGTGGCTGCTGGTTGCGCTGTGGGCGTCGTGGCGCGTCGCGCGGGGCCATGCTTCGCGCCGCCTGGGCCTGGCGTTCGGGGCATCGCTGGCACTGGCCGGCCTGTGGTGGCTGCTGCTGTCCCCGCGCCAGGACCGCGTATGGGCCGATGACGTGGCCCAGCGCCTGCATGTGGTGTCCTTCGACGGGCGCCACGTGGTGCTCGACAACGTGCGTGATTTCACTTGGCGCAGCGAAACCGACTACGACGCGCACTGGGTGCGCCGCGCGTACGACCTGGACCAGCTGCGTTCGGCCGACCTGGTGCTGTCGTACTGGATGGGCCCGGCGATCGCCCACACCCTCATCTCGTTTGGCTTCGAGGATGGGCGCCACGTGGTGTTCTCGCTGGAGATCCGCAAGGAACGCGGCGAATCGTTCTCGGCGCTGGGCGGCTTCTTCCGCAAATTCGAGATGACCCTGGTGGCCGCGGAGGAGACCGACATCATCCGCACCCGCACCAATGCGCGTGGCGAGGATGTCTACCTGTACCGCCTGCACGGCATGGACCGTGCGCAGCTGAAGGAGCTGTTCGCCGCGTACATCGCGCAGGCGCGCGAACTGGATGCGAAGCCGGGCTTCTACAACACACTCACCAGCAACTGCACCACGATCGTCTTCGACCTGGCCCGCCAGATCGCGCCGCGCCTGCCGCTGGACTACCGCCTGTTGCTGTCCGGCTACCTGGCCGAGTACGCACAGGAGGTCGGTGCACTGACCCCGGGTGTGCCGTACGCCGAGCTGCACGACAAGGGCCGCATCACCCAGCGTGCGTTGGACCTGGGCAGCGGCGAACACTTCTCCACCGTGATCCGCCAGGGCGTACCTGGCACCGAGCAGGACCCGCAGTAATGACTCGACTCCTCCTGACCCGCTGGCAGCGTGCGCTGCCGGTGTTGTTCGCCGCCTTCCTGCTGCTGGGCAGCAGTGGCTGCGCGATGGTCACCGTCAAGCAGGTCAAGTCCAGCGATTCGCTGGTCAACAAGCGTGCCGACGTGCTCAATACCGGCAAGCTCAGCCCCGCCGCGCGCGAGACGCTCAGCGCGGCAGGCCTGGACGAATCGCAGTGCGAGAAGGACTTCCTGGTCTGCCGCAGCACGCTGCTGATGACCGACGATCTCAATGTCGAGCAGCGGCTGTCGGCGCTGTCCGAACTGTGGGTGAAGGCCGCGCTGGCGCTGACGCCGAAGAAGACCGCAGCCGGTGATCCGCCGATGAGCGACGCAGCGCTGGACGCCTGGCTGGAAGCCGCGCGCTACGCCTATGCCTACCTGTTCTACAGCGGCCGCTCACCATCGGATCGCGCCTTCGAAGACCGGCAGACGCAGGTGCGTGACTACTACAACTACGCGGCCGAGAAGGCGGCGGTGGTGCTGTTCGTCCGCGCGCGCGCCGCTGCGTTGGCGGGCGAGGACTACACGAAGCCGATCTCGGTCGGCAGCTGGTCGCTGGCTTCCAACTACCAGCAGCTGAACCTGAAGAGCATTCCCGCGCAGCTGGTGCCAGCCGGCACGGTCAGCTTCGTCGGGCTGCGCAGTACTTATCGCCGTGATGGCTTCGGTGCCGAGCTGGTGATGGTGATGGACCCGCCGAAGCTGGTCGCACCCGTAGTCGCAGCGGATGGCCCGAAGGCCGAAACGGCAGCGGATGAAGGCGGTGACGAGCGCCGTGGCCGTCGCCACCGGCATGACAATTCGGTGCCTGAGTTCAGCGAGATGTCCTCGATCAACGTCACCGCGTTGCTGCGCTTCGAAGGCAGCAACCTGGACGATGTGATGCGCACGCGCCGGGTCGAGCTGGACGCTTATTCGCCCGAAGCGACCGAGCGCATCTCCCTGCATGGCGAGCAGGTGCCGCTGGCCGGCAACTTCACCGCCGCCTATGGCCTGTGGTTGGCGCAGAGCGGTTTCGCCCGGCAATCACTGCGCACCCTGTTCGGCATGAGCGAGGGCATCGGCGAACCGCACATCTACCTGATGCAGCCGTGGGACCCGAACCGCCGCATCATCTTCATGCTGCACGGCCTGGCCAGCAGCCCGGAAGCCTGGGTGAACCTGGCCAACGAGATCATGGGCGACCCCGAGCTGCGCCAGCAGTTCCAGGTGTGGCAGGTCTACTACCCGACCAACGCGCCGATCGCGCTGAACCGCTACGAGATCGCCAACGCGTTCAATGACACCCTCAAGCACTTCGACCCCAACGGCAGCACGCGCGCATCGAAGGACATGGTCTATATCGGCCACAGCATGGGCGGCGTGCTGGCGCGGCTGCTGGTGAGCGACTCGGGTGATGTGCTGTGGGATGACCTGCTGGCCAACTATGACCTGAAGGGCGAGCGGCTGAAGCGGGTGCAGGCCAAGCTGGGGCCACTGCTGCATTTCAAGGCGCAGCCGAACGTGGAACGCGCGATCTTCATCGCCGCGCCGCACCAGGGCACGGATATCGCCGGCAACAGGGTCGGGCGGCTGATCGGTCGCCTGGTACGCCTGCCGCTGACCATTCTCGGCAAATTCGAGGACGTGTTCATGGCGCTGGCACAGGCCGAGCAGCAGGTCGACGGCACCGCCAAGCCGAAGATCCCCAACAGCATCGACAACCTCAAGGCCAGCGATCCATTCGTGAAGGCCGCAGCGCAGCTGCCGATCGAAGCGGGACTGAAGTACCACTCGATCATCGCCCAGCGCAAGCCGGAGCTGCCGGTGGAAAAGTCCGATGACGGACTGGTGCCGTACTGGAGTGCGCACCTGCCGGGTGCACAGTCGGAGAAGGTCATCATTTCCGGCCACAGCGTGCAGGAGACCCCGCAGGCAGTGCTGGAAGTGCGGCGCATCCTGCACCGGGACATCGATGACGTAGGCACGGGGACCCGGTAGTGCCGGCCGCTGGCCGGCACCATCATGGGATTCCCGCGTGCGCGGAGGTTGCCGGCCAGCGGACGGCACTACCGAAACCCGGCGGCGCTACACCCGCCGCGCGATCACCGCGGCCAGCACCGCCAGGCCGAAGGTGATCGCCAGGCACAGCAGGTAGCCGGTGTGCGGCGCGCTTTCCACGAACAGCGCGAACAACGCACCGGAGACCGCCAGCGCGGTGGCAACCGACAGGGCCTCGCTCAGCTGCAGGGCAGAGGTGTTGGCACCCTGCTCATGCGCTGCTGACAGTGACAGCGTCAGCACCGAGAGGCTGGCGTAGATCATGCCCATGCCGAAACCGGTGACCGTCCAGCCCACCAGGGCCACCGGCAATGGCACTGCATTGAACAACACCGCAAGCGTTGCGGCGATGCCGACCGTCATCATCGCCGTGCCGACGCGCAGCAGCTGCTGGCGTGACCAACCGCGCTGCTGGTGACCCTGCAGCCAGGAGCCGGCGAACCAACCGAGTGCGCCGAGGCTGAGCACCGCGCCGGCCCAGCTGGGCGGGAGCCCGCGTTCGCGCTGCAGCAGCAGCGGCAGGTAGGCTTCGCAGGCGAAGAATGCGGCAGCGGCGATGCCGCGCAGTGCGATCACGCTGGGCAGGCCCCTGCGCAGGATCAGCGTTCCGGCCGGCAGCAGGCGATGCACGCATAGCAGCAGCGCCAGCATCGCCACGCCGATGCAGAGCAGGGCGGTCGGACCATGCTGCTGGCCGCCGAAGTACAGCAGCAGCGCCGCCAGCGATGCACCACTGGCCCAACGCACGAGGTTGCCGCGCCCCTCGTCGTCGTTGCTGTCGGCGGAGGGCTGCATGCGCGCCAGCGCAGGCCGCAGCAACAGGGCAGCAGGGACTGCCAGCAGCGGCACCGCCAGGAACACCCAGCGCCAGCCGAGATGCTGGACGATCAGGCCGCTCAGCGCCGGGCCGACCATCGAGGGCACCACCCACCCCGCCGAGAATGCCGCGAACACCTTCGGCCGCAGGTGCTCGGGGTAGCTGCGGCCGACCATCACGTACAGCGAGACCGAAATCGCGCCCGCGCCCAGGCCCTGCATCAGGCGCCCGGCCACCAGCATGCCCATGCGCACGGCGAAGCCGGCCAGCAGCAGGCCCAGCACGAAGCAGGCCAGGCCGTACCACAGCGGCCGTGCCGGGCCCTGGCGGTCGGCCCAGCGTCCGGCCAGGGTCATGCCGATCACGCTGGTGGCCAGGGTGCCGCCAAAGGCCAGCGCGTACAGGCGCAGTCCATCGAGTGCTTCGGCCACGGTGGGCATCGCGGCCGCGACGGCCAGTGCTTCGAAGGCGTGCAGCGCGACCAGTGCGACCATGCCGATGGTCGTGGCGCGGTAGCGCGCGGACAGGATCGATGTGTCAGCCGGCAGGTGGGTGTCGGCGGGAGAGAGGGTCGGGGTCATACGGGTCAGGTGCGGGCCGCGCTTGTCAACGGGCGGCGAAGATAGCAGCATGCCACCTTAACTATAGTTGAGGTCAAGCAATGGCATCCCAGGAACTCAGCGTTGGCGAGGTCTCCCAGCGCAGTGGCGTGGCCGTTTCCGCACTGCATTTCTACGAGCGCAAGGGGCTGATCAGCAGCCTGCGCACCTCGGGCAACCAACGCCGTTACAGCCGCGACGTGCTGCGCCGGTTGGCGGTGATCCGCGTGGCGCAGCGGGTGGGCATGCCGCTGGAAGCAGTCGGCCGTGCCTTCGAAAGCCTGCCTGACGGCCGCGCACCAACCAAGGCGGATTGGGCCAGGTTGTCCGCGCGCTGGCGCACCGAGCTGGAAGTGCGAATCCACATGCTGCAGCTGCTGCGCGATGAACTGACCGGCTGCATCGGCTGTGGCTGCCTGTCACTGCAGCATTGCCGCCTGGCCAACCCCGGCGACGTCCTCGGCGAACGCGGCGACGGCCCGATGCGCTGGGAGTGAGCGACAAAAAGGGAACGCGCTCCCGGTAGCGCCGGGCCATGCCCGGCGGACGAAAACGACTTAATCCCCTCCGTCCCCTTTTTCTTACCAGACCGTGATGGTTTCGCCGCTCTGGATGCCTTCCACCGCGCGCTGGAAGGCCAGTGCCGCGCGCTGTGCGCTTACCGCTTCGAAGCCCGGGAAGTAGGGGCCGTAGGCCGCCATCGATTCGATCAGCACGTTCGGGCTGACCACGTTGATGCGCAGGCCGCGCGGCAGCAGCTCCAGTGCGGCGGCGCGCACGAAGCCTTCCAGTGCGGCATTCACTGCGGTGGCGTTGACGCCGTCGCGGATCGGCTGCGCGCTGATGATGCCGCTGGTCAGGGTGATCGAGCCACCGGCATTGAGGTGGTGCTGCGCGGCCAGTGCCAGCCGCACCTGTCCCAGCAGCTTGTCCTGCAGGCCGATAGTGAACTGCTCGGGCGTCATCTCCTGCAGCGGTCCGAAATGCACCGAGCCGGCGGTGGAGATCACCGCATCGACTGCGCCGGTACGCGAGAACAGTTCGGCGACGCTGGCGTCGTCGGTCAGGTCCACGCGCAGTTCGCCGCTGCTGCGGCCGGCGGCGAGAATCTGATGCTGTTGGCCGAGCTGACGGGCGACTGCCTGGCCGAGGGTGCCGCTGGCACCGACGAGGAGGATCTTCATGGCGGTTCCTTGCGTGAGGGTGTGAGCGCAGTCTGCGCCGTCACATTGGGGTTAGGTAAGCGGCGTATGATTTGCAGATTCCTAACTTTGGATTAGCAATGGATACCCTTCGCTGCATGCAGGCCTTCGTGGCAGTGGCCGAGCGCGGCAGCTTCGCCGGCGCCGCCGAACAGCTGCAGGTGTCGGCGGTGATGGTGGGCAAGTACATCCAGCAGCTGGAGGCGCATCTGGGCACCGCGCTGCTGCAACGGAACACCCGCCGCCAGCGCCTGACCGAAGCCGGCAGCGCCTATCTGGCCGGATGCCGGCAGGTGCTGGAGCAGGTGCAGCAGGCCGAGGCCGATGTGGCCGGTCTGCAGGTACAGCCACGTGGCCTGCTGCGGGTCAGTGCGCCGACCACCTGGGGCAGCTGCGTGCTGGCGCCGCAGCTGGCCGGCCTGCTGCGCGCACAGCCGCAGTTGAATATCGAGCTGGACCTGAGCAACCGCCGCGTGGATCTGATCGAGGATGGTTTCGATGTGGCGATCCGGGTCGGGCCGCTGCCATCGCAGGAACTGGTGGCGCGGCCGCTGCCGCCGTATGCGATGAGCCTGTGTGCGTCACCGTCGTACCTGCGCCGGCGCGGCACGCCGCGTACGCCCGCCGATCTGGCAGGGCATGACTGCCTGAGCCATCTGGCCTGGCGCGGTGGCCACGGCTGGCAGCTGGCCAACGGTGAACAGGTGGACTGGGAAGCGCGCCTGACCTGCAACGATGGTTTCGCGTTGCGCGAAGCTGCCGTTGCAGGAGCGGGTCTGGTGCTGCAACCGACGGCGCTGCTGGCTGGCGAAATTGCTGCCGGGCGCCTGAAGCCGCTGCTGCGCGACTACCTGCCCGAGGCGCGGCCGATGCACCTGATCTACCTGCCCGACCGCAGGCCACGCCCGCGGTTGCAGTGCTTCGTGGATTTCGTCATGACCACGTTGGGTCAATGAGCATCCACGCCATGCGTGGATGATGGTAGGTGCCGACCGTTGGTCGGCACACATCGGGATCAATCATTCGCCGCAGACAGTTCCTGCCCACGCACCTGCGCGGCGCGCAGTGCGGTGTCCACCAGCGCCTCGAAGCCACCGGCCTGGAAGCTCTCGATCGCGGCCTGGGTGGTTCCGTTCGGCGAGGTCACGCGGCGGCGAAGCTCGGCCGGGCTTTCGCCGGCTTCAGCCAGCATCCGCGAAGCACCCAGCAGGGTCTGCACCACCAGCGTGCGCGCGGCGTCGGCCGGCAGGCCCTGGGCAATACCCGCCGCTTCCATCGCTTCGGCCAGCAGGAAGACATAGGCCGGTCCACTGCCGGAGACCGCAGTCACCGAATCCATCAGTACCTCGCTCTCGATCCACACCGTGCGCCCGGCGCTGGCCAGCACCTGTTCGGCCTGCGCGTGCTGCTGCGTGTCCACCGACGGTGTGGCGAACAGGCCGGTCACGCCAGCGCCGAGCAGGGCAGGGGTGTTCGGCATCGCGCGCACCACTGCCTGGTCGCCTCCCAGCCAACGCTGCAGCTGCGCACTGGTGATGCCGGCGGCAATCGACACCACCAACGGCTGGTTTGCCTGGGCCAGCGCCTGCAGCGACTGGCAGACCTCACGCAGCACCTGCGGCTTCACCGCCAGCAGCCAGGTGCTGCCCTGCGCAGCGGCATCAATCGCGTTGTCATGCACCTGCACACCGAAGTCGGCGGCCAGCGCCTGGCGCAGTGCGGCCACCGGTTCGGCGACGTGGATGTGCGCGGCGGGTGTGCCCTGGCGGATCAGGCCGGCGATCAGGCTGCGCGCCATGTTACCGCCGCCGATGAAGGTGATGGAATCAGTTGCCATGGACGTCTCCTTTGAAAATCAGGCCGGGCGCGGGCGCGCGCCGAACAGGGCGGTACCGATGCGCACCAGGGTGGCGCCCTCGGCGATGGCTTCGGCGTAGTCGCTGCTCATGCCAATCGACAGCGTGTCGACCTGCGCGTGCTGGGCGGCCAGCGACTGGAAAAGCGTGCGCATGCGCACGAATGCATCCCGACGGCGCTCGGCCTCGGGCCACGGCGCCGGAATCGCCATCAGTCCGCGCAGGCGCAGGGTGGGTTCGGCGGCAATTGCGGCGGCGAGTGCGTCCACTTCCTCCGGTGCACAGCCATGCTTGCTGGATTCGTCGTCGATGTTGACCTGGATCAGCACATTCAGCGGGCCGCGTGCGGCCGGGCGATGGCGCGCCAGCGCCGTTACCAGCTTGGGCCGGTCCACGCTCTGCACCCAGTCGAAGTGGGTGGCCACGGCATCGGCCTTGTTCGACTGCAGGTGGCCGATCAGGTGCCACTCCAGCGCCAGGTGCTGCAGCGCCTGCATCTTGGCCAGCGCTTCCTGCACATAGTTTTCGCCGAAGGCCTGCTGGCCCTGTGCGGCCAGCGCAGCCACGGCCTCGGCCGGTTGGGTCTTGGACACGGCCAGCAGGCGCGGATCGGGCCGGCCGGCCGCCTCGGCGGCGGCATGCAGGTTGCTCAGGATCTGGGGCAGGGGAGTGGC
Source organism: Stenotrophomonas sp. YJH_SMC_33 (assembly GCF_059372295.1). NCBI lineage: Bacteria > Pseudomonadati > Pseudomonadota > Gammaproteobacteria > Lysobacterales > Lysobacteraceae > Stenotrophomonas > Stenotrophomonas sp. YJH_SMC_33. The sequence continues at coordinate 38,131 of NZ_JCAFVJ010000002.1, forward strand.
CACGTAACGCGTTCCATTGAATCAGGAGGCTATACTGCCGCCCGGGGAAAGATCCTTCCAGTCGAAGCCGTTATTGGGGAGTAGCCGCTCATGGATATCGCCGAACTGCTGGCGTTTTCCGTAAAGAACAAAGCGTCCGACCTGCACCTGTCTGCAGGCCTGCCGCCGATGATCCGCGTGGACGGCGATGTTCGCCGGATCAACATCCCGGCCCTGGACCACAAGCAGGTCCACGCGCTGGTGTACGACATCATGTCCGACAAGCAGCGCCGCGATTATGAGGAATTCCTCGAAGTGGACTTCTCCTTCGAGATCCCGTCGCTGGCGCGCTTCCGTGTGAACGCGTTCAATCAGAACCGCGGCGCCGGTGCGGTGTTCCGTACCATTCCGTCCGAGGTGCTCACCCTCGAGGACCTGGCCTGCCCGCCGCTGTTCCGTGAAGTGATCCAGCAGCCGCAGGGCCTGATCCTGGTGACCGGCCCGACCGGCTCGGGCAAGTCGACCACGCTGGCGGCGATGATCGACTACATCAACAAGAACGAATACGGCCACATCCTCACCGTCGAGGATCCGATCGAATTCGTGCACACCTCGCAGAAGTGCCTGATCAACCAGCGCGAAGTGCACCGCGACACGCATGGCTTCAACGAAGCGTTGCGCTCGGCACTGCGCGAGGACCCGGACATCATCCTGGTCGGCGAACTCCGCGACCTGGAAACCATCCGCCTGGCACTGACCGCTGCGGAGACCGGCCACCTGGTGTTCGGCACCCTGCACACCAGCTCGGCGGCCAAGACCATCGACCGCATCATCGACGTGTTCCCGGCCGGCGAAAAGCCGATGGTGCGCTCGATGCTGTCCGAGTCGCTGCGTGCGGTGATCTCGCAGGCGCTGCTGAAGAAGGTCGGCGGTGGCCGCACCGCAGCGTGGGAAATCATGGTCGGCACGCCGGCCATCCGCAACCTGATCCGCGAGGACAAGGTGGCGCAGATGTACTCGGCCATCCAGACCGGCCAGCAGTACGGCATGATGACCCTGGACCAGCACCTGCAGGACCTGGTCAAGCGCAGCCTGATCACCCGCAACCAGGCCCGCGACTACGCCAAGGACAAGCGCCTGTTCGAGTAAGGCAGGGCAGCCACGGGCGGCGCGTGCAATGGCGCGGCCGCTCCGTGTTGTTTCCTCCACCGACCGTTACCTGGTAAACCGCTTTTCCGGGAGCCTGCCGTGAACACCACCGCGACCACCATCGATTTCACTTCGTTCCTCAAGCTGATGGCGCACCAGCGCGCCTCGGACCTGTTCATCACTGCGGGCATGCCGCCGGCGATGAAGGTCAACGGCAAGATCTCGCCGATCACGCAGACTCCGCTCACGCCGCAGCAGAGCCGCGACCTGGTGCTCAACGTGATGACCCCTGCGCAGCGCGAGGAGTTCGAGAAGACGCATGAATGCAACTTCGCCATCGGCCTGTCCGGTGTCGGCCGCTTCCGCGTCAGCTGCTTCTACCAGCGCAACCAGGTGGGCATGGTGCTGCGTCGCATCGAGACGCGCATTCCGACCGTGGAAGAGCTGAGCCTGCCGCCGATCATCAAGACGCTGGCGATGACCAAGCGCGGCATCATCCTGTTCGTTGGTGCCACCGGTACCGGCAAATCGACATCGCTGGCGGCGATGATCGGCTACCGCAACCAGAACTCGACCGGCCACATCATCACCATCGAAGATCCGATCGAGTTCGTGCACAAGCACGAGGGCTGCATCATCACCCAGCGCGAGGTCGGCATCGATACCGACAGCTGGGAAGCGGCCCTGAAGAACACCCTGCGCCAGGCGCCGGACGTGATCATGATCGGCGAGGTGCGTACCCGCGAAGGCATGGACCACGCCATCGCGTTCGCCGAAACCGGCCACCTGGTGCTAGCCACGCTGCATGCCAACAATGCCAACCAGGCGATGGATCGCATCATCAACTTCTTCCCGGAAGACCGCCGCAACCAGCTGCTGATGGACCTGTCGCTGAACCTCAAGGGCGTGGTCGCGCAGCAGCTGGTGCCGTCGCCCGACGGCCGCTCGCGCAAGGTGGCGATGGAGATCCTGCTGGGCACGCCGCTGGTGCAGGACTACATCCGCGACGGCGAGATCCACAAGCTGAAGGAAGTGATGAAGGACTCGGTCCAGCTGGGCATGAAGACCTTCGACCAGAGCCTGTTCGAGCTGTACCAGGCCGGCGAGATCAGCTACGAGGACGCACTGCGCTACGCCGACTCGCAGAACGAAGTGCGCCTGCGCATCAAGCTCAGCCAGGGCGGCGACGCGCGCACGCTGTCGCAGGGCCTGGATGGGGTGGAGATCTCCGAGATCCGGTGACCTGGCGATGTGTGGAGTCGACTGTCAGGAAGCGCAGTCGACTAACAGTCGACTCTACCCGTCGACTCTACCCGTCGACTCTACTGGGCGCGCAGGCGATTGATGAATTCCAGTCATGACCGACTGTCGTCCAACCGGCTCAATCCATCGCCGCTGCAGGCGTATCGTCAGCACTCCCCCTCTGGAGTACGACGATGCAGACACGTGAACTCGGCCGCAGCGGCCTGAAGGTTTCCGCCCTGGGCCTGGGTTGCATGGGCCTGACCCATGCCTACGGCCAGCCGGTCGAACCGAGCCAGGGCATCGCCCTGCTGCACGCTGCCGTCGAGCGCGGCGTGACCTTCTTCGATACCGCCGAAGTGTATGGCCCGTACACCAACGAAGACCTGCTCGGCCAGGCCCTGGCACCCTACCGCGACAGGCTGGTGATCGCCACGAAGTTTGGTTTCAGGGACGCGCGCACCGATGCCGGCCTGGACAGCCGCCCGGAGAACATCCGTGCCGTGGCCGAAGCCAGCCTCAAGCGCCTGCGTACCGACCATATCGACCTGTTCTACCAGCACCGCGTCGACCCGAACGTGCCGATCGAGGACGTGGCCGGTACCGTGCGCGACCTGATCGCCGAGGGCAAGGTCGGCCACTTCGGCCTGTCCGAGGCCAGTGCTGCCACCGTGCGTCGCGCGCATGCGGTGCAGCCGGTGGCTGCGGTGCAGAGCGAGTACTCGCTGTGGTGGCGCGAACCGGAGCGTGAACTGCTGCCGACGCTGCAGGAGCTGGGCATCGGCTTCGTGCCGTTCAGCCCGCTGGGCCGCGGCTTCCTGACCGGTGCGATCAACGCCGACACCACCTTCGACGCCAACGATTTCCGCAACAGCGTGCCGCGTTTCGAAGTGGAAGCGCGTCGCGCCAACCAGGCGCTGGTGGATCGCATCAGCACGATCGCGGCGGCGCGGGGTGCGACCCCGGCGCAGGTGGCGCTGGCCTGGCTGCTGGCACAGGCGCCGTGGATCGTGCCGATCCCAGGCACCACCAAGGTCCATCGTCTGGAGGAAAACCTGGGCGCGGCCGACCTGCAGCTGGCACCGGAGGAGCTGCAACGCATCGCACAGGCGCTGGACGAAGTGTCGATCGTCGGCGAGCGCTACAACGCGCAGCGCGCCGCCCAGGCCAAGGGCTGATCAACAGCTGGGTGCGGACCGTTGGTGGTGGGGGCGGACCGTTGGTCCGCACTCCTTGATCCTCACCCCATCGGCCCACGCAGCGCATCAAGCACCGTCCGCATCGCCACGGTCACGTGGCGGCGCGAGGGGTAGTACGCGTAATAGCCATCGAAGTGCGGGCACCAGTCGTCCAGCACCGAAAGCAGGCGGCCGTCGTCCAGCATCGGCTGTACCTGGTCCTCCGGCAGCCAGGCCAACCCGCTGCCTGCCAGTGCGGCGGCGCGGGTCATGCCCATGCTGTTGAAGATCCACTGGCCGCTCACACGCACGCTCAGTTCATTGCCGTCCTGGCCGAAATCCCACGGCATCAGCCCGCCATGCGTGGGCAGGCGCAGGGTGACGCAGTTGTGCCCGGCCAGGTCGTCCGGGTGCCGCGGCACCAGGTGCTGGCGGAAGTAGCTGGGCGCCCCGACCACGCGCATGCGCAGCGGCGGGCTGATCGGTACGGCGATCATGTCGCGCGCCAGCCGCTCGCCCAGGCGGATGCCGATGTCGTAGCGCTCGGCCACGATGTCGGCCAACCCGTAGTCGGCCGCCAGTTCCACCTTCAAGTCCGGATACTGCTGCAGCAGCGGCGCCAGCCTGGGCCAGGCGATGTACTCGGCGGCGTGGCCGGTGGCATTGATGCGGATGGTGCCGGCCGGGCGTTCACGGTACTCGGCCAGCGCGGCCAGCCCATCCTCGATCTCGGCCAGGCGCGGGGCCAGCGTTTCCAGCAGGCGGGCGCCGGCTTCGGTGGTGGACACGCTGCGGGTGGTGCGGGTCAGCAGGCGCACGCCCAGGCGCTGCTCCAGTCCGCGCATGGCATGGCTGAGCGCGGACTGGGACACGCCCAGCTGGGCGGCAGCCTTGGTGAAGCTGCCCTCGCGGGCAACGTGGACGAAGGCCTGCAGGTCGTTGAGGTTTTCGCGGGGCATGAGAGGATGATACGGCCGCGCTGCGCCCGGCAGCTGCCGAATCAACGTCAACGGCAACGTCAAAAGCTGGCTTCCCGTGGGAGGCGGGGTGGCTCAGGTTGCAGGGGACGGCGCAAGTCCCCCTCCGGGGCCCGGCCCAGCCGCTGGCGGCTGTGCGTTCGGGCGCTTGCGAAGCAGTGCTTCGCAAGCAAAGCGCCCTCACCCATGTAGCCTCGGTCGCGCTTGCTCGTGTGCGCTGTCCTGCGCACACGGCAAGACCGGGGTTGGGCGTCCTGCCCAACCCGTCCGAGGCATGCCTCGGGACCATGGCGCTCACGCCCCCGCAACCTGAGCCACCCCGCCTTCGACAATTTCCCGCGAGCTGTTGGAACGGCATTCTGCTTTGGTGGGTGCCGACCGTTGGTCGGCACTGGGTCGGACGTGTGGGTATGTCGATTTCTGCGTCTGTGGTTCGTCGAATGAATGACTTCAACGGGAGCTGCACATGAGCACTGACACCAAGCCCAAGGGCCCGGCCTCGTACTTCCCCTCCATCGAGAAGACCTATGGGCAGCCGGTCGCCCAGTGGCTCGGGCTGCTGGCAGGGAAGAAGGGCCTGAAACACATGGAACTGGTCAGCTTCCTGAAAAGTGAGCATGGGCTGGGCCATGGCCATGCCAACGCGCTGGTGGCGCACCATCTGGCCGGCAAGGGCTGAGCAGCGGCGGGCCCGGGGCAGGGCGGGGCGCATTCAGCTGAACGATTTCATCTGCAACTGTCATGCAGATCGTGTCTAATACCGCTCCCCACCTGCTGTTCCCCACCCGTATGTCCCTTCCCTCCCATGGCCCCGCGCCGTGCGACGACGCTGACGGCCACCTGGTCACCGCCGGTCCGCTGACCCCGCCGCCCGACAGCGCCGGTACCACCGCCGACGAAAAAGCGCTGCGTCACTCGATCGCCGAGGACGTGCAGGGCATGGTGCTGGCCACGATGGTGGCCTCGCTGGGCCTGGCCATCTTCGCCAAGAGTGGACTGATGATCGGCGGCATGGCCGGCATGGCGTTCCTGCTGCATTACGCGCTGGACTGGAACTTCGGCGTGGTGTTCGTGCTGGTCAATCTGCCGTTCTACTGGGTGGCGGTGCGGCGCATGGGCTGGGAATTCACCCTGAAGACCTTCGCCGCGGTCACCGCCTGTGGCGTGCTGACCGACCTGCTGCCGCGCTGGATCGACTTCTCGCACATCCACCCGCTGTATTCGGCGATCGTCGGTGGCGCATTGTCCGGCCTGGGCATCCTGTTCTTCATCCGGCACCGTGCCAGCCTCGGCGGTATCGGCATCCTGGCGGTGTACCTGCAGCGCACCCGTGGCTGGAGCGCGGGCAAGGTGCAGATGTCCTACGACGCCTGCCTGATGGTGGCCGCGTTCTTCGTGCTGTCGCCGTCGAAGGTGCTGTATTCGGCCATCGGCGCGGTGGTGCTCAGCCTGGTGCTGATGTTCAACCACCGCCCTGGCCGCTACATGGGTGTGTGATCGCGCTCTCCGCGTTCGCCGGGCATGGCCCGGCGCTACTACGTGGCGGTTCCGGTAGCGCCGGGCCATGCCCGGCGGCCGTCCTTCAACGTACGGCGGCCTGCAGCCACGGCGGTGACAGCATCAGCAGCCGCGCATGCACCGGGCAATCCTCGGCGTGCGCACCGGGCAGGTAGCCCAGGCTCATCAGGAATTCGCCGGTGATCTCGCCGCCGGTGAAGCGGAACGTCTTCTTGAACAGCTTCACCCAGTCGGCCTTGCTGCGCGGGTGGTGCGCATCCAGCCACGCCGCGAAGCTGCCATGGCTGGCCCGCAACTGCTGGATCACCTGCGCGTTGTGGATCGCCGCCAGCACCTTCAGGCGGTTGCGGATGATGCCCGGGTCCGACAGCAGGCGCGCGATGTCCTGCTCGGCGTAGGCCGCCACGCGGTCCACATCGAAGCCGTCATAGGCTGCGCGGAAGCCCTCGCGCTTCTTCAGGATCGTTTCCCAGCTCAAACCGGCCTGGTTGATTTCCAGTACCAATCGCTCGAACAGTTCACGCTCGTCCCGCTGCGGGAAGCCGTACTCGTTGGCGTGGTAGTAGTCGTGCACCGGATGGCCGGGGGCAATCAGGCAGTAACCGCTCATGGGGAAGGCTCGTTGGATTCGGATTCGGATTCGGATTCGGATTCGGATTCGGATTCGGGTTCGGGATCGATGGCCACTGCAGGGTGCCCGCCGATGGACAGCATCGGCCAGCGCGGTGGCACGAGCGTGAGTTTGCCGTTACGCAGGGCCTGGTTGATCGCCTCGGCCGGGCCGCTGACGGTGCCGAACAGCGCACCGGCCCGGCGCCACTGGGAATCGCTGCCACGTGCGTACAGCACGCAGTCCGGTCCACGGTGGGTGTACAGCTCGCACAGCAGCACTTCGCCGGTACCATCACCGTCCAGGTCGCGATGCACGACCAGGCAGTCGCGCTCGCTCTGTGCGCAGGATTCGCCATTGATCGATCGGGTGGCCAGAGCTTTCCACCAGTCGTCCGGTGGCGAGCTGGATCCGGCGGCCAGCTTCAGCGCGCGCCGCAGGGCGGCGACGTCCTGCGGCCCCTTGTCGAGGCGATGGCCGTCGTCCCAGCGTGAGGTGCGTGCCAGTGCTGCAGCGATCACCTGTGGCGCGTTGGCATCGGCGGTGATGGCCGGATCGCGCTGCAGTTCGCGCAGCGCCTGCACGCCACGGCGCCCCAGATCGAAGCGCAGCACGTTGACGTCGCTGCTGGTGATCGCCGGCGGGTCCGCGCGCAGGCGCTCCAGTTGGCTGGACAGGGTCAGCCGCACCGGGTCCAGCAGGGGCGAGTTGCCGAGCAGGGCCAGTGCGAGCACCACCCAGCACATCCAGCGGTTGACCGGTTCCAGCGCCTGCAGCCAGCGGCCCTGGCGACGCAGTACCGCCAGCGTATAGCCCAGGGCATAGCCGGCCACGGCCAGCGCGATCAGCAGTGCCCAGAACCGGTCCACGGTCCAGCCGTACTGCACCACGCGCAGGCCTAGCGCATACAGCGCCAGCGCGGCGTAGACCGGCAGCGCCAGCAGGCTGGCCTCGACCAGACGGCGCAGCACGAGAGGGTACGGCGCGGAGTCTTCCCCCTGCTGGTAGACCGCATTGGTGAACGTCACCAGCAGCAGTGACACCACCACCAGTAGGCTGGCGGCCGAACGGGTCTTCCACAGTGGTTCCAGCCCGGCAAGCGGCAGGCTCAGCACGAACAACACGGCGATGAACGAGAGCAGTGGCAGCAGCCCGCGGCAGATCGCGAACAGCACCTGGCGGGTGATCTGGATCGCCCGATGCTGGGTGCGCCCGATCAGCACGCCAAACCCGGCCAGGCTGCCGGTGGCCAGTGCGATGAAAGCATCCTGGCGGAACAGATCGCGGAAGAAGGTGACCTCCAGCAGCTGGAACAGCGCCGCCCACAGCCACAGCAGCAGCCAGGTCAGCCCGGTGAACAACGCCGCCAGGGCCAGGGTCAAGCCGTTCTGCCAGGCGCGCTCGAACAGCTCGGGGTAGCTGGCGCGCCACTGACCGTGCTGCAGCTGGAACTGCCACCAGGGCAGGGCCACGAACACCGCCACGCCCATGCCCAGGGTCAACGGAAACTGCAGCGCGCCCGATTCCAGTGCGGCCTCGCCATTGAGGTTCCAGCCGATCCAGGCGGCCAGTGCCAGCACCACCACCGAGCCGAGCGCCGCCTGCAGCCACAGGCGGCGTTGGCCCAGCTCGACCAGGCTCAGCGCCACCGCGCTGGGAATGGCCAGCACCCAGGCGTACCAGCAGTAGCGCCAGCCGATATCGCGGAACGGCCACGCATCGGACAATTCCTGCGCGGCATACAGCATCAGACCCTGCAGCAGGGCGATCAGGACGATGGCGCTGCGTGCCGGCAGGGTCAGGGGCGATGAAGACTGCATCGATGACCTTCCGTGGCAAAGCACCATCCTAGCCCATCGCGGTTCGGCGCCATCGCGCGACCATCCCGCCCCCAGCAGGTAGAATGGGCCCATGCCTGTAATGCCGACCTCCCTTGCCGATCACCTGCTCGTCGCGCTGCCGTCGCTGCTCGACGCGACCTTTGCCCGCAGCGTCGCGCTGATCTGCCAGCACGACGAGAACGGGGCGATGGGCGTACTGGTCAACCAGCCTTCCGAATACACGCTGGGTGAAGTGCTTGCGCAGATGGACATCACCACCGGTGATGGCGAGCTGCAGGCGCGCATGGTGCTCAATGGCGGTCCGGTGCATCCCGAACGCGGCTTCGTCATCCACGACGACGCGCGCGCGTGGGATTCCAGCCTGACCGTGGGCGACGGCCTGTACCTGACCACCTCGCGCGACATCCTCGAAGCGATGGCGCGTGGCGAAGGCCCGGCCAATGCGGTGGTCACCCTCGGCTGTGCCGGTTGGGGCGCAGGGCAGCTGGAAAGCGAGCTGTCCGAGAACAGCTGGCTGACCGTGCCGGCCGATGCCGAGCTGGTGTTCCAGCTGCCGCTGGAGCAGCGCTGGCAGGGGGCGGCTGCGCGCATCGGCGTGGACCTGTTCCGGCTGACCGACTACAGCGGCCATGTCTGAGCCGGCCGCGCCCGCACCGGTTCCTGCTGCCCCGGCGATCCGCCGTGACGGCACCGTTCTGGGTTTCGATGTTGGCTCGCGACGCATCGGCGTGGCCATCGGCAGTGCTTTCGCCGCCCATGCGCGCGCGGTGGCCGTGGTCGATGTGCACGGCAACGGCCCGGACTGGACCGCGATCGAGCGCCTGCTCAAGGAATGGAAGCCCGACGGCCTGGTGGTCGGCGATCCGCTTACGCTGGACGGCCAGGACCAGCCCAACCGCAAGCGCGCGCAGGGCTTCGCCCGCCAGCTGCGGGAACGTTTCAAGCTGCCCGTGGTGATGATCGACGAGCGTTCCAGCTCGGTCGAGGCCGCACGCCGCTTCGCCGTCGAGCGCGCCGAAGGACGCAAGCGCCGCCGCGATGCGGCCGCCCTCGATGCTGTGGCCGCGGCGGTGATCATCGACCGCTGGCTGTCGTCCCCCGACGACGCCACCCCCATTCCCTGACTGCACGACTCCCGCCATGACTGCCCAGCAAATCGATGCCTCCGGACGCCTGCGCCACCTGCTGACCCTGGAGGGCCTGCCGCGCGAAACACTGCTGCAGTTGCTGGACCGGGCAGGGCAGATCCGTGACGCCGCAGTCGGCCGTGTCGGCAACAAGCGCCACGTGCTGGCCGGTTCTGCGGTATGCACGCTGTTCTTCGAACCGTCCACGCGCACCCGCAGCTCGTTCCAGCTGGCCGCGCAGCGCCTGGGCGCCGATGTGCTGAACTTCGACGCGTCGACCTCGTCCACGCGCAAGGGCGAAACGGCCTGCGACACGTTGCGCAACCTGGAAGCAATGGGCGTGCGCGGCTTCGTGGTGCGTCACCCCGATGACGGCGCCGTGGCCGCGCTGGCCGAGGCGGCGGGCGAGGGCACCGCACTGATCAACGCCGGCGACGGCCGCAGCGCGCACCCGACCCAGGGCCTGCTGGACATGCTGACCCTGCGCCAGGCCAAGGGCCCGGATTTCTCGAAGCTGAAGGTGGTGATCGTCGGCGACGTGAAGCACTCGCGCGTGGCGCGCACCGACCTGCATGCGCTGCGCACGCTGGGGGTGGGCGAGATCCGCGTGTGCGGCCCGCAGTCACTGCTGCCGGACGACGAGACCCTGAAGGGCTGCGTGGTCGGCGATGATTTCGATGCGATGCTGGAAGGCGCCGACGCGCTGATGATGCTGCGCCTGCAGCGCGAGCGCATGGAAGAAGGCCTGGTGCCGTCGCTGGAGCAGTACCACGCCCAGTACGGCCTGACCAACGAACGCCTGGCCCGTGCCGGCAAGGACGCTGCGGTGCTGCATCCGGGCCCGATCAACCGTGGCGTGGAAGTCACCGATGACGTGGCCGACGGCCCGCAGTCGTGGGTGCTGCGCCAGGTCGCCAACGGCGTCGCCGTGCGCATGGCCGTGCTGGAAACCCTGCTGGGCTGACCACTTTGGTGGGTGCCGACCGTTGGTCGGCACTGAACCATCAGTGCGGTGAAGTGCGGGCCTGGCCATTGAATGGTTCCGGGCCTACCTGTACTGACGTGGTTGCCCGATAGAAGAGGGATACCGGCAGGCGCACGCTTGGGCCCATGAACCGCGCACGCCTACGCCTTGGCCGTCATTCCCGGATCGGGCAATCCTACATCCTGACCACCGTCACCCAGGAACGTCGACGCTACTTCGATGATGCCACTGCGGCACAGGAGGTGATGGATGTGTTCCGTCGCATTGATGATGATGGCCTGACGCACTCACTTGCCTATGTGGTCATGCCGGACCACATCCATTGGCTTGTGGAGATCCGTGCGTTCTCGCTGGACTACATCATGCAACGCTTCAAATCGAGCAGTGCATTGCGGATCAACCGCATGCTGGGTAAGACAGGACCATTTTGGCAATCGAGCTATCACGATCACGCCATGCGTTCTGAAGAATCACTGTTTCGCCATGCGATGTACATCGTCGCCAACCCGGTCAGGGCGAACTTGGCGAGCTGCGTGGGAGAGTATCCGTATGCCTGGTGCCAATGGGAGATCGATGGGAGGTACCAAGCAATGGATTACCCCGAAGCGGAGAGATAGTGCCGACCAACGGTCGGCACCCACCAATACCCGAGCCGACCAACGGTCGGCACCCACCAATACCCAAGCCGACCAACGGTTGGCATCCACCAATACCCAAGCCGACCAACGGTTGGCATCCACCCACAGATGTTTCCCAGCAGAAGCTATGGCTCAGCGCTTCTGCGCGAACATCCATTCCCACATCGCCGGGTCGGCGTAGGTGGCGTCCCAGGCATTGTGGTTGCCTTCCGGGTATTCGGTGTAGCGCACGTCACGCGCGTTGGCGTTCTGGAATGCGGCGTGCAGCCGGCGGTCGTCATCCGGCGGCACCACGTCATCCAGCGCGCCATGGAAGATCCAGATCGGCGTCTGCCGCAGGCGCTGGGCAATGGCCGCATACGGGTCGGTTTCACCGGCCACCTGTTCGACGAACAGGGTCGGACGTACCGCGCGCGGGGCCAGCACCGCGCCGCACACCGGCACGATCGCAGCAAATCGGTGCGGGTTGTCCAAGGCGATGTTCCAGCTGCCGTAGCCACCCATCGACATGCCGGTCAGGTATTGCCGCGCCGGATCGGCACCGAACTCGGCGATCGCTGCATCCAGCGCGGCCAGGGCCACACGGTTGTTGCGCCCGCTCCATTCCCCGCGTCCCGGCGCCTGCGGAAATACGGCCAACGCAGGGAAATCGGCGGCCTGCTCGCGCAGGTACGGTCCCAGCCCCGCGTGGGTCTGCTTCACGCCATCGGCGCCGCGCTCGCCCGAACCGTGCAGGAACAGCACGACCGGCAGTGAGCCCGGTGTACGCGCCGATGCGGCCGGAATGAATACCTGGTAGTAGGCCGTCTCGCCATCCACCTTCACGGCGCGGGCTTCGAAGCGACCCCGCGCGCCATCCGGCAGCGACGTGCAGCCGCTCATCAACAGAAGGGCCAGCAGTGGCAGCCAGCGCGACAGCAAACGGACCATGGGGTTTCCCGAAGTGGCGAGATCGCCTGCATCGTAGTCCGCTGTCGCCAGCGCGGCATCGTGCGCCGCGTCACTGCGGGCGCGGGAAGCTGGCAATGATGTCCAGTTGTTCCTGCGCTTCGGCATTGCCTGCCGCCGCCGCAGCCTGCACCTGCGCCATATCCGGGTGCAGGACCACCAGCAGCGGGTTCTCGCAGACCGGGCAGTCATACTCGGTGGCGTCCTCGTCCAGTTCCATCTCCATGGCGCGCGAGCTGCCCTTCCACTCGCAGGCCGGGCAGGTGTGCTGCTGGTCGCGCCAGCCGGGCTGGAAATAGTTTTCGATCGTTGTTGCCATGGGTGTTCCGGTTGGGTGGAGTCAACGACCCGCGTGGCGGGGGCCGATCCTCGATGCGGTCAGTGCAGCAGCACCAGCGTGGCCAGGCCGAGGAAAGTGAAGAAGCCCATCGAGTCGGTCACTGCGGTCAGGAAGATACCGCTGGCCAGCGCTGGATCGAAGCCGAAGCGTTTCAGTGTGAGCGGCACCAGCACGCCGGCCAGCGCTGCGAACAGCAGGTTGCAGGTCAGCGCGATGGCGATCACCGCAGACAGCCCGGGTGAATGGAACCAGGCCAATACGATCAGGCCCAGCACCGAGCCGAGCATCACGCCGTTCAGCAGCGCAACACGCACTTCCTTCCACAGCAGGGTGCGCGCGTTGGAGGCGCCCACCTGGCCCAGCGCCAGGCCGCGCACCATCAGCGCCAGCACCTGGGTGCCGGCGTTGCCACCGAGGCCGGCCACGATCGGCATCAGCACCGCCAGCGCCACCAGCTTGTCGATGGTGCCCTCGAAGTGACCGACCACGCTGGAGGCCAGGAAGGCCGTGCACAGGTTGATCGACAGCCACATCAGGCGGCGGCGCATGGCGCGCCAGACCGGGCTGAACAGATCCTCGTCCTCGTCCAGGCCGGCGGCGCCCAGCGCCTGGTGCTCGGCCTGGCCACGGATGATGTCGACCACGTCATCGATGGTGATGCGACCAACGAGGATGTTGTTCTCGTCCACCACCGGTGCGGAGATCCAGTCATGGTCGGAGAACTGCCGCGCGACTTCCTGGTCGCTCTCGCCGACGTCGATGGCCGGCTGCTCGTCGTCGATCAGGCGGTTGATCGGGGTGGTGTCCTCGTGGGTCACCAGTGCCGCCAGCGACACCCGGCCAAGGTACTGATGGCGCCGGCTGACCACGAAAAGGTGGTCGGTGTGGTCCGGCAGTTCGCCGCGCAGGCGCAGGTAGCGCAGCACCACGTCCACGTTGACGTCGGCGCGCACGGTCACCACGTCCGGGTTCATCAGGCGGCCGGCACTGTCCTCGGGATAGGACAGCACCTGTTCCAGGCGCTCGCGGTTCTCGCGGTCCATCGACTTGAGGACTTCGTCGATGACCGTATCGGGCAGGTCTTCGACCAGGTCGGCCAGGTCGTCGATGTCCAGGTCTTCGACCGCGGCGATGATTTCGTCCGGGTCCATGTCCGCGAGCAGGCTCTCGCGCACGTCGTCGCCGACGTGGACCAGCACCTCGCCGTCATCTTCCGGATCGACCAGGCCCCACACCACCTCACGCTTGCCCGGCGGCAGCGATTCAAGCAGGTTGCCGATCTCGGCCGGGGCCAGGGTGTTGACCAGGCGACGCACCGGGCCCAGCCGACCGCTGTCCAGTGCGTCGGACAGCATCCGCAGTTGGCGCGCAGTCTTGTCGTGGCGTACGGCTTCAGCCATCGCAGCTCCCGCGGGATAAGAAAAGCCGCGATCCCGGCAAGGATGCGGCAACAGGGGTGTTCAGCGCGTCATTATCGCAAGGGGATGTTTCAACGCATAGCCGAGGGGCGGTGGTTGCGCCGGCCGCTGGCCCGCAATCGTCCCCATCGAAGTCCACGAGATTGCCGGCCAGCGACCAGCACTACCCTCGGCAGTCAGGCCGTTTCGGCCACCAGCGCCAGCCAGCGCTCGATCGCGCGGCGGTCGCGTGCGGCCAGCAGCTTGGGCGCGCGCGCGCGCAATGCGGCCAGATCGGCATCGCGGATCGCACGGCGCACTTCCAGCAGCGTGCCGGGGTGCAGGCTGAACTCGGTCAGGCCCAGCGCCAGCAGCAGCGGGGTCATCCGTGCGTCGCCGGCCATCTCGCCGCAGACCGCCACCGGGATGCGGTGACGCGCGCCCGTCTCGATCACCATCTGCAGCAGTCGCAGCACGGCCGGATGCAGTGGCGAATACAGTTCGCCCAGTGCCTCGTTGTTGCGGTCGGCGGCCAGCAGGTACTGCACCAGGTCATTGGTGCCGATCGACAGGAAATCGACCAGGTCGATGAAGCTCTCCAGCGCCAGTGCTGCCGCAGGAACTTCGATCATCGCGCCCAGCGGCACGTGGTCGGACACCATGTGGCCCTCGCCGCGCAGCTGTTCGGTCAGCTTGAGCATGCGCCGGCGCACCGCCAGCAGCTCCTCGCGGGTGCTGACCATCGGCACCAGCACGCGCAGCTTGCCGTAGGCGGAGGCGCGCAGGATCGCGCGCAGCTGGGTATCGGCCACCTTCGGGCGTGCCAGCGACAGGCGTACGCCGCGCAGACCCAGGGCGGGGTTCTCTTCATTGCTGAGGGTCAGGCCGGTGCGGTCGGCCTTGTCCGCGCCCAGATCGAGCGTGCGGATGGTGACCGGTCGCCCGCTCATGCCCAACGCGGCATCCCGGTAGGTCTGGAACTGTTCTTCTTCATCCGGCAGCTCGTTGCGCTGCAGGAACAGGAACTCGGTGCGGTACAGGCCCAGTCCCTGCGCGCCCAGCGCGTGCGCCTGGGTGACGTCTTCCAGCGATTCGGCATTGGCCAGCAGGGCGATGTCGACCTGGTCGCGGGTGCGGCTGGGCTTGCTGCGCAGGCGGCCGAGCTCGCGCTGCTCGCGCGCATGCTCCTTCAGGCGCGCGCGATAGTCACGCAGGTTGTCGGCCTGCGGGTTGGCGGTGATGCTGCCGTCGGCGCCATCGATGATCAGCACGTCGCCATCGGCGATGCGGCTGAGCAGCTGCGGAACGTTCACGATCAACGGCAGATGCAGGCTGCGCGCCAGGATCGCACTGTGCGACAGCGCGCTGCCGGCGGCGGTGACGATGCCAACCACGCCCTGGGCCTGCAGCTGGGCCAGTTCGGACGGGGCGATGTTGTCGCAGACCAGGATCTCGCCGGCCAGGCCCTTCATCACCGGCGCGCGTTCAGGCTGCAGGAACGCGTGGATGCGGCCGATGACATGGTCCAGGTCGTCCATGCGGCTCTTCAGGTAGGCATCGTCCATGCCATCGAAGACCTTGGCCAGGCGGTCACGCTGCAGGCGCAATGCGTAGCCGGCACTGTAGGGACCGCTGCGGATCAGCTCGTCCAGCCCGAACAACAGCTCGGGATCGTCCAGCAGCAGCGCGTGCAGGTCCAGGAACTCGCCCACTTCCTGGTTCAATGCGCCATGCAGGCGCTGGCGCAGTTCGTGCATTTCCGTGCGCGCGGCATCCACCGCACGATGCAGGCGGGCCAGCTCGGCCTCGACCTGGTGGGCGCCGATGCGTTGCTCGGCCACCTCCAGCGCATGCGGCAGGCGTACCCGTGCGCGGCCCATCGCCGCGCCACGGGCAGCACCGTGCCCAGCCAGCAGCTGGACCGGCCGCTGGCCGGAAGGAACCTGGCCGGCGCGCGCGCGCGGCACGCTCAGCTGTCCTCGTCGAAGCGGCGCTCGAACAGACCGACCACCGCTTCCATCGCGGCGGCTTCGTCCTCGCCGTTGATGCGCACCGTGACCGGAGTGCCCTGGCCGGCGGCCAGCAGCATCACGCCCATGATGCTCTTGGCGTTGATCTCACGGCCCTTGGCGGCCATGGTCACGTTGCAGCGGAACGGCGCCAGGGTCTGCACCAGCTTGGCGGTGGCCCGGGCGTGCAGGCCCAGGCGGTTGCTTACGGTGAGTTCTCGTTCAAGCATCGTCGACTATCGCTCCATTACGGGTGCCCGCCGCGGCTGTGGCGGGCAGTAGATCCAGTCCCTGTTCCGGATAATTCATCACCCGCAGCAACATCGGCAGGCTCAGCGCCGATACCCGGCGAACCGGGGTCCCCAACCGGGCCAGCTGCCCGGCTAGGTTGGCGGGGCTGGCGCCGTACAGGTCGGTCAGGATCAGCACGCCATCCCCTGCATCGACCCGCCGCAGGGCGGCCGAGGCGAGCGGGAGCAGGGCGTCCAGGTCTGCGTCGAACGGTACTTCGAAAGCTTCGGTTTTCAGCGGCAATTGCCGCAGGAGCCGGGTCGCCACCTCAAGCAGGGCGGGCCCGACCCCCGGATGTGTTACGAGGAGAATGCCACAGGTCATTACTGCACGTTAACAGGTCAAGGTGAATTGGCGATAGCAGCAGGAGAGGGGCACTGTGTCCCGTATTCAGTGTTGCTCGCGTGGGAGCCCTTTTCCGTTGGAGAAGAGATTCGACCCCATCCGTTTTTCGATGCCTGGCAGAGATTCATCCACGCATGGCGTGGATCGTGTCGACCAAGGTCGACACCCACCAACAGCACACGGAATCTGTCAGAGGCGGGGCGGTGTGGGCAGGAAGGACCGTTGGCGCCATGGATGGCGCCATCGAGCCCCCAGGGGTGAGGGCGCTTTGCTTGCGAAGCACTGCTTCGCAAGCGCCCGAACGCCCAGCCGCCAGCGGCTGGGCCGGACCGCGGAGCGTGGTTTACGGCGTGTCCTGCAGATCCACACCGCCCCGCCATCCCACGGAATGCCGCTTCTGCTGTTGCTGTTGCTGTTGCCGGCCAGCGGCCGGCACTCCCGGCGGGTGCCGGGCGCAGCCCGGCCGACTCTCTCAATCCTGTTCGCGGTGATACGTGGCCACATCTTCCCAGCCCATCTCGCGGGCATGCCGGGCCAGGCGCTCGGCCAGGAACACCGAGCGGTGCTTGCCGCCGGTGCAGCCGAACGCCACCGTCACATAGCTGCGCGTGCCATCACCCAGCTTCGGCAGCCACGTATCGAGGAAATCCATCAGCTGGCCCAGATAGCGCTGCACATCCGGCTGCGCTTCAAGGTAGTCGCGTACGCCCGGTTCGCGGCCGCTCAGCGCACGCAGATCGGGGTCCCAGTGTGGATTGGGCAGCACCCGCGCATCGAATACGAAGTCCGCCTCGGCCGGCACGCCGCGCTTGTACGCGAACGATTCGAACAGCAGGGACAGTCCGGTGGCATGGTCCAGCGTGAACTCGGTGATGATCCGCCGCCGCAGCTGATGCACGTTGAGGTTGCTGGTATCGATCACCGCATCGGCCTCGCGGCGCAGCGGTGCCGTCAATTCACGTTCGCGTGCGATCGCTTCGGGCAGCGACAGGCCCAGCTGGCTCAGCGGATGACGGCGCCGGGTGTCGGCGTAGCGCTTGAGCACAGCCTCATCGCTGGCCTCGAAGAACAGTACCTTCACTTCCACGCCGGCGTCAGTGGCCAGCTGCCGCCAGTTGCCCAGCTGGCTCAGATCGGCCTGTCCGCGAACGTCGATGCCCACGGCCAGGCGGCGCGGCGCGCTGCCGTCATGGTTGGCCAGCAGGCTGCGCACGAAGTCGGGCAGCAGATTGATCGGCAGGTTGTCCGAGCAGTAGTAGTCCTGGTCCTCGAAGGTCTTCAGGGCGACGGATTTACCCGAGCCGGACAGGCCGCTGACGATGATCAGGGTCGGGGCGGAGGGGGTGACGGTGCTCATGGACAGGCTCTTCGAGGGGCAGGGAAATCAGGGTGTTCGCCGTTCCAGCAGGTTGCTGTGGCGGGCGATGAACATAGCCGCCGGGTCGATGCCCTTGGTGCGCAGGATGTGCAGGCGGGTCGCGGCTTCGGTCAGTACGGCCAGGTTGCGGCCGGGCATCACCGGCAGGGTGATCAGCGGAACGTCCAGGTCCAGCACATGGCGGGTGCCCGAATCGCCGGTCAGGCGTTCGTAGCCATGTGGGGTGGGTTCGGTCATCGGCTTGGTCAGGTGGACGATCAGCCGAAGGTACTTGTTCTTCTTTACAGCCGTGTCGCCGAACATCTCGCGCACGTTGAGCACGCCCAGGCCGCGCACTTCCAGCAGGTCCTGCAGCAGTTCGGGGCAGGTGCCGTCGAGTACGTCCGGGGCGATCTGGGTGAACTCGGGGGCATCGTCGGCGACCAGGCGATGGCCGCGGGTGAGCAGCTCCAGCGCCAGCTCGCTCTTGCCCGATCCGGCCTCGCCGGTGATCAGCACGCCGATGGAATAGATCTCCATGAACACGCCGTGCAGGATCACCCGCGGCGCCAGCGTACGCGCCAGATGGTAGGACAGGTGGTTGAGCAGTTCGTGGCCGCGCTTGGGCGAGAGCCACAGCGGCGTGCCGGATTCGTCAGCAGCGGCGCGGAGGTCTTCCGGGCAGGGCTGGTTGCGGGTCAGCACCAGCGCCAGCGGGTGCGACTGCATGATCTTTTCGATGGTCTCCCAGCGCTGGCGTGGTTCCAGTGCATCCAGCCAGGACAGTTCCTCGGTGCCCAGGATCTGCACCTTGTTGGGATAGATCGCGTTGAGGTAGCCGGCCAGCGAGGGACGCCGCGAGACGGTATTGCCGGCCTCCAGCTCGCGCTTCTCACCGGACTTGCCGGCGGCCCAGCGCAACCCCAGCCGCTCGCGCTGCTGTTCGAACAGTTCACGGGCGGTGATGCTGGTATTCATGCGGCACTCGCAGGAGGGGTCATGTCCAGCGCCTCGCGCAGCGCCCGGGCATCGCCCGCTTCGCGCAGGGCCTGGCGGATGTCCGGCGCGGAAAACAGTTCGGCCAGCTCGGACAACAGCATCAGGTGCTGGTGGGTGTAGTGGGCGGGGACGGCCATGGCGAACACCAGGTCCACCGGTTCGTCGCCGCCGAAATCGACCGGGGCGGCCAATCGCAGCAGGGCGCCACGGGGGCGATCAAGGGTAGGCGCGCGGCCGTGGGGGATGGCGATGCCGTGGCCGATCGCGGTGCTGCCCAGGGCTTCGCGCTGGCACAGGTTCAGGTAGATCTGTTCGGCATTGGCCTGGCGGCAGGCCAGCAACCCGGCGGCGGCCTGCAGGACGCTGTCACGGTCGGTGGCCGTGCAGAGCTGGGTCTGCACGGCCGCCAGGAGGTCAGTCAGGGGCATGTCTGCGGGGAACGGTGGCGATCAGCCACCATTGTCGCCCACCGGCAGCGGCGCGTGCTGCTGTTTTTTCTCCTTGTGCTTGATCACCAGGCGGTCAAGCTTGTCCGCAAGCAGGTCGATCGCGGCATACATGGTCTGGGCATTGGCCTCCGCGTGCAGGGTCTGGCCCGGGATGTTGAGGCTGGCGTCGACATGGTGTTCGGTCTTCTGCAGCTTGAGGGTCACCCGCGCTTCGCAGTGCTGGTCGAAGTGCTTTCCGATCCGGGCCAGCTTTTCCTCCACATAGGACTGCAGGGCCGGGGTGACTTCGACATCTTTGCCAAACGTTTCGATGCGCATCGGGTTTCTCCTGTGTTCGGATGTGCCAATGAACCTCTCCGCCGGGCGCGGCGGCGCGTCAAGCGATTCTGACCCTTTCGTGCGAGGCGGAAATGTTCATGGCTTCACGATACTTCGCCACGGTGCGCCGCGCTACTGGGATTCCCGACGATTTGAGCAGGTCAGCCAGCTTGGCGTCAGAAAGCGGCTTGCGCGGATTCTCATCGTCGATCAGGCGCCGGATCATCGCCTGGATGGCGGTGCTGGACGCCTCGCCGCCGCCGTCGGTATCGATGCCGGAGGCGAAGAAGGCCCGCAGTGGCAGGGTGCCGCGCGGGGTGCGCACGTGCTTGCGGGCGATCGCACGCGACACCGTGGATTCGTGCAGGCCCAGTTCGGTGGCAATCTCGCGCAGGGTCAGTGGGCGCAGCGCCTGCTCGCCGAATTCAAGGAAGCCGGCCTGCTGCAGGATCAGGCTGCGCACGACGCGCAACAGGGTTTCGCCGCGCTGCTGCAGGCCTTTCAGCAGCCAGCGTGCTTCCTGCAGCTGGGCACGCAGGTAGCCGGCATCGGCGTCGCCGCAACGCCGGATAAGCTGTTCGTAGCCGCGGTGGATCACCACCTTCGGCCCGGCATGGGCGGCCAGTGCAGCGCGCCACACGCCGTTCTGCCGCCATACCACCACGTCCGGCACCACGTAAGTGTCCTGCGACAGCGGTGCGATCTGCGTGCCCGGGCGCGGGTCCAGCGAGCGCAGCAGTGCGACGGCAGTCTCGACCTCGTCCATCGGCTGCTTCAACTCATGAGCAAGCCCGGCGACGCCACTGCGTGGCAGCCGTTCCAGCGGGCCTGCGGCAATCTGTCGCGCCAGCGCCAGCCCGGGCGTTTCGCCGGGCAGCACATCCAGCTGAAGCAGCAGGCATTCGCCCAGCGTGCGTGCAGCCACACCCACCGGATCGAAGCGCTGGATGCGATGCAGCACGGCGAGGATCTCGTCCTCGCCGGCGTGGATCGCCGGCAACAGGGTGTCGGCGATGGTGCCCAGCGGTTCGCGCAGATAACCGTCATCGTCCAGTGCATCGATGAGCGCGGCACCGATGCTGCGATCACGTGGGGACAGATGCGACAGATGCAGCTGCCACAGCAGATGGTCGGCCAGCGTTTCGGTTTCGGCTACGCGCTCGGCGGCGCTGCCATTGTCGTCGTCATCGTCGAAGCTGCCGCCGCTGCCGGACGCGTTCCAGTCCAGTTCCGCCGGCGCCCAGTCGTCGCCGGCATCGGCGCGTTCTGCGGGCGCATCGTTGCCGTTGTCGTCGCCTTCGCCGGCAGGACTGCTGCTGTCACTGCTGTCGGCCCAGTCCAGCAGCGGATTGCTTTCCACCGCCTGGGCGATTTCCAGCTCCAGCTCGGTGGTGGACATCTGCAGCAGCTTGATCGCCTGCTGCAACTGGGGCGTAAGCACCAGTTGCTGTCCCAACGATGTCTGCAGCCGAGTCTTCATGCCTGTGCCGAAAGGAAGGAAAGGGACCCGGCGACTGCTTCACAGCTTGAAGGAATCCCCGAGGTAGACGCGGCGTACATCGGCGTTGTCCAGGATCGCTTCCGGCGAACCCTGGGCCAGCACGCTGCCCTCGGCGAGGATATACGCGCGGTCGCAGATACCCAAGGTCTCGCGCACGTTGTGGTCGGTGATCAGCACGCCGATGCCACGCTGCTTGAGATGGGTGACGATGCGCTGGATCTCGCCGACCGAAATCGGATCGACACCGGCGAACGGCTCGTCAAGCAGGATCAGGCGCGGCTGCGCTGCCAGGGCGCGGGCGATCTCGCAGCGGCGGCGTTCGCCACCGGACAGGCTGGCGCCAAGCTGGTCGGCAACATGGCCCAGCTGCAGTTCGTCGAGCAGGCTGTTCAATTCGCGCTCGCGGCCGGCCGCATCCAGGTCTTCGCGCAGCTCCAGCACCAGGCGGATGTTGTCGGCCACGGTCAGCTTGCGGAATACCGACGGTTCCTGCGGCAGATAGCCCACGCCCTGCTTGGCGCGGGTATACATCGGGTCGCCGGTGATGTCCTTGCCGTCGAGCACGATGCTGCCAGCGTCAGCCGCAACCAGGCCGACGATCATGTAGAAGCAGGTGGTCTTGCCGGCACCGTTGGGGCCCAGCAGGCCGACCACTTCGCCGGCGTCGAGGGTCAGCCCGAAATCCTTGACGACTTCGCGCTGCTTGTACTTCTTGCGCAGGCCCTTGGCGACGAGCATTACTTCCTGCTCCCGGCCGGCTGCGCCGGCGTGGTGGCCTTGGGCTGTGCCGCAGGCGCGGCCGGGGTCTTGTTCTTCGGCGGGATGACGGTGCGCACACGGCTGCCGTCACCACCGGAGTTCATTTCGCCGGTGCGGGTGTTGTAGACCATGCGCTGGCCGGCATTGGTGCCGCGCGCGCTGGTGACCTTGTAGTTGCCGGTCAGGGTGATGATCTCGGTCTTGATGTCGTAGTCGATGCGGTCGGCAACGGCATCCATCCAGGTGCCGTCATCGAGCTGCTGCTTCATCTTGGCCTGCTTGCCAGTGAACACCGCGCGCACGGCTTCGCCATCCTTGAGGTAGATCTCGGCCTCGGACGAGCGCAGGTCCAGCGTGCCCTGGGTGATGATCACGCCCTGCGACAGCA
This sequence comes from Stenotrophomonas sp. YJH_SMC_33, assembly GCF_059372295.1. Classification (NCBI taxonomy): domain Bacteria; kingdom Pseudomonadati; phylum Pseudomonadota; class Gammaproteobacteria; order Lysobacterales; family Lysobacteraceae; genus Stenotrophomonas; species Stenotrophomonas sp. YJH_SMC_33. Next base: position 60,476 of record NZ_JCAFVJ010000002.1, read on the forward strand.
CGGTCTTGCCGTCGCCGGTGAGCGTGCCGGACTGGGCGCCGGAATCGATGTGCATGTCTTCGTTGCGGTCGGTGGACTTGGCGAAGGCGGCGCTGGGGACAAGAAGACCGAGCGCGAGTACGGCGGCAAAGGAAATCTTCATCGGGGTCCGTTCTACCGGTGGGGGCCTCCCGGGCGGGCCGGGGGCGGAGGGTGGGGCTGCCGGCCCTGCGCCTGTCCGGAGACGTCGCGGGCTGGCGGCGGAATCAGCGTTTGGGCGTGTAACGGCCCTTGGACTGGCTGAGGAAATGATACGTGTTGTTCTTCGAATCCACTTCGAAGCCGACGCCGGACTGTTCCATGCCCGGGCGGGTCATGGTCACCAGAGCGTCGGTGCGGGCGCGGTTCTCCTTCGGGAACACGTCCAGATGGTCGGTGCGGAAGGTGGTCGGCACCACGCCCGGACCGGCCGGGCTGTCGCCGGCCACATTGCCGCGCAGCTTCATCTGGTCGCCCTTGGCGCTGAGCCAGCCGGTCTCGGCCCGCAGGGTCCAGTGCTTGCCATCCTTGTCCGGCATCTCGAACAGCGGCGTGGCGATGTTGATGGTCTGGTCGCCACGCTGGCGCTCCAGCCGCGGCGCACGCAGGGTGGTCGACTCCTTGCCGTGCTCATCCAGGGCCACGATCTGGAAGTCGTGCAGAACGTAGTCCACACCCGGCTCCTGGCTGTCGTTGGCCGGGCCCTTGTCGCGGTTGCGCAGGGCGGCCCAGCTGCTGAGCAGCGCCGCCAGCAGCAGGCCGACGCCCAGCAGGGTGCGCCAGTTCAGTGTCGGCAGGCTCATGCGCCGAACCTCGCCAGCACCGCATCCACGTGGCCCTGTGCGGCCAGCAGGATGTCGCACAGTTCGCGGGCGGCGCCACGTCCGCCGTCGGCGCGGGTCTGCCAGTGCACGCGCTCGGCGATCCACGGGTGGGCGTTGGCCGGGGCCACTGCCAGGCCGACCGCGCCCAGCGGCGCCAGGTCCGGCAGGTCGTCGCCCATGAAGGCCACCTGCTCCAGGCCGACGCCGTGCTGCGCGCACAGCGCCTGCACGCTGGCCAGCTTGTCGCCCACGGCGATCTGGGTGTCGATGCCTAGGTCGGCGCCGCGCTTGAGCGCGGACTGGCTGTTGCGCGCGGTGATCAGCACGGGGTGGATACCGTGCTGCTGCAGCAGTTTCAGGCCCAGGCCATCCTGCACGAAGTACGCCTTGCTCTCGTTCCCTTCCTTGTCGTAGTACAGCCGACCGTCAGTGAGGGTGCCGTCCACGTCGAAGCAGGCCAGGCGGACGCGGGCCGCAGCGGCATGCAGGTGGGCAGGGAAGGCGGGCAGCGGGGACCAGGGCATCAGGGCAGCAGGCTCGGTGGGGTCGGGTGGGGCATTACAGACTGAATGGGGTCTACGGACTGTCGGTTAAACCACCCGGGCCCGCAACAGGTCATGAATGTTCAGGGCGCCTACCGCACGGCCCTGGTCATCGACCACGATCAGGCCGTTGATTTTCTGGGTTTCCATCTGCCGCGCGGCCTCTACGGCCAGCTGGTCGGCCCCGATGGTGCGCGGGTTGCGGGTCATCACGTCGGCGATCTTCGCGGTGCGCACGTCAAGCGCGCTGTCCAGCGCGCGGCGCAGGTCGCCGTCGGTGAACAGGCCGATCAGCACGCCATCGGCGTCGACCACGGCGGTCATCCCGAGTCGCTTGCGGCTCATTTCCACCAGCGCCTCGCTGAGGCTGGCGTCGGCACCCACGCTGGGCAGGTCCTCGCCGCTATGCATGACGTCGGTGATGTGCAGCAGCAGGCGGCGGCCGAGGCTGCCGGCCGGGTGCGAGCGGGCGAAATCGTCGGCGGTGAAGCCGCGTGCGTCGAGCAGGGCCACGGCCAGCGCATCGCCCATCGCCAGCGAGGCGGTGGTGCTGGAGGTCGGCGCCAGCGCCAGCGGGCAGGCCTCGGCCGGCACGCTGACGTCCAGGTGGATATCGGCGCCGGTGGCCAGGCTGGACTGCGGGCGGCCGGTCATGGAGATCAGCAGGTTGCCCTGGCGCTTGAGCACCGGCAACAGCATGAGCAGCTCGTCCGACTCCCCCGAATAGGACAGCGCCAGCACCACATCGTCCTCGGTGATCATGCCCAGGTCACCGTGTCCGGCCTCGCCAGGGTGCACGTAGAACGCCGGGGTGCCGGTGGAGGCCAGGGTGGCGGCGATCTTGCGGGCGATGTGCCCGGACTTGCCCATGCCGGTGGCCACCACACGCCCGCGGCTGGCCAGGATCGCCTGGCAGGCCTGCTGGAAGGCCTCGCCGAGGCGGTCAGCCACGGCCTCCAGCGCCTGCCGCTCGATCTCGAACACGCGGCGGCCACTGGCGATCAGGCCGGCAGGGTCGGCAGAACGGGGGGGCAACAGGGATTCGGCCATGCGGACGCCACGCAGCGGAAGTAGAATGGATGCACATTTTATTAGGAAAGCCCGTTGGACGCCGACACCATCCGCAATCTGATCGAAACCGGCCTGCCTGGCGCCCGCGCCGATGTGCGTGGCGACGATGGCGTGCATTTCGAAGCGACCGTGGTCTGCGAGGCCTTTGCCGGCAAGATGCCGCTGACCCGCCACCGGATGGTCTATGCCACCCTCGGCGACCTGATGGGCGGCGCGATCCACGCGCTGGCGCTGAAAACCGTGACCCCGGCCGAAGCCGGCTGAACCGCAGAAGATTCCCAATACATGGCCAAGATCGTTGTGACCGGCGGCGCTGCGCTGCACGGTGAAGTGAGCATCTCCGGCGCCAAGAACGCCGTCCTTCCCATCCTCTGCGCGACCCTGCTGGCCGATGCGCCGGTGGAGATCACCAACGTGCCGCACCTGCACGACGTGGTCACCACGGTGAAGCTGCTGGGCGAACTGGGTGCCAAGGTCACCATCGACCAGGGCACGCTGTCGCGCGGCAGCGCGATCGTGGTCGACCCGCGTTCGGTCAACCAGCACGTGGCACCTTACGAGCTGGTCAAGACCATGCGCGCCTCGATCCTGGTGCTGGGCCCGCTGCTGGCCCGCTTCGGCGCGGCCGAAGTGTCGCTGCCGGGCGGCTGCGCGATCGGTTCGCGTCCGGTCGACCAGCACATCAAGGGCCTGCAGGCACTGGGTGCCGAGATCGTGGTCGAGAACGGCTTCATCAAGGCCAGCGCCAAGCGCCTGAAGGGCGGCCACTTCACCTTCGACATGGTCAGTGTCACCGGCACCGAGAACGTGCTGATGGGCGCGGTGCTGGCCGAAGGCACCACCATCCTCGACAACTGTGCGATGGAGCCGGAAGTGACCGATCTGGCGCATTGCCTGATCGCGCTGGGCGCGAAGATCGAAGGACTGGGCACCGCCCGCCTGGTGATCGAAGGCGTCGAGCGCCTGTCCGGTGGCCGCCACGAAGTGCTGCCCGACCGCATCGAGACCGGCACCTTCCTGGTGGCCGCAGCGATGACTGGCGGCAAGGTCACGGTCAACCGTGCGCGCCCGAACACCATGGACGCGGTGCTGTCCAAGCTGGTCGAGGCCGGTGCGAAGATCGAGACCACCGACGACACCATCACCCTGGACATGCAGGGCAAGCGGCCGAAGGCGGTCAACCTGACCACCGCGCCGTACCCGGCATTCCCGACCGACATGCAGGCCCAGTTCATGGCGCTCAACTGCGTGGCTGACGGCGTGGGCGTGATCAACGAAACGATCTTCGAGAACCGTTTCATGCACGTCAACGAACTGCTGCGCCTGGGCGCGGACGTCCAGGTTGAAGGCCACACCGCCATCGTGCGTGGCAGCGAGCACCTGAGCGGTGCGCCGGTGATGGCCACCGACCTGCGTGCGTCGGCCTCGCTGATCCTGGCCGGCCTGATGGCCAGCGGCGAGACCACCATCGACCGCATCTACCACCTTGATCGTGGCTACGAGAACATCGAAGAGAAGCTGTCTTCGCTCGGCGCCACCATCCGGCGCGTGCCATGATCCTGCGCGGCAAGTTCAGCCCGCGCCGCAAGGCGCTGCTGGTCCTGGTGCTGATCGTGCTGGCGTGGCTGGGCTATGCCTGGTACGCCAACATCGCCATCACCCAGGGCATCGAGCAGAAGGACATGGACTGGAATGGCGACGGCACGGTCTCGCGTGACGAGATCATCGAATCGTTCTACGCGGTCGCGGTGAACGACAGCCAGGACGGCAACCGCCATTGCCGCACCTTCGTCTGGCGCAGCACCGGCGAGCAGATCCGCGTGGACTGCCGCACCGAGTTCAAGCCCGCTGCGGCCGAGGAAAAGAAGTAAGAAAAACGCCCGCGAAAGCGGGCGTTTTTCCCGGGGCGTCCATCCACGCATGGCGTGGATCTACTCCAGGTTTCCAGTAGATCCACGCCATGCGTGGATGACGTGGATCTCCGGTCAGTTCAGCGCCTTGATGGTCAGGTCCAGCGCATCGCGTCCGCCCTCACGCTGCAGCATGCGCGCCGGCACCGGGAACTCCGGCACGATCCAGGCGATCAGCTCCTTGTTGCCGTCGGCGCGCGAGACCTTGGTGGCCTCGTAGCTCTTGCCGCCCACGCTGATCGATTCCTTGCCGACCACGCGGTAGGTCATGTTCTTGATGCGGCCTTCGTCGACCATGCGATAGGTCAGCGGCTTGCCGGCGGCCAGGTCACGGGTGATCGCCAGGTTGATCAGCAGCGCATCCATGTCACCGGCCTTCAGCGCGATGGGGCCGGCACGGTCCGGCTTGATGTCGCCGGTCCAGGTGGCCTGGTTGCTGGTCCAGTTGTAATTGGCCTGCACGTTGCGCTTCTTCACCAGCAGCGCCGAGCGGTCCTGGCTGCTCAGCGGGCGCAGTTGCCCACGCACTTCCTCGAACACGGTGCTCTGGCTCAGGTCGGCCAGCTGGTTCTTCACCTGCAGGCTGTAGCGCCACTTGTTGCTGCCTTCGTTGGACAGGGTCATCGTGCCGTTGGCCTGCATGCCCATGTAGCTGGCCAGGTAATCCGCCTTGAAAGGTTGCAGGGCCATGGCCGGCAGGCTGGCCACGGACAGGGCAGCGGCCGCGATCCAGGCGAGGGGGCGGGTCGGGATGCTCATGCTCAGACTCCTTGGTATTCGATCAGGCGCAGATCGACGCGGTCTTCGCCGTCTTCGCGTTGCAGGATGCGCACCGGGGTGGGGACCCCGTTGGCGATCCAGAGGATGGTTTCATTTTTGCCGCCGTTGGTCCGGTAGACCCGCAGCGCGTTGTAGGACAGGTCGCCGACCTCGACGTTCTCGGTCTGCGGCGCGGCCTGGTAGTCATGCTGGCGGACCTTGCCCATGTCCACGTAGCGGTAGTGCATCGCGGCGCCTGGGCGGGCGTCGCGCATGATTGCCAGATTGATCAGCAGCGCACTCTGGTCGCCCGGCTGCAGCGGAATCGGCTGTGCGCGCTTCTTCTCGACATCGCCACTCCACTGCGCGGTACCGGCCTGCCAGTTGTACGTGCCGACCGCCTTCTTGCCGAGAAACAGGCCCTTGCGCACCGTGCTCTGGCTCAGCGGTGCATAGGTGCCAGCGCGCTCCTCGAAGACCGTGCTCTGCTCGATGTTCAGTCCCAGCACGCTGGCGAACCCGCGGCGGCCGACCACCTGCATGTCCACCCGCCACTGGTTGCCGCCGGTGTGGGTGACCTGCATGCTGGCGTCGCCGGCCTCCTTGCCCTTGTAGAAGGCCTGGTAGGTGGCGCTGAACGGCTGCAGCGGCGGCGGTTCCCACGCCAATGCCGGCAGGGCCGGGGCCGTCGTTTCGGCCGGCGGTTGCACCGCTGGCGCCGGAACCGGCGAGGCAGGCGCCTGTGCCTGGCCCCAACCCACGCCGGGAAGCACGACAAGCGACAGCAGCAATGAAGTGGACAGCAGGGTCGTGGTCTTCATGGAGGACAGGAGCTGCAGGAGGGGGGCAGGATGCCAGCCCCGCAGTCAGCGGGGCGTGTGCGTGGGCGTTACCGGTTCAGGTTCCCGGCGGAATCTAGGACCAGTGGGCTAAACAGGGGGTGACCATCCAGCAGTGGCTGGCCCTCCCGTTCAGCCAGGCGGCCGGCGCACAGCAGCTGCAGGGTGGCGATCAGCAGCGGATGCTCCACCGCCAGCACACGCGCCGCCAGGCTGTCGGCGTCATCGCCGGGCATCACCGGCACCCGCGCCTGGGCCAGCACGGCGCCGGCATCCAGCTCGGGCACCACCAGGTGCACGCTGGCCCCATGCTCCGCATCGCCGGCGTGCAGCGCCCGCGCATGCGTGTCCAGCCCCTTGTGCAGCGGTAGCAGGGAGGGGTGGATGTTGACCAGCCGGCCATTGAAGCGCTGCACGAAGTCGGCGCCGAGAATGCGCATGTAGCCGGCGCAGACGATCAGATCCGGCGCGACCGCGGCCAGTGCATCGCCCAAGGCCTGCTCGTAGGCGGCGCGGTCACCGAATTCTTTCGGTGCATGCGCCCAGCGCAGGCTGTCGCCGACCCGTTGCAGCGCGGCTGCGGCTGGGCGGTCGGAGAACACGCCGACAACCTCGGCGGGCAGGCGGCCGTCAGCAATTGCGTCAAGGATGGCCTGCAGGTTGCTGCCGCGGCCGGAGGCGAGCACGGCAATGCGGCTGGGCGTGCTCATTGCCGGGCACTCCGGCGGATCAACGGCCAGGTCAGCAGACTGCCCAAGGTCGCCAGCAGCATGTCGGCATGAGCGTCCCACATGTCGCCCTGCTGCCCGTTGTAGGCCTCGGCGGCGTCGGGCGACAGGGCCAGCGCGATGGCCCACTCGAACCACTCGTAGACCAGGCTGGCGCACATCACCGTCATCACCGCCAGGCTGAAGGCCTGGCCCAGGCGCAGCGCCGGCCAGGCATGCCGGGCCAGCTGCAGCAGCGCGGGGGTGAAGCAGACGCCGAACAACAAGTGGATGAGACGGTCGAAGTGGTTGCGCTGCCAGCCGAAGGCGGCATTCGGCGACCAGCCGGCCAGCGCCTGTGCCCAAGCGTCGTAGGGCACGTTGGAGTACAGCCAGCGCGCGCCCACGCAATGCAGTGCGATGAAGCCACAGATCGCGATGAAGGCGCCATTGCCCAGCCAGCCACGCCGGTCCACCCAGAGCAGGGCAGCCAGGCCGACGACGGTCAGCGAGCTGTGCAGGGCCTGTTCGACGGGCCACAGCGGATCGATCCAGCTGACCAGGAACACGGCCAGTACGGCGGCGAAGGCCAGCTTCTTGGGCAGTGAAACACGATAGCCGCGGGCAGTGGCGTTTGCGGCGGTGGCGGGCGCGGACATGTCGGATCGGTCAGGAGGAAGCGATGGGTTGCCTGCGGGCTCAGGCACTGAGGTGGTCGCCGCGGTCGAACAATGCGGCCATGTCAGGCTTGGACAGAAACACCCAAGCATAGGCGGTCAGGGCCATGCCCAGCGGGCCAGCCAGTACCGCCAGCCAGGCCGCGCGCTGGCACCAGGCCAGCCCGGTGCGGCGCGACAGCAGGCGTGCGGTGTGCAGCTGCACGACGCCAAGCGCGGCCGCCAACAGCGAAATGACCCCGTACACCGTGGCCAGTACCGCGCCATCGGCCAGCCCGCGTGAGCTGGCGACCAGGCCGATGAAACCGAGGAAGGCCAACGCGGCCAGCCAGTGGAAACCTGCCAGCGCGTAGAACAGCACCTTCAGCGTCTGCAGGTGGCTGGCCAACTGCAGCTGCGCCAGGGTCTGCTGTGGCAATGGCGGAGGCGCGCCCGGCATCGTCATGCAGCCGTGCCAGCTGCATCGAAGGCGGCCTTCACCTGCGGGCGCAGCAGTGTGACCAGGGTGAAAACCCCTAGAACGGTGCCCAGCGGCGCGAACAGGCAGAGCAGGCCGGCCACGATCAGGCACAGCAGGTAACGACGCCGCCGGGCCACGCAGCGGCCGGCATGGATGACGAATGCGGCCATGCCCAGGCCGCCGGCGACGAACACGGTCCCCAGGACCGTGAACACCCAGCCGAACAGGCGCTGTTCGGCCGGCGACGAGGGCTGGCCCCCGGAGTTCATCGGCAGATGGCCGCTCAGCGCACTGATGCCGAGCACGATGTACAGAATGAAAAACAGCGAGAGCAGCGCAATCAGGCCACCGAACACATAGTGGGCGATGGACAGCGCGCGCAGGTGGTCAGCGTCCTGCCTGCTGAAGACCGGCACCGCCGCCAACGGCGGTGGTACCGGGGTGGGTGCCAGGGGGGGCGTTGCGTCCATGCGGGCTCCTGGTTGCCGGGCTCAGCCGATGTGGACGCGCTCGGCGCCTTCGGCGGTGACCACCTGGCCGATGGTCCAGTGCTCCAGGCCCTGCGCCCTGACCGCCTCGGACACGGCAGCCTCTTGGTCCGGCGCGACGATCAGCACGAAGCCGATGCCGCAGTTGAAGGTGCGCCACATCTCGCTGTCGGCCACGGCGCCTTCCTTCTGCAGCCACTGGAATACCGGTGGCAGGGTCCAGGACGAGGCCTGGATGTCCAGGCCGAGGCCGTCGGGCACCACGCGGATGATGTTCTCGGTCAGCCCGCCACCGGTGATGTGGGCCATGCCGTGAATGGCCTCGCCGTGTGACTTCAGCAGCGCCAGGATCGGCTTGACGTACAGGCGGGTCGGCGCCATCAGCGCATCGACCAGCTTCACGCCGCCTTCCAGCTCCAGATCGGCCGGGCGGCCGGCACGGTCGTAGATGCGGCGCACCAGCGAGTAGCCGTTGGAGTGCGGGCCGGACGAGGCGATGCCGATCAGCACGTCGCCGGCAGCCACGCTGGCGCCGTCCTTCAGCTCGCTCTTCTCGACCGCGGCCACCGTGAAGCCGGCCAGGTCGTATTCGCCCGGGGCATACATGTCGGGCATTTCAGCGGTTTCACCACCGATCAGCGCGCAGCCGGCCTCGGTGCAGCCGTTGGCGATGCCGCCCACGACCGCCGCGGCGGTGTCGATGTCCAGCTTGCCGGTCGCGAAGTAGTCCAGGAAGAACAGCGGCTCGGCACCCTGTACCAGCACGTCGTTCACGCACATGGCGACCAGGTCGATGCCGATCGTATCGTGGCGGTTCAGCTGGTGCGCCAGCTTCAGCTTGGTGCCCACGCCGTCGGTACCCGACACCAGCACCGGCTCGCGGTACTTGTTGGACAGGTCGAACAGGGCGCCGAAGCCGCCCAGGCCGCCCATCACTTCCGGCCGGAAGCTGCGCTTGACCAGGGGCTTGATCCGCTCGACCAGCTCGTTGCCGGCGTCGATGTCGACACCCGCGTCACGATAGGTAAGGGGGGAGGGGGCGGAAGACGGGGTGTTGGTCACGGGCGTCGGCGCTGGCAGGGGTTGAACGGGCGATTTTAACAGGCCGCATTGGCGCAAAGGCCGTATTCGGGCAACAATTCCCCCGGATACGTCGAGCCAATGGATGTCCTGATGCGCCGCAGCCTGATTCTGACCCTGCTCCTTGCGCTGAGCCTGCCGGTGGCCACGATGGCCCAGAGCGGCCTTCGCACCGAGGGAGATGTTGCCACTGCCTCGGGTGCGTACGAGGCCGAAGTGCCCGTCAACAGCCAGGCCGAAGCCGATCGCAACGGCGCCCTGGCCCGTGCCCTGAGCGTGGTGCTGGGCAAACTGTCCGGCGACCGCAACGTGATGTCCCGCCCCGGCGTGGTGCAGGCGCTGCGCAACGCCAAGGACTACGTGGCCAGCTACGACTACAAGCAGGACCAGAGCGTGGGCGCCAGTGGCGCGCCGAGCTTCAGGACCCTGCTGGTGGCCCGCTTCCGCGAGGATGATGTCGACTCGCTGGTCTCGGCGCTGGGCCTGCCGCTGTGGCCGCAGCCGCGACCAAAGCCGGTGGTGTGGCTGGCCGTGGATGACGGCAGCGGACCGCGCCTGGTCAGCGTGCAGCAGGCCAATGCCGCCCGCCCACTGCTGAACCGCGCCATCGAGCGCGGCTACAAGCTCGGCCTGCCCAGCGGCGGTGCCGCCGAGCAGGCGCTGGCCGGTGCCATCTGGCGCCAGGACAGTGCCGCCGTGGCCCGCGCTTCCTCGCGCTACTCACCGCCGATGCAGCTGATCGGCAAGCTCTACCGCGCCAACGGCGGCTGGCAGGCGGACTGGGTGTTCGTCGACAACGGCCGTGAGCTGAACAAGTGGACCAGCAAGGACGCCAACGCCATGCGGGCGATGGCGGCCGGCGCCGATGGCGCCGCCGATGCGCTGGTCAGGCGCTATGCGAAGGCCGGCGCCGCCGTCGGCCAGGCCGGAACCTACCGCGTGGTGGTCACCGGCATCAACAGTGCCGACGACTACCTGCGCCTTGCCGCCGGCCTGCGCGAGGTGCCGGTGGTGCGCAACGTCACCCCGCTGCATGCTTCGGCCGGCCAGCTGGAGCTGAGCCTGGAGATGACCACCGGCCTGGCCGGCTTCAACCGCATGCTGGGCGACAACGGTGTACTGGTGCCGAGCGCGCCGCTGCCGGCCCTGCCGACGCCGATCGACGACACCACCGGTGCCCCGGTCGCAGCACCGGTCAGCAATGAGTACCGCCTGCGATGACCCTGACCCCGGAAGCGGAAATCGCGCAGTTCCTGCGCCGGCTGAAGTACATCCTGTTCGCCGGCCTGGTCGGCTGGGTGGTGTGGCTGCTGGCCCCGATCCTGACCCCGTTCGTGCTGGCGCTGGCACTGGCCTGGCTGGGCGACCCGCTGGTGGACCGCATCGAGGCCACCGGCCGCTCGCGCATGACCGGCGTGGTGCTGGTGTTCGCGGCGATGGTGCTGGTGATCGTGGCGCTGCTGCTGGTGCTGGTGCCGATGATCGAGCGCCAGATCACCACCCTGATCGCGGTCGCGCCGCAGGCGCAGGCGTGGCTGATGGAAAAGGGGATTCCCTGGTTCGAGCAGAAGACCGGCCTGGAAGTGATGCAGTGGCTGGATCCGGACCGCCTGATCGAGTGGGTGCGCAGCCACTGGCAGCAGGCCGGCGGCGTCGCCACCACGTTCATGGGCTACGTCTCGCGATCGGGTTTTGCGATGGTGACCTGGGTGGTCAACATCCTGCTGCTGCCGATCCTGGCGTTCTACTTCCTGCGCGACTGGGACAAGCTGGTCGAGCGGGTGGCCTCGGTGATTCCGCGCAACCACATCGGCACCATCACTGCGCTGGCGCGTGAGTCCAACGAGGTGTTGGGGGCGTTCATCCGCGGCCAGTTCCTGGTGATGCTGGCATTGGGCGTGATCTACGCCGGCGGCCTGTCGTTGGTAGGCCTCAAGCTGGGCCTGCTGATTGGCCTGATTGCCGGCCTGATCAGCTTCATCCCCTACCTGGGCGCGACCACCGGCGTGCTGATGGCGGTGATTGCCGCGCTGGTGCAGGCACAGGGCTTCGACCTGAAGCTGCTGATCCTGGTCGGCGTGGTGTTCACCGTGGGCCAGCTGCTGGAGAGCTACGTACTGACCCCGCGCATTGTCGGCGACAAGATCGGCCTGCATCCGGTGGCGGTGATCTTCGCGGTGATGGCCGGCGGCCAGCTGTTCGGCTTCCTCGGCATGCTGCTGGCGCTGCCGGTGGCGGCGGTGACCAACGTGCTGCTGCGCTATGCCCACCAGCGTTACCGCCAGAGCGAGCTGTACGTGGGCGAGAAGCCGGCGATCGTGCTTGATGGCGTGGTCGACGCCCCCCATATCATCGTTCCGACCGACAAGGGCCCCGACCTGAAGTGATGGGCGTGCCGCAACTGCCGCTGGCCCTGCATTACCCGCGGGACCAGCGCCTGGAGACCTTCATCGGTGCGCCGGATGGCGCGCTGGCGCAGCTGCGTGCGATCGCGGTCGGCGCCAGCCACGATTGGGTCTACCTGGAAGGCGCGGCGGGCACCGGCAAGACCCACCAGGCGCTGGCGACGTGCTCCAGCGCCGAGCAGGCCGGGCGCCTGCCGACGTACGTGCCACTGGCCAGCGCCGCCGGCCGCGTTCGTGCAGCGCTCGACGGGCTGGACGCACGCGAACTGGTGGCGCTGGACGGGCTGGACGAGGTTGCCGGCAACCGCGAGGACGAGATCGCGCTGTTTGATTTCCACAACCGCGCGCGTGCAGCAGGCGTGACCGTGCTGTACACGGCGCAGAAGGCGCCGGAAGAACTGGGCCTGGTACTGCCGGACCTGCGTTCGCGGCTGGGCCAGTGCGTGCGCGTGCTGCTGCAGCCGCTGGATGAGGAAGGTCGTGCTGCGGTGCTGCGCGAGCGCGCGCTGCGACGCGGCCTGGCCATCGACGAAGCGGCCATCGAGTGGCTGCTGTCGCACACCGGGCGCGAGCTGGGTGGGTTGATCACGCTGCTGGACTGGCTGGACCGCGAATCGCTGGCGGCGAAGCGGCGGATCACCGTGCCGTTCCTGCGCCAGGTGCTGGAAGAAGGCCGGCCCCGTTACTGAGGGTGGGGTTTGTTTGCAGGGCTGCGCCCTGCACCCGCGGTAGTGCCGGCCGCTGGCCGGCAGCTTCAACAGCAACGTCAAAAGCGGGCTTCCTGAGGGGAGGCGGGGTGGCTCAGGTTGCGGGGGACGGCGCAAGTACGTCCCTGTAGCCTCGATCGCGCCATCCATGGCGCTCACGCCCCCGCAACCTGAGCCACCCCGCCTTCGACAGGTTCCCGCGATCTGCCGGAACTGCGTACTGCACTGCTGTTGGTGGGTGTCGACCTTGGTCGACACGTGTCTTGCTTGTGGTGGGTGACGACCGTTGGTCGTCACCAGAGCAAGCGCAGCGAAGCGACCCGCTCTTGCTTTTCTTTCTTTCTTCCGTGGCTGGACGCGCACGGAAACTGTCAGAGGCCGGTCGGCGTGGGCTGCGCAGGGGCGTGAGCCGCATGGATGCGGCGACCGAGCTTACAGGGGTGAGGGCGCTTTGCTTGCGAAGCACTGCTTCGCAAGCGCCTGAACGCACAGCCGCCAGCGGCTGGGCCGGGCCCCGGAGGGGGACTTGCAGCGTCCCCTGCGCAGCCCACCCCGACCGGCCAAGCACGGCTTCTGCTTTCAATGAGTCCAGCCACGAGGGGCTCAGCCGTTCGCCGCCAACTCAGCATCCAGCGCGCGCAGGCGATCCACGGTGCCCACATCGGTCCAACGCCCGCGATGGTGCTGCCCCGTCATCAACCCCTGCGCCATGAAATGCTTCTGCAGCGGCACCACCGAGAACTTCGGCGGCAGCCGCTCGCTGCCCGGCGCATCGCCGATCACCGCGCGCCAGTCGGCCACGATCGAAGGACGGTACACGCCGATGCCGGCATAGGTCAGGCAGGGACCTTCGCGGTCATGGTGCAGCACCCCCTGCGTATCGAGGCGGTAGTCACCGTCCGGGTGCTGAACCGGATTGTCGACCAGCACCAGGTGTGCCTGGCCCTGCGGCTCGCGCGGCAGCGTGGCGAAATCGAAATCGGTCCAGATGTCGCCGTTCACCACCAGGAACGGGGCATCGCCCAGCACCGGCAGTGCATTGAGGATGCCGCCGCCGGTTTCCAGCGGGGTCTGCCCTTCGTAAAGGAAATGCAGGCGCAGGCCCCACTGGCTGCCATCACGCAGCGTCGCCGGGAACTGCTCGGCCAGCCATGCGGTGTTGACCACCACCTCGCGCACGCCGAGTGCGGCCAGGCGTTCCAGGTGCCAGACGATCAGCGGCTTGCCAGCCACTTCCAGCAGCGGCTTGGGCGTGTGCAGGGTCAGCGGGCGCATGCGCTCGCCGAGGCCGGCGGCAAAGACCAGCGCCTTCATCGGGCCACGCGCATCGGTGCACCCAGCTCGGCCAGCGCCGGCTTGATGCGCTCGCCCAGCAGCTGCTGCAGCGGTGCCAGCTCGCGGTAGCGCGGCAGTACTTCATCCAGGTAGCCGATGAAGCGCGGCGCGTCGTCCAGGTAATGGCCCTTGTTGTCGCGGTAGCGCAGGCGGCAGAACAGGCCAAGGATCTTCACGTGGCGCTGGATACCCATCCAGTCGGCATCGCGCAGGAAGGTGGCGCGGTCGGGTACCGGCAGGCCGGCGTCGCGTGCGCGCTCGTGGTACTGCGCCAGCCACTCGTCCACGCGCTGCAGCGGCCAGCTCAGGAAGGCGTCCTTGAACAGGCTCACCGCATCGTAGGCGATCGGGCCACGCACCAGGTCCTGGAAATCCAGCACCGCGGGGCCGTCGTCGACCGGCATCAGGTTGCGCGGCATGTAGTCGCGGTGGGTCATCAGCTGGGCCTGGCCCAATGCGTTGTCCATCAACCGGCGGTGTACCAGCTGCAGCCCTTCGATCTCGCCGCAGTCCAGTTCCAGCTGCAGGTGGCGTTGCAGGAACCATTCGTCGAACAGGCCGGCATCGCGCTGTAGCAGCGCTTCGCCGAACTGGCCGAAGTCGGCCGGTACCGGGATCGCCTGCAGGCGCAGCAGCTGTTCGATCGAACGGCCGAACCATTCATCGGCGTTGCGCTCGTCGAGGATCCTGGCCAGGGTCGGGCCGCCGAGATCTTCCAGCAGCAGGAAGCCGGCTTCCAGGTCCTGCGCCAGCAATGCAGGCACGCGCAGGCCGTTGTCGTGCAGCAGGCCGCGCATGCGCAGCCACGGCCGCGGATCTTCCAGCCCCGGCGGAGCGTCCATCACGATGTGGCTGCCGCGCGTGCTGGTGGTACGCCAGTAGCTGCGCATGCCGGCATCCACCGAAGCGCGTTCGACTACCGCGTTGGCGTCATCGAGCTGGGTACGGGCCCACTGCAGGCGCTGCGCGCCGCGCTGGGGATCGGAGGCGGGTTCGGTCATGCGGGCATATCCGGGCGCGCCGGGCGCGCCAACGTCGGGAGCAGGGGGGAAGGAGGGACGGGGTCAGCGGCGGCCGCTGAACAGGCGCAGGACGGCCAGCACGGCCACCGCGCCCACTACCGCACCGAGGAAACCGGCCGGTTCGCCGGGAGCGTACCAGCCCATGTACTGGCCGAACCAACCGGCCACCAGCGCGCCAATGATGCCCAGCACGATGGTCAGCAGGCAGCCCATGCGGTTGTTGCCGGGCATGAAGAAGCGCCCGAGCAGGCCGACGACGAAGCCGACCAGCAGGATGTACAGCCAGCTGCTGCTGCCGAACAGACCATTCATGTGCATGTGTTCCGCTTTGGGTGGACGCAGCCTAGCAAGGCCAGGCTGCGTCCGTCACGGTGTGCCGTAATCAGCAGCAGCCGTGGTCGCCGTGGCGGGTGCCGCTGTCGGCAGCCACCGGCGAACCGCTGGTCTCGCCGCGCAGGCTGGCGGCATAGTGCTCGCTGATCACCTTGGACACGCAGGCGGTGACCTTCTTGCCCATCGGGATGTGCAGGAACTCGTTGGGGCCATGTGCATTGGAATGCGGGCCGAGCACGCCGGTGATCATGAACTGCGCGCCCGGGAACTTCTCGCCCAGCATGCCCATGAACGGGATCGAGCCGCCTTCGCCCATGTACATCGCCGGCTTGCCGAAGAAAGCCTGGCTGGCGTCGTCAATGGCCTGGGTCAGCCACGGCGCCATGGCCGGTGCGTTCCAGCCGGTGGAGGCCTTTTCCAGGTCCAGGGTGACCTGCGCGCCGTTCGGCGGGTCGCGCAGCAGCGCTTCCTTCAGCAGTTCCCCGCAGGTCTTGCCATCGGCAGTCGGCGGCAGGCGCAGCGAGAGCTTCACCGAGGTCTGTGGACGCAGCACGTTGCCGGCCGATTCCAGCGGCGGCATGCCACCGACGCCGGTGACCGACAGCGCCGGGCGCCAGGTGCGGTTGAGCACCAGCTCGGTCAGGTCCTCGTTCATGGGGCGCAGGCCGTCGACCATCGGGAACTTCTCGAAGATCTCGGTATCCACCACTTCGGCCGCGCGCTTGGCCTGTTCCAGGCGTTCGGCCGGGATTTCCACGTTCATGCCGTCGATCAGGATGCGGCCGGTGTCCTGGTCCTCGATGCGCGACAGCAGCTGGCGCAGCAGGCGGAAGCTGGACGGCACCACGCCGGAGGCATCGCCGGAATGCACGCCTTCGTTGAGCACCTTCACGGTGAAGTTGCCGCCGGTCAGGCCGCGCAGCGAGGTGGTGCACCACAGCTGGTCGTAGTTGGCGCAGCCCGAATCCAGGCAGACCACCAGCGACGGCTTGCCGATGCGGTCGGCCAGGTGGTCGACGTAGGCCGGCAGGTCGTAGCTGCCCGATTCTTCACAGGCTTCGATCAGCACCACGCAGCGGGCGTGCGGCAGGCCCTGGGCCTGCGGCGCCAGCACCGCGGCCAGCGAGCCGAAGATGGCGTAGCCGTCATCCGCACCGCCGCGGCCATACAGTTTGTCGCCGCGCAGGACCGGGGTCCACGGGCCGAGATCGTCGTCCCAGCCGGTCATTTCCGGCTGCTTGTCCAGATGGCCGTAGAGCAGGATGGTGTCGTCGCCGGTTTCCGGGCCGGAGGCCGGAATTTCCAGGAAGATCAGCGGGGTGCGGCCTTCCAGGCGCACCACTTCAACCTTCAGGCCGGGCAGCTGCTGGGCCCTGGCCCAGTTCTCCATCAGCGTGACCGCCTGTTCCATGTAGCCGTTCTGCACCCAATTGGCGTCGAACATCGGCGACTTGTTGGGAATGCGGATGTAGTCGACCAACTGCGGGACGATTTCACTGTCCCACTTGTCATTGACGAATTGGCCGAGCTTGGCGCTGTCCATCTGAAACTCCGGTTGCATGGGCTGATCCCGCCATTCTACGCCTGTGCCACGGGTAGGGTTTTTCCTACATCACGTCGGGTATTTGGCTGGCTTTTAGAAATCCAGGAAACCGATAGGCTGTGAGCATGTGGTGACGGACACTGTTCCTACCGACGGGATTGCCGGTCGGGACGTCCAGAATCACAAGGAGATACACGTCGTGCCTTGGAGTGTCGTGTTGAGGGCACTGGTGCTGGTCGTGTGGATCGCTGGGGCGCATGCCGCCGAACCGATCGACATCAACCGCGCCGATGCCCAGGCGCTGCAGCAGGGATTGACGATGGTCGGAGCCGCCAAGGCCGAGGCGATCGTCGAGCACCGGCGCAGACACGGCCCGTTTCATCGCGTCGAGGACTTGGCGCAGGTGAAGGGGATAGGGAAAGCCATCGTCGAACGGAATCGACAGCGGATCACCGTAGGCAACAGGTTGTTGCCGGCGGATCCGGTACCCGGATCGGTACCGGTGCGAACCGTACCGAGGCGCTGACAGCAGGAATCGTCGGAACCGGCAGGACGCTGGTTCACCGGTCACGGACAGGACGCCCGTGACCACCGACCGCCGCAGGACGCGGCACCACTCACCAGGATGGTGGCATCACAGACCTGTGGAAGGGGCTGAGATACAAACAGGACAGACGCGGCCGCGTGCAGGATGCAACGCTACCCCCACAGCGCAGGATGCGAGGGGGCGGCAGCAGGCCGACAAGGACGTAACGATTGCCCGGTACGACACATGGCTGTGTCGCCGGGCAATTTCATTTCCGGCGCCTGGTTTTGCCGCGGCCACCACGGGCCGATGGTGTACGGTGGCCGCTCCGCATGGAAAGGACCCCGCTGGATGCTTGTGCACCGCCCCACCACCCTGATGCTCGCCTTGGCACTGACCCTGCCACTGCAGGCCCACGCCGCTGCGCCTACGCCGGCCGCCAAGCCTGCAGCTGCCGCTGCGGCCACCGCCGAGGTACGCGGACCGACCGACCTCAAGCCGGGCGAATACCTGTGGCATCCGGAAATCTCGCCGACCGGCCCGATCGTGCTGGTGGTCAGCCTCGATGAGCAGCGCGCCTATGTCTACCGCAACGGTATCGCCATCGGCCTGACCACGATCAGCTCGGGCAAGGCTGGGCACGAGACGCCAACCGGCGTGTTCACCATCCTGCAGAAGGACAAGGACCACAGGTCCAACCTCTACAACAGCGCGCCGATTCCGTACATGCAGCGGCTGACCTGGGACGGTATCGCTCTGCATGGCGGCAGCCTGCCCGGGCATCCCGCCTCGCACGGCTGCGTGCGCCTGCCGCAGGCCTTCGCGCAGAAGCTGTTCAGCGAAACCCAGCGTGGCGATACCGTGGTCGTGGCCGACGCCAAGAGCTCGCCGATGACCCTGGCCTATCCGTCGGTACTGGCACCCGTGAATGCGCGTGGGCAGGCCCTGCCGGAGGCAGAGGGCGGAGCGCCGGCGCAGGCGTGGTGGAACGACAGCGTGGCCCCGGCCGGGCAGGTCGGCATCCTGGTCAGCCTGCACGACCAGCGCCTGTACGTGCTGCGCGATGGGGTGATGATCGGCGAGTCGCCGTTGAAGGCGGACGCGCTGCCGGCCTTCCAAGGGACCACGCTGTTCGTGATGGGGCAGGGTTACAGCGACACCCCCAGCCCGCTGGACGTGAACCAGCGCCTGCACCAGTGGACGGCCTACCCGTTGCTGGGCCAGGACCGCGCCCAGGCCACGCCGGACCTGCTGGCCACGCCCTCGCTGCCGATGGCGCTGCCGGCCGATTTCGCCCGCCAGCTGTACCAGGTGCTGGTGCCGGGCACGACCCTGCTGGTGACCTCGCTGCCGGCGGTCCGCCCAAGCCCGGCTGAATCTGGAATGCAGCCGGTCTTGGAATCCGAGCCGCCAGGGTCCACCCTCAAGGGCAACTGAGTCCCCTCGTTGTGCCCATGACTGCATCCCGCCTGTGCCGGCTGGCCGCGTTCGGCCTGCTGGCGACCTCGGCCAGCGCCCCGGCGCTGGCACAGACGCCCGCCCTCGCCACCTCTGCCGATGATCTGGCTGCCCTGCTGTCGCGCAGTGCGCCCAAGGCCGACCGCCACGTGTTGCAGCTGGCGGCGCGCGCCATGCGCTGCGCGCTGCAGCGGCCGGAGCTGGGCATCAACGGTGATCGGCTCAGCGTGATCGATTACTCGCGCCCGTCCACCGAGCCGCGCCTGTGGGTGTTCGACCTGGCCCACCAGCGCCTGCTGTTCGAGGAATGGGTGGCGCATGGCCGCAACAGCGGCGAGAACCGCACCGAGCACTTCTCCAACCGCGACGGCAGTTTCATGTCCAGCCTCGGCGCGTTCACCGCGCAGGAGACCTACATGGGCGGCAACGGCTATTCGCTGCGCCTGGCCGGCCTGGAACCGGGCTTCAATGACCGTGCGCGCGATCGCGCGATCGTCATCCATGGTGCGCCGTATGTGAACCCGGCCACCGCGCAGCTGCAGGGGCGGCTGGGACGCAGCCTGGGTTGCCCGGCGGTGCGGCTGTCGGTGGCCAAGCCGCTGATCGATGCGTTGCGTGGTGGCACGATGGTGTTTGCTTACTACCCCGACCAGGATTGGCTGAAGCACTCGCAGCTGCTGGCCGGTGGGTGCGGTGGCCAGGGCACGCTCGCCACGCGGTGATGCACGACGGCGCGCGGCATGATGCAATGCGCGGATGAACATCGACTCCCTGCTGCACACTCCGACCCAGGTGATCTCCCGCCTGGACTACCGCCGCGAACGCTGGCGGAATGGACTTGGCTGGACCCGCGAGATCCTGCGCCTGCCTGCGCAGGGGGATGACTGGGCGCTGCGCCTGTCGGTGGCCGAGATCGAGCAGGACGCCGCGTTCTCCGCCTTCCCCGGCGTGGAGCGCGAGCTGGTGCTGCTGCAGGGCAATGGTGTGCGCCTGCGCTTCGACGGTGGCCGTGTGGCCGAGGTGCTGCCGCCGCATGGACGGGTGCGCTTTGCCGGCGAGGAAACCCTGCATGGTGAACTGGTCGATGGCACCACCCACGACTTCAACCTGATGTGGAAGCGCGATCTGCTGCAGGCCGAACTGCTGCACCGGCCGCTGGTGGGCGCGATGTTCTTCTTCTGCGAACCGGGCGTGGCCTGGGCGTTGCATCTGTTGGCCGGTCAGGCGGCGTTCGGTGCCGACAGTGGCCTGCCGCCGCTGCAGGCCGGCGATACCGCGTGGTTGGCGGCCGGCGAACGTCAGCGGCACGCGTTGCAGGGCGGTGGCGAGTTGTTGGCGATACGGGTCAGTGCGGCGGCGGGATGATGCCTGGGCGCCCGTGGCTCAATCCACGCATGGCGTGGATCTACTGGGGTGTAGTTGCCATGCCTGGACACGCCGCGCAGTAGATCCACGCCATGCGTGGATACGGCCGCCAATGCTGCGTCATGGTGCGAACCAAGGTTCGCACCCACCAGAAGGCGGTTCGCAGGCGTCGGTGCGTTCAGTAGATCCACGCCATGCGTGGATGCGGCAACCTCAATACACATCGCGCCGGTAACGACCGGCCAGCAACAGCGCTTCCTTGCCCGCAACACCCAGCACCTGTTCGATCACCGCATCCACCGCCGGGGCCATGCCCTGCAGGCTGCCGCAGACCAGGATCGTGGCGCCCTCATCCACCCACCGCCGCAGTGTTGCCGCTTCGGCCAGCAACCGGTCCTGCACGTAGCGATGCGCACCGCCATCGCGGCTGAACACTGCATCCAGCCGCGCCAGCGTGCCGTCGGCCAGCATCGCCTGCAGTTCTTCACCGAAGTGGAAGTCGTGCGTGGCGGTGCGCTCACCGAACAGCAGCCAGGTGCGGCGGGCGCCACTGCGCACGCGTTCGTGCAGGTGTGCGCGCAGGCCGGCGATGCCAGTGCCGTTGCCGATCAGCAGCAGCGGTACCTCGGCGGGCACGCCGTGGAAATTGTCGTTGCGGCGCAGGCGCAGCTGCACCGGCTCGCCAATGGCCGCGTGGTCGCACAGCCAGCCACTGCCGATGCCGGGTGTTCCGTCGGCGCGCAGCTGGCGGCGCAGCAGCAGCTCGACCGCACCGTCGGCCATCACCGAGGCGATCGAGTACTCGCGATGGGGCAGCGGTTGCAGGGTCGCCAGCAATGCGGGCAGATCACCCGGGGGAACCAATGAGGGCAGGTGCGAGCGCGCGACGCGTGCCAGCAACGTCTGCCCGTCATCCAGCACGGTATCCGCATCGAAGCGTTGTGCGTCCAGCCAGGCACGCACGGTGTGCGGTGCGTGCTGCGGGCCGATCTCGGCGATGTCACCGGCCTGCCACTGCGCATCTGCATCGGCCGGGGGCTGCAGGCGCAGCCAATACACCGCGCCGCCTGGGCTGCCCGGGTTCAGATGCTCACGTTGCAGCAGCGTCCACGGCTGGTATTCGGCCGGGCTCCAGTCGGGCAGTTCGCTGGCGCCGCCGCCGAGCTGGCCCAGCAATTGCTGCCAATGGCGCAGCGCGGCCGGATCGGCGTTGTCGACCTCGATCGCATCGAACAGCGGATGCGCACCGTGCTGGCGCAGCCACTGGTCGAGCTGGTGGCCGAATCCGCAGAAGTGGCCGTAACTGCGGTCGCCCAGTGCGAGCACGCCGTACTGCAGGTGCTGCAGCGCAGGCGGTGAGGTCATCACGCCGCGCAGGAACGGCAGCGCATGATCGGGTGGGTCGCCTTCGCCAGTGGTGCTGGCGATGAACAATGCACGCTGGCTGTCGGCCAGCAGCGTGGCGTCGACCTCATGCAGGCCGCGCACACGCACCGGCACGCCGGCACCGCGCAATGCCTCGGCACTGCGTTCGGCCAGTTCGCGGGCAAAACCGGTCTGGCTGGACCAGACCATCAGGATCGGTGCGACGTCGCCAGAGGCAGCATCGTCGCGCGGTCGCCCACGCCACCACAGTGCGGCGCAGGCCAGCGCATACAGTGCGGTGGCGATGATCGCGATCTGCGTTTGCCGTGCCGGCGGCGCGCCCTGCCACCAGGTTTGGCCGAGGTGCAGTCGCAGCAGCGCCCAGGCGATCAGCGCCAGCAGGAGCAGGACCAGTGCGTTGCCAAGCCACGCGCGCGATGGACGTGCGCTCATGCGTCCTGCTCGTCGAGCAGGCGCTGGAAGGCGCTGCTGAGAAATTCCCGCGGGCCGTCTGCTGCACGCTGCAGGTAGCGTGCAGCCAAGCCTTCGCGTTCGGCCAGCGCCATGCCCTTTTCGTGGCCGAGCACGGTCAGTGCGGTGGCCCAGGCATCGGCGTGCATGGCGTCGTCGGCCACCACGGTGACCGCTGCGGCGACCTGCCGCACCGGTCTGCCGGTACGCGGATCGAGGCTGTGGCTGTAGGCCTCGCCATCGGCGTGGTACTGGTGCCAGCGATCGCCGGAGGTGGCCACCGCCCGGCCATCCAGTGCCAGCACGCGAGGTGGGGTATCGGTCCGCGCATCTTCTTCCGGTGCGGACTCCACCAGCACGCGCCACGGCTGGCCATCCGGTTTCCGGCCATAGCCGGCCAGTTCGCCACCGACCTCGATCAGCGCGGCAGCGATGTCTTGTCCGCGCAGCCACGCGGCGACGTGATCGACGCCGAAGCCCTTGGCGATCGCAGAGAGATCCAGTTCCAGCCCACCCGGTTGCAGCAGCGCATCGCCCTGCCACTGCAAGCGCTGCCAACCGCAGCGCTCGCGCGTGGCCTGTACGGTGGTGGCATCGGGTTGACGGCGTTCGCCGGCGTGTGCACCGAAGCCCCACAGCGCAACCAGCGGACCGACGGTGGGATCGAATGCACCTTCGCTGGCGGCGGCGATGGCCTGTGCGCAGGCCAGCACCTGGCGGGTCTCAGCCGGCAGCGCGCACCATTGGCCCGCGTTGGCGCGGTTGTAGCGGCTCAGGTCCGAGCCGGGCTCCCAGGTGCTCATCTGCGCGACCACCTCGTCCAGCCGCGCCTGGATGCCGGCATGCAGCGGGTGCAGGTCGCGCCGGCGCGGCGCGACCAGCGACACGCTCCAGGTGGTGCCCATGGTGGTGCCGCCGAGGCGGGCGATGTCGAGCTGGGAATCGGTCATGGTGATGCGTTGCGGCGGCGATGCCGGGGAATGCCCGGCATCGCGGTCCACATTACTGCGGCAGCACTTCCAGCGTGGCCACGTAGCTGAGGCGGCGCTTGGCGGCCTGCTTCACCGAGGTCTTGTTGTCCTCGGTGCCGGTCTCCAGCCAGTACATGCCGGCTTCCGGCCAGGTCACCTTGATCTCGCCCTTGGCATCGCTGGTGACCTTCAGTTCGTCCTGTGCGTTGCGGTAGCGGGTGGCACCACGCACGATCTCGAATTCCAGGCCGGCGGCCGGCTTGCCATCGACCAGCACGCGGAAGGTGGCTTCCTCGCCGGCGAACAGGTCATTCGGGTGGCCGACGGCGACCAGCTCGATGCCGCGGTTGGTCGGCTTCAGCGCGGTGTCGTTCGGCGCGCCGTTGGTGACGAAGGTCTCCACGCGGCCGACCGACTGGCTCACTTCCAGCTTCTTCGCATCCTTCGGCAGTTCACCGAAAGTGGCAACGCTGCCACGCCAGCGCTTGCGCTCGCCGTTCTGCTCGTAGGTGGCGAACAGGCCGTCATTGACCGACGCGATGCGGTAGGTGCCCGGCTGCTTCAGTTCGATGTCGAACACGCTGCGGTACTTGCCGGTCGCTGCGTTCTGCGGCTGCACGGTGCTGCCGTCCGGCGCGGTGATCACCACCGATTCCAGGCGCAGCGGCACGTGGTTGAAGTAGAACAGGTCGTTGGAGACCGCACCGTCGACGGTGATCCACGGTGCGTTGCCGGCGATCACGGTCTGCGAGGGCAGCAGCCAGGCCTTGTGGGCCAGGGCGGAGAAGGGAAGGGCAGCGGCCAGGGCGGCGGCGAGGACGAGCGTGCGCTTCATGCGGAGGACTCCAGTGGATGCGGGGTGATGCGGCAAGGAGAAGGGGATTACGACTTGATCCCCTCCGTCCCCTCTCAGGGTTTGACGGACAGGGTGACCTGGCCCAGTTCGGTGGCGCCCTGCGCCTTGCCGTTCTGCGCGGCGGTGGCCGGCCAGGTAAAGGGGATCTTCAGCAGTTCACGGCCGCCGACTTCGCGCACCGCCTCGACCACCAGGGTGTAGTTGCCGGGGGCCAGCTGCTTCAGTGCCGGCTGCTTGTCGTTGAACGACAGCGCGTGCTTGCCGGCCGGGCGGGTCGGGCCGGTCACGCCGTCCACCGGCACCTGCAGGGTGCGGCCGCTCTTGCGCCACCACTGGCGCAGGTCGGGCAGCCACTTGGTGCCATGGCCTTCGCTGTTGCTGGTCTGCTGGTACCAGACCGACAGGTTGGCCGCGACCTTCTGGTCGGCGCCTTCCAGCCACACCGCCACGTACGGGCGGTGGTACTCGGCCACGTTGAGCTTGGGCACTTCGACGTTGATGTCGAGCGTGGTGGCATAGGCCGGCGAAGTGGCCAGCAGGCCGCTGAGGGCGATGGTCAGGGTGACGCGCATGGGGCGGCTCCAGGAACGAAGGAAAGTCAGTGGATCAGCAGCAGGGCGATCAGCAGCGGGATCATCAGGCCGAGGCCGACCAGCGGCCAGGTCATGCGCCGCTGCCGCGCATGCAGGTGCAGCAGGAACAGGCCGGTGATGCAGAACACCAGGCAGGCCACGGCGAACAGGTCCAGGAACCAGCCCCACGCCGGGCCGGCATTGCGGCCCTTGTGCAGGTCGTTGAGGTAGGACACCGCGCCGCGCGAGGTTGATTCGTATTCCACCGCGCCGGTCTGGCGATCGATGCTCAGCCAGGCATCGCCACCGGGGCGCGGCAGCGACAGGTAGATCTCTTCGGCCGACCATTCGGCCGGGCGGCCGCCAATGGCGATGCCCAGCTGCGTATCCAGCCATTGCCGCGCCGGGCGCGGGATCGGCGCGTTGCCGTCTTCGCGGGTGCCCAGTTGGCCCAGCAGTTCGGCCGGCAGCTCCAGATGCTGGTTCTGCACCTCGGGCTTGGCCTCGATCTTCGCGGCATGGTTGAGGGTCAGGCCGGTCACCGCGAACAGCAGCATGCCGATCAGGCACACCGCCGAGCTGATCCAGTGCCACTGGTGCAGCGTCCGCAGCCAGAAGCCACGGTTCTGTTGCTGCTGCACGGTGGAAGAGGCAGGACGGCTCACGGCACGGTTCGGGGCGGACGGGGACTGCCCATTACATCATTGATGAGAATAGCTCGCAATTGCGTGTCGTTCTGTATCCCTGGAGGGCGATTGCCGGCCAGCGGCCGGCACTACCGGGGTTCCGGGAAACAACGTCGGATTGCCGGCCAGCGGCCGGCACTACCGGTGCGTGGCGGTCAGAACTTCGCGTTCAGCGAAATCCAGTAGCTGCGGCGCTGGTCCTTGGTCGCGTAGTCGTCCACGCAGTTGAACTCGCTCTGGCTGATCAACAGGCACGACTGCGAGACGAAATCCTTGTCGAGCAGGTTGTTGACCCGTGCGTTCACCGTCAGCCAGGGCGTGGCCTTCCAGCTGCCACCGAGATGGAAGATGGTGTAGTCCTCGTAGTAGCGGGTGTGGCTGGCGCCGTTGGCGTCCAGCAGCGTGTCGCGGTAGCGGTCGTAGCGGCCCTCGCCGATCAGCGACAGGCTGACTGCTTCGTTGACCTGCCAGTTGAGGCTGGCGTTGGCCATGTGTTTTGCCGGCATGGTGCCTGAGATCGGGCGCCCCTTGTCGGGGCCGCTGGTCTGCTCGCTCCTGGTCCAGGTGTAGTTGCCGCGCAGCTGCAGAGTGTCGAGCAGGTCGACGTGGGCGGCCAGTTCGGCACCCCGCGTTTCAGCCTTGTCGATGTTCACGCTCTGGGTGAAGGTGCTGTAGCCCAGCGCGGCCCAACCCGGACCGATGTCCACGCAGTAACCGCTGCCGGCCGGCGCCACTTCGCAGTTGGGGAAGGTGCCGCCGCTGGCGATCTTGTCCTCGAATTTGTTGAAGAAGCCGGTCACGTTGAAGCCCCAGCGCTGGCCCTCGTAGTAGGCGGCCAGCTCGTAGTTGGTGCTGGTTTCAGGCTTCAGGTTCGGCGAACCCACCAACGGCAGCACGCCCTGGCCACCGAAGCCGGTGATGCCCGGGAACAGCTGGTCCGGTCGCGGGGTCTTGTAGCCGGTGCTGACGCCGCCCTTGAAGGTCCACGCATCGCTGGCGTTCCACACCAGGTAGCCACGCGGACTGACGTGGCTGCCGAACACGTTGTGGTCGTCGTAGCGCAGGCCGAAGGTGGCGGTGAGGGTTTCGGTCAGCGCCCAGTTGTCCTCGGCGAACAGCGCCCACATGCGGTGCTTCTGCTTGGTGTTGCTGCGGTAGCCGGCGCCATCCATGCCGAACACGCCGTCAATCATGTCGGTGTCGTTGTACTGGCCGCCGACGGTCAGCGTGTGCGCGCCGAAGTCCAGGTCGAGCATCGTGTCGAGCACGTAGCCTTCCAGCTCCATGGTGCGCAGCGGACGCGGCAGGAACGCCTGCAGGCGCGCCATCTCGCTGGGATTGAGCGCAGTCAGCGCATTGCCACGGCCGGCCGCGCAGTTGTTGGCAGCACCGGTACGACGGCAGACGTCATTCCACAGCGTCTGCAGGTTGGCGCGCTCGTCCAGGGTCAGCGGCAGCGAACGACCGAGGTTGCTGCTCTTGCTGTGGGTCAGTGAGGTCTGCCAGGTGCCGAAGCTGTAGCGGCCCTGGTGGGTCAGCGACAGCTGATCGCGCTCGTAGCGCTGGTAGGCGGTGTAGCCCACGCGCGGCTGCACCACGCGGCGGGTGACGGTGCCGCTGCCGCTCGGGTTGGGGATGACCGCGTTGCCGACGCGCCAGAGGCTGGCCAGGCTGTCCAGCGTGCCGGTCTGTCCTTCGCTGTTGTCGTACTTCTGCCGCGACACGTCGTAGTCCAGCCACAGTTCGTGATCATCGTTGACGCGGAAATCCAGGCGTACGCCAGTGTTCCAGTTGGTGTTGGCCACCGACTTGCCACCGCCGCCGAAGCCGATGCTGCGCTCCCACAGGCTGCCGTCGGGCAGGGTCAGTGCATCCCACTCCGGGTTGGAGGCCTTGGCGTCGTAGTAGCTGCCGCGCACCGCCAGGCTGAGGCGGTCCTTCAGCAGCGGGCCGCTCAAGTAAAGGTCGGTGGTGCGCGCATCACCGAACTGGTCATCCTGCTGCACGGTGAAGCCCTGGGTCACGGCGCCGTGCCAGCGGTCCTGGTTGCGTCGGGTGATGATGTTGATCACGCCGCCCATCGCGTCCGAGCCGTACAGCGTGGACATCGGGCCGCGCACCACTTCGATGCGTTCGATCGCGTCCAGCGGCGGCAGGTAGGCGAACTGGCCGCCACCGAAGTTGTTCGGGTACAGCTGGCCGACATTGCTCTGGCGGCGGCCGTCGATCAGCACCAGGGTGTATTCGGACGGCAGGCCGCGCATGGAGATGGTGGCGCGGCCGTTCTTGTCGCTGGCCTCCAGGCCGACGTCGATGCCTTCGACGTCGCGCAGCGCGTCGACCAGGTTGGTGTAGGGGCGCTTGCTGAGTTCCTCGCGGCTGACCACGCTGATGCTGGCCGGTGCATCGACCACCTTCTGCTCGAAGCCGGAGGCGGTGACCGCCACCTTGTCCAGCGTCTGTGGCGTGCCGGAAGCGTCACCGTGGGCGAAGGCAGGGGCGGTCATGGCCACCAGCACGGCGCTGGTCAGCAGGGTACGGGACAGGGACGAACGGACACGATGGCGCTGGGCCATGGCAGTAACCTCGAAGGATGCAGGGTGGTGCGATGCCAGGCGCGAACGGTCGGCATGCACGGGGAGGCCCGGTCAGGGGCGGCAGGGATGAAGCAGGCAGCGGCGCGCTGACGCGACCGTGCAGGTGGTCACGCGGGGCCGTGAATCAGGCGAGCGGCGGCGCCTGGCCGCGTTGCTGGCGGCGTCCGGGCGCGTCGGCCCAGGGCGTGTCCGGAGCGGCCAGCGGCCAGTCCGGGCGCACGCCGGGCATGGCCGGCGTAGCGGGTACGAGTTCAAGCTCGGTGCGCAGCCATTGGCTGGCCAGCAGCAACGGCGGGCGTGCCTTCTCGGCTGATTTCACCGGGGCGGCAGCACAGCGGCGCAGCTTGGCCGGTGCCTCTTCCAGCAGGGGGGCTTCGCCACCGCGCTCTTCCAGCGGCATCTGCACGGCCATTCCGGCTTGCCCGTGTGGCAGCAGGGGCAGGGTGCCCAGCAGCAAGGCCAGCATCGCCACCCACGCCAGCAGGCTGGCCAGCGCAGGACGCTGGCCGCGCATGGCGGTGCCCATCTTGCGATGGATGAGTGGGCGAGGGCGAAGCGGGCGCAGCAAGCAGGGGTCCCCAAGGGTCTGCCGGCAGCGGCCGGCATCAACGGGGCGTGATTGTAATGAGAGCTGTTATCTGTTGCAAATGAGAATGATTGCCAAAATGTCGCGGACTGGCCGGATGGGGCTCAGACTTCGCTCCATCGCCGCAGCAGGTTGTGGTACACGCCGGTCAGCTGCAGCACCGCCTCGGCGTCGCCGCCGGTCTGCCGCAGGCGCTCGATCGCGCCATCCATTTCCCACAGCAGGCGGCGCTGCACATCGTCGCGGACCATGCTTTGTACCCAGAAGAACGAGGCCACGCGCGCACCTCGGGTGACCGGCCGCACCTGGTGCAGGCTGCTGGACGGGTACACGATCAGGTCGCCAGCGGGCAGCTTCACTTCATGCTCGCCGTAGGTATCGCTGATGATCAGTTCGCCGCCCTCGTACTCGTCCGGCGCGGACAGGAACAGGGTGCAGGAGATGTCCGAACGCAGCTGTTCGCCGTTGGCCAGGTTCATCACCGCGCCGTCGACGTGGAAACCATAGGTGCCGCCGCCGCTGTAGCGGTTGAAGCGCGGTGGCAGGTACTTCAGTGGCAGCGCGGCGCTGAAGAACAGCGGATGCCGGGCCAGCGCGACGAGGATGATCTCGCCCAGTTCGCGGCGCAGCGGCGAGGCCTCGGGCAGCTGCTGGTTGTGCTTGGCCTGCGCGCCCAGATGGCCGACGGTCTCGCGGCCATCGGTCCAGTCGGCGGCATCCAGCCGGCGGCGGAAGTCGGCCACCTGGTCGGCGCTGAGAACGTCGGGGATGTGCAGCAGCATGCGGGACTCCTCAGAGGGACGGCGGTGCGACCAGGGCGCGCACCTGTGGATGCGGCGATGCGGCCAGTTCCGGCACGAGATGCGCCATGAACGCCGGGCTGCCGTGGGCCAGTGCAAGCCGCAGCCAGTGCACGGCCTGCTCGACCTGGCCGGCCTGCAGCAGGATCGAGGCGTAGTTGGCCTGGCCGCGGAAATCACCGGCCTCGGCCGCGCGCTGGTACCAGTCCAGCGCCGCCTGCGGATCGCGCTCGATCTCCAGTCCGTCTTCGAGGTGGCGGGCCAGCAGGTTCATCGATTTGGCGTGGCCCAGGTGCGCGGCACGCGTGTACAGCGCCAGCGCCTGCGCGCGGTCCAGCGGCACGCCGCGGCCGGTGGCCAGCAGGTTGGCCAGGTTGTACAGGCCCCAGTCCAGCCCGGTGTCGGCCGCGCGCCGGTACCACACCGCGGCCAGCGTGGGATCGGGCGTGGTGCCCTGGCCCAGCTCATGGCAGCGGCCGAGCATGTTCATCGCCATAGGCGCGCCGTTGTTGGCGGCGGTTTCGTACCAGAGCAGCGCAGCCGAGGCGTCCTGCGCGGTGCCTTTGCCTTCCATGTGCATCTGCGCGAGCAGCAGTTGTGCATCGACCTGCCCGGCCTGTGCGGCGTCGCGCACGCGTGCGAACGCGGCTGCCGGGTCGTGCTGCAGCAGTTCGGCCAGGGCGTCGCTGTCGATGGGGGTAAGGGTCGCCATGGGGTGAGTATCGCCGGAAACAAAAACGGCGGCAGGAGCGCCTGCCGCCGTGGTGGAGCGAAGTTACATCAGAACTTCACGTTCAGTGCCAGGGTGGCCGAGCGACCCGGGGCGATGCTCGCGTAGTGCGAGGCATAGGCCTTGGTGAAGTAGGTCTTGTCGGTCAGGTTCTGCACGTTGAGCTGCAGGCTGATGTTGTCCTGGATCGCGTAGCTGGCCATCGCGTCGAAGCGGGTGTAGCTGGCAATCCACTTGGTGTTGGCCACATCACCGTACTGCTTGTCCGAGTAGAACGCACCGGCGCCGACGGTCAGGCCGATCGGGAAGCGGTACGTGGTCCACAGGTTGGCGCTGTGCCTGGCGGTGTTCGGGAATTCGTTGCCGTTGTTCGGCGATGGCACGTAGACGTTGGACGGGCAGGTGCGGCCCACCGGTGCGCCACAGACAAAGCCATTGTCCTTCAGCTCGGAATCGAGGTAGGTGTAGCCGCCGTACAGGCTCCAGGCCTCGGTCAACTGGCCGTTGAAGCCCAGCTCGAAACCGTTGATCTCTTTCTTGCCGGCGTTCTGGCTGGTGCCGTTGTCGATGGTCACGCGCGCGTTGTTCATCACGGTGTGGAAGATCGCAGCAGTCAGGTTCAGGCGGTTGTCCAGCAGGTCCCACTTGGTGCCCAGTTCGAGGTTCTTCGTGTCCTGCGGCTTGAGGTCGGCAACGGCCGCGCTCAGGCCGTCCGAACCGTCACCACCGTCCATGCCCGGCGGGGTCGAGGAGGTGCCCCAGGACAGGTAGATGCTGCCGTTGGCGGCCGGCTTGAACACCACGCCGGCCTGGTAGTTCAGGAAGTCGTTGCTGTTGCGCACGCGGGTCGGTGCCTTGCCGGCCACCGGCGTGGTCAGGGTGGTACGGAAGTCGTCGTAGCGCAGGCCGAGGTTGATCATCCACTGCTCATTGAGCTCGATGGTGTCGAACACGTAGGCCGAGGTGGTCCTGGTGCGCTGCTCGACGTCCAGCGCCTTGTCGCTGCGATAGACGATCTGACCGGCCGCCCACGGATCGTTCGGGTTCGGCTTGTTGAAGTCGGTGCAGTTGTAGCCGGTGGCCGCGCCGGACACCTGGCAGCGAGTGCTGTTGGCGCTGTTTTCAAGGGGATTGGCGGTGCCCGGCGACATCAGGTAGCTGCCACGGGTCATCTTCTCGTCGCTGTACTCCAG
This sequence comes from Stenotrophomonas sp. YJH_SMC_33, assembly GCF_059372295.1. Taxonomy (NCBI): domain Bacteria; kingdom Pseudomonadati; phylum Pseudomonadota; class Gammaproteobacteria; order Lysobacterales; family Lysobacteraceae; genus Stenotrophomonas; species Stenotrophomonas sp. YJH_SMC_33. The sequence goes on from NZ_JCAFVJ010000002.1 coordinate 91,372, forward strand.
GCCCGCGCTGTAGCTGTGCTTGAGCGCGCCGGTCTGGAACGCACCGGTCAGGCCCAGCTGGTCGGCGAAGCTCTTGACGTCGACCGCACGGGTGTTGGTGCGACGCCACAAGGTGCCGTACAGGTTGGGGTTGCCCTTGCTGTCGTCCGGCTGGGTCCACAGGTAGTCGTTGCTGGTGTTGCCCAGGCGCGCGATGTTGCGAAGCTTGTGGCCACCGAAGTCGTAGCTGGCGTCCAGAGTGCTGATGTCGGCGCGGGTGCGCTGGAAGTCACGGTCGACCAGGCCGTAGTAGTTGTTGCGGTCCGGCACCACTGGGCGGCCATCACCGTTCCTGGCCACGTTCGGGCCGCTGGAGAACGGATTGTTGTAGGGGAAGCCACCCGCATCGGGCAGGTCATCGCTCTGCATGTGGTAGTGGCTGGCGATCAGCTGCGCCGGGCCGTTCAGGCCGAACGCGATCGACGGCGCGATGCCCCAACGGCTGACATTGGCCGCATCACGACCGGCGATGTCCGACGCGTGCTTCATCAGGTTCAGGCGGGCGGCGATGCCGTCGCCCAGCACGTAGTTGGCGTCCACGGTGCCGCGTGCGTAGCTGTCGGTACCGATGCCCATGCTGGCGCTGGTCTCGTTCTTCAGCTTCGGCGTCTTGCTCACCAGGTTCAGGCTGCCACCGCCGGAGTCACGGCCGCCGTAGGCCGAACTCGGTCCCTTGACCACTTCCACCTGCTCCAGGTCGAAGATCTCGCGGGTCTGCGAGCCGACGTCGCGCAGGCCGTCGACGAACACGTTGCTCTGCGAATCGAAGCCCCGGATGAACGGGCGGTCACCGGTCGGATTGCCGCCTTCGCCGGCACCGAAGGTGATGCCCGGCACCATGCGCAGCGCATCCTGCAGGTTGGTCGCACCGGTTTCGGCGATCAGCTTCTCCGACACGATCGACACTGACTTCGGGGTGTCCAGCAGCTCGGCGGTGAACTTCGGCGAGGACGGGTTGAACCAGCTGCCGCGCACCTGCACCTTGTCCAGCTCAGTGGCGTTGCGGGAGCCGGCGTCGGCGCTGTCGGCGGCCTGCGCAGCCAGCGGCGCGAAGCCCGCGGCCAGGGTGGCGGTGGCGAGCAGGGAAACGCGCGGGGCGTGCTTGCGGGACGTGATGTAGGTCATGGCGATGGGTCGTGGCGTGGATCGGGAAAGGGGGAGAGCCGCAGCGCAGGCAGCGCGTGGGCACGTGGAGGGCTTCGTCTGTAGAGCCGAGCCGATGCTCGGCTATGGGCGAATGACGTCAGACGCACGGCAACAGCCGCAGGGCGTCTCAGCTGGCGTGCGGTGCGGGCGGTGCGTGGCCGGGGTTCAACCGCAGTGCGGGATCGTGCAGCTGCCAGCGCAGGGCGTTGGAGCGCCACAGCGGAACATGCACGACCAGGGCGGCGCGCGGGGGAGCCAGTCCGGTACAGGGCGTGGTGCCCTCGCCATCCAGCGGCGGCTCCGGTGCTGGCGCGGCAGGGTGCGGGCACTCGTCCGCCGGCGGGGCCGGCATCGGCATGACCTGCTGCAGATCTTCAGCCTGTGCCTGCCAGCCGTTGGCAGCAGTGCCGTTGTCGCGTCCTTCGTGCAGTGCCGACCAGCCCAGCAGCAGCGTCAGCAGCACGGCCACAAGCAGCGGCCACCCTTGACGGGCAAGCTGGCACAGCGTGGCGGTGGGCGCGGGCGAAGCCATGGCGCGAGGGGCGGAGTCGTTACGAAGATGTTACGTAGAATAACATCAACGATAATGATTCGCATGTACGGGGCGTGGCGGCCCCCCGAGGCGGCCACGGGGCGCCCTGGAAGGGTCCTCATGGCTTTCCGATAGATCCACCCCATGGGTTGATGCTCTCTGGCGGGGCGCCCCGTGAATGATCTCTCCGGGCGGAGCGCCGCCTCAATCCCGGTCGTCGCGGGTCCAGATGGCGTCGTGCTCGCGCTTCACCGGAAACTTGGGCACAGGGCTGTAGGCCGGCGCGCACAAAGCGCGCCCGTCACGCACGTCGAAGCGCGCCCCGTGCAGCACGCACTCCACACTGCCTTCGGTGGTGTTGAACTCGCCCGAGGACAGCTCGAACTCTTCATGCGTGCACTGGTCTTCCAGGGCGTACAGCTCGCCGTCGAGGTTGAATACCACGATCGGCGTGCCGGTCACCTCGTCGAACACACTCTTCATTTCGCCCGGCAACAGCTCGGCGCCGGCACAGACAAAGGTCCAGGCCTCGCTCACGCGACGGCTCCGGTCAACGGCTTTTCAAGGATCTCGAAGCGCAGGTCGTCGCGCTTGGGGATGCCGAAACGCTCGTCGCCATACGGGAACGGCTTCTTGATGCCGGTGCGGCTGTAGCCGCGACGCTCGTAGAAGGCGATCAGTTCGTCGCGCACGTCGATCACCGTCATCTGCATCACCGGCACGTTCCATTCGCGTGCGGCGTGCGCTTCGGCGGCGTCCATCAGCTGCTTGCCAACGCCGCCACCCTGCTGGGCCGGGTCGACCGAGAACATGCCGAAGTAGCCCTTGCCGTCGACATCGGCGACATGGGCGCAGGCCACCAGCTGGTCCCCGCGCTCGGCCAGCAGGATGGTGGAGCGCGGGCGGTCCAGGTCGGCCTGGATGCCTTCGGCGTCGATGCGGGCGCCGTCCAGCAGGTCGGCTTCGGTGGTCCAGCCGACGCGGCTGGCATCGCCGCGGTAGGCCGAGGTGACGAGGGCAATGAGGGCGGGGATGTCGGCCGGCGTGGCGGCGCGGAAGGTCAGGGTGCTCATGGGGACATTCTAGGTGGAGCAGGGAAGGGCACGGGAGGCTGCTGGCTGACGTGACTTTGCCGAGTGTGGCCAATGCGTGGACTTGACGCCATCTTCATTATTCGTTCATATCTGTGACCAGCACCCGCCCACCGTGAAGCAACGCGTGGCTGTCTGCCGGCGTGGGTGCCGCCTGGTCGAAGGCCAACTGCCGTTCGGCGCGGGTGGGGCACACAGGGACGTCGATCCAGGGAGGATCTGCATGCAGTCTGGCCTCATTTCTCATCCGCGCGCGGCAATGGCTGCCAAGGGTCTGCTTCTCGGTGTCGTTGCCCTGTGCGTGCTGGCACCGGTCGGCGTTTCCGCCCAGATCGTTCCCACCTGGCGGCAGGAGTACGACAAGCGACTGAAGTACGGGGACCTTGTCGAACCGCTGAAGGGCGAGATCTTCGGCGAGCAGGTCAATCTCTACGACGGCTCGATCAGCTTCAAGGCCACGGATGTTTCGATTCCGGGCAATGGTGGGCTCGCGGTTTCGCTCAGCCGCAGTTATGGGGATGTCAGCGGCAGTGCAAATGACAAGGAGTATGGAAACTGGGATCTCGACATTCCGTCGCTTTCAGGCACTTACGGAGACCAGCCGGAAACTGCGATCGGCGGGCATTGGACGCCAAGCGCCCGTTGCTCGACAGTTTCCGCACCTCCGTCGCTGGATGTCTGGAACTACAAGCATACCCAGACCATCAATTTTTCTCCCCACACCTATTGGGATGGGGTGAGGCTTTCATTGCCGGGCGGAGGGGGTGAAACCGTCCTGGCGGGCAGCGGGGACGCGCGCCAGCCAACTCCGCAGGTTGGCACGCCAACGCCCTGGAACACAAAAGGGGGATGGTTCTTCTCCTGCCTCAGTGCGCTCAAGAGCGGCCAGCCGGGCGAAGGCTTTCTGGGCCACGCGCCGGATGGAACCAAGTACTACTTCGACTGGATGGTGGCGCGCGAGAACGAGTCTGCCGTTCTCCAGCCCTACGACACCATCACCCATGCCACGCTGAAACGGAAAAAGGTCTTCCTCTATCCATCCCAGGTTGTCGATCGTTTCGGTAACTGGGTCCGCTACGAATGGAGTGGCGGGCGGCTGGATCGAATCGTTGCCAACGATGGGCGCAGCATCAGCCTTGCCTATGACTCCCTGGGCCGTATCGCAACGGCGACGGCAGCGGGTCGAACCTGGACCTATGGCTACACCCCGGCCGGTGTGTTGCAGTCGGTGACGCTGCCGGACGGGACGGCGTGGAGCTACAACCTGCCGCCTGTCAATGTGACGAAGAAGTATCAGGAGTACACCGGGCAGGACGTTTGGGCCTATATGGAGGTCCCGGCTCTTTGCGCGAAGACGAACAAGATTGTGGAGACCGAGGTTGCAGCCTCCATCACGCACCCATCAGGCGCGGTGGGAACCTTCGTGTTCCGACCCTTCCGGCATGGCCGCAAGAATGTTCCATTCAACTGCCAGACTTCCGGCGACGACCAGTTGCTGGCCGACGGATGGAATCTCACGCCTATCTATCGGGACGCGATGTCGCTGGTGGCAAAGCGGATAAGTGGCCCGGGGATGCCCACGGCGGAGTGGAGCTATCAGTACACCAATCTGGGGTGGGAGTACGACAGGAGAGTCGACCAGGCTGGGTGGCCGGCGATCCCGGTGGGGCAGGCAGAGCCCAAGATAACGATTGAAACCCTGCCGGATGGCACGATCCGGACATACGAATTCGGAAAGGAAGTTGGCTATAACGACGGTCTGCTGCTGTCGACGACAACCAGCTCTGGTGGCGCGGTGGTTCGAACCGAGCGCAGTAACTACTACCCGGACGCGCAGCTTGCCAGCGCACCGTTCCCGCGCGAGGCGGGTCGGAATCTCAAGTACGGGGCCACGGAGCTGGGAGAGCATCTGAACCGCCCAGTGCAGAGCACGATCATCAATCAGGACGGCGTGCAGTTCACCCGTACGGTGCAGGCCTTTGATGCCTTCGTCCGCGAAGTTTCCGTTGTCGAAGCGAATTCCGCCGGCCAGAGTCGCACCAGCAGCACCAGCTACTACGACAATCCCGCGCTATGGGTGAACGGCCAGGTGGCGCGCAGTGTGCTCAATGGCATCGAGCAGTCGCGAACCGAATTCGATACGGCCAAAGCACTGCCGTTACGCGCCTATGCATTCGGCCGCCTGGCGCAGCAGGTGACCTACGCAGCCGACGGCACGGTTGCCTCGGTGGCCGATGGCCGCGGCAATACCAGCCATCTTTCGGGATGGAAGCGTGGCGTTCCGCAGCAGCTGCGCATGCCGGCCACGCCCGAAGCGCCCAATGGCGCGGTGCGCACGGTTGCCGTCGACGACAACGGTTGGATCACCTCGCTGACCGACGAAACCGGCGCAACCACCAGCTTCAGCTACGACAGCATGGGCAGGCTGCGCAGCCAGCAGTTCCCTGGCGGCGACAGCGTGAACTGGAATGGCGTAACCATGGACCTGCAGCGGCTGGGTGGCGCGCAGCTGGGGGTGCCCGCCGGTGCGTGGAAGCACTCTCGCACGCAGGGCGGGCGGCGCACGGATACCTACCTGGATGCGATGTTCCGCCCGGTGCTGGTGACCGAAAACGCCAACAACGTGCTGGACAGCGCCGTGGTGACCCGCTACGACACCAGCGGCAAGACCGTGTTTGCCTCGTATCCCACGCGGCAGTTCTCCGATATCAATGCCACCCTGGCCGGCACCACGACGCAGTACGACGCGTTGGGCCGCCCCACCGTGGTCAGTCAATCGTCCGAGCTGGGGGCACTGGTTACCCGCACCGAGTACGTGGGCAATCTGTCGGTGAAGGTGACCAATCCACGCGGCCAGGCCACGACGACCCGTCATCTTGCCTACGACCAGCCCAGCTATGAGATGCCGCTGACGCTGCAGCATCCGGAAGGCGTGGTGACCGAGATCCAGCGAGACACGTTGGGCAAGCCGCTGGCGATCACCCGCCGCAGTGCAGACGGCAGCCAGTCGCTGACCCGCCGCTACGTCTATGACGGCTACCAGCAGCTGTGCAAGACCATCGAACCGGAAACCGGCGCGACCGTGCAGGACTACGACGCGGCAGGCAACGTGCTGTGGTCGGCGGCCGGCACGGGTTTGACCAGCACCACCGACTGCAACCGCAGTGAAGCGCTGGCCAGTGGACGTGCGGTGAAGCGCAGTTACGATGCTGCCAACCGCTTGTCGACCCTGATCTTCCCGGATGGGCGCGGAAATCAGAACTGGTCCTACGCGCCTGATGGTCTGCCTGCCGAGATCAATACGCAGAACGACCCGGCCCGGCCGATGGTCGTCAACCGCTACCAGTACAACCGCCGCCGCCTGCTCAGTGGCGAAACCCTGCAGCATCCGGATCTGGGAAGCCTGAGCCTGGCCTATGGCTACGATGCCAACGGCACACTGGCCAGCAATATCTACCCGGGGGGGCGCGTCGTCAGCTATACGCCGGATGCACTGGGTCGGGCGACGACGGTCGGTGGCTATGCGAAAGAGGCCAGTTACTTCGCCAACGGCGCATTGGCCCGCTTCGTCTATGGCAACGGGATCGTGCACACGTTGACCCAGAATGCCCGCGGGCTGCCCGACCGCAGCCGCGATGCCACCGCAGCGGCCGCAGTGCTGGATGACAGCTACGACTACGATGCCGGCGGCAACGTGATGGCCATTTCCGATGGCCTGCCCGGGGCGCCCGGTAACCGGGACATGACCTATGACGGCCTGGACCGGTTGCGGACGGTCACTGCACCGGGCTTCGGCAACGCATTGTATGAGTATGATGCGCTGGACAACCTGCGCCGTGCCAAGGTCGGCAGCCGCGATCGTACGCACTATTTCGATCCGACGAATCGGTTGGTCAACGTGATCGAAACCGGAACCGGGGCAACCGTGACCGGTCTTGGCTATGACGTGCAGGGCAATCTTTCGGTGCGCAATGGCCAGGCTTTCGCGTTTGACTACGGCAACCGGCTGCGTGCGGCGGGTACAGCAGAGAGCTACGAGTATGACGCCCACGGGCGCCGGGTGAAGGCCAGCGCCAGTGGCAAGGGGGCAATCTACTCGTTCTACGACAACGGCGGTGTGCTGCGATTCCAGCGCAACGAACGTACCGGCAAACAGACCGACTATCTCTACCTGTCAGGCAGCCTGGTGTCCCAGGTGCATGGCGAAGCCGCACCCGGCGTTCCCGCGCTGAGTGCGCCGGGCTACATCACCCAGGGCAGCGTGAACCTGACCTGGAGCCCGGCCGGTGGTGCCAACCGCTATGAGCTGCAGCGTGCGCTTGCGGGCACCTGGAGCACGGTCTTTGATGGCGCGGCGCAATCGTTCACCAGCACCGGCCTGGTCACGGGAACCTATCAGTTCCGCGTGCGCGGCTGCCGGGCGGTGTGCGGCGGATGGAGCAATGTCGCATCAGTGGCCGTGGCATTGGCGCCATCCACTGTGCCGACCTTGAACCTGCCTGCCACGGCCTTCAACGGCAGCTACAACGTGGCCTGGTCTGCGGCTTCCGGTGCCGAGCGCTATGAGCTGGAGGAAAGCGCCAATGGTGGCGCATGGGCCCAGGTGCACAACGCCATCAGTCAGTCCAAGGCCTTCAGTGGCAAGGCAGCGGGAAGCTACAACTACCGGGTTCGCGCATGTAACCCGGTGGGGTGCACGGGATACAGCGCAACGGCTGCGGTGACGGTGGTGTATCCGCCTGCCACTGCGCCAGGTCTTTCTGCGCCGGCACGCGCTGCGCCGGGCAGTATCGGCATTGGCTGGAACGGGGTGGCTGGTGCCACGCGCTACACCCTGCAGGAAAGCAGCAATGGTGGTGGATGGGTCACGCTGTTCGACGGCAACGCGGGTTCCTATGCCACCGCCGCGCGTGGTGTGGGCAACTACGGCTATCGGGTTGCCGCCTGCAACGGCGCGGGCTGCGGACCCTGGTCGGCCACGTCGACGGTAGCGGTGATCGGACCGCCGACGATCGAGCCGGTGATCAGCGCGCCGGGCCTGGTGAACGTGCCGCAGTACAGCCTGAGCTGGTCGGTGCCGGCCAACAGCGAGAGCTTCGTGCTGGAGGAGAGTGCCAACGGTGGTGGCTGGACGGTGGTGCATAACGGCGGCGGGAACAGCTTTGGTGCCAGCCGTGGCAAAGGCAGCTACGCCTATCGCGTGAGGGCGTGCAATTTCGCGGGGTGCAGTCCGTACTCGGGCATTGCGACGGTTGTGGTCGCACTTCCGCCAGGGACACCCTACTTCTATCTTGCGGAATGGCTGACCACTCGCAAGGCACCGTATCAGGTGCAGTGTTCGGTGGGATGGAATCAAGTGCCTGATGCCACCGAGTACCAGCTTGAGAGTGGCGGCGGAGGAAAGCGTTTGTATACCGGGCCCAACGCCTACGTGAGTGCAGACGGGAATGCCTACTGCGCCGGCGACTATCGCGTGCGTGCCTGCAATGCCGGTGGTTGCTCGCCGTGGTCGGCCGATCATCCCGTCACCCGCGGCGTACTGAGCTGGGACTAACCCATGAATGGACTCTCTTTGCTGTTGATTCGGGCGGTGCTCACGGTGGTGGTGCTGGCGGCCTGTGTAGCTCCGGCGGCCGCACAGGAAGTCGTCGAGTACATCCACACTGATGCACTGGGTTCACCGGTGGCGATCACCGATGCCAGCGGAAACGTCATCGAGCGTACGGTGTATGAGCCGTATGGGGCGGTGGTGAATCGGCCGTTGAAGGATGGGCCGGGATATACGGGGCATGTGACGGACTCCGGGACCGGGCTGAGTTACATGCAGCAGCGGTACTATGACTTCCAAACTGTCGCATTTCTGGGGGCTGATCCAGTTGCAGCTAGTTCGGAAGGGGCTTCATTCAATCGCTATCGCTACGCTTCTGCCAATCCGTATAAGTTCAAGGATCCGGACGGCAGGGCAGACATGAACGTGTTCAGTGAAGCTGATCCGAACGGGCTGAGAGCGGCAGGAGATGCGCTCAACATTCCGGGCAAGTTCACGGTCGCAGGGCACGCCAATAACATGGTCATTCAGGACCAGCGAGGGGGGCGCATGGAAAACTACTCCACAGTCAGCTCATGGGATATGGCTCGGACCCAGTTTGGGCTAAAACAGGGCCAGGAAATATTCATGGCAGGTTGCCACCTTGGGGCGGAAATCGGTCAGGCAAAGGCTTTTGCTCAGGGATGGGCGAACCTGAATAAGTCGTCCGTATATGCTCCCAACGGATTCGTTCGCTATCCAAAAAACTACAAGCCTGGAGATGATATGACGCTCCGTGTCAGTATGGGTGAGAACGGAACCGGAGGTGCAGGTGTATGGCAAAGGTTCTCGCCTGGAGGGACGGGGCCGACGGGTCCCGCCATTCGTTCGATTACGATCAAAGCTGATGGTTCAATATCCTATCAGTTTGCTGAGCCTGAATTGGGGTCCAGAATTCGTAGAATAGAAACGGTGAAGGTGAAGCAATGAAAATTCTTTCGAATTCCGTTGTTTTGTCTTTGCTGCTTGTTGGCTGCGGTAACGGGGAGCCCCAGGAAGAGCGGCTTTCCCGAAATGAGAAACATGATGAAGCGCCAAGTTTGGCCCTTTCCCAGGAAGAATTGGAACATCAGATTTCGATGGCTGAAAACGGGAATGCAGAGGCCCGTCTAAAGCTCGAATGGCACTACTCGACGCGTGGCGACATGGAGCGGTATCGCTACTGGCTTGAGGAGGGGGTCGCACGAATGGACGTTAGTTCAATGCAGCGATTGGCACTGTTCCTCTCCCTTGAGCAAGGCGGGGGGGACTGTAAGCGCGCAATGCAAATCCTCGAGGAAGGCTTGCGTCTTGATCCGCCGGAGACTACGCGCGAACTGATGGAGATGGATCTTCAGAGATTGCGGCATGAACGGGTCGGGGTTCCACCTTGCGGGGTGGGGCTCTCCAATTAGAGGCAGCAGTTGCGCGAATGCCGATAATAATTCGTTCGGATTCGATGATAGGAACGGGTGGTGCGGAGCGCATTCTGGTTTGAACTCGAGGTTATTGGTTGGGCAGGTCTCGATGAAGATCATAATTTCTCTATCTGCTGCCTTACCGATGCTGCTTCTTGCCTCCTGTGTGCAGGACCGCGGTTGTCTTCTTCGGGTGGCCAACCAGGACCACGACAGCTCCTCATCTCAGAAGATCCATGCTGATATGGATGAACTCATACATTCGCGCCCTGTGGATGGGGAGCGGGAAGTGAATGCAGAGTTAGTGGTATCGCAGCTCGAACTCTCTCGGGAGGGGCGGAGAAATAGAAGGATTTTCTATGTATTGACTGATGGTAGCGGGAAACTCTTGACTGCGGGGACTTGTGGTATTGACGAACGCCAGTGTGCCTCGATCATTGTGAAGCGAATGCTCGGGTTCTGTGAAAGGATGTAGATTGCGGGTGCGCCAAGTTTTGGGAGGTATTTCAGTGAGAAATTCCCAAGTGCTTGATCGCTTTGGGTGGCTGGCCGGTATTATTGTGGCGGCGCTTTGTTTTTTAGGAATTGCCGCCTGTGGCGGAAGAGATAAACGTTTGGATGTGGTCATGAATCATGATCCGGGAAACGCAGCGGCTAATCAATACGAATTGGCGATCGAGTCAGTTTTCAATTCTTTCGAAAATGTGCCAGAAGCACAAATATGCAGGGTGCATTTAATTGATGTCAGGAGATCATTTGATCAGGATGGAAGCGAAAGGTTAAGGGTATATTTCGTCTTGGTCGATCGTTATGGTGTCGTCAAGTCGGCTGACACCTGTGGGCTTCCTTTGAATGAGTGTGTGACGATTATTGCCGAGAGGTCGAGGGTGGGCTGTCGGAGGGAAAAAGGGCTGGCTTTCCACTGATTCGGGCGGCACTCGCGGTGTTGGTGCGCATGGCCTGTATATAGTGCTGGGCGCTGCCGATGAAGTGGTCATGTACACTTGCACCGATGCGTTGGCTTCACCGGCGGTGATTACCGCTGTCAATGGAAATGTCATCGAGCGTACGGTGTATGAGCTTTCTGGTGAGGTGGTTCGGATGGTCATGGCTGAAGGGGTGATGGGCGAATGGCTATCCCAAGTAGAATGGGAGCACGTTGTCGTCAAACAGTGGCTGACGCGCTATTGATAGAATCACCACCGCAAACGCGGGTGGACACGCGGCCCACGGTGTTCCTTCCTGGGTTTCTCGACAAGTGGCGGGAGTGCTGTGAAATCTACAAGTTCATCTCGATGCCGACGACCAGCGATGGTTCTTCAAGGGTTTGCGCGCACTTCAGTGCTATGTCTTGTATCTGTCGCTGGTTGTTCGCTACATTAAATAGGAAGCGGTCGGCTGGATGACAACTGTCTTTTGGTGGTGGCCGACTATGTAAAGTCGTCGCGGGGGTGGGGTGGGGATGTCTACGACATTGCTCCTGAGGGGACGGTGGCAGGGCTGCGAGGATATGCAGTAATGCATCGCTCGGACGACGGAAAACTGCCGTCCGGGGAGTTGAAATCATTTCATGTCGATTTGGATCCCGAGTGCAAGGCTATTGTTGATGAGCTTGGCTATCAATGATTCCGCGCACTTTTCGGCTGGCAGGAGGAGCTTGGGTTTATGGGTGTGGAGCGAAGAAGGTGAGCGGTATCCCATGGCGCTGGATGGCGACGCAGAGGTGTGGGCGTGAATGTTGATTTCCGGTTTTTCATGGTTATTTTTTTTATTTTCTACGGGGCTGGTTGCAGGCATCAAGAAGGCGGGGGCGAACCGTCTGGAAAGAGCTGTGGGGTCGAGGGCAGCTCCGCTTGCCGAGTCAGCTTCCGGGAACTAGCTGCTACGCCCCGGCTATTCGATGGAAAGTTGGTGCGGATGGAGGGGTATCTCGGGGTGAGTGGGGGGCTCTTTGTACTGAATTCAAGCAAAGAGTTGTTTGAGGCCGGAGTGACTGAGGAGACTCAAGTTCGAATTAGAGGTCCAGTAGATATGCAGCGAGGCGTATTTGACGAATACGCGTATTCATGGGTTTCGATAATTGGGGTGTACAGGACAAGAGAAGCTGACAATTCGACAGGTGATCTGCTGCTTGGCGAAATTCACGCCCCCCTTGAAGTTCGCTCCCTACGAATCCCTGGTCCCGTGCCACGTGCGAAATTTGGGGACGTGCTCGTCAATCTTGAAGATCTGAAGTGAGTGATAGGTTGTGGAAATGACGTCATGTGCTTTCATTTCTGCCTTCTATGGCAGGAAAGCGGGATGATTCAAAGGCGCGCCTAACATGTGATCACATGTTCCCCGTGTTAGGGGTGAAACTTGCCAGGAAGGGGCCTCGGAACGTTCTCGATCGCTGGTAGAGTCGCAGATGTCACAGTACGCCATGGCACTCCTGGGCAGCTCAGTTCTCCACGTTGCGCGATTGCGTCTGTGTCATTGCGAGCTGATCGATCACGCCGATAGGCTTTGGGGGAATTTCCCCTTGGTTGAATAATATGAGGTTTCGCATTGAGCGCTATCGATGAAAAGAATATCGTTCTAGCCTGTCTGCGGAGGCTGTTGGAATCCGAGCCTGCTTCCGAGGAACAGGTGTCTGGCTGGTACCAGAGGGCGGAATTTATCAAGAACGTGATTCGGTCAAGTTCGTATGAAATAGGGGGTCCTCACGTGATATGGCACTATCTTGATGATGCCGATATCCGTATTCGCGATCCCCGCTATGCCGAAGCACAGGTGTTGGCCGTTAGGCGGAGTATTGATGAGTGGGCTTGAGTGCAGTCAGAAAAGCCATGAGCAATAAATGTTGCTTGCCAGACTGCATTGCGGCATCCCTCTCGGATGCTAACCCTCCGGATCTCCCTCTCCTCCGGGAGGACTGGGCAGGGATGGCGTTTGATCGCAACCTGTATGAGGACTTTGCTCCGAACGATGTTTGGGCGGCGTGGCTGAGCGCACTTTCGGAGCACTTTGCAGATATCGCAATGTGCGCGGTTCGATGTTCAGAGTGCTCCGACAGGGGAAGCCCCGTGGAAATTGAGCGAGGTCTGGATGGCCTGCGCTCCTACTGGCTGGAAGATGGGAACTTCATGCGTGATCATTTCTTGTTTTCGCGTGATGGTCGCTGGGTTGTAAAGCTGGATCAGGACGTGACGTTATTTGCGGGAGATGTCACTTTCCTTGCGGATGTTGTCGCGCGACTTGGTGGTGTAGAGCATGTCGAGAAGATGATGCGACGGGACCTGATTGGTACAGCTGAGGACGTAGTTGGTCTCGGTGGGTACGTCAAGGGGCTTCTTGCGCCATTGAACGCATCGAATCCATAGCTGATTGCTACGTAGAAGATTGGGTGTGCGGGCGCTATGTGATGGAGTAGCTTCAAAGGGCCTGCAACGCCGGTGATTGTTCGGCATGCTCCGCAGGCTTTTCCGTCACCCGCGGCGTATTGAATTGGGACTAAGCCATGAATGGCTCTGTTTGCTGTTGATTCGGGTGGTACTCGCGGTGGGGCCGTGGCTTGTGTGGCTCCGGCAGTCGCACAGGAAGTCGTTTCAATGTTCGGAGGCTGCAAGAAATGGCGAAATGCAAGCTGGGTGCTGAGCACTCAACCGCGTGGAGTGGTCGAATCCAATCATGCCTGGCTGCTGTGGTTCTTTCGCTGGGGTTGCAGGGTTGTGATTGGTTGTCGGATCCGGTGATTGTTGTAAAGAATGTTGGAAGGGGCGTGATTTATGGCGTCAGCTTGGAGGTTGGCGGTGGTGTGGTAGGCGTAGGATCAATTCCTGTCGGTGAAAGCAGGGTTGTGAAGCCTGAGGTCGCTACTGATTCCTCACTTCTTGTAACTTACTACGAGAGCAGTGTCCGCGTGGTTTGCCATGGGGATGTGTATTTTACGAATAATCTCTACGTCAGAGTTGAGGCGGATGTGGGTGGAGGGGTTTGCCGTATTGCAGAAATTGCGGATTGATTTGATCTTCGGCGCCTGTTTGACGAGTTTTTATAGCGCGGTGCCAGGGTGAAGAACGATGAAAAGCCTTGTTGAGAGCTTCCCCATTTGGGCTTCCATCATTCTAGGTGCCATGTGGATAAACGCATTTGCGGCTCACAGGATGTTGCTTAAAATCGAGCGTGAACGGCCGGAAGTACTCGCTGCAGTTGGAATCATCAAGGTTGATTGGTGGCTTAGGTGCTTGCGCGGTATTGCAGTGCTTGCCCTTACTTCCAAAGGGCAGACGCTCCATCAGGGGGAACGGTGGGTGCTGAGGGGCGTCGTGATGATGTACGTCTTCTTGATTGCATCCGGGGTATCCATGCTTGTTGGCATGTAGGAGACGGTGCCTCAAGGCCGTTGATGGTGGATGGATCGGCATTAGGGTGAGATTGCCCGTTCCTGGCATCACTCGGTGCTTCCCGGTCACGCCTCTGCTTGGTTGCGTTCAGTGCGCAATAAAAAACGCCGCAGTTTCCTGCGACGTTCTCATACTTCCTCGATTCTGGCGAATCTTCAGCCCAGCAGCTTTCGCACCTTCGTCAACGCCGTCATGAACCGCTCGATCTCGGCATGCGTGTTGTAGAACGCGAGCGAGGCGCGGCAGGTAGCCGCGACGCCGAAGTACTGCAGCAGCGGGTGTGCGCAGTGCTGACCCGAGCGCACGGCCACGCCTTCCAGATCCAGAAGGGTGGCCAGATCGTGCGCATGCGCGCCATCGATCAGGAACGAGACCACCGCAGCCTTCTCCGGCGCTTCGCCGATGATGCGCAGGCCGTCGACGCGGCGCAGTTCTTCGGTGAAGTGCGCCAGCAGTTCGGCTTCGCGTGCTTCCACGTTCTCCTGGCCAAGCTGCTGCAGGTAGTCGGCAGCCACACCCAGGCCGATGAAACCGGCGATGTTCGGGGTGCCGGCTTCGAATTTGTGCGGGGCATCGTTGAACACGGTGCCGTCGAAGCTGACTTCCTTGATCATCTCGCCGCCACCGAGGAACGGCGGCATCGCGTCCAGGTGCTCGCGGCGCGCCCACAGCGCACCGGTGCCGGTCGGGCCGCACATCTTGTGGCCGGTGATGGCGTAGAAGTCGCAGCCGATCGCGGCCACGTCGACCTTGCGGTGCGGCACGGCCTGCGAGCCATCGACCACGGTGATGATGCCGCGCTTGCGCGCTTCGCGGCAGATCTCGCGCACCGGGTTGACCGTGCCCAGCACGTTGGAGACGTGGGTGACGGCCAGCAGCTTGACCTCCGGGGTCATCGCCGCGCGCAGCGCATCCAGGTCCAGCGCGCCATCGGGGGTGATCTCGGCCACGCGGATGGTGGCACCGGTACGCTGCGCGACCAGCTGCCACGGCACGATGTTGGCGTGGTGCTCCATGCGCGTGATCAGGATCACGTCACCGGCCTTCAGCCGCGGCAGCGCCCACGAGTAGGCCACCAGGTTGATGGCGAAGGTGGTGCCGCTGCACAGCACCAGGTCGCTGGGGCGCACGTTGAGGAAGCGTGCCAGCGTGTTGCGTGCGCCTTCGTAGGCGTCGGTGGCTTCGCTGCCCAGTGCATGCACCGCGCGGCTGACGTTGGCGTTGTAGCGGCGGTAGAACTCGTCCACCGCGCCGATCACCTGCACCGGCTTCTGGCCGGTGTTGGCATTGTCGAAATAGACCAGCGGCTTGCCATGCACTTCACGCATCAGCAGCGGGAAGTCGAGGCGGACGCGGTCCCAGTCGGGGGCGCCGGTGCGTTCTTCGATCGGTCGCGGCGTGGACAGGTTCATGCCACACCCGCCTCGGCGAGGGCCTTGTCCAGGCGGCGTGCCAGCTGCGCACGCAGTGCGTCCGGCAGAATCTTCAACGGCTCGTGGCAGAACGCGGCGCTCAGCAGTGCCTGCGCCTGTGCCTGCGGCAGGCCGCGCGAGCGCAGGTAGAACAGCGCATTGGCGTCGAGCTGGCCGACGGTCGCGCCATGCGCGGCCTTCACTTCATCGGCGTCGATCACCAGCGTTGGCTGGGTGTCGATCTCGGCATCGGCCGACAGCAGCAGGTTCTTGTTGGACAGGTTCGCGTCGGTGCCATCGGCGCCTTCGCGGATCTGGATGCCACCATGGAACACCACGCGGCTGCGGTTGGCGGCGACGCCGCGCCACAGCAGCTCGCAGGCGGTATCGCGTGCAATGTGGTCGATACCCAGGCGGGTTTCGACGTGGCGGCGGCCATTGCCAAGCAGCACGCCGTTGGCGGTCAGCTGGGCGTTGTCACCTTCCAGGCGCACGTTCAGTTCATGGCGGCTGAGTGCGGCGCCCAGTTCCAGGTCCACGCGGTGGTACTGCGCGTCGCGGGCCAGCACGGCGTCGGTGCGCAGGAAGCTGGTCTGGCGCGCGCTGCCGGCCTGCACGCGGGCGTGCTTGAGCACGGCATCGCGAGCGACGTGGGCATGCAGCACGGTGTTGTCCAGGTGGGCGGAGTCACCCACGCTGAAGCGGTGCTCGACCACGCCCAGGCTGGCGCCGGCACGCAGTTCGATCAGGTGGCGGTGATGCCAGGCCAGGTCGGTGTCGCCGGCGACGCTGGCGAATACCAGCTGCAGCGGCGTTTCGACCTGCACGCCTTCATCCACGCGCAGCACCACGCCTTCATCGGCCAGCGCGGCATTCAGGCGGGCGAAGATCTCCTCGCTGCGCTCGTAGCGGCGGCCGAGGAAACGCACGGCATCTTCGCCAGCGGCCAGTGCGACCGACAGCGGCTGCAGCTGCACGCCGGCCGGCAAGGCCTGCACGTCGCTCAGCGCGGCATCCAGACGGCCGTTGACGAACACCAGGCGCGGTGCCGGAATGTCCTCCAGCAGGGCGGCGTCCAGCGCCGGGCCCTGCAGCGGTGCCGCAGCGAACGCACGGCGTTCCAGCTGCCGCAGCGAGGTGTACTTCCAAGCCTCGTTGCGGGCGGCCGGCAGGCCGTCACGCAGGGCCGCATCCAGCACTTCGCGGCGCGCATCGCTGCCGCAGAAGGCCTGGGCCATCGAATCAAGCAAGGCGCTCATCAGACCGCCGCCTCGGGCACGACCCGGTCCTTCAGGAAATCATAGCCGTGCGCTTCCAGTTCCAGGGCCAGTTCCGGGCCACCGGTCTTGACGATGCGGCCATCGGCCAGCACGTGCACCACGTCCGGCTTGATGTAGTCCAGCAGGCGCTGGTAGTGGGTGATGACCAGGAACGAGCGGTCGGCGGCGCGCAGTGCGTTGACGCCATCGGCCACGCTCTTCAGCGCATCGATGTCCAGGCCCGAGTCGGTTTCGTCCAGGATCGCCAGCTTCGGTTCCAGCACGGCCAGCTGGAAGATCTCGTTGCGCTTCTTCTCGCCACCGGAGAAGCCTTCGTTGACGCCACGGTGCAGCAGTTCGTCCTTCAGGTGCAGCACGGCCAGCTTCTGGCGCACCAGCTTGAGGAACTGCATGGAATCGAGTTCTTCCTCGCCGCGTGCCTTGCGCTGGGCGTTCAGTGCCGCGCGCAGGAAGTAGGTGTTGTTCACGCCCGGGATTTCCACCGGGTACTGGAACGCCAGGAACAGGCCGGCGGCGGCGCGCGCTTCCGGGTCCTGGTCGAGCAGGTCGACGCCGTCGAACTGCACGCTGCCTTCGGTCACTTCGTAGCCGTCGCGGCCGGCCAGGACATTGCCCAGGGTGGACTTGCCGGCGCCGTTCGGGCCCATGATGGCGTGCACCTGGCCCGGCTGGACGTCCAGCGACAGGCCCTTGAGGATTTCCTTGTCGCCGATGCGGGCGTGGAGGTTTTCGATCTTCAGCATGGTGGGGATTTCCGTGGGGCGGGCCGCGGCCCGCCGGTAAAGAGAATGCGTTTGCGAGGGGCAGGGGCGGGCGGTCAGCCCACCGAACCTTCCAGCGAGACTTCCAGCAGCTTCTTGGCTTCCACCGCGAACTCCATCGGCAGTTCGCGGAACACCTGCTTGCAGAAGCCGTCGACGATCATCGACACCGCGTCTTCCTGGCTGATGCCACGGGCGCGGCAGTAGAACAGCTGGTCGTCGGAGATCTTGGAGGTGGTGGCCTCGTGCTCGACGGTGGCGCCCGGGTTCTTCACCTCGATGTAGGGGAAGGTGTGCGCGCCGCACTGCTTGCCGATCAGCAGCGAATCGCACTGGGTGTAGTTGCGCGCGCCATCGGCGTTGCGGTCCACCCGCACCAGGCCGCGGTAGGTGTTCTGGCCGCGGCCGGCGCTGATGCCCTTGCTGACGATCTTGCTCTTGGTGCGCTTGCCGACGTGGATCATCTTGGTGCCGGTGTCGGCCTGCTGGCGGTGATGGGTCAGCGCCACGGAGTGGAACTCACCCACCGAGTCGTCGCCCAGCAGCACGCAGGACGGGTACTTCCAGGTGATCGCCGAGCCGGTCTCGACCTGGGTCCAGGTGACCTTGCTGCGCGCGCCACGGCATTCGGCACGCTTGGTGACGAAGTTGTAGATGCCGCCGACGCCGTTCTCGTCGCCCGGGTACCAGTTCTGCACGGTGGAGTACTTGATCTCCGCGTCTTCCAGCGCGACCAGCTCGACCACGGCGGCGTGCAGCTGGTTCTCGTCGCGCATCGGCGCGGTGCAGCCTTCCAGGTAGGACACGTAGGCCTTGTCCTCACACACGATCAGGGTGCGCTCGAACTGGCCGGTGTGGCCGGCGTTGATGCGGAAGTAGGTGCTCAGTTCCATCGGGCAGCGTACGCCCTTGGGGATGAACACGAAGCTGCCATCGGAGAACACCGCCGAGTTGAGCGCGGCGAAGTAGTTGTCGCCGACCGGCACCACGGTGCCCAGGTACTGGCGCACCAGCTCCGGGTGCTCCTTGATGGCCTCGGACATCGAGCAGAAGATGATGCCCTTCTCGGCGAGTTCCTTGCGGAAGGTGGTACCGACCGACACCGAGTCGAACACCGCATCCACCGCCACGCCGGCCAGCTTGGCGCGCTCGTGCAGCGGCACGCCCAGCTTGTCGTAGGTGTCCAGAAGCTCCTTGGGCACGTCATCCAGCGAGGCGTACTTCGGGCCCTTGGGCGCGGAGTAGTAGCTGAGCGCCTGCAGGTCGATCGGGGCGATCTCCAGCTTGGCCCAGTCCGGCATCGGCAGGGTCAGGAAGTGGCGGTAGGCGTCCAGGCGCCACTGCGTCATCCACTCCGGCTCGTCCTTCTTGGCCGACAGGGCACGGATGGTGTCCTCGTCCAGGCCCGGCGGCAGGGAGTCCGACTCGATCTCGGTGATGAAGCCGGCCGAATACTTGCGGCCGAGCTGCTCGTGGATCTCGCGGTTGGGGGTGTCGTCGTGGGCGACGTTTTCGATGGTTTCGGTGGCCATGGGGGGGCTGCCTGTGGATCAGGAGACGACGTCGACAGCGATGGTGCGGCGCTGTTCGTCATCGGCAAGGGGAAGAGGGGGCAGGATCTGGGCGAGGGTGACATCGCGCAGGGCCTCGGAGACCACGTCGTTGATCAGCCGCCAACTGCTGCGCGCGCCGCACTTGGGCGCCATGCCGCACTGGTGGTGGTCGTGGCTGCATTCGGTCAGGGCCAGCGGCCCTTCCATCGCTTCGACCACTTCGAACAGCGAGATCTCGATGGCCGGGCGGGTCAGGCGGTAGCCGCCACGGACACCGCGCAGGCCTTCGACCAGGCCGGCCTGGGCCAGTGGCTTGAGCACCTTGCTGACGGTGGGCGGCTCCAGGCCGGTGAATTCGGCCAGCTCGGTGGCACTGAGCACCTCGCCCGGACGGGCGGCAAGCACGGTCAGTACCACGGTGGCGTAATCGGTGAGCTTGGTGACACGCAACATGGGGATGCGAGTGGTTCTTAAAGCGGACTGAAATTGTACGCTTTTATTCGCCGCCATCCAACCCGGGCATTCAGCCGGCGCTGGGCCGGGCGGGAGGACGCGCCGGGCCGTTGCCGGGGCGCCATGCTGCGCTACCGGGGTGATTTTCGCAATCACCCGGAATGGGCGAGAATCCAGGTTCCATCCGCTGCAAACAGCCCGTGCCGATGCCGAAGAAGATCCAAGCCCGCAAGTCCGCCATCCATGGCAACGGCGTGTTCGCCGTGGCCCCGATCAAGCAGGGCGAGCGCGTGATCCAGTACAAGGGCCTGCTGCGCAGCCACGGCGATGTTGATGCCGATGACAGCGGCGACGTCGAAAGCGGCCACACCTTCCTGTTCACCCTGAACGACGACTGGGTGATCGATGCCAACTACAAAGGCAATGACGCGCGCTGGATCAACCACAGCTGCGAGCCGAACTGCGAGGCCGTGATCGAGGAAGACGAGGACGGCGACAGCCGCGGTGACAAGGTGTTCATCGAGGCGCTGCGTGACATCACGCCCGGCGAGGAACTGACCTACAACTACGGCATCACTCTGGCCGAGCGTCACACTGCCAAGCTGAAGAAGATCTGGGAGTGCCGCTGCGGCTCGCCCAAGTGCACCGGCACCATGCTGCAGCCCAAGCGCTGACCGGTACCGGGTAGGGCCGGCCGCTGGCCGGCATGGCGCGATGCAGGTGTCGGCCAGCGGCCGGCACCACCTGGAGCTCTCCACCTGCCGTGCACGGCAGGGTCACTGCCCTGCAAGGGCCGTTCTTCCATTCTGTCGGCACCCCCAACCGGAGTGCACCCATGGCAGAACGATTGAAGGGCAAGCAGATTGCCATCCTTGCCACCCACGGCTTTGAACAGTCCGAACTGACCGAACCCAAGCGGCTGCTGGAAGCCGAAGGCGCGCGCGTCAGCGTCGTGTCGCCTGCAAAGGAGGCGACGATCAAGGGCTGGAAAGAGAAGAACTGGGGCGACGCCGTTGCAGTGGATATTCCGCTGGATGAGGCCGATCCGGCCAGCTTCGATGCCCTGGTGCTGCCGGGAGGGGTCATCAATCCGGACACGCTGCGTACCGACGAGGCTGTACTCGGCTTTGTCCGCGCAGTAGACGAAGCAGGCAAGCCTGTGGCGGCGATCTGCCATGGCCCGTGGCTGCTGGTCAACAGTGGCCTCGCCGATGGCCGCGCGCTGACGTCCTGGCCGTCCCTGCAGCAGGATCTGACCAATGCGGGGGCGAACTGGCGCGATGCCGAGGTGGTGGTCGACGGTAACGTGATCACCAGCCGCAAGCCGGATGACATTCCGGCCTTCAGCGAGGCGGTGGTAAAAGCACTTGCCGCGTGATGCCTTGCCGGTAGTGCCGGCCCCTGGCCGGCACGCAAGTGAGACGCGTGCCGGCCAGCGGCCGGCACTACCTTATTTGCCCAGCAGGCCCGCTGGCACCAGGTTGCCCAGGTTCTGGTTGAAGGTGACCACCAGCTTGCCGTTCTTCACCTGTGCCGACTGCACCTGCAGGGCGCCGAGCATGCCGGCCACGGCCGGGTCCAGCTTGTAGATCGGCTCCCGCTGGGCGTAGTCGCTCAGCCAGGCGTTGAGCAGGCCGCGGGTACGGGAGTCGAGACGACCGCCCTGGTTGGCCGGGGTGAAGTCATCCACGCTCGGCTGCTGCAGGTGGAACCCCTGGGTCTGCGCGTCGTAGCGCAGGCCGCTGCTCAGCTTCACCGTACCAAGTTTGGCCGGGCTACCACCGGCGGTGGCCAGCGCCACATCCATGCCCAGGTTCAAGCGCTCGCCGGCCGGAAGGCTCAGCTGCGGGTGGCTCATCGTCAGGGCGATCAGGCCGCCGAGCGCGTCCTGCGTGCGCGGGAAGCTGCCATCAAGGTACTGCTGTACGTCGCTGGCACCGACCGACAGTTCCCGGCCGGAAATGGAAGGCGCAGCCTGGGCGCCGATTGCAGCGGCGATCAGCACGGTGGAGGCCGCGAGGCGGGTCATCAGGGAACGCAGGCGCATGGCAGAGACCGATGGATGCGGAATGGATGGTTCAAAGAGTAGCCTTGCCGGCTGAATCGCGCGTGCATGCCGCCGCAACGGTTCAGTCCAGCGATGGCCGCAGTTGTGCCGACTGGATCTGCCAGGCGCTGCCGTCGGCGCTGGGTTGCACCCGGTACCAGCCGCCGAAGCGGAAGGTGCCCTCAGGAGTCACCGCGCGGATCCGCACCGGAACCTCCAGCAGCTGCGGCGGCTGGTGGCCGTCGCGCGCGATCGGCAGCTCGCTGGTCAGGCGCAGGCTGCGTACGTCCGTCAGCTGGCGCAATGCGGCATCGTCAGCGCGCCGGGCATCGCTGGGCGGGAAAGTCCACGCGGCATCGGCGGCCTTGCGATCGCGATTGAGCAGGGCCATGACATACGCGTTGAGCATGGCCGCGGGCAGCTCGGCGTCGGCCGCGACGGCGGCAAACAGGGGATCGACATCGATGGCCCGCGCAGCCGCTGCATCGCTTGCTGCGGCGGTCTGCGGCTTCGTGCTGGCAGTCGTGCTGGCCGCTACCGGCGGTGCGGCATCCGCTGCGTCGGATTGCGATGGCGGCCTGGAGCAGGCCAGCAGCACCAGTGGTGCGATCAGTATCAGGAACCTGCGCATGCCAGCCTCCTCCCCGAGGCGAACGGAAGGAGGCAGTGTATCGGCTGTGCGGCGATCAGCGGGAGGAGGGCAGCTGTTCCAGTGCATCCAGCGCCGGCAGCACCTGCGCGGCGATGGCGGCCAGGGCATGGCCTTCTGTTTCGGCGTGGCGCTGCACGATGTCGCGCAGCAGCTGGGTGGCGATCACCAGGGTCGCGCGCTCGTCGCCGCTGACGCCAGCGGTGCGCGGCGCCGCTTCCAGCAGGCGCATGAGGTCTCGGCTGGCGCGATGTTCCAGTTCGATGGTGCAGCGCCCGGTGCACTGCAACCCGTCCTTTTCGATGGGGGTCACCGAGATCCGGTAGCGGGTGGAGGGGCTGGCCATGGGGGTGCTCGCCGTAGCTGTGGAGGATGTGCCCACCATAGGCAAGGCCACGGCCGGCGGCGACGGCCACCGCTGCACGCAGTGTTCCACCCGGTACGTGCCAGCGCCTGCCGGGCGGCGCCCGGCCAATGGCGACGGGCTTGAACGGGGATCGCCCAGCGTGCGGCAACGCTGTGTTGCGGATTGCTCCGGGGCGACGTCCCGCGCATGGCGCGGATCCCCGCAGGGCGCGCGCAAAAAAAAAAACGGGACGGCCAGAGCCGTCCCGTTGCAATCCGCGTTGGGGCGCGCGCTTACAGCGCGGCGTCCTTCAGCTTCTTCAGCGGACGCACCTTCAGCTTGGTGGTGGCCGGCTTGGCAGCGAACCACTGCTCTTCCTTGGTGAACGGGTTGATGCCCTTGCGCTTCGGCTTGGCCGGCACATTGACGGTGGTGATCTTCAGCAGGCCCGGCAGGGTGAACGAGCCAGCGCCCTTCTTGTGCACCGAGGAGGCGACGGCGCTTTCCAGCGAGGCCAGCACAGCGCGGACGTCCTTGGCGACGACGCCGGAGGCTTCAGCGATGTGTGCAACCAGGCCGGACTTGGTCAGCACTTCCTTGATCGGCTTCGGAGCGGCCGGCTTGGCGGCTGCCTTCGTCGCGACTTTCTTCACTGCCTTCTTCGGGGCAGCCTTCTTAGCGGTCTTTGCCATGGTTTCCTGTTCCGTGAACGGTTGGTTGTTTGGTCGGCGCCGAACCCCGTCGGCAAGCGCAATGTAGGGCAACTCTTGGGCGCCGCCAATAGCCCGAAGCGCGGAAAGTGCATGTTTTTTCATATCCAGGCCGATTCAGTACATGGCCGGCGGTGGGGGCTGGGGGCGTGTCAGCGTGCTCGAAGCCCGCCGCCTGCCCATTGGTGCACTGCGCGAAACCACTGAAAACAAGAGGAAAATGCGTTGCGCGCTGGCGAGGAAGTGTCCATCTTCCGGGGGCGGGGGCGACGTGGGGCGTGCGGCGGAGCGACGCAGGGCTAACGCGTGGCATGCGAGGGTGGCCGTTCATCACCGCCACGCAGGAGCAGCACAATGGGAATCTCGCGACACGCCACCGCGCACTGGGAAGGCGATCTGAAGTCGGGCAAGGGGCAGCTGAGCACGCCGCAGAGTGGACTGCTGGACAAGACCCGCTACGGCTTCAACAGCCGCTTCGGCGACGAAAAGGGCACCAATCCGGAAGAGCTGATTGCCGCCGCACATGCCGGCTGTTTCACCATGGCGCTGTCGGCCAAGCTCGGCGAGGCTGGCTTTACCCCGACCTCGCTGGACACCGAAGCCAAGGTCGACCTGTCGATGGAAGGCGGCCCGCAGCTGTCGCAGATCCGGCTGAAGGTAAAGGCGGTGGTGCCTGGCATCGACGCGACGCAGTTCCGCGCCATTGCCGATGACGCCAAGCAGAACTGCCCGGTGTCCAAGGCGCTCAGTGCGGTGCCGATCAGCCTGGAAGCCGAACTGGGCTGAGCCGACGCATCTGTAGAGCCGAGCCCATGCTCGGCTTCTGCAGCTCCCGTGATCTGGCCGGAGAGCAACCGAGCGCGGGCTCGGCTCTACAGTGTCCCTTTACCAATCGATGGTGCCGGTGATGACGGTCTGCACCTGGCCGCCCGACCAGACCTCGCCGTCCTCGTCGACCCGCAGGGTCAGGCGCGCATCGTGGCCGACTTCGCGGCCCTGGCTGACTTCGAACGGCGCACGGCCACGTGGCAGCGCGTCGCGCAGGTCCAGCCACGCGGCCAGCACTGCATTGGCGGCCCCCGAGGCGGCGTCCTCGAAGCGCCGACCATTGCCGACGAAAGCGCGCGCGGCCAGATCGAATCCCTCACTGCCATCGCTGAAGGCATAGGCGAACACGCCCATGCTGTCGGTGGACTCGGCCAGCGCAGCCACCGCGTCCCAGTCAGGGCGCAGCGCGCGTAGTGCTGCTTCATCGGCCACCTGCACCACCCACCAGCTGCGTCCGCCCTGCATGCGCGCCGGCGGCAGCGAGCCCAGTGGCCAGTCCTTCAGTGCTGCCCGCAGGCGTGGATCGGTGGCTTCAGCGGTCTCCGCCAACTGCGCGCGCGGGGTGCGGATGGCGATGCGCTGCTGCGCGCCCTCACCGCTGACGCGCAGCGGCAGCGCGCCGGCAATGCCGTCCTGCACCAGCACGCCATCGATCGGTGTGGCCAGGCCTGCCTGCAGTACCGCATGCGCCGTGCCGACGCTGGGGTGGCCGGCGAACGGCACTTCCTTCTGCGGGCTGAACATGCGCAGCCGGTAGCTGGCACCGGCGGCCTGGGGCGGGAACACGAAGGTGGTCTCGGGCAGCCGCGTCCAGCGTGCGATGGCCTGCATGCTGGCGTCGTCCAGGCCTTCGGCATCGAGTACCACGGCCAGCGGGTTGCCAGCGCCGGCGCGCGGGGAGAACACATCCAGCTGCAGGAAACGGCGGGTGGTCATCGGGGCGAAACTCCAGAATCGGTTGGCGCGCAGCTTAACGCGCGGTTGTAGAGCCGAGCCCATGCTCGGCTGTGTCGGGGTGTGAGAAGAAGCAGCCGAGCGTGGGCTCGGCTCTACAGCCAACGGATCTGGCCGTCGATGACCGGCTGCACCTGACCGCCGATCCACACCGTGCCCTGCGCGTCGACCTGCACCTGCACGCGGCCATCGCGGCCCACTTCGCGGCCCTGGCTGGCCACGTAGCGGCCCTCGCGGCCGGGCAGAGCATTCCGCTGCCGCAGCCAGGCGCCTATCAGCGCATTGGCACTGCCGGTCACTGGATCCTCGGGCACGGCGGGCGCATCAGCGGGGCAGAAGGCACGCACCACGCGGGTGTGGCCGGTGCCGGCTTCATCGGCGAAGACGGCCAGGCCTGTAGCGTCGGTGGCGAGGCTCCAGTCGGCCAGCGCGGCCATGTCCGGTGCCAGCCCGCGTACGGCGGCGGCGTCGCGTAGCGGCAACAGCCACCAGCGCGCGCCGTTGTCCCAGAGTTCGGGCACGTGCCCGTTGGCGGCGAGGGCCAGCAGTGTTTCGGGTGCTCCGTCCGCGGCCGTGTCCAGTTGCCGTGCCGGCGGGCTGGCCAGCTGGATCTGCAGTGCCTCGACCGGGCCGCTCACCCGTACCGGCAGCAACCCCGCCGCGCATTGCTGCAGCAGGGCACCGTCGCGCGGTTGCGCCAGGCCGCAGCTCACCGCCGCCCAGGCGGCACCGACGCTGGGGTGGCCGGCGAAGGCCAGCTCGCGGGTCGGGGTGAAGATGCGGATGTGGTAATCGGCGCCGGGCGCGGTGGGGCGCAGGAAGAACACCGTCTCGGAGAGGTTCAGCCAGGTAGCCAGGGCCTGCATCTGGCGGCTGGAGAGCCCGTCGGCGTCCAGGATGGCGCCCAGCGGGTTGCCGGTGCCGGGGCGGGCGGGGAAGACATCGAGCTGCAGGTAACGGAGGACGGCCATCTACGGGGATATTGCGCTTAGAATCAAAGGTTCCGCCCCCGAGGGCGGCTTCCCCACATTCTACATAGCCAATCCATGTCAGCTTCCCCCCTTGTCGATCGTTGGATCGTACTGAAGTTCGGCGGCACTTCGGTGTCGCGTCGTCACCGCTGGGACACGATCGGGAAGCTGGCGAAAAAACGCGCGGAAGAGACCGGCTCGCGCGTGCTGGTGGTGGTATCGGCGCTGTCCGGGGTCACCAACGAACTGACCGCGATTGCCGACGGCGCGCCCGATAGCCGGGACCGCGTGGCAGCGCTGGTCGAACGCCATGAAGGCTTCCTGGCCGAACTCGGCCTGGGTCGCGAGGTGCTGGCCGAACGGCTGGCCGCGCTGCAGGGCCTGCTCGACGATGCGCGTGCAGCCACCCGTCCGCTCGACTGGCAGGCCGAAGTGCTGGGCCAGGGCGAGCTGCTGTCCTCCACCCTGGGCGCGGCCTACCTGCGCGCCTCGGGCCTGGACATGGGCTGGATGGATGCCCGCCAGTGGCTGGACGCGATGCCGCCGCAGCCGAACCAGAGCGACTGGTCGCAGCGGCTGTCGGTGAACTGCCAGTGGCGCGCAGACGCGGAGTGGATGCAGCGCTTCCGCGCGCAGCCGACCCGCCTGCTGATCACCCAGGGCTTCATTTCGCGGCATGCCGATGGCGGTACCGCCATCCTTGGCCGTGGTGGCTCGGATACCTCGGCGGCGTACTTCGGTGCGCTGCTCGGCGCCAGCCGGGTGGAGATCTGGACCGATGTGCCGGGCATGTTCAGCGCCAATCCGAAGGACGTGCCGGACGCGCGTCTGCTGACCCGCCTGGACTATTACGAGGCGCAGGAAATCGCCACCACCGGCGCCAAGGTGCTGCACCCGCGCTCGATCAAGCCGTGCCGCGATGCCGGCGTGCCGATGGCCATCCTCGATACCGAGCGCCCGGAACTGCCGGGCACCAGCATCGATGGCAGCGCCGCACCGGTGCCGGGGGTGAAGGCGATCAGCCGCCGCAATGGCATCGTGCTGGTGTCGATGGAAGGCATCGGCATGTGGCAGCAGGTCGGCTTCCTGGCCGATGTGTTCAACCTGTTCAAGAAGCACGGCCTGTCGGTGGACCTGATCGGTTCGGCCGAGACCAACGTCACCGTGTCGCTGGACCCGTCCGAGAACCTGGTCAACACCGATGTGCTGGCCGCGCTGTCGGCCGACCTGTCGCAGATCTGCAAGGTGAAGGTGATCGTGCCGTGCGCGGCGATCACCCTGGTGGGCCGCGGCATGCGCTCGCTGCTGCACAAGCTGTCGGACGTGTGGGCCACCTTCGGCCGCGAGCGCGTGCACATGATCTCGCAGTCGTCCAACGACCTGAACCTGACCTTCGTCATCGACGAGGCCGATGCCGATGGCCTGCTGCCGATCCTGCACGCCGAGCTGATCGACAGCGGCGCGATGCCGGTGGAGGAGACCGAAGTGTTCGGCCCGCGCTGGCGCGAGATTGCCGGCACCGTGCGCCCGCGCGGCACGCCGTGGTGGCGCGGCCAGCGTGCGCACCTGCTGCAGCTGGCCGATGCCGGTACGCCGCGCTACGTCTATCACCTGCCGACGGTGCGCGCCCGCGCCCGTGCACTGGCCGCAATCAAGCCGATCGACCAGCGCTACTACGCGATCAAGGCCAACAGCCACCCGGCCATCCTGCAGCTGCTGGAAGCCGAAGGCTTCGGCCTGGAGTGCGTGTCGCACGGCGAGCTGAAGCATGTGTTCCAGCACCTGCCGGAACTGTCGCCCAGGCGCGTGCTGTTCACCCCCAGCTTCTGCCCGCGCAGCGAGTACGAGGCGGCGTTCGCGCTGGGCGTGACCGTGACCGTCGACAACGTGGAAGCGCTGCAGCGCTGGCCGGACCTGTTCCGCAACCGCGAGCTGTGGCTGCGCGTCGATCTGGGCCGGGGCGAGGGCCACCACGCCAAGGTCCGTACCGGTGGCAAGGAGTCCAAGTTCGGCCTGCCGATCGCCCGCGTCGACGAGTTCGTGCGCGCGGCCACCGAACTGGGCAGCCGCGTGGTGGGCCTGCATGCGCACCTGGGCAGCGGCGTGGAAACCGCGCAGCACTGGCGCCTGATGTGCGATGAGCTGGCCGGTTTCGCCCGCCGCATCGGCAGCGTGCAGACCATCGATATCGGTGGCGGCCTGCCAATTCCGTACAGCGACGAAGACGAACCCTTCGACCTGGACGCCTGGGCCGAGGGCCTGACCGAGGTCAAGGCGCTGCACCCGGCATTCCGCCTGGCGATCGAGCCGGGCCGCTACCTGGTGGCCGAATCGGGCGTGCTGCTGACCCATGCCACCCAGGTGGTGGAAAAGGACGGCGTGCGCCGTGTCGGCCTGGACGCCGGCATGAACGCACTGATGCGCCCGGCGCTGTACGACGCTTGGCATGACATCGAGAACCTCAGCCGCCAGGGCGGTTATGCCGAAGCGGCGTTCGATGTGGTCGGCCCGATCTGCGAATCCAGCGATGTGTTCGGCAAGCGCCGCAAGCTGCCGGTGTCCACCGCGCCGGACGACGTGATGCTGATCGCAGATGCCGGTGCCTACGGCTATGTGATGGCCAACACCTACAACCAGCGGATGTTGCCGCGCGAAGACGTGATCGAATGATCACCATGCTCGCCCTGCACCCGCCCACCGACACGCCCCGCGCCCTCGCGCGGGCCCGTGCCTGACCGGATACACCATGACTGCTTTCGACAAACACCAGGTTTCCCGCTTCCGCTTCGTCCGCTGCGACTTCGCAGCGGATACGGGCGTGGCCCGGCTGGTCTACGCCTTCGACGACGGCCCGGAGATGGTGGAAACCATCACCGTGCCCGGTGCCCCGTTCGCGCTGGACGAGGCGCGCGCCGCCGCCGTGCAGCGTGCGCTGCAGCTGCTGCACCTGATTGCCGGCGTCAGCTACTACAAGGCCGGCGTACCGGATACGGTCAGCATCGACAGTTACAGCATCGATGCCGATACCGCCGCACTGGTGGAGACCATTTACCTCAATGGCCTGGGCGAATTCGCCTACCGCAACGGCCTGAACCTGCGCGGCCGCTTCCGGTTGCCGGTGCAGGGCGAGGCCGTGCAGGCGCCGGCGCTGGGTCTGCGGCCGCACGCGCTGGTGGCCATCGGCGGCGGCAAGGATTCGCTGGTGAGCATCGAAGCGCTGCGCCGTGCCGGCGTGGACGAGACCGTGACCTGGATCGGTGGCTCGCAGCTGATCCGTGCGTGCGCCGAGCGCACCGGCCTGCCGACATTGAACCTGGGCCGCACGCTGGCGCCGGAACTGTTCGAGTTGAACCGCCAGGGCGCTTGGAACGGCCATATCCCGGTGACGGTGGTGAACTCGGCAATCATGGTGCTGGCCGCGTTGCTGCACGGCGTGGACCAGGTCGTGTTCTCCAACGAGCGTTCGGCCAGCTATGGCAGCCAGATTCCGGGCACCGGCGAAGTGAATCACCAGTGGTCCAAGGGCTGGGCCTGCGAGCAGGCGTTCGGCAGCCATGTGCGCAAGTACGTGGCGGCGGACCTGCAGTACTACTCGCTGCTGCGCCCGATGTCCGAGCTGGCGGTGGCCCGCCAGTTCGCCAAGACCGATTTCTACGACGCGCACTTCTCCAGCTGCAACCGCAATTTCCACATCCTCGGCGAGCGCCCGGTGAACCGCTGGTGCGGCGTCTGCCCGAAGTGCCATTTCGTCTTCCTGGCGCTGGCCCCGTTCATGCCCAAGACGCGCCTGGTGCGCATCTTTGGCCGCAACCTGCTGGACGATGCCGAACAGGCCGGTGGCTTCGACGCGCTGCTGGAATTCCAGGACCACAAGCCGTTCGAGTGCGTGGGCGAAGGCCGCGAATCGCGTGCGGCGATGGCGACCTTGGCGCAGCGCCCGGAATGGAAGGAAGACCTGTTGGTGAAGCGCTTCTGCAACGAGATCCAGCCGCAGCTGGATGCCGCCGAACTGGAACTGGTACCTCTGCTGCAGTTGCAGGGCGAGCACCGCGTTCCGGCTGCGCTGTGGGAACGGGTGCGTGAAGATTTCGAAGCTTGAAGGAAAGCGCGTCGCGCTGTGGGGCTGGGGCCGTGAGGGCCGCGCCGCGTTTGCGGTGCTGCGTGAGCGCCTGCCAACGCTTGGCCTGAGCCTGTTCTGCCCGGCCGCTGAAGCCGAAGCCGCGCGTGCGGAAACGCAGGGCGCGCTGCAGGTACTTGGCGAACCCTCGGCCGAAGCGCTGGCCGCGTTCGATGTGGTGATCAAGTCGCCCGGCATCAGCCCTTACCAGCCGATCGCGCTGGCGGCGGCAGAGCAGGGCACCACCTTCATCGGCGGCACCGCGCTGTGGTTTGCGGAGCACGCGGCTGACGATGGCATCGTGCACGACACCGTGTGCGTGACCGGCACCAAGGGCAAGAGCACCACCACCGCGCTGGTCGCGCACCTGCTGCGGGCCGCCGGGCATCGCACCGGACTGGTCGGCAACATCGGCCTGCCGCTGCTTGAAGTGCTGGATCCGCAGCCCGCGCCCGAGTACTGGGCGGTGGAACTGTCCAGTTACCAGACCGGTGAAGTGGCGCGCAGTGGCGCTCATCCGCAGGTGGCGGTGGTACTGAACCTGTTCCCGGAACACCTGGACTGGCACGGCAGCGAACAGCGTTACATCGAGGACAAGCTGCGGCTGGTGACTGAAGCTGCGCCGCGCATCGCCGTGCTCAATGCCGCAGATCCGCACCTGGCGGCACTGTCGCTGCCCGAGAGTGAGGTGGTCTGGTTCAACCAGCCGCAGGGCTGGCACATGCGGGGCGACATCGTGCATCGCGGTGAGCAGGCCGTGTTCGATACCCGTATCACGCCGCTGCCGGGCCGTCACAATCGCGGCAACCTGTGCGCGGTGCTGGCCGCGCTGGAAGCACTGGGCCTGGACGCGGTGGCGCTGGCACCGGCGGTGCAGGATTTCCGCCCGCTGCCGAACCGCCTGCAGCGCATCGGCGTGGCCGATGGCCTGACCTACGTCAACGATTCGATCAGCACCACGCCGCACGCCAGCCTGGCCGCGCTGGAGTGCTTCGCCGGGCAGCGCATCGCGCTGCTGGTGGGCGGGCACGACCGTGGCCTGGACTGGACCGATTTCATGCAGCACATGGCCCACGACGTGCCACCGGTGGAGATCGTGACCATGGGCAGCAACGGCCCGCGCATCCATGCCATGCTGCAGCCGCTGGCCGATGCCGGCCGCTTCGGTCTGCACGCGGCGTCGGATCTGCCCGAGGCGATGGCCTTGGCGCGCGCCGCGCTGGGGGCGCAGGGCGGTGTGGTTCTGCTGTCGCCGGGCGCGCCAAGCTTTGGTGCCTACCGCGATTACGTGGCGCGTGGCCGCCATTTCGCCGAGCTGGCCGGGTTCGATCCGGACAGCATCAGCGCGATTCCGGGGTTGGGCATCGCCTGATCCGCCGGATCGGGGTCGGATCCCTTTCCTCAGGAAAGGGCTCTGACCCCGGCGAGTTACCATGGGCGTATCCCCGGACGGACCCGGATAGCCGCATGTGCACCTTCGTCACCCTGTTCCTGCCCACCTCGTGTGCGAACGTGAAAGCCGCCACGATCATGGAGCGGAGCGGCCGGCGCCTGTTCGTACAGGATTCGCCCAGCCTGCAGGCCGCGGTCGGGCCCGGCTGGCAGCCGTGGCTGAGCGCCGCGCACTGCGATTGCGGTACTGCGCTGGCCTCGTCGCGGGCCGAGCGGGAGTGGAAGGGCGATGCCGAGCGCTGGCGGAAGAAGGGCTGGAGCGAAGCCAAGATCGCCCGCGCGCTGGCCGAGCAGCGAGCGCGCCATGAACAGGATCAGCAGGTACGTCGCGATGAAGCTCTGGGGGATGCCGGCCAGTGGTTGCAGCGCATCGATGCCCTGCTGGCCGCAGGCGCGGCACGCGTCGGACTGCTGGTACGCGACTACGACGGTTCGGTCGGTGCCCGGCAGCCGAAGCCGCCGGAACGTCACTGGCCGCGGGGCCAGCTGGCCGCAGCGGATCTGCTGGCGTTCGAGCCGGGCACATTGAATTGGATCGAAGGCGGGTGAGGCCGTTATCCACGCATGGCGTGGATCTACTGTAGAGCCGAGCCCATGCTCGGCTGGATTTCAGTCCTCGTGCCGGATGAACGCGTAATCGCGATCAATCAGCTGCTGCAGGTACGCATCGAAGCTGGGTGCGATGATTATGTAGCTGTCCGGATCGTGCAGATAGCGCACCACCTGGCCGACGGTGCCGCCCGGTGCCGGATCGAAATCCAGATACAGCATCGAGGTGCCACCGTTGTTCATGCAGTGCGAGAAACACAGCCGGCGGCTCATCGGCAGATCCGCATCGATGCCCTCGCCGAGAATCTCCGGCTCGTCATCCAGCCACTCTTCGTAGATGGAACGGATGCTGTCGTCCCACCGCTGCTGGTCCTCGAAGATCTGCGCGACCGATCGCAGGTAGTACGGATAGCCGCCGTCCTCGACATCCGAGCCGAGCATCAGCACGCAGACCTTGCCCGCGGGGTACTCCCGGTAGTGGGTGCCATCCACGCGCGACAGCAGCTCCACCAGGCTGCCCGGCACCTGCGGCCACTGCACACGCAGGCGCTGCAGGTCTTCGGCGCTGGCGCCCTGGACATGTACCCACTGCGGGGCATCCTCGGCAGGCAAACGCGGGATCAGGCCAGACAGAAAGCGATCAACAAGATTCATGCGAAAAAAGGGACGGAGGGGATTAAGTCGTATCCAACCACACCTGCGTCACGCCGCCAATGCAGAATGCGACGCGGGAGGGGCGATTACGGCTTAATCCCCTCCGTCCCCTTTTTCTTGCGGAGCAGGCGCATGAATCGTTGGCGATGTGGTGTGGCGGTGATCCTGGGGCTGGCGGCGATGCCGGCGTGGGCGGCGATGAAGACGCAGCCGGTGGAGTGGAAGCATCAGGGCACGACCTTCAGTGGCGTGCTGGTCTATGACGACGGCGAGCATGACAAGCGCCCTGGCCTGGTGATGGTGCCGAACTGGAAGGGCGTGAACGAATCGGCCATCGAGAAGGCCAAGCAGCTGGCCGGTGACGACTACGTGGTGCTGGTGGCCGATGTCTACGGAAAGGGCGTGCGGCCGAAGACCGATGCCGAGGCCGGGCCGGTGGCGACCAAGCTGCGCAACGACAGGCCGCTGCTGCGCGCGCGTGCACTGGAAGCGGTGAACGTGCTCAAGGCGCAGGCCGGCAAGGTACCGCTGGATGCCAGCCGGATCGGTGCGGTCGGTTTCTGTTTCGGTGGCACCACGGTGCTGGAGCTGGCTCGCGCCGGTGCGCCGCTGGCCGCTGTGGTCAGCCTGCACGGCGGGCTGGGTTCACCGCTGCCGGCGCAGGCCGGTGGCAGCCATCCGTCCGTGCTGGTGCTCAATGGGGCCGATGACAAGAGCGTGACCGCCGAGGACATCGCCGCTTTCCAGAAGGAAATGGACGCGGCCAAGGTCGATTGGGAGTTCACCAACTACAGCGGTGCCGTGCACTGCTTCGCCGAGCGCGACGCCAACAGCCCGCCGGGGTGCCAGTACAACGAGCGGGCGGCCAAGCGCGCGTGGAAGGCGCTGGATGAGTTCTTCGAGGAGCGCTTCGAGAAACGTTGATTCGTGCAGCGGTAGTGCCGGCCGCTGGCCGGCAACCTCATGATGCTGCGGATGTCATCGGGAATGCCGGCCAGCGGCCGGCACTACCGATGCTTCAGTGCCGACCAACGGTCGGCACCTACCGATGCTTCAATGCCGGCCAGCGGCCGGCACCTACCGAGGCTTCAATGCCGGCCAGCGGCCGGCACTACCAGATGCGGTCAATGCGACCGTTTCAGTGCCGACCAACGGTCGGCACCCACCGGAATGCCGGTTTGGTACGTGCCGACCGTTGGTCGGCACTACCGGTCAATGCGAGCGCTGCACCGCGTAGCGGGCCAGGCCACGCAGGGCGGCCACGGCATCGTTGTCGCCCAGGCCATCGAGCGCGCGCTCGGCGGCTTCGGCATATTCCTCGGCACGCGCGCGGCTGTACTCCAGGCCGCCGGTGGCACGGATCGCGGCCAGTACTTCCGGCATCGCCGAGGCGTCGCCGTCCTGCACGATGGTGCGCAGGCGTTCGCGGGTAGCGTCGTCGGAGTGGGCCATCGCGTGGATCAGCGGCAGCGTGGCCTTGCCCTCGGCGAGGTCGTCGCCCAGGTTCTTGCCCAGCTCCTCGGCGTTGGCCGAGTAGTCCAGCACGTCGTCGGCAATCTGGAACGCGTAGCCCAGGTGCATGCCGTAGTCGAACAGGGCCTGTTGCTTGGCTTCGTCTACGCCACTGGCCAGCGCGCCCAGGCGGGTGCCGGCGGCGAACAGCACCGCGGTCTTGCGCTCGATCACGCGCAGGTAGGCGGCTTCATCGGTGTCCGGGTTGTGCACATGCAGCAGCTGCAGCACTTCACCCTCGGCGATGCGGTTGGTGGCATCGGCCAGGATCTGCATCACCGGCATGCGCTCCAGCTCGACCATCAGCTGGAAGCTGCGCGAGTACAGGAAGTCGCCTACCAGCACGCTGGGCGCGTTGCCCCACAGTGCGTTGGCGGTGCTGCGGCCACGGCGCAGGCTGGATTCGTCCACCACGTCGTCGTGCAGCAGGGTGGAGGTGTGGATGAACTCGATGATCGCCGCCAGCTGGTGGTGCTCCGGGCCGGCCTGGCCGACCGCGTGGCCGGCCAGCATCACCAGCATCGGGCGCAGGCGCTTGCCGCCGGCGGAAATGATGTGGTCGGCGATCTGGTTGATCAGCACGACGTCCGAAGACAGCCGGCGCCGGATCAGGGCGTCGACGGCGGCCATGTCGGCCGCGGCAAGCGACTGGATCTGGGGCAGGCCCAGGGCGGGACGGGTGTCTTCGGTGATGGTCATGCGATCAGGCTTTCAGGCTCACCATCGATTATAGGCGCTGGCCGTGAATTCGGGCGCAAACCGGTCCGAGCGGCAATTCCAGCCCGGCCTGCGCGGCCCTTCGCGTGAATACGTATGCAGGTTGCGCCATGCCCGCGAGGCCACCGCTAAGCTTGCCGGATCAGGATTTCGGCCCGCTGCCGGCGGGTCCCGCATGCCCGGAGGGGGGCTGTCGATGTCGCACTATCCATGGTGGCGCGGAGCCGTCATCTACCAGATCTACCCGCGCAGTTTCCTCGATGCCAACGGCGATGGGGTGGGCGACCTGCCGGGCATCATCGAGCGCCTGGACCACATTGCCGCGCTGGGCGTGGATGCGATCTGGATCTCGCCGTTCTTCAAGTCCCCCATGGCCGACTTCGGCTACGACATCGCCGACTACCGCGACGTCGACCCGCTGTTCGGCAGCCTGGACGACTTCGACCGCCTGCTGGCCAAGGCCCACGGCCTGGGCCTGAAGGTGATGATCGACCAGGTGCTGAGCCATACCTCGATCGAGCATGCCTGGTTCCGCGAGAGCCGCCAGGACCGCAGCAATCCGAAGGCGGACTGGTACGTCTGGGCCGACCCGCGCGAGGACGGCACCCCGCCCAACAACTGGCTGTCACTGTTCGGCGGCTGTGCCTGGCAATGGGAGCCGCGCCGCGAGCAGTACTACCTGCACAACTTCCTGGTCGACCAGCCGGACCTGAACTTCCATCACCCGGACGTGCAGCAGGCCACCCTGGACAATGTCCGCTTCTGGCTCGATCGCGGCGTGGATGGCTTCCGCCTGGATGCGATCAACTTCTGCTTCCACGATGCGCAGCTGCGTGACAACCCGCCCAAGCCGGCGGAGAAGCGGGTGGGGCGCGGCTTCAGCCCGGACAACCCGTACGCTTACCAGTACCACTACTACAACAATACCCAGCCGGAGAACCTGCCGTTCCTGGAGCGCCTGCGCGCGCTGCTGGACGAATACCCGGGGGCGGTCAGCCTGGGCGAGATCTCTTCGGAAGACTCGCTGGCCACCACGGCCGAGTACACCCGCGATGGCCGCCTGCACATGGGCTACAGCTTCGAGCTGCTGGTGGACGACTACAGTGCGGCCTACATCCGCGATACGGTCTCGCGGCTGGAAGCGGCGATGACCGAAGGCTGGCCGTGCTGGGCGGTGTCCAATCACGACGTGGAGCGTGCGGTCAGCCGCTGGGGCGGTCACCCGGCCGATCCGCGCCTGGCGCGGATGCTGGTGGCGATGCTGTGCTCGCTGCGCGGTTCGGTCTGCCTGTACCAGGGCGAGGAGCTGGGCCTGGCCGAGGCCGAGGTGCCGTTCGAGGCCCTGCAGGACCCGTATGGCATCACCTTCTGGCCGAATTTCAAGGGCCGCGACGGCTGCCGTACCCCGCTGCCATGGACCGATGCGCCGTTAGCGGGTTTCACCACCGGGCAGCCCTGGCTGCCGATCCCGGCCGAGCACCGCGCGGCGGCGGTGGCCGTGCAGGAGCGCGACCCGCATTCGGTGCTGGCG
The DNA here is from genome assembly GCF_059372295.1 of Stenotrophomonas sp. YJH_SMC_33. Taxonomy (NCBI): domain Bacteria; kingdom Pseudomonadati; phylum Pseudomonadota; class Gammaproteobacteria; order Lysobacterales; family Lysobacteraceae; genus Stenotrophomonas; species Stenotrophomonas sp. YJH_SMC_33. Next base: position 128,045 of record NZ_JCAFVJ010000002.1, read on the forward strand.
GCGTTCCGCGCGTTCCTGGCCTGGCGGCATACCCAGCCGGCCCTCCTGCACGGCAGCATCAGATTCCTTGAAAGTGCCGAGCCTGTGCTGCTGTTCGAGCGTATGCTTGCAGATGAAACCCTCCTGCTGGCCTTCAACCTGTCGGCCGAGGCGGTGACCCATCCGCTGCCGCCGGGGAACTGGCAGCAGGTGGCGGTACCGGGCCCGGATGCGGGCACGATGCAGGGCAACGAACTCCAGCTGCCGCCGCGCGCGGTGTATTGCGCCCGACGCAGCTGACCGTTTTCTCCGGTGGCGGTACTTGCGGGGACGGGGCCGAAGCGCCCCGTCCCTTTTTTGTGGGTGGAGTTCCAGAGAACGGCATCCACGCATGGCGTGGATCTACGGGTTGGAGCGTCGCTGCATGGGCCTTGCCGATCCGCTGCCGGCATTCGCGCAGAAGAAAACCCGCTGCCTGCGCAGCGGGTTTCCGGTCCTGCTCCTGGCTTCCGTCGCCGGGCATGGCCCGGCGCTACCGATGGGGTGGTTGCCGGCCAGCGGCCGGCACTACCCGGCTGTGGTCAGAACTTGTAGTTCACGCCCAGCATGTAGGTGCGGCCCCATTCGATGTACTCCAGCGGGCGGTCCTTGCTGCCGGCGTAGGTGCGGTACGGCTCGTTGGTCAGGTTGCTGCCCTGCAGCAGAAGGGTCAGGCCACGCAGGGCGCTGCTGTCGCTGAAGGTGTAGCTGACCTGCGCATCGGTCACGTTTTCGCCGACGACATAGCGCAGGCTGCGGTTGCCGTTGAAGTTGCCGATCTCACCGATGAAGTCCGATCGGCGGCGCTGGCTGACGCGTGCTTCAAAACCGCTGCGCTCGTAATAGGCAGTGAAGTTGTACACGCGCTTGGACAGGCCCGGCAGGCTGATCGGGTCACTGCCCACGCTGGAGGCGCTCTCCGGATCCAGGATGGTGATGTCGCTCTTGTTGAAGGTCGCGCTGGCCTGCACGCCGAAGCCACGCAGGCTGTCGGTCAGCATCTCCAGCGGGAACGATGCGGTCAGCTCCAGGCCCTTCAGCGTGCCGCCCTTGCCGTTCTGCGGCGCGGAGAAGGTGCCGGTGGTCAGCACCGGTGCGGTCATGCCCGGCGGCGGCACGTAGCTGCCCAGCAGCGCGGTGAAGTCGTAGTTATCGACCGACTGGGTGTAGACGTAGCTCTTCAGGTCCTTGTAGAAGATCGCGGCGGCCACGTAGGCCTTCTCGCCGAAGTACTTCTCATAGGACAGGTCCAGCGCGGTGGCACGCCATGGGTCCAGCAGCGGATTGCCGCCGCTGCCGCCGGGGCGGCCGGTGCCGGTGTCCACGCCGAACTCCAGGCCGGCGCGCATCTGGTCCACACGTGGGCGTGCGACCTGCTTGGCGACGGCGAAGCGCAGCGTCTGCTGGTGCGGGAACAGGAAGGCCAGGTTCAGGCTCGGCAGCCAATCGTTGTAGGTGCGGCCGTTCGAGTACGGCTGCACGTTGTTGCCGGCCGACTGCGAGCTGTCCCAGTAGCGCGAATCCGAGCTCTGGTCGGTGTGCTGCATCTGCACGCCGATGTTGCCGCGCACGCCGACGTCGCCGATGTCGGCGTTGATGTTCAGGCGCGCCCAGGCGGTGGTGATCTTCTCCTGCACCGTCCACGACTTGGGAATCAGGTAGTCCAGGTTGTCGACCGGGTTGAAGGTCATGTAGCGGCCGACCGCGGCCGGGACGTTCCAGGCCGGGATGGTGCCGAGGCCGGCGAAGCCGAGGTTGACCGGGCGATACTGCAGGTCCGAGGCGATGTTGGCATCGCCCTGCGCACCCAGCAGGATGTTGCCTTCGGACTGGGTCTTCACCTTGCGGCGGTCGGCGTAGTTCACGCCGATGTCGATGTCCGGCGCCCACGACGCGATGGCATCGGGCAGCGCGATGGTGGCGGCCAGCTTGCCACCCTTCAGGCGGTCTTCCACCTGCGGCACCTTGCCGTAGCCGGAGCCGTAGATGGTGTTGGTCAGGAACAGCGCATCGGGATTGGAGTAGTTCAGGCCCGGGCTGATCTGCGAGAAGCCGTTCTGGCGGATCGACACGCCGACCGTATCCAGCTGTGGCATCGGGGTCAGCTGCAGGTTGTTTTCCAGGTTCAGCTCATCGCGCGTGGCCTTGGAGTAGTTCAGGTCGGCGACCAGCTTGACGCCGCTGAAGTTGAACTCGTTGTTCCAGCCGAACGCATCGATCTTGTCCTTGCGCTTGTTGTACATGCCGCGCACCAGCGGGTACACGCCGCTGGCGGTGCCGCCGGTGAACGAACCATTGGCGTTGACCTGCGGGTTGCTGACCAGCAGGCCCGGGGTGTAGTTGCCGTTGTAGTTGCTGAGGTTCAGCTCGAACTGGTTGGCGGTGTCGATCTGCTCGGCTTCGGTGTGGAACGCATCGAAGGTGCTGGTCCAGCTGTTGTTCGGCCGGAACTGGATCGTCGCCATCACGCCGTCGCGCTTGTTGTTGCCGGTGCGGCGCAGCGCCTTGATGCCATCGGAGAAGTAGGTGCCGACGCCCACGCCCGGACGGTCGCCCTTGTCGGTGTGCTCGGTGGTCCACGGCTCGTACAGGCCGACCTGGTTCTCCTGGATCGGCATGTCGCTGTGCGCGTAGCCGATGGCGATGCCCAGGGTCTTGTCCAGGAACTGGTCGATGTAGCTGGCGCTGAAGCGGTTGCCGTATGGATCGACGTTGGCGGCGCGGCCCAGCGAACTCTTCTGGTAGCGGCCACTGACCGCGATCACGCGCTCGCCGAAGCTGAGCGGGCGCGCGGTCTGCATGTCGATGGTGCCCGACAGGCCCTGGCCGACCAGCGCCGCGTCCGGGGTCTTGTACACCGTCACGCCGTTGACCAGCTCGGACGGGTACTGGTCGAACTCGACGCCGCGGTTGTCGCCGGTGCTGACCACTTCGCGGCCGTTGAGCAGGGTGGTGGCGAAGTCCGGCGACAGGCCGCGCACGCTGATCACTTGCGCACGGCCCGCCACGCGCTGCGCGGCCAGGCCGGGCAGGCGCGAGATGGACTCGGCGATGCTGACGTCGGGCAGCTTGCCGATGTCTTCGGCGGAGATCGCTTCGACCACCGAGGTAGCGTCCTGCTTGACCGCGATCGCGCTCTCGATGCCGCGGCGGATGCCGGTGACCTGCACCGTATCGAGGTTGGTGGCGGCGGTGCCGGCCGGCGTGGTGGTGCTCTGCGTGGACTGTGCCGACGCCAGCGTCGGCGCCAGGACAACGGCCAGCGCGATGCTGAGCGCGCTGCGCTTGTGGTTCAACATTTTCCCCTCCCAGGCAATGTTGCAGATCGATTTGTGAGCGTTCCGGCGGGGCCGTGAACGTGCGACGCGGTGGCCGCTGTCGTCGCCGCTATGGTAGGCAGCGCGTTCTTCGCGGGAATCACCCTGCATACGTATTCAATGGCGTTTGCAGGGATGTAATCGCTTTCAAGTGTCTCGTTCTGTAGAGCCGAGCCCATGCTCGGCTGCATTTCGGTGCTACGCACCGCCGCCCGAGCGTGGGCTCGGGCGCTACGGGGGCGCAGGCAGGAAAACGTTCAGCGGATCGGCGTGAAGCGAATGGCCTGCCCACCGCCCGGTGCCAGCACCAGCGTCAGTGCATCGGCGCTGGTCACTTCGCGGGTTTCGCTTGCGAACGCGAATGGATTGCTGCGGAAATCCGCGCCCTCGCCATCGCGGTAGATCTCGGCGCGATAACGCACGCCCGGCTCCAGGAAGCCCAGCGATACCGGCAGCACGCGGCCGTGCTCATCGGTGATGCTGCCGAGGAACCAGTCGCGGCTGTTGCGGTCGCGGCGCACGATCGTCACGTAGTCGCCCACTTCGCCATCGAGCACGCGGCTCTGCTCCCAGTCCACCGCCACGTCCTCGATGAAACGGAACGCCTCGCGATGCTGCAGGTAGTGTTCGGGCAGGTCCGCGGCCATCTGGATCGGGCTGTACAGCACCACGTACAGGGCCAGTTGGCGCGCCAACGTACTGGGGATGGCCTGGCCGTGGCGGCCCTTCAGGCTGAGGATGCCGGGGGTGTAATCCATCGGCCCGGCCAGCATGCGGGTGAACACCAGGTTGACCTCGTGCTCCGGCGGGTTCGGCGGCTGGCCCCAGGCGTTGTACTCCATGCCGCGTGCGCCTTCGCGCGAGACCCAGTTGGGGTAGGTGCGGCGCAGGCCGGTGTCCTTGATCGGCTCATGCGGGTTCACCGACAGGTGCCGGCGCGCGGCTTCCTGCACCACCTTCAGATGGTGGCGGGCCATGAACTGCCCGTCGTGCCACTCGCGCCACAGCGGTCCCCCTGCCGGATTGCGACGATCGACCTGACCGTCGTCGCACACATAGCCGGTCTTGAACTGGTCCACGCCCAGCCTTGCATACAGGTCCAGCGCGGCACCCAACTGGTCCTCGTAGTGCTCGATGGCGCAGCCGGTTTCATGGTGGCCGATCAGGTGTACGCCCTTCTTCAGGCCATATGCCGACAGCGCTTCAATGTCGAAATCGGGCGTGGCCCGGGTGAAATCGAAGTCATAACCATTGCCCACCCACATGCCGTCCCAGCCCGGGTTCCAACCCTCCACCAGCACGCCACGGAAGCCGTGCGCAGCGGCAAAGTCGATCACCTTCTTCGTCTTGGCGGTGGTGGCCGCGTGCTTCGGCCCGGTCGCCCAGCTCTCGTTGTCCAGGTGCATCGACCACCACACGCCCAGATACTTGGCTGGCTTCACCCAGCTCACATCGCCCAGCGCGTTGGGTTCGTTGAGGTTGAGGATCAGGTCCGATTCGACCAGGCCACCGGCGCGGTCGGCGATCTGCAGCGTGCGCCACGGCGTGGCGAAGGGCAGGGCGCGGCGTACCTTCCAGCCTTCGGCCGAGGGCGAGAGCTGCGCGCGCAGGTGCTGGCCCTCGGTGCGCCGCAGCCACATGCCGGCGTAGTCCACCAGCGCCGCCTCGTGGATCGCCAGATGCAGGCCATCGCGGCTGCGCAGGGTCATCGGCGTATGCGCCAGCGGCACCTCGCGCAGCCGCGTGCGCTGGTAGAGGTATTCGTAGTGGATCGGTTCACCCGCGGGGATCCACCAGGCGGTGGATTCAGGCGCGATGGCGAACTCGGTCAGTTCGTCATCGATGATCGCTTCGCGCAGGTTCGGCTGTTCAGGGAACACATAGCGGAAGCCGAGACCATCGTCGTAGACGCGGAACACCACATCCAGCCGTCGCTTGCTGCCGGTGGTTTCGGCCAGCTGCACGGTCAGCTCGTTGAAGTGGTTGCGGGTGAGCCGGCGCTCGCCCCACGGCTGCTCCCAAGTGTCATCGACGCTGCGCCGCTGCTGGCCAAGCAGGGCGAAATCGCGGTCCAGGCGGCCGTCGCGCAGGGCAAAGCCAAGCTTCGAATCCTCCACCACGGGTTCGCCGAAACGCTCGACGCGGTAGCGCGCGGTGCCGCCGTCCAGCACGAGGCTGACCTTCAATATCTTGCCCGGCGATTCGACGCTGGCCACCTGCGGCGTGGCCTGTACCAGCGTCGCCCACCCGATCAGGGCCAGGCCGAGCATGTGCGCGAACACCGCGCGTACAGCAGTGGATGACATCGGCAATTCCCCTCCCAAGGCGCCGTTGGCAGACCCGGACCATAAGCCAGCGCGGCGGGCGCGCTACCGCGTGACGCCATGAATACGTATGCAACTGGACGCAGTCGACAGCCCCGCGTCTACCATGGGGCCCAGGCACCTTGAGGGAGGGGCCGCGCCCGCCCGCCTGCAACGACGGTGCGGACCTACAACGCGTGCAGAGAGGGAGGGAGGCCGACGGGCGCAAGCCGGTCCGCCGCTTCGATGCTGAAGATCATTTGCCTGACCGCTGCCCTGGGGGCAGCGCTGGGGACGACCGCGCAGGCGGCCGACCTGCAATTCGACGGCCGCCATGCGCGCGCCGAAGCCGCTGCCAATGGCAGCTTCGTGCTGCATGCGCCGAAGGGCGCAGTGCAGATCGCAGCCGCACCGATGCGCAGCCAGACCGGCAGCGTGATGTTCGATGCACTGTTCGCGCTGGCCCAGCAGGAGATGGACCAGGACCGTGTGGACGCGATTCGCGATCCCGCGTTCGACGAAGGCCGGCCGGTGCCGTGCGAGTGCTTCCAGACCGGCGCGCGCTGGCCCTATGTGTGGACCCGCGATGTCAGCTTCGCCGCCGATCTGGCGTTGGCGCGGCTGGACCCGCAGCGCACCCGGCAGTCGCTGCAGTTCAAGCTGTCGGCGGCGCGCGACGGGCACACGCCCGGCCTGTTCGTGGCGCAGGACACCGGGTCCGGCGGCAGCTGGCCGATCAGCAGCGACCGCGTGGTGTGGTTCCTGGCCGCGCGCCACCTGCTGGATGATCCGGCGTTTGCCGATCAGGTCTGGCAGGCGCTGCAGGGCACGCTGGCACAGGACCGCGCGATGGTGTTCGATGCGCAGGTGGGCCTGTACCGCGGCGAGACCTCGTTCCTGGACTGGCGCGAGCAGACCTATCCGGACTGGACCCGCGAGGACGTGCGCTTCATCGGTGATTCCTACGCGCTGTCCACCAACGTGCTGCACTACCAGGCACTGCGCCTGGCCGAACGCCTGGCCGGGCAGCACGGCGATGCCCGCGCGGCCGAGTACAAGGCGTGGGCCGATGCGTTGGCGCAGCAGATCGATACGCGCTTCTGGCGCGAAGACATCGGCCAGTACATGAGTTACATCGGTGAAGCCGCGCACCCGGTGCCGTACGCCAAGGTGGATCTGCTCGGCCTTTCGCTGGGCATCCTGGCCGGGGTGCTGCCGCCGGAGCGCGCGCGGCGTGCGCTGGCGGCGTATCCGATGGGCCCGGCCGGCAGCCCGGTGGTGTGGCCGCAGGAGGCGCAGCAGCCGATCTACCACAATCGCGCGATCTGGCCGTTCGTCAGTGCGTACTCGCTGCGCGCGGCGCGGCAGCTGGATGATGCGCCGCGCATCGCCGCCGAAATCCGCTCGTTGATGCAGGGCGCCGCGCTGGCCGGCTCCAACATGGAAAACTACGAGCTGGTCAGCCAGGCCGTGCATGTCGAGGAAGGCGCAATGAGCGGCCCGGTGGTCAATTCCGAACGCCAGCTGTGGTCGGTGGCCGGCTATCTGTCGATGGTGGTCGAAGGCGTATTCGGCGTGCAGGACGATGGCCGCGTGCAGCCCAAGCTGCCGGCCGTGCTGGTGCCCGAACTGTTCGGCAAGCAACGCCGCATCTCCCTGGAGGCCAACGGCAAGCGTTATGTGCTGGAGCGGCCGAAGCAGCTGGCCGATGGATTGCTGGTAGCGGGCAAGGTGAAGATGCGTGGTGCCACCACCACCGTGCAGCTGGTCCCCGCAGCAGCGGCGCCGCGCAGCGTAGCAATGACGGCCGACGCCAATGCGCGCGCACCGGCCACGCCGGCCGCACCGCAGGCGCGGCGCAAGGGCAGGGGCTGGAACGTCGAGGTCGCTGCCGGCCAGGTGCTGTGGCAGGACGGTCGCGCGCTCACCGCCAGCAACGGCCAGGCGCACATCAGTGACGATGGCCTGCAGCATTGCCTCAGCCTGACCCGGCGCGACAACGCATTGGAATCGCTGCACAGCCCGACGGTCTGCGTCGGTCCGCAGCAGGTGCTGAAGGGCGAGGATCGCTGGCAGTTCACCTCGGCCAAGGCCGGGCAGGTGCGTCTTCGCCTGCAGTACCGCAATCCGAACGGGCCGATCAACACCGGCGTCACCGCTGCGGTGAAGCAGCTGGTGCTGCAGTGCCCGGGCCAGCCGTTGCAGCGGCACACGGTTACGCTGCCGCACAGCGTGGCGGTGCAGGACTCGACTTCGGCAACGTTCGTTGTGGCCAAGGGGCAGTGCACCGTCGCGCTCGAAGAAGGCTTCAACATGAGCGCGCTTGAACATTTCGCGCACTACACCGGGGGCAAGGGTGGCCGCGAAGGCGTGCTCAACCAGGCCCAGGTGCAGGCGCTGACGGTGGCGCCGGTGGCGATGGAAGAGGGTGCACGATGAATCGCACGGCAAAACCGCAGCTGTCGTTCTGGCAGATCTGGAACATGTGTTTCGGCTTCCTCGGCATCCAGTTCGGATTCGCCCTGCAGAACGCCAATGCCAGCCGCATCTTCGAGACGCTGGGCGCGGATATCGACGCGGTGCCAGGGCTGTGGATTGCCGCGCCGCTGACCGGCCTGCTGGTGCAGCCGGTAATCGGCTACCTGTCCGACCGCACCTGGACGCGCTGGGGGCGCCGTCGTCCGTACTTCATGATCGGTGCGGTGTTGACCACGCTGGCGCTGCTGGTGATGCCGAACTCGCCGACGCTGTGGATTGCGGCCGGCACGCTGTGGGTACTGGATGCCTCGATCAACGTATCGATGGAGCCGTTCCGTGCCTTCGTCGGTGACCAGCTGGCGCCACGCCAGCGTCCGGCCGGCTATGCCATGCAGAGCTTCTTCATCGGCGTGGGTGCCATCGTCGCCAGCTTTCTGCCGTTCATCCTGGCCCACTTCGGCGTTGCCAACACCGCGTCCGCCGGGGAAGTGCCCGACACTGTGCGCTATGCGTTCTACTTCGGCGCGGTGGTGCTGCTGGCGGCGATCACCTGGACGGTGGTCAGCACCCGCGAATATTCACCGGCGGAGCTGGCCGGGTTCGATGATGCCGAGCCACCGGAACATCACGCGGCGGCCGCGATCAACGGCCCGGCTCCATGGACGCGGGTGACCCTGTGGCTTGGGCTGGGTGTGCTGTTGGCGCTGCTGATCGCCTGGCGGCAAGGCGACCGGATGCTGTACGTGCTGGCCGGCCTGTGCGCCGGCTACGGCCTGCTGCTGGCGGCCGCGCGCGCGCTGCCGGCCACGCATATGCTGGCCGCCATCGTCGGCGACCTGCGCGCGATGCCGGTCACCATGCGCCGCCTGGCGTGGGTGCAGTTCTTCTCGTGGTTCGCGCTGTTCGCCATGTGGATCTACACCACCGCTGCGGTGGCCGGTACCCACTTCGGTTCGACCGATCCACAGTCTGCCGCCTACAACGAAGGTGCCAACTGGGTGGGCGTGCTGTTTGGCGCCTACAACGGCTTCGCTGCGCTGGCGGCGGTGCTGATTCCGCCGATGGTGCGTGCGATCGGCCTGCGCTGGAGCCACCTGGTCAACCTGTGGCTGGGCGGCGCCGGCTTGGTCTCGCTGATGTTCATCCGCGACCCGCACTGGCTGCTGCTGTCGATGGTCGGCGTCGGCTTTGCCTGGGCCTCGATCCTGTCGTTGCCGTATGCACTGCTGTCCGACAGCGTGCCGGCGTCGAAGATGGGCGTGTACATGGGCATCTTCAATTTCTTCATCGTGATCCCGCAGCTGGTGGCGGCCAGTGCGCTCGGCTTTGCCCTGCGCGCATGGCTGGGTGGCCAGCCGATGCATGTGCTGGTGCTGGGCGGCTGCAGCCTGTTCCTGGCCGGCCTGTGCGTGCTGCGGGTTCCGTCCCGTCCGGAGGTAGTGTGATGCGTGCTGCGTTGGCTGTTGCTGTTTCCCTTGCCCTGTTCGCCGGCCAGGCCGTGGCCACGCCGCGCCCGGACTACGTCGGCACCACCGAGCCGTTCGCCAGCGATGCGGTGTACTTCGTGGTCACCGACCGCTTCGTCAACGGTGACCCGGCCAATGACCATCGTGACCAGGGTGGCGCGCACCGCACCTTCGACATCCCAGTGCCGTGCCCGGACAAGGTGGACGGCAACATCGGCTACCTCGGTGGTGATTTCCGCGGTGTGCTCGACAACGCGCAGTACATCCGCAACCTCGGTTTCGGCGCGGTATGGATCACGCCGATCGTGGACAATCCGGACGAGGCGTTCACCGGCAGCAGGCCGATCAGCTGCACCAGCACGCTGACCGACCGCGGCAAGACCGGCTACCACGGGTACTGGGGCATCAACTTCTACAAGCTCGATGAGCACCTGCCCAGCAAGAACCTGGATTTCGCCGGGCTGACCAAGGGCCTGCACGGTGCTGGCTTGAAGGTGGTGCTGGATATCGTGGGCAACCACGGCTCGCCGGCCTGGACCATGCCGACGCGACAGCCGCAGTTCGGCCAGATCTTCGACAAGGACGGAAAACTGATCGCCGACCACCAGAACCTGCCGCCGCAGAAACTGGATCCGAAGCACAACCCGCTGCACGCGTTCTACAACAACATTGGACCGGTCGACAGCAAGGATGGCTCGATCTTCGATGGCAACCTGGCTGAGCTGTCCGACTTCAACCAGGACAATCCGGCGGTGATGGACTACCTGGTCGGCGCCTACCTGCAATGGACCGCGCAGGGCGTGGACGCGTTGCGCATCGACACCATCGGCTGGCTGCCGCACCCGTGGTGGCATGCCTTCGTCAAGCGCATCCGTGCCGAGCACCCGGGCATGTTCATGTTTGGCGAAGCCTTCGACTACAACGCGGCGACCATTGCCGAGCACACCTGGCCATCCAATGCCAACGTGAGCGTGCTCGATTTCCCGTTGCGCGGCGCACTGGAGCAGACCTTCGGCACCGCCAACAAGGGCTTCGAGACCCTGGCTGAGCCACTGCACCTGAGCGGTGGCCCGTATGCCAATCCGTACGAGCTGATGAGCTTCTACGACAACCACGACATGCCGCGCCTTCAGGCCAGCGACACCGGCTTCATCGACGCGCACAACTGGCTGTTCACCGCGCGCGGCATTCCGGTGGTTTATTACGGTTCGGAAACCGGCTTCATGCGCGGCCGCGCCGAGCATGCAGGCAACCGTGCCTACTTCGGCCAGCCGCGCGTGGACGCTGCACCGCAGAGCCCGATCTTCGCGCCGCTGCAGCGCATTGCCAAGCTGCGCGAGGTCACCCCGGCCCTGCAGCGCGGCCTGCAGGTGAACGAACGCCTGCAGGGCGATGAGGCGGTGTTCTTCCGCGTGCTGCAGCACGGTGACGTGGCGCAGACCGCGCTGGTGCTGCTGAACAAGGGCGACCAGGCCAGGACGCTCACCGTGGCGCGTTACGTCCAGTCCGGCCGCTGGCGCGATGCACTGGACGGCGGTTCGTTGCAGGTGGATGCCTCCCTGGAGGCCGAAGTGCCCGCACACGGCGTGAAGGTGTATGTGCTGGATGCCGCCGTGCAGCAGCCAGCGCTGCAGGCCGAGCTGGACAAGGCGATGACCGACCAGAAGGCTCGGGACCAGCGTCTGGGACGGTGAGGGCGCCGCCGGGCATGGCCCGGCGCTACCGCTCTGGTGGGTGCCAACCTCGGTTGGCACGCTCTTCGAGCAGTCGAGCAGGCTCGACCCTACAATAGGCCCCCCCTCACGCCCCGCCGTACCGCCATGACCGACCTCGCCCCGCAGACCCCGATCGAAACCCTGCTGAAGGCGGCGATGGACGGGGCGGTGCCGATCCGCGCCTTCATGGAGGCCTTCGTCGCTTCCGAGGTGGTACTGCTGACCGGCAGCCTGGTGACCCCCGATGGCAGCGGCTTCGACCCGCTGCTGTTCGACAAGCAGGGCACCCTGCACGTGGCCGTGTTCACCGATCCGTCGCGGGTGGGCATCTACAGCCAGCAGGCCGAACACCAGATCCGCTGGCGGATGCTGGACGTGCTGCGCCGCGTGCCGGGTGGCTACGGCGTGGTGATCAACCCGGGCACTTCGCTGGGCTTCGAGATCTCGCCCAGCGGCGTCGGCGAGATCCTGAAGGACTTCGCCCAGGGTTGATTGTCATGTAGAGCCGAGCCCATGCTCGGCTGCCGTTCGCGCCATGCCGGATCAGTCGAGCACGGCCCGACCCTACAGAACGCTTCCCTTCGGGTGCAGTACGTGGTTCCTTTTGGATAACATCAGGATCGAGGCTCTGCTGTGGAATTGAAGGAATTACCTGTCGGCTCACCGGCACGATCACGCCATTCCCGCTCCGCACTGATCTTCCTGATCGCGGCGATCGTTGCCGCGCTGGTGTCCGTGCCCCTGCTGCGCGCGGTGGGCATCGTGCAGTGGCCGGCATTCGCCATTGCCTGGCTGATCAACCTGGGTTCGGCCTGGTATCTGGCCCAGTGGGCACGCCAGCAGGGCCGTTCGGCGTGGGCCTACGGATTGCCGGCGGTGCTCGGTACCGTCGCTTCGATCGTGGTCTATGTGCTGTTGGCGTTGCTGGGGCCGAAGGCCGGGGCACGCTGAAGTGGTCTATGTGCTGTTGGCGTTGCTGGGGCCGAAGGCCGGGGCACGCTGAACCTGCGCGCCTGTCGCGGGTAGTTTGCCGAGCACGGCTCGGCACTGGCACTAGGGTAAGACCAAGCCAAACAACAAGGGCGAGGCCAAGAGCGATCCCGCCCTGCGGCGCCTACCGGCGCAGCGACGATTCCCGCACCACCAGCTTCACCGGGATGCTCTGGCTCTGCACCGGCTGTCGGCCGATCAACGCCAGCAGGCGCTCCACCAGCAGCTGGCCGGCCTGCTTGGTGTCCTGCTGGACCGTGGTCAGCGCCGGGGACACCGAGGCCGCCAGCGGGATGTCGTCGAAGCCGGTCACCGCCACGTCCTGCGGCACCCGTAGCCCGGCCTCGCGCAGGGCGCGCATCGCACCGATGGCGATCAGGTCGCTGGCGGCGCAGATCGCATCGATCGGCTCGTCACGCGCCAGCAGCGCCTGGCAGGCCTCCTGGCCGGAAGCCTCGGTGGTGATCGCATCGTGCTGCAGCGCCGGTTCGGCGGCCAGGCCGTGGTCCTGCAGGGCCGCGACGTGGCCGCGGTAGCGTTCCTGGAATTCGGGGTAATGGCTGGAGGCATGGCCGAGGAAGGCGATGCGGCGGCAGCCCTGCTGCAGCAGGTGGGTGGTGATGTCATGCCCGCCCTGGAAGTTGTCGCTGCCGATCGACACGCCCGGCTGGCCGGGCAGGGCGGCGCCCCAGCGCACGAAGTGCGTGCCCTGTTCGACCAGCCGCTGCAGGCGGTCGCGCGATTCGTGGTAGTCGCCGTAGCCGAGCAGGATGATGCCGTCGGCCTTGTTGCTGTCCTCGTAATCGGCCTGCCAGTCGGTGGACAGCTGCTGGAACGAGACCAGCAGGTCCTGCCCGTGCAGCGCGCAGGCGCGGGTGATCGAGCCCAGCATCGAATGGAAGAACGGATTGATCAGCGAATCGTCGTTGGTCGGGTCTTCGAAGAACAGCAGGGCCAGCGTGCCGGCGTTGCGCAGGCGCAGGCTGGAGGCGTTCTTGTCGACCTTGTAGTTCAGCTCGCGGGCGATGCGCAGGATGCGCTCGCGGGTCTCGGCGTTGACCATCGGGCTGCCGCGCAGGGCCCGCGACACGGTTGGCTGGGAGACCCCGGCCAGATGGGCGATGTCCAGGGAGGTGGCTTTGCCTTTGATCGTCATGGGAACGCGGGAGGGGGCAGGGGGAAGGGTGCCCGGGCATGATGCCATGGGGTGGCTGCCGGCCGTCCTGGCCGTCACTGCTTGTGGCCACGGTCGCGGTCGTGCGACGGTCAACACCATAGCCTGATGGAGCCAAGCGGTGACCTTTCGCCTGTACCCGGGTGTCCCCGACGATTTCGAGGCGCGGATCCGCATCCTTGCGCCAGAGGAGGGTGGGCGTCGCAGCCCGGCCCGGAACGGTATCCGCTGGGACTTCGCCTACGCCGATGACGCCGGGGCGCCAGAGCTGTTCATGATCTGGCCCGACTTCCGTCACGCCGAGGGCGACAGCTGGGCGACCGAGCTGCCGCTGCCGGTGGGCGAGCCCCTGTTGGCCGGCCTGACCGTGGTCAATGAGGTGCTCAGGGCGGGGCTGCACCGGGAGCGTATCCGGCCCGGCGTGCGCTTCCACTGCCATGAAGGGCCCAGGGTGGTGGCGGTGGGGGAGGTCACACGGGTCACCGGCTTGCTGCTGGATCGCCCCCTGCTTCGTTGAGGTCGGTTCCGACCCGGATCGGCCGGATTCCCGACGGGCCGGGGGCGAAGGGAATGGTAAGATGCCTCGTTCCGATATCCCCCCATTCGCAACCGCGGGAGGTCCAGCGTATCGGCACCCCGTCGGGTGTGCTATCACTGGTCCAGCCCCGGACAACGGAAGAATCCATCTATGGCGCGCGGCATCAACAAAGTCATCCTGGTCGGCAATCTCGGCAACGACCCGGACGTGAAGTACACCCAGAGCGGCATGGCGATCACCCGCATCAGCCTGGCCACCACCAGCGTCCGCAAGGACAAGGATGGCAACCAGCAGGAGCGCACCGAATGGCACCGCGTGGTGTTCTTCGGCAAGCTCGGCGAGATCGCCGGCGAGTACCTGCGCAAGGGCAGCTCGGTCTACGTCGAAGGCAGCCTGCGCTACGACAAGTACACCGGCCAGGACGGCGTGGAGAAGTACTCCACGGACATCATCGCCGATGAAATGCAGATGCTGGGCGGCCGCGGTGAAGGTGGCGGTGGTGGCAACTACGGCGGCGATCGTCCGCAGCGCCAGCAGGCGCCGCGCCAGGAGTACGGTGGCGGCGGTGGCCAGCGTGGCGGCCAGGGCGGTGGCTATGGCAACCAGGGCGGCAACCAGGGCGGCGGTTACGGCAACCAGGGCGGCAACCAGCGCCCGCAGCCGCAGCAGGCGCCGCCGATGGACGACTTCGCTGACGACGATATTCCGTTCTGATCGGACGCTCGCCTGCAGCAGAAAAGAAAGCCCCGCTCATGCGGGGCTTTTCTTTGTCCGCGATTGCTACGGAGTTGTGCCCCGCAGCATTGAATTTTCGTGCACCGCAACTTGCAAGCATCCAATTTCCTCCCCTATGGTGCAATCGATTGCATTGCTGTGAATCGTTGCGTTTGATACCGGTTGGGAGGCCGGAAGGTGGATGTCCATCCATTCGATCAGACCGGCTCCTTCGAGGGGGCTCACGCGGCGCGATGCGCTGCGCATGGCGGTTGCTGGAGGCGTAGCTCTGGGTACTGCGGGAGCGTTGCCTGCATTCGCCACCACTGCACCGCTGAAGGGCAACCTGAAGCAGGCCGTGGCCCGCTGGACCTTCCCGCAGCTGTCAGTTGCCCAGCTCTGCGCGACGGTGAAGGACATCGGCTTTGCCGCGATCGACCTGGTCGGCCCCGAAGACTGGCCCACGCTGAAGGCCCATGGCGTCTACAGCTCGATGTGCAACGGCGCGGAGCTGGGCCTTACCAAGGGCTTTGCCGGCCGTGAGTTCCACGACCAGCTGGTAGAGCGCTACACGCGGCACATCGATCTGGTGGCCGATGCCGGTTACCGGAATCTCATCTGCTTCTCCGGCAACCGCAACGGTATGGACCCGCATGACGGCATGGCCAATGCCGAGGCTGGCCTCAAGCGCATCCTCGGGCATGCCGAGAAGCGCGGTGTGGTGCTGGTGATGGAGCTGCTCAACTCCAAGGTCGATCACCGCGACTACCTGTGCGACCACTCGGCCTGGGGCGTGGAGCTGTGCCAGCGGCTCGGCTCGGACAACTTCGGCCTGCTGTACGACATCTACCACATGCAGATCATGGAGGGCGACATCATCGCCACCATCGGCAAGCATCACGCCTGCTTCAAGCACTACCACACCGCAGGCGTGCCTGGCCGGCATGAGATCGGAGACCAGCAGGAGCTGAACTATGCAGCGATCTGCCGCGCGATCCGCGACACCGGTTTCAAGGGGTATCTGGCGCAGGAGTTCACGCCTGCCGCGCCCGATCCCGTTGCCTCATTGCGCGAGGCGATCCGCCTCTGCGACGTCTGAAACGATATCCACCCAGGTGAGAGACCCATGGCAGATAATCACTACGACGCCATTGTTGTTGGCTCGGGAATCAGTGGCGGCTGGGCAGCGAAGGAGCTGACCGAGAAGGGCCTGAAGGTCCTGATGCTGGAACGCGGGCGCAACATCGAGCACGTCAAGGACTACGTCAACGCGATGAAGGAGGCGTGGGATTTCCCGCACCGCAACCGGCCAACGCAGGCAATGAAGGCCGCGTTCCCGGTGCTGATGCGCGACTACGGGCTGGCTGAGAACCTGGAAGGGATGTGGGCCAACGAGCAGGACTCGCCCTACATCGAGACCAAGCGCTTCGACTGGTTCCGTGGCTACCACGTCGGTGGTCGTTCCTTGATGTGGGGGCGGCAGAGCTATCGCTTCTCCGATCTGGATTTCGAGGCCAACCTCAAGGACGGCATCGCCACCGATTGGCCAATCCGCTATGCCGACATCGCGCCGTGGTACGACCATGTAGAGAGGTTCGCCGGCATTGCCGGCACGCGCGAAGGACTGGACGTGTTGCCGGACGGCGAATTCCTGCCGCCGATTCCCTTGAACATCGTCGAGAAGGATGTGGCCGCGCGGATCAAGAAGGCCTTCGGCGGAACACGGCATATGATCCACTCGCGCACTGCCAACATCACCCAGCCGATGCCCGAGCAGGGCCGCGTGAACTGCCAGTACCGCAACAAGTGCATCCTGGGCTGTCCCTTCGGTGCCTATTTCTCGACCCAGTCGGCGACGCTGCCGGCGGCGATGAAGACCGGCAACCTGACCTTGCGGCCGTTCTCGATCGTCAAGGAAGTGCTCTACGACAAGGACCGCAAGCGTGCGCGCGGCGTGGAGGTCATCGACGCCGAAACAGGCCAGACCTACCAGTACACGGCCAAGGTCATCTTCCTCAATGCATCGTCGTTCAACTCGACCTGGCTGCTGATGAATTCGGCGACCGACGTCTGGGACGGGGGGCTGGGCTCTTCGTCGGGTGAGCTCGGGCACAACGTGATGGACCATCATTTCGGTGCGGGCGCCTCGGGCCGGGTCGAGGGCTACGAAGACAAGTACTACTTCGGTCGTCGTCCCTGCGGTTTCTACATTCCGCGGTTCCGCAACGTGGCCGCCGACAAGCGCGGCTACCTGCGCGGGTTCGGTTACCAGGGCGGTGCCAGCCGCACCGGCTGGTCGCGCGAGATCGCCGAGCTGAACATCGGTGCCGACCTGAAGGAGGCGCTGACCGTGCCGGGCGACTGGCGCATCGGCATGACCGGGTTCGGTGAAATGCTGCCGTACCACGACAATGCGATCCGCCTGGACCGCAACCGCAAGGACAAGTGGGGGCTGCCGGTGCTGGCGATGGATGTGTCCATGCGTGCCAACGAACTGGCGATGCGCAAGGACATGGCCGCCGATGCCGCCGAGATGCTGGAGGCGGCCGGGGTCAAGGACGTGAAGATGCACGACAACGACTATGCCCCGGGCAAGGGCATCCATGAGATGGGGACCGCGCGCATGGGACGTGACCGCAAGAGCTCCGTACTGAACGCACACAACCAGGTCTGGGATGCGCCCAACGTCTATGTGACCGATGGTGCCTGCATGACCTCCAGCGCCTGCGTGAATCCCTCGCTGACCTACATGGCATTGACGGCCCGCGCCGCCGACCATGCGGTGCGCGAACTGAAAGCGGGGAACTTCTGATGGATCGCCGCGAACTGCTGAAGATGATCGTCGCCGCCACCGGTGCGGCCATGGTTGGCCTGCCGGCGCTGGTGCAAGGGCAGGCGCCGGCCGCGGGGGCAATGCCCGCGTTCACCGATGCCGATATCGGCACGCTGGACGAGATCGCCGAGACCATCCTGCCGCGGACCCGGACACCCGGGGCGAAGGACGCGGGCGCCGGTGCGTTCATGGCGACGTTCGTCAGCGACTGCTACACCGCTCGCCAGCAGGCGGTGTTCCGTGCCGGCCTGGCCGACATCGACAAGCGTGCCGGTGGCCGCTTCCTGTCGCTCACGCCGGAGGCACGCACCGGGTTGCTGCGTACCCTGGATGCCGAAGCCAAGGCGCGCAATGCCGATGTGACCGAGACCGGTACGCCAGAAGAAGGCGAGGCGATGCCGCATTACTTCACGATGATCAAGCAACTGGCCATCTTTGGCTTCTTCACCTCCAAGGTCGGTGCGACCGGGGTGCTGCAATACGTCGCCGTGCCGGGACGTTACGACGGCGACCTTGCCTACGTTCCCGGTACGCCTGCATGGGGGACCAGCTGATGGGCGACACCCGGATGATCCGCGCTCTGCTGGGCACCGCCGGCCTGCTTGCCGCTGCGACGGCATTCGCACAGGACGGTGCCGATGCTGCGCGTGACCCGAAGAAGACCGAGGTGTGGACGCCGGTGCCTGCGGTGGTGGCCACGCCACCGGGCAAGGCGCCGTCGGACGCCATCGTGCTGTTCGATGGCAAGGATGTCTCGGCCTGGGAGGCGGAGCAGGGAGGGCGTGTACCCTGGAAGGTTGCCGATGGCGCCATGACCGTCGTTCCGGGCAGCAAGGGCATCCGCACCAGGCAGCGCTTCTGCGATATCCAGCTGCATGTCGAATGGCGTACCCCCACCGAGACGAAAGGCTTCGACGGCCAGAACCGGGGCAACAGCGGCATCTTCCTGCAGGAACTGTATGAGTTGCAGGTGCTCGACAGCTACCACAACCCGACGTATGCCAACGGCCAGGCGGGTTCGATCTACAAGCAGGCGATGCCGTTGGTGAACGCCTCGCGCGCACCGGGGCAGTGGCAGGCCTACGACATCATCTGGAAGGGACCGCGCTTCTCTCCGGGCGGTGGGCTGCTCTCGCCGGCGCGCATCACGGTGCTGCACAACGGTGTTCTGGTGCAGGACGATACGGCTGTGGCGGGCAGGACCGAGTACATCGGTCCTCCCTCCTACTCACCGCACGGATGTGCGCCGCTCTATCTGCAGGAGCATGACTCCAGGGTCAGCTACCGCAACATCTGGGTGCGCGAACTGTAGCGGCACGCGGCCGGCGTGGTCGCCGGCCGCCTACTTCGCCAGATAGCTGGCGAGGTCGTCGATCTCCTGCTGCGACAGCTGGGCAAAGGGCGGCATCAATCCTCCGCCCTTCCTGATCTTGTCCTTGACCTGGGCGGGCTGAAGCCGCTTGCCGACGTCGGTAAGCGCCGGGAAGGTCGGCGGTACGCCGGCGCGTTCAGCACCGTGGCAGGCAGTGCAGTGCTGGGCGTAGAGCTTCGCGCCGGCGGCGGGATCGTCCTTGGCCCAGGCTGCGGCTGCATGGCTCACGCCGCCCAGGGCTACGGCCACTGCCAGGATCATTTTCATGGGGAACTCCTTCATGCGTCAGTGCCGTGCACGGGCGGGCACGTTGGGCAGGTGTTCACGCAGGTAGTCCGCGCCGGCCTGGATGACCTTGGCCGGATCGCGTGGCTGGTCGTGTTCGACGATGTACCACTGCACGCCAGCGGTGGCGGCGGCCGGCAGGATCGCGTTCCAGTCCAGCACGCCCTGGCCGACCGCAGCGAAACCACCTTCGTCTTCGGCCTGGCCCTTGGGTGCATTGTCCTTGGCGTGTACCGCAAAAACGTGACCGCGGAACTTGCCAAGCATCACCGCCGGGTCCAGTCCCGCTCGCGCGACCCAGGCCAGGTCCAGTTCGGTCTTCAGATCGGGTCCGGCCGCTGCGAACAGCAGCTCCAGCCCGGTCTGACCGTCGAAGTCGGCCAGCTCGAAATCGTGGTTGTGATAGGCCAGCTGCATGCCCTTGCCGCGCACCTGCCTGGCGATCCGGCCCAGCTCCTGGCCCAATGCGGTCCAGCCGGCGGCATCGCGCGGACGGTCCTTCTGGTCCAGGTAGGGCACCACCAGTGTGGTGTTGCCGATCGAGCGGTTGAAGGCCACCACGCCATCGAGGTTGTCGCGCAGCTCGGCCAGCTGCACGTGCGACGAAACCGCCCTGATCGAGTACCGGTCCAGCAGTCGCTTCAGTTCCGGAGCGCTGACGTTCTGCGTTCCGACGGTCTCCACCGCGCGCACGCCCGCGTCGTGGACGATTTTCAGCTGCTGGTCGAGCGAGCCTGCATTGCGCAGGGTGTACATCTGCACCGCGATCGGCTTCTGCGTGGTGGCCGCTTCGTCTGCGAAGGCGGGCAGGGCAGCGAGCAGCAGGATGAGACCTGCACTTCTACGGAAAAGAGCTTTCATCAACAGATCCTCCCGGGATTCAACCGATGGCGGTCCAGGCGCGTGACCTGGCCGATGCAATGACGCGATCGACGATCCGCGCCGAGCGCAGGCCGTCTTCGAAGGTGGGCAGGCCTTCGAAGCGCTCGCCGTCAACGGCACGATAGGTGTCAGCGACGAACGCTTCGAAGCAGTGGCCGTAGCCCTGGGCATGCCCCGCTGGCAGCGGCGACAACCGGCGTTGTTCGGCACTGCCGGCACCCGGGCCGCGCACGAAGATTTCCTCGCGCTGCTCGGGCCGGCCGATCCACAACCGCTCGGCATCCTCCTGGTTGAACGCCACGCTCGCATTGGCGCCATCGATCTCGAACCAGAGCCGGTTGTGGCGTCCGGCCGAGACCTGGCTGACCGTCAATGACGCCAGCGTGCCGGCGCCGGTCCTGAACATCGCTGCGGCCACGTCCTCGCTCTCGACCGCCTGCCTTGCGCCGCCTGTCGCCGGCGTGCTGAAGCTCTGGCCAGTGGTGGCGCTGCGCTCGGCGATGACCGTGGCGAACGCCGCGCTCGCTTCGGTGAAGCGTTCGCCACTGACCCATTCCACCAGGTCACACCAGTGCGAGCCGATGTCGGCGAACACGCGCGACGCGCCGCCCAGCGCCGGGTCAACCCGCCAGTTGTTGCTGGCCGGGTCCAGCAGCCAGTCCTGCAGGTAGCTGCCATGGATCAGGTGCAACGGCCCAAGTTCACCCTGCGCGATGCGTGCACGCGCCTCGCGGACCACCGGGTGGTAGCGGTAGACGAAGGGGACGGTGGCAACCAATCCGGTCGAGGCAGCCAGCGCCGCGAGCGCCCGTGCATCGTCCAGCGTCGTCGCCAGAGGTTTCTCGCAGATCACGTGCTTGCCGGCTTCCAGCGCGGCCTGCGCCATCGCGCGGTGCAGGTGGTTGGGCGTGCAGATGTGCACGACCTGTACCTGGGGGTCAGCGACGACGTCATTGATATCGCGATAGGCGTGCGGGACATTCCACGCGTGTGCCACCTCGCTCGCGCGCTGCGGCGACGAGGCCAGTACGCCGCGTACCGCGGCGCCCGCCAGCAGTGCCGCGCGGCGATGCACCGCGCCGATCATGCCGGTACCAACGATGGCGATTCCAAGGTGGGGCATCGGCCGGTCTCCTCAGGGTGTGTACGGCGCTGCAGCAGCTGCCGGGCGGTCGCGGAACAGCAGCAGGAAGGCGATCAGCACCACCAGTGCAACACCGGCCGGGAACAACCAGATCCGTTGCCAGTCCGGGCCTGCTGCGGTGGTGAAGTGCTCCACAACGGCACCGGACAGGAAGGTGCCGATCAGCATGCCCACGCCGTAGGTGGCCAGGGTGATGAAGCCCTGTGCGCTGCTGCGCGCGGCGGGGCCGGCATGGGCGTCGGTGTAGATCTGGCCGGTGACGAAGAAGAAGTCATAGCAGATGCCGTGCAGCACGATGCCGATCACCAGCAGCGGGAAACCGCCACCGGCATCGCCGAAGGCGAACAGGGCGTAGCGCACCACCCAGGCGGCCATGCCGACCGCCAGCATGGTCTTCACCCCCAGCCGCACGAACAGGAAGGGCATGGCCAGCATCAGCAGCACTTCGGACACCTGGCCCAGCGACTGCAGGCCGGCGGCGCCCTGCACGCCCAGATCGTTGAGATACGGATTGGTGAAGTTGTAGTAGAACGACAGCGGAATGCAGATGGCGATGGAAGCCAGGAAGAACACCAGGTAGGCACGCGATTTCAGCAGCCGCAACGAATCCAGCCCCAGGATCTGTCCCAGCCCGGCCTCGCGCTGCTGCGCCAGTGGTGGCGTGTGCGGCAGGGTGAACGCATACAGGCCCAGCACCAGCGATGCTGCAGCCGCCATCCGGAACGTCAGTTCAAGCCGATGCGCCTGTTCCCAGCCCAGCCAGCCGATCAGCACGCCTGCGACGATCCAGCCGACGCTGCCGGCCACGCGTACCAGCGGGAACTGCTTCTCCGGCGATTGCATGTGCCGCATCGCCACGCTGTTGGCCAGGGCCAGCGTCGGCATGAACAGCAGCATGTAGCCCATGACGCACGCGGAAAACACGCTGAAACTGGTGGCGGTGGAAGCCAGCCACATCAGCACCGCGCCAGCCAGGTGCAGTACTGCCAGGATGCGCTGCGCCGCGAAATAGCGGTCCGCGATCAGGCCGACCAGGAAGGGTGCCACGATGGCGCCGATGGACTGGCTGAGGAACGCGGTTGCCACTTGGCTCGCGCTGGCCTGCAAGGGGCCCTGCACAAGGTACGTCCCCAGGGTGACGAACCACGCCCCCCAGATGAAGAACTGCAGAAACATCATCGCGCCCAGGCGCGACATCGCGTGCGTCATGGCTTGCCCTCCCGGGGCGGAAATGGTTCAGATTCCCAGCATGCGGTGAAGTGATTCCAGATCCGTGCCGCTCCCGGCAAAATCGTCGAAGGCGCGTTCGGTTACATGGATGATGTGATCGCGGATGAAGGCGGCGCCCTCGCGTGCACCGTCTTCCGGGTGCTTCAGGCAGCACTCCCATTCCAGTACCGCCCAGCCCGGGAAGTCGTACTGCGCGAATCTGGAGAAGATCGCCTTGAAGTCGATCTGGCCATCACCGAGTGAACGGAACCGGCCCGGGCGATCGATCCAGTCCTGGTAGCCGCCATACACGCCGCTGCGCGCGCTGGGCCGGTACTCCGCGTCCTTCACGTGGAAGACGCCGATGCGCGCGTGGTAGCGATCGATGAAACCGAGGTAGTCCATCTGCTGCAGCAGCAGGTGGCTGGGGTCGTACAGGATCTTCGCGCGCGGGTGGTGATCGACCACGTCAAGGAAGCGCTCGAAGGTTGCGCCATCGTGCAGGTCCTCGCCCGGGTGGAGCTCGAAGCACAGGTCCACACCACAGGTGTCGAAGACATCCAGGATCGGTCGCCAGCGGCGGCCGAGTTCGGCGAAGGCTTCTTCCACCAGGCCCGGCGGGCGCTGCGGCCACGGATAGAAATAGGGCCAGGCCAGTGCGCCGGAGAAGGTGGCATGCGCGGCCAGCCCCAGGCGCTGGCTGGCCTGAGCCGCCAGCCGCAGCTGCTCCACCGCCCACGCCTGGCGCGCCGGCGGGTTGCCGCGCACGTTCGCCGGGGCGAATCCGTCGAACAGGCTGTCGTAGGCAGGATGGACCGCGACCAGCTGCCCCTGTAGATGGGTAGACAATTCGGTGATCTGAAGGCCGTAACCGGCCAGCATGCCGGCAGTATCGTCGCAGTACGCCTGGCTGCGTGCCGCCTCCGCCAGATCGAACAGGCGGGGCGCGGAGGTGGGAACTTGTACGCCAGAATAGCCCAGACCCGCGGCCCATCCGGCCAGCGTGTCCAGCCGATCAAAAGGAGCTGTGTCGCCGATGAACTGCGCCAGGAACAGCGCTGGACCCTTGAGCGTCTTCAACGTGATTCGCCCTCGATGCAATCGATTGCATTATCCTAGCAGGGGCGCACGCAGGACCTGTTGTGCACTGCACAGCGGACGGGAGAACTAACGCCATGGCCACCATCTACGACATCGCAAAGCACGTCGGCGTCTCCGCCGGCACGGTGTCGCGGGCACTGTCCCGGCCGGACAAGGTCCTGCCGGCCACCCGTGCGCGCATCGAGCAGGCGGCCGCCGCGCTGGGCTATGTGCCCAACACGGTGGCCCGCACGCTCAAGACCCACCGCAGCGGCAAGATCCTGGTCACCGTCCCGGACATTGCCAATCCGTTCTTCGCCCAGATCCTGCAGGGCGCGGAGGACGCAGCGCAGGCGGTCGGCTACGCGGTCCTGCTGGGGGATACCCAGCATCAACCGGACCGCGAGGAGCGCTACGCGCAGATGCTCCGGCGCAACGAGGCCGACGGCATGATCGTGCTGGGGCATCGCCTGCCACCTACGGCGCGTGACATCGTTGAGCAACGCGGTTCCGCCGCACCGGTGGTCAACGGCTGTGAATTCGATCCCGCACTGGGGATTCCCAGCGTCCACATCGACAATGCCGCCGCCGCGCGCACGGTGATGGAACACCTGTATGGACTGGGACACGAACGGATCGCGGTGGTGGGAGGCCCCCCCGACAATCCGCTGCACCAGCAACGGATGGAAGGGGTCCGGGCGGCGGGCAAGGCGCGTGGGCGCCTGCGCCAGCTGAACATCATGCCGGGTGACTTTTCGGTGGAGTCCGGCCATGCAGCTGCGATATCGATGTTGGCCGTCGCGCCGGTGCCGACTGCGGTCTTCTGTTTCAGCGACCAGATGGCGCTGGGCACTCTCGCTGCCTGCCGGGAGCTGGGCATCCGCGTGCCGGAGGACCTGTCCATCGTCGGCTTTGACGACCTGGCCTCCTCGCGCTACCTGACGCCGCCGCTGACGACGATCAGGCAGCCGATGCGGCAGATTGGCGAGCGCGCGGTCAACCTGCTGCTCGCCATCATCGAACAGGTCGATGTGCCGCTGCAGCAGACGCTGGAGTTCAGCTTCATGCTGCGCGGTTCCACGGCGGCCCCAAGGGGCGGGTGAACACCGCGCCACGGGGCGCCGCCTTGATCCCGAATTGACGCGAACCTGTCAGACTCACCGGCAGCCAGCCCGGCAAGGGCCGTAGCAGCAGGTGCGATCGCGCAGGAGGGGGCAATGCCATTCTTCACCGATTCGGCGGAAGGCGCGGTCGAAGGCATTGGCGCGGCACGTCGCATCGGCTGGATGCGTTTTGTCGGCAATGGACTGGGGGCGATCCCCATCGCGTCGATCATCCTCGAACGGCAGAATGGCGGATGGGCGTGGGTCCTGCTGCTGCTCAACGCGCTGGCGTGGCCCGCGCTGGCGCTGCTGCTGACCCGGCGCTCCCGCCAGCCGGCGCGCGTCCAGTTCCGCTGCATGGTGGCCGATTCCCTGTTCGGCGGCGGCTGGATCGCATTCATGGCGCTCAGTGCCGTGCCCAGCGCGCTGTTTGCCGCGCTGCTGGTGGCCGACAAGATCGCAGCCGGTGGCGTGCGCCTGGCGACGCGCGCCACGTTGGCGCTGCTGCTGGGCTTCGCACTCACCTGGTGGGCGCTCGGCTTCCCATTCCAGCCGGTGACCTCGCAACGCACGATCATGCTGAGCATCCCGTTCCTGTTCGTGTATGGCATCGGGCTGAGCATTCTCAGCTGGCAGCTGGCCCGTCGGGTGAAATCGCAGAACCGCCAGTTGAAGCGGCTGAGCCGGATGGACCCGCTGGTGGAGCTGGCCAACCGCGGCTTCCTGATCGTCCGCGCGCAGCAGGCACTGGACAAGGCGCAGGGTCAGGGTGGTTTCGCCTGCCTGCTGATGCTTGATGTGGATGACTTCAAGCGCATCAATGACTCGCATGGTCATCGTGCCGGGGATGAAGTGCTGCGCCATATCGCGTCCACCTTGCGCGCCTTCGCCCGGCCCGGTGATACCCCTGCGCGGCTGGGAGGCGACGAGTTCGTGGTGCTGCTGCACGACTGTGCGCCCATCGATGCGATGCAGGTGGCCGAGCGGGTCCGCCTGCACCTGCTGGAAGCAGCACGGCAGGCAACACCGGGCATCGAGTTCAGCGTCAGCATCGGCATCGCGGCAACGCCGCGCGGTGGCAGCGTCGAGGACTGGCTGGCACTGGCCGACCGTGCGCTCTACCACGCCAAGCGCCAGGGCAAGAACAACGCCAGCTATGGCGAATGAGCGGGCCGGGGCGGTGGGCATACCGCAGAACGAGGGCATAGCGCTCGTTCATGCTGTACCCGGAATCGTCGCCACCAATCCTCTACCATGGGCCACCCCGCCCGGACGCACCGCCCATGCAAGACGCCCTCGTTGCACCGCCCAAGCCCCCCGTTGCGCGGATCGCGGCGTGGTTGATGATGCTGCTGGGCATGTGGCTGGCGTTGAAGCTGGGCCTGGTGGTGACCCTGCTGTCGGGGTTGCTGGTGTTCCAGCTGACCCACGTGCTGGCCTCCACCGTGGAAGGCAAGCTGCCGCCGGGACGAGCGCGGGCGATCGCGGTGATCGTATTGTCGGCCATCATCATCAGCGCGCTGGTATTGGCCGGCATCGGCGTGGCCTCGTTCTTCCGCAATGAGACCGGCGGCCCGGACGCGCTGCTGGCGCGCCTGATGGAGATCCTCAATACCTCGCGGCACCAGGTGCCGGCGCTGCTGCAACCCTACATTCCCGAAGACATGCCGGCGCTGCGCGCGGCGCTGAACGACTGGGCCGCCGAGCACCAGCGCCAGCTGGGCGTGGCCGGTACCTCGGTGGTGCAGGTGGGCGTGCGCGTGCTGATCGGCATGGTGCTGGGGGCGATGATCGCGCTGTACGACGAACTTCCCGTGCCCAAGATGGGGCCGTTGGCGCAGGAGCTGATCGGGCGCACCAGCCGCCTGGCCACCGCATTCCGCCAGGTGGTGTTCGCACAGGTGAAGATCTCGCTGCTCAACACCGTGTTCACCGCGATCTTCCTGCTGGGCGTGCTGCCGCTGTTCGGTGTGCACCTGCCGCTGTCCAAGACCCTGGTGTTGATCACCTTCGTCGCCGGCCTGCTGCCGGTGGTGGGCAACATCATTTCCAACACGATCATCACCATCGTTGCGCTGTCTGTCTCGTTCTACGTGGCAGTGGCGGCGCTGCTGTACCTGATCGTGATCCACAAGCTGGAGTACTTCCTCAATGCGCGCATCGTCGGCGGTGAAATCCAGGCCCGCGCCTGGGAGCTGCTGCTGGCCATGCTGGTGATGGAGGCGGCGTTCGGCCTGCCCGGCCTGGTGGCGGCGCCGGTGTTCTATGCCTACGTGAAGCGCGAACTGGTCGACCAGCGCTGGATCTGACCCGGCGTAACCTGTCGCATCTGATCGGCTGGCGTCGGGGCGCCGGCATTGTCGGCGCGTTCGCGCGCGCCGCGCTATATCCCCCCTCGCGGATCGGGCGGCACTGGCTTGGCGCCGCCGGAGCCGGTCGCTACAGTGAGCCGCACTTCAGGGGAATTCTGCATGGCCGGCAAGGTATCGCCCATCAGGTTGCGGACCTGGGTCTGGATCCTGGCTGGGCTGTTTGTCGTGTGCACGTTGCCGTTGATGGCCATCGCCCTGGTCCAGGGAACACTGCGCTACACCGACGCCGAAGGCAACCTGGCCAGCCTGCGGCAGCTGCGGCAGACCTTCGATCTTGCCAACCTGGCTTCAGCCGAGCGAGGCCCGGCCAACAGCCTGCTGGGGGCTGACCCGGCCGATGCCGCCGAACAGGCACGGCTGGCTGCGCAGCTGGCGGCCGCACGCCAGCGGGTCGACACTGCCCTGCTGCAGCTGGAGACCGTGTTCAAGGATGACCCGGGCGTGTACGACGAGCATCGCCTGCTGGCCAGCGCGCAGCGTCGCCTGAAGTCGGCGCGGGCTGCGGTCGATCATGTCGCGGCGCAACCGCATGACGCACGCCGTGTGTTGGAGGTGGAGCGTGCGATCAGCGGCATGTTCGCGGTGGTTGATCGCCTGCATCTGCTGACCTCGGCGCAGATCAACGCGCTGGTCAGTGCCGACCGTGAGGCGGCGATTCCGGCAATGCAGGGCCAGCTGTTGTTCGATCTTCGCGAGCATGGTGGCCGCCTGGCCTCGAACGTGATGGCGCCGGTGGCGGTACCGGGGGCGTGGCGCGAGGAACAGGTGCGCGCTGCGCTGCAGACCGAGGGCCGCTTGCTGGAGCTGTGGCGGTTGGCGAGCAGCCACGAGTCGGTGTTCCGCAGCGACCCGGAATTGTCCTGGCACTGGGACATGGCGCGGCGGCAGCTCTTCGGTGAGTCACTGCCGATGATCGAGCAGCTGATCGAGGATGGCCGCCGTGGCGTGCCGCCGTCGTGGACCGCCGCCGCGTTCACCAAACGCTACGTGCCGACCCTGCAGTCGCTGGAGGCGCTGCGCGATGGCTACCTGAGCGTGTCCATCGCCCGCTTCGAACGCAGTCGCAACCGTGAGGCCATGCGTCTGGCCGTGCTGGTGGCGACCGCGCTGGGCACGCTGGTGGTGCTGGGCATGGCCCTGCGCATTGCCCACCTGCAGATCCTGCAGCCACTGCTGCAGGCGCAGCAGCAGGTGATCCAGCTTGCCTCGGATACCCCCGGTCCGGAGGAGAATGTCACCCACCCGCTGGCCGAGATGCAGCGCCTGTTCGATGCCATCGAAGTGCTGCGCGAGAAATCGCGCGAGCGTTCGGCGTTGACCAGCGAGCTGCGCCAGCTGGCCGGTACCGACCAACTGACCGGGCTGTTGAATCGGCGCGCGCTGGATGAGGTGGTGCAGCGGAGACATGCGGGGGGCGAGGCAAGCGCCGTGGTGATCCTGCTGGACGTGGATCGCTTCAAGGCCATCAACGATGGCCATGGCCATGAAGCCGGCGACGAAGTGCTGGTGCAGGTGGCGCAGTTGCTGCGGCACCACCTGCGGCGCAGCGACAACATCGCCCGCTATGGTGGCGAGGAGTTCCTGGTGCTGCTGGCCGACGGTGATCTGGCCGGCGGGCGCCAGCTGGCTGAAACATTGCGATTGGCGCTTCGGCAGATGGACATCGCGCTGGCCGGGGGCATCGTGCTGCGCGTGACCGCCAGTTTCGGGGTGGCCAAGGGCGGCACCGATGCGCTGGGCTGGCGCAGCCTGCTGCGTGCCGCCGATGCGGCCATGTACCAGGCCAAGGCACAGGGGCGTGACCGGGTACGGGTGGCGGGGGACGGTCGCATCACGCGCTGATGGCACGCGTCAGCCAATGCGTGCATGCACCCGTCGCAGCGTCTGCAGGATCGCCCGACGCGCGATGGGGCGTGCAGCTGCTGCAAGCGCAGGTGGTGTGGTGAGCATCGCGTCACGCACGCGCCACGCGCCCTATCTCGTTTTCTGTGAAGAAGTCGCCATGGACCTTCCACGCTTCGGTCACCGCTCTGGGCAGACGCTGGGATTCCACTTGATGAAGGACGACACCATGACCCAGCTCACCCTGCCCGAACTGGCCAGGAAGATGGCCGACATCGATTTCACCATGCTGCAGACCCGCGCCGGCGGAGAAATTGCCGGTCGTCCGATGAGCAACAACGGTGACGTGGACTACGACGGTGACAGCTGGTTCTTCACCACGGAAGACACCGACATGGTGCACGAGATTGAGGCTGACCCCGCCGTTGCGCTGGGTTTTTCCGGCAGCAAGTCGCTGCTGGGCAAGCCGCCGTTGTTCGTGCACGTGCAGGGAAGGGCGGCGCTGGTGCGCGATCGCGCTGTGATGCGCGAGCACTGGGTGAAGGATCTTGAGCGCTGGTTCGAGCAGGGCGTGGATACACCGGGGCTGGTGCTGATTCACGTGCGCGCCAGCCGCATCCACTATTGGGATGGCGAGGACCAGGGCGAAATGGCCGTCTGACCCGGCAGCGGGAGGCTGGCGGCCATCGCGGCCATTGCGCGGCGCGCCAGGCCTTTGCCATCCTCCCCGCTGTTTTCCGTAGCGTGGAATCCCGATGCGTCCTGCGTTCTTCTGGCTGGCTTTGGCCCTGCTGCCCACACTGGTGGTGGCGCAACCCGCGCGTGCGCCCAAGGCCAAGGCCCCGGCGCAGGATCCCTTCAGCGAGCTGTTCGATACCGCCTGCATGCAGCACATCGGGGCCCCGGCGCGGTTGCAGTCGCTGATGGAATCCAATGGGCTGTCGCCGCTGCAGCCGGCCGAAGCCGCCACGCTGTTGCAGGGGCAATCGGGCGTGGCGTGGATGGTGCCGCTGGCCAGTGGCCGCTATGCGGTGAGCTGGGCTGACGATGGAACGTGTACGGTCTACGCCGAGAAGGCCGACGCGGCGGTGGTGCAGAAGGGGTTTGCCCGGTTGGTGCAGGCCGCACCGAAGCCGTTGCAGGTACGGTCGCTGCCAGGGCGTGGGCCACTGTCGGCCGATCAGGTGGCCATCCAGTACGGCTGGGCTGCGCCGGGGCAGGGCAAACTGCAGGTGCGCTTCCGCCTGGTCACGCGGCAGGCGGCCGAAGCCGGGGTGCAGGCCATGGCCTCGGCCGCCCCTGGCGAAGCGATGCAGGCACAGGGCGCACTTGGGCCCTGACAGGGGCGACGCTCGCGATTCAGCCTTTCACGCGGCATGTGATATATCGTTTATCGATAAATCCACCCCGGGGCGGCGAGGCCACCCCAATGCCGGAGGCCGCTTGACCGCTCGTCCCGCCCGCGCCAGACCCGCGCGAGGCTTGTTCACCCTGGCCCTGGCGGCCGTACAGGCCGTCAGGGCGATGTGCTGGCTGGGCATCCTGGCCGCGCTGCTGGCCGTGCCGCTGGTCGCCCACGACCGCCGTTGGCTGCTCGACAGCGTGCATGACGCTGCGGCTGTCGCCGCGCATGGCAATGACCTGTTCCTGCATTTCTGCCTGGGCCTGGGCGCGATCGTCGCGCTGCTGGTGCTGTGCCTGATGTTCCTGCGCCACCTGCTGCGGCTGCTGAAGTCGGCGGCGCGCGAGCGGCCGTTCACCCACGCCAACGCACAGCGCCTGCAGCGCATGGCCTGGCTGATGCTGGCGATGGAGCTGCTGTCGATCCTGATCGGCGCCTACGCGGCCTGGATGGGCCCGGATTTCGCCTGGATGGAGGTCGGCGGTGGCATGTCGATCACTGGCTTGGTGGCCGTGCTGATGCTGTTCGTGCTGGCGCGCGTCTTCGCCGTGGGCGCAGCGATGCGCGATGACCTCGACGGTGTCATCTGATGGCAATCGTCATCACCCTGGACCGCATGCTGCAGGAAAGGGGCATGACCCTGTCCGAGCTGGCCGGGCGCATCGACATCACCCTGGCCAACCTGTCGATCCTGAAGACCGGCAAGGCGCGCGCCATCCGCTTTTCCACCCTTGATGCGATCTGCCGCGAGCTGCAGTGCACGCCCGGTGACCTGCTCGGGCACGACCCGGCGCAGGCACAGGACGCTGACTGAGCGGTCGCTCTTTTCCCTTGCCTACTGACGAAACGGACCTGAAATGGAATGGTTGGCTGACCCCTCGATCTGGATGGGCCTTGCAACCCTGGTCGTGCTGGAGATCGTTCTCGGCATCGACAACCTGGTGTTCATCGCGATCCTTGCCGACAAGCTACCGCCGCACCAGCGTGACCGCGCGCGGGTGATCGGCCTGGCGCTGGCCTTGCTGATGCGGCTGGTGCTGTTGGCCGCACTGGCCTGGATCATGAAACTGACCGCGCCGCTGCTGACGCTGTTCGACCACAGCTTTTCCGGGCGTGACCTGATCCTGCTTGGCGGTGGCCTGTTCCTGCTGTTCAAGGGCACCATGGAACTGCACGAACGGCTGGAAGGCCGCGAACACCACGAGGACGGCAAGAAGGTCTACGCCAGCTTCGCAATGGTGGTGGCGCAGATCGTGGTGCTCGACGCGGTGTTCTCGCTGGACTCGGTGATCACCGCGGTCGGCATGGTCGACAACCTCGGCGTGATGTATGCGGCCGTGACGATCGCCATGGCGCTGATGCTGCTGGCCAGCAAGCCGCTGACCCGCTTCGTCAACAAGCATCCTACCGTGGTGGTGCTGTGCCTGGGCTTCCTGCTGATGATCGGCTTCAGCCTGGTGGCCGAAGGACTGGGCTACAAGATCCCCAAGGGCTACCTGTACGCGGCGATCGCCTTCTCGATCCTGGTCGAGGCGTTCAACCAGTGGGTGCGTTTCAACCGCGAGCGCAACGAGCGCCGCCTGCCGTTCCGCCAGCGCACCGCCGATGCCGTGCTGCGCATGCTGGGCGCGCGCCCGGCCAATGGTCACGACGATGAAGGGGGGGACGGGCAGGTGGACACTGCAGAGCGCTTGCAGCCGGCCGAACACGAGATGATCCGCAGCGTGCTGGG
The DNA here is from genome assembly GCF_059372295.1 of Stenotrophomonas sp. YJH_SMC_33. NCBI lineage: Bacteria > Pseudomonadati > Pseudomonadota > Gammaproteobacteria > Lysobacterales > Lysobacteraceae > Stenotrophomonas > Stenotrophomonas sp. YJH_SMC_33. The sequence goes on from NZ_JCAFVJ010000002.1 coordinate 160,014, forward strand.
CCTGGCCGATCGCCCGGTGTCGAGCGTGATGACGGTGCGTGCCGACGTGCAGTGGATCGACCTGGCGCGTGGGCAGGAGGATGTGGTGGCACGCCTGGTGGCGTCGCCGCACACCCGCCTGCTGGTGGGTGAGGGTGACCTGGACAGCCTGCGTGGCGTGGTGCAGAGCCGCGACCTGCTGGCCGACCTGCTGCAGGGCAGGCCGCTGCAGTTGGAGGGCAACCTGCGCGAGCCGCAGTACGTGCTGTCCAGTGCCAGCGCGCTGCAGGCGCTGGAACTGATCCGCCAGCACCCGGTGCCGTTGGCGGTGGCGGTGGACGAGTACGGCAGCGTGGAAGGCCTGGTGACCGCCAACGACCTGCTGGCGGCCATTGCCGGTGACCTGGTCGATACCCAGGACGAGCGCTATGGCGTGGTCGCGCAGGGCGAGGACCAATGGGAGGCCGACGGTGCGCTGACTCTGGACGACCTGCAGCGGCTGGCCGGCGTATCGCTGCCGCGCAGTGCCGACTACATGACCATCTCCGGGCTGGTGCTGGAGCAGTTGGGTCAGCTGCCGGACATCGGCGATGTGGTGGAGGTGGCGGGTGTGCGCATCACCGTGCTGGCGATGGAGAAGCGCCGCATCGCCCGCCTGCGGTTGGAGCGCCTCGACGGAATGGCCTGACCCACCTGTTGATGTAGAGCCGAGCCCATGCTCGGCTGCATGTTGAGCAGCCGAGCATGGGCTCGGCGCTACACAACGCCGCCCGCAGCCGTCACCATGGCGGCCCCCACTTTCCCTCCCGGATGGTTGCAGTGCTGAGTACGATCGGTTTGTTGATGGGCCTGTATGTGGCCTGGCGCCTGTTCTGGCCACTGCGCATGCCCCCCTGGCAGAAGGTCGTGCTGTCGCTGCTGCTGGTGGGCGTAGCCGTGCAGCTGCGTATCGTCGCCACGTTCTGGGGCACGATGGCCTCGCCCGAGATTCCGAAACTGGCCATTGCCACGCTGGCTACCGGCTCCACGGCGGTGTTGCTGTTGGCGTTGCTGATGCTGGCGATGGATGCGGGCCTGCTCGCGTCCCGCCTGCTGCGCTGGCCACGTGCGGTAGCCGCATTGCGCACGCGGCGCTTGCGGCCGGCAGCCGGCGTGCTGGCGCTGCTGGTCAGTGGTTATGGTGTCAGCCAGGGCATGGCGGTGCCTCATGCCCGGCAGATCGAGGTGAGCATTGCCGGGCTGCCAGCGGCGTTCGACGGCTATCGCGTGCTGCAGCTGACCGACATCCATGCCAGCCGTCTGCTGACCGGCGACTGGGTGCGTAGAGTGGTGGCCGAGAGCAACGCGCTGAAGCCGGACCTGATCGTGATCACCGGCGATCTGATCGATGGCAGCGTCGAGGCCCGTCGCGACGACGCGCGTCCGTTGGCCGATCTGCAGGCGCCGGACGGTGTCATCGCCATCACCGGCAACCACGAGTACTACGCGCAGTACCAGGCATGGATGCAGGCGTTCCGCGCGCTGCACATGCAGGTGCTGGAGAACAGCCACCTGCAGGTGCGACGCGGTGATGCGGCGCTGACCATCGCTGGTGTCACCGACCCGGTGGCGGCGCGTTATGGCCTGCCGCTGCCGGATCTGGACGCCGCCTTGGCCGGCGCCGATCCCACCGCGCCCGTGATCCTGCTCGATCACCGCCCGCGTAATGCACGCGCGGCAGCAGCGCGCGGCGTCAAACTGCAGCTGTCCGGGCATACCCACGGCGGGCAGATCATCGGCATGGACCAATTGGTGAAGCGGGCCAATGGTGGCTTCGTCTCCGGCCGCTACGACGTGGATGGGATGACCCTGTACGTGAGCAATGGCGCTGGCCTGTGGGCCGGATTCCCCGCGCGCATCGGGGTGTCCTCGGAAATCACCCTGATCACGCTGCGCCGCGCCCCGTGACCTGAAGTGGGGCATATCCCTTTCCGCAGGGAATTCGCTGCCTATCGTGCTGGGATCCCTCTGTAGAGCCGAGCCCATGCTCGGCTGAGCCAGGGGCAGCCGAGCATGGGCTCGGCTCTACAGGTAACCGCCTCCTCAAGAACTCCGCAGCGGTGGCCGCGCATGCGCATTGCGCCGCAGCGACTGCGCCCGCTTGGCGATCGCACGCACCACGACAGCGGTGAAGAGCAACGCGGAGGGCACCGCGTACCAGAAGTTGCCGGGCACGCGCTTGAAGTACGAATAGGTGAACACTGCGGCGATGATCCACATGCCGGTCACGTGCAGGCGACGCCACACGGTGGGGCCCATGCGGCGGGCGATGCCACGATGCGAGGTGATGGCCAGGGCGAGGATGGCTACATAGCCGATCGTGCCCGGCAGGTTGGCCAGGGCCGAGCGTGCCGGCCAGAACGCGGGGTTGAGGATGCCGAAGGCGGTGATCGCGACCGCATGCAGCAGGTGCGAGAACGCGAATGACAGGCCGATGATGCGCCGCTCGCGCAACATGTGCTGGGTGAACGGGCCGGGCAGCAGGCTGGCGAACGACGATGCGGTGAACGCGGCCAGGAACAGCAGGAACGATGTGCGTGCAGTGACCCGGATCGCCGCGCGGCTGCCCTCGACCACGTCGGGCTGCAGGGTGAACGCCGCCAGTGCGACGGCGATCAGGACCACAGCCATGGTCACGAAAAGGCGCCAGCCGTGCAGGAAGGAAGTGTTGGAAGCAGCCATGATCAAACCTCGAATCAGACAGGGGTAGTGCCGGCCGCTGGCCGGCAGTCGCAGAACCCGGCCAGCGTGACCAGCACGCCGGCCGCGCATAGTTCGCCCAGCAAGGGCATGGCCACCACGCGCAGTTCGTCGGCGGCCACGCCATGCGCATCGGCCAGTGCGTTCAGCGCGTCATCCACGTGGGTACCGTCATCAGCGAAGGCCGACAGCAGCGCATACGCCAGTGGTGCCAGTTCCTCGACCTGCAGCTGGTAGTCCGCCAGGCGGCGCAGCAGCAGAAGCGTCGGCTCGCTGGCGGCGGCATCGTCCAGCGCGGCGTCCTCATGCACCGGCCACCGGTAGCCCAATACCCGCACCAGCGGCGACAGCGCCAGCACATCGCTGCCCGCCGGCATGGACTGCAATGAATGCCCGGCATCACGTGCCTCGATGTGCAGCGTCTGCTGCGTGCTTTCGTAGTGCGCCAGTTCCGCCGCCCAGCCGGGCAGCGCGAACGCATACTGCACAGCCAGCCACGCAGCGAACTCGCTGGCGATCTGCGGGAACAACGGGGTATGGCAGACGTGATGTGCGTAGTAGTGCTCGACCAGACCGCGCCAGCGCGCTTCGCCCAGCTGTTCCAGCAGTTGCGGCAGGCTGCCTGCCAAAAGGGTGTCCAGGCTGTCGATGCACAGGCGGCGGTAGACCGCCATCCGCCGTGCCTCGACGCCATCGGGCGCAGGCATCGACGGGTCCCGTACATGATCGGCCCAGCGCCGTTGCACGATGGCCAGCGACTCAGCCATGGGCCACCTCCTGCCAACGTGCCTCAACCTGCGCCTGGCGGATGTGCGCAACCTCGGCCAGCAACTCCGCCAGCGGCGGAAAGTTGAAGTCGCGTTCGAGCAGCGTGGGGCGCACGCCCAACCGCGCATAGGCCTCGCGCAGGAGCGCCCAGACCACGCCTTTCACCGGCGCCCCGTGGGTATCGATCTTGAAGCCGTCGTCTTCATCGAAGTGGCCCGCTACGTGCAGCGAGGCGACACGGTGGGACGGCACGCGAGCCAGGAATTCGAAGGCGTCGTAACCGTTGTTGCAGGCATTGACGAAGACGTTGTTGACGTCCAGCAGGAGGTCGCAGTCGGCTTCGGCGAGCACGGCGTTGATGAAGTCGATCTCGCTCATGTCCGCGCCGGCAACGGCGTAGCAGGAAATGTTCTCCACGGCGATGCGTCGGCCCAGCATGTCCTGCACCTGGGCGATACGGCCGGCGACATGGTGAACGGCCTCGGCGGTGAACGGCAGTGGCAGCAGGTCGTAGACATGGCCACCGGCGGCGCAGTAGCTCAGGTGTTCGCTGTACAGCTGCACCTGGTGCAGGTCGAGGAAGGCACGGGTCTGTGCCAGCAGGGTGCGGTCCAGCGGATCAGGACCGCCCAGCGACAGCGACAGGCCGTGGCAGGTCAAGGGGTGGCGCTCGCTGAGTTGGCGCAGCGCGTCGCCGTGTGCACCGCCGACGCCGATCCAGTTGTCGGGGGAGACTTCGAGAAAGTCGATGGCACCGGCCGGCATGGCCAGCAGTTCGTCGATCAGGCCACGGCGCAGGCCAAGACCGGCGGCATGGGTGGGCAGGGGCAGGGACATGGCGGATGCTCCACAGAGAGCGCCGCCTTGAAGGCGGCGCCGGGTGAACGTCGATCAATCGGCAACGCGGGAGAACAGGCCCTTCGGCATCGGCTTGCCGTTGGCGGTGTAGACGCTGCGCAGATAGTCGTGCGCTTCCTGCTCGCTGATGTAACCGTCGTGGTCGGTGTCGATGCGGTCGAACTCGGCGGCACGCTTGGCGGCCACAGCGTTGAATTCGGCACGCGAGACCTTGCCGTCGTGGTCGCGATCAGTGCGGGCAAACGAGGCGTCGCCGCACTTGCCTTCGCCACACTGGCCCTCGGCCACCTTGGCCTTGCCGGCGGGCTTGCTGGAGGCGGTCTTGTTGGCCCCGCACTTGCCTTCACCGCACTTGCCTTCGGCGGCGGCGCTCATGGCTACGGTGCTGATCGCCAGAGGCTGGATTGCCGCGGCCTGTCCGGCCAGCAGCAGGCCGCCGGCCAGGGCGATGCCGATGGCACCGATGCGCGGCGGGCGGGAGGACGGGGTGTTGTTGTTCGAGATGGACATGGTGGTGACTCCTTGGGAAAGCACGCGGGGCGTGCGGGATGGACGCCGCCGAAGAGGCGACGGAAAGCGAAACGCGCGGGAACAGGGGAGTCGGCTCAGGCGGCGCGGCGACAGCGCAGCAGATGGCCCAGCAGCAGCACACCGCCGAGCAGGGCACCGCCGAAGCCGATGCCGGGCAGCAGCGCGGCAACCGGCAGCAGCAGGGCGATCAGGCTGACGCCCCAACCCAGGCCGTCATTGCCTGCCGTGGCGCGGCCGGGGCCGGCCAGCAGCCGGTCCACGCTGAGTGCGCCACCGCCGTTGAGGATCAACGGCAGCAGCATGGCCAGGAACAGCAGCGGCAGCTTGAAGTTGCCATAGCCCTGGTCGGTGATCGCATAGCCCTGCCAGAGTTCACCCAGGCCGTTCCATTGGTCGGGCCAGTGCACGGCGGCGATGGCAACGATGGTGAGTACCCAGAACACGTAGGCCACCGAGCGCGTGGCCAGGCCGAGCAGCAGCATCACTGCACCCACCAGTTCCAGCCACGTGGCCAACTGCCAGTTCAGCGACGCGGGCAGGGTGGAGAACGGGAACGGGAAGCGGCCTTCCAAGTCGGCGAACCAGTTCTGGCCGCCCAGCTTCTCGCGGCCGGATTCAAAGAACTCCCAGGCCAGCAGCGTGCGCAGCGCCAGCGGTGACAGCCAGCGGCCGACGGCGTCCAGTCGGGGGGTATATACGGAAGAGGCGGTGCTGATCATGGTGGAGTCCTGCGAGCCAGTGGTCGATGGAGGCCATTCCAGGCGGCGCAGGTATCGGCAACGTGTGCCGTTGCCCGGGGTTTTGTCAGCGACTGTGGCCGCGCCCGGGTTTCGTACAGTCAGATACAAAGACGATGCGCTGAGCCACATCGGGACGTTGCGCGCCCGCGTGCGGGCAGCGATATCCACCCGAAAGCGCCCGGCCAGGACCGGCGCGCGAATGTATCCCACTGTAGAAACCCGCCTGCGCCCTACAGTCCGGTACAACTCCGCGCTGCGGAGAAACAGCGCCGATACACCGGCAGGCGGAAATGGCCACTCCCAACTCCGGAGTGCCCCCCATGATCCGTACCTGCTTGCTGGCCGCCGCTCTCGCCCTCGCCGCCGCCCCTGCCTTCGCTGCCCAGGCCGATACCGCTGCACCCCCCACCGTCATCCTGGTGCACGGCGCGTTCGCTGATGGCTCCAGCTGGAGCAAGGTCATCAGCACCCTGCATGACTGGAAGCTGCCGGCGGTGGCCGTGCAGAATCCGCTCACCTCGTTGGCCGACGACGTCGCCGCCACCCGTCGTGCGATTGCCGCTGCGCCTGGCAAGGTGGTGCTGGTCGGCCACAGCTGGGGTGGCACGGTCATCACCGAAGCGGGCAATGACCCGAAAGTGCAGGCGCTGGTGTACGTGGCCGCTTTCGCGCCGGACGCAGGGCAGTCTTCGGCGCAACAGGGCGAGGGTTTCCCGGTTGGCCCGGGCCTGGCCCGACTGCAGGAAAGGGATGGCTACCTGACGTTGCCGGCTGATGCCGTCGCCCAGGACTTCGCGCCGGACGTGATGAAGAAGTCGGCCGCACTGCTGTACAGCACGCAGGTCCCGTTGAAGGCCAGCGCGCTGGGCGAAGTAGTGAACGTTGCGGCGTGGCGCAGCAAGCCGAGCTGGTACGTGCTCAGCCGCGATGACCGCATGCTGTCGCCGCAGCTGCAGGCCGCCACCGCCAAGCGCATCGGTGCACAGCTGCAATCGATCGGCAGCAGCCATGTGTCGCTGCTTTCGCATCCGGCGCAGGTGGCCGACAGCATCCTGGAAGCGGCGGGAGTGAAGCCGGCCGAATTGCCGCTGGCCGAGCAGGGGGGCTGAACGATGGCCGCCCTGCGTGTGTATGCGCTGCCGTTGCTGCTGAGCCTGCTGGGTGGGGCTGCGCTGTTGATGGCCTGGCCCAGCCCGGAGGCCGACGCGCAGCCGGCACAGGCCGTTCCCGCCGCCGGGTTCGACGGTGGCGGGCCTTGGCACAACAGCCCACCGCTCACACTGAAGCAGTTGCGGGGGCAGGTGGTGCTGGTCGAGTTCTGGACCTACACCTGCAGCAACTGCCTCAACGTGGCGCCGTATGTTCACCGGTGGCATGCACGCTACGCGCCGCAGGGTCTGCGGGTGATCGGCGTGCATACGCCGGAGTTTGCCCATGAAGGGCTGCCCGGCAACGTGCGCAAGGCCATCGCACGGTTGGACATCACCTGGCCGGTGGTGCAGGACAACCAATACCGGATCTGGAACGCCTGGCGCAACCGCTTCTGGCCCGCACTGTACCTGCTCGACCGGCAGGGGCGGGTGGTCTACCGCCATTACGGCGAGGGCGACTACGCACGTACCGAAAGCGAGATCCAGCGCCTGCTGGCCAGCCCCTGAGCCGCGCTACCATGGCCGCGCAGCGCGGCCCTGACCTCCGTCTTCATCGAGAACGCAATGAACCATGTACCGCACATCCTGGTCGTCGACGATGACAGCGAGATCCGCCAGATGCTGGCCGACTACCTCCAGCGCAACGGCCTGCGCGTGAGCCAGGCCGACGGTGGCCGGGCCATGCGGGCGCTGATGGATACCCATGCCGTGGATCTGGTGGTGCTGGACGTGATGATGCCGGGCGAGGACGGACTGAGCCTGTGCCGCAACCTGCGCGCCGGCAAGCATCGGGCGGTACCGGTGGTACTGCTGACCGCGCGCGACGACGAGACCGACCGCATCATCGGCCTTGAAATGGGCGCCGACGACTACGTGACCAAGCCCTTTTCTTCGCGCGAGCTACTGGCACGCATCAATGCGGTGATCCGTCGCACGCAGATGCTGCCGCCGAACCTGCAGGTAAGCGAAGCCGGCCGCCAGTTGGCCTTCGGCGAGTGGCGCCTGGATACCACCGCCCGCCACCTGCTGGATGCACAGGGCACCGCGTATCCGCTCAGCGGCGCCGAGTTCCGCCTGTTGCGCGTGTTCCTCGATCACGCCAATCGGGTGCTCAGCCGCGACCAGCTGCTCAGCCTCACCCAGGGCCGTGATGCCGAACTGTTTGATCGCTCGATCGACCTGCTGGTCAGCCGCGTGCGCCAGCGCCTGGGTGATGACGCGCGCGAGCCGACCTACATCAAGACCGTGCGCAGCGAAGGGTATGTGTTCAGCCTGCCGGTGCAATTGCTGGGGCCGGACGAATGAACACCGCCGCACGTCGTCCACGCTGGCCGCGCACGCTGTCGGCGCGTCTGCTGCTGGTGCTGCTGGGCGGACTGTCCCTGGCCCACGCACTGTCCTTCGGCTTGCTGTTCTTCGAACGCTACCAGTCCACCCGCAGCATGATGCTGCGCAACCTCGACGAGGATGTGGCAGTGAGCGTCGCGCTGCTGGAACATTTGCCTGCGGAGCAGCGTGAGGCCTGGGTGCCCCGGCTGGAGCGGCGCACCTACCGCTATCTGCTGCGCCCGGCCGCGGCCGGACCAGGGCTGCAGACCGATCGTGCACGCCAGGTCACGGCGATCATCGACGACAGCCTGCAGCACCGCTATCCGTTGCAGGCGCGCCAGGTGGCTCGCCTGCCGGAGCGGTTCGAGGTGGAACTGCGCCTGCACGACGGCACGCCCTTGACCATTGAAGTCACCCCGTCGGGCCTGCCGCTGGCACGTTGGCTGCCCGCCGTGCTGCTGCTGCAGCTGGCGCTGCTGCTGGTGTGCGCGTGGCTGGCGGTGCGTCTGGCCATGCGCCCGCTGCAGCAGTTGTCGCATGCGGTGGAGCATCTGCAGCCGGGCAAGGACGGGCCTGCACTGCCTGAAGATGGCCCTGCGGAAGTAGGCGGCGCAGCAGCCGCACTCAATGCCCTGCAGGCACGCATTCGTGGCCATGTCAGTGAACGCCTGCAGATCCTGGCCGCGATCTCGCATGACCTGCAGACCCCCATCACGCGCATGAAGCTTCGGGTGGAGACCCTGCCTGAAGACAGCACCCAGCAGCGCCTGCTGGCCGACCTCGATCACCTTGGGCAGCTGGTGCGTGAGGGCGTGGCCTATGCGCGCAGCAGCCACGTTGCCGCTGGCGCGCCGGTGTCGATGGACCTGGGCGCGTTCCTCGCCAGTGTGGTCGGCGACTACGAGGACATGGGCAAGCCGGTCACTGGCGGTGCGCCCGCTGGACTGGTCGTGCAGACCTGGCCGCAGCCGCTGCGCCGCGTGGTCGGCAATCTGGTCGACAACGCATTGCGCTACGCCGGCGCCGCCGAGATCGAGGCGGGCCGCGATACGGCCGGAAGGGTGTGGATCAGCATTTCCGACCGTGGCCCCGGCATTCCCGAGGACCAGCTGCAGGCAGTGCTGGCACCGTTCCACCGGCTGGAGAGCTCGCGCAACCGCGATACCGGAGGGACCGGTCTGGGACTGGCCATCGCGGTGCAGCTGGCGCAGTCGCTGGGTGGTTCGCTGAGGTTGCGCAACCGCGAGGGTGGCGGGCTGCGGGCGGAACTGCAGCTGCCGGGCTGAGTTGCCCGGCCTTGTGTTCCAGCAAGGATGCTTCTGCTTCGGCCTTGGCGGTGAGCGCTTCACCGGTCATCAAACCCAGTGCATGCACGCAGTCGACAGCCGATGACCGGCATTTCACCCCGTCCATGCCACGCTGCGCGGAACCTGCCCAACCGGGACCGAGGCTGTTGAAGGCGAACACGCAATGACTGCGGCGCGGCAGCGCTCGATGTGGGTGGCGGGCCTGTCCACGGTGGTGGAGTGGTACGACTTCACCCTGTACCTGTACTTCGCCACGGTGCTGTCGCGGGTGTTCTTCGGCGGTGGCGAGCAGGCGTTGCTGGTGACCTTGGCTGGCTTCGCGGTGTCCTACCTGATGCGTCCGCTGGGCGCGCTGTGCTTCGGCCACCTGGGCGACCGCCTGGGCCGGCGCTGGATGCTGCTGGCTTCGATGGCGTTGATGGCAGCGGCGATGCTGGCCACTGCACTGCTGCCGACAGCGGCCACGGCCGGTACGACGGCCGGCGTGCTGCTGCTGATCCTGCGCTGCGTGATGGCGTTTTCGGTGGGCGGTGAGTACACCGGGGTGGTGGCGTACCTGCTGGAAAGCGCACCGGCGCGACGACGTGGCCTGGTGACCTCGCTGGCCTCGGCCGCCAGCGAAGTGGGCGCCCTGCTGGCGGTAGCGATCTCTGCACTTACCGTCGCGCTGCTGCCCACACCGCAGCTGGACAGCTGGGGCTGGCGGATTCCGTTCTTCGTTGGGGCTGCGCTCGCGCTGGTGATCCTGGTTGCGCGTTCGGGCATGCACGAGTCGCCGGAGTTCGAGCGCCAGCGGCGCGAGGGCAGCATCCCGGCCACGCCACTTCGGCACGTGCTGCGCCACCACCCGCTGGCGGTGGCGCGCACCTTTGCGATCTCCGCCTTGGGCTCGATCACCTACTACGTGGGCATCACCTATGTACCGGCGTTCCTGCACGCACGGGGGCATGATGAAGGCGATGCGCTGTGGTTGTCGACGATCGCGGCGGTGGCGGTCATTGCGATCACGCCGCTGTGCGGCGCGTTGTCCGACCGCTTCGGACGACGGCCGATGCTGTTGGGTTTGACCGTGCTGGCAGCGCTGCTGCCGCTGTCTCTGTTCGCGTGGATGGCGCAGGCGACCGCACTGGGCATCGCGCTGGCGGCGGTAGTGCTGGCCTGCGTGGCCGGTGGCATCAGCGCGGTGGCGGCGCCGGCCACGGCCGAGCAGTTCCCCGGCGAAGGCAGGGTCAGCGGGCTGGCACTGGGGGTAACCATGGCCACTGCATTCTTCGGTGGCGCAACGCCGTGGCTGGCGCAATGGTGGGTGGAGCGCAGCGGCTGGGCAGCGGCGCCGGGCGCGATGATCGCGTTGGTGGCGGTGCTGGTGCTGCCGGTGCTGTGGACCCTGCCCGAGACGGTCCCGGGCAGGGCCAGGCGCTAGCGGGTCAGACCTTCAGGGTCTGCTCGATGTCAGCCAGCACCGCGGCCGCATCCACGCCGATGGCAATCGACTGCACCACGTGGCCGTCCCACACGCTCGGGCCGAAGGCCAGGCCTTCCGGCTTGGGAATGGTCATGCCGCGGGCAACGCCGTCGGTGGCCACGCGCACGCTGGCGCGTTCGAACTGGAACAGCTCCGGTCGGGTCAGCGCGATGCAGGCGCAGCAGTCGTGCACGACCATGCCCTTGTGGCCAGCCTGCAGGTAGAAGTCCACGTAATCCTGCGACAGCGCACGGACCAGCTCGGCGTCGGCGCCGCCGATGGCGGCCAGCGTGTCCAGGCCGTCACGGTCCATTTCCACGCGGGTGGTGACGTCCAGGCCGATCGCGGTCACCGGCCAGCTGGCGGTGAACACCACGTCGGCGGCTTCGGCATCGCCCCAGATATTGGCCTCGGCGGCCGGGGTGATGTTGCCGTTGACGTGGAAGGCGCCGCCCATGATCACCACGCCGCGTACCAGGCCGGCGATGTCCGGGGCCTGCTGCAGGGCCAGGGCCAGGTTGGTCATGCGGCCGACCGCGACCAGGGTCACTTCGCCCGGATGGGCGCGGACCAGGTCGATGATCAGCTGATGGGCCGGGCGGGCATCGGCGGCCACGTCCAGGCTGGCCGGCACCGGGTGGTTGCCCAGGCCGTTGTGGCCATGGATGTGGACCGGCCAGGCTTCGGGGGTGGCTTCCGGCTGCAGCGGGCCATCGGCACCGCGCGCGACCGGGGCGGCGAAGCCCCAGGCCTGCTTCAGGTACAGCGCGTTGTGCGTGGTCGACTCCACCGAGGCATTGCCGAAGGTGGTGGTGACACCGATCAGGTCGATCTGGGCGTGCTTGTGCAGGTACAGCAGGGCCAGGGCGTCGTCGACGCCCGGGTCGGTATCGAAAATGACTTTCAGCATGTTGTTGTTCTTCTTCTTCTTCCGTGTGGTGCGGGGGGCGCCGGCGGCCCGAAGGCAGGCCGGCGCGCCCTACATTGTCCCATCTTCATGACAGGCAGGGCGAACCGCGGCGTCGGTGGGGGCATATCATCGCCTTCAAGGTAGGGTGTCGACTCGAACCGTTTGAGAGCTGTCCTGCCAGACTCCGAACCATCTTCATCGATGACGAGCCAGTGCCACTTTGCATTGCCGACACCTACTATGCAGAGAACGGCAGCAGTTCCGTATTTGAAGAGCGCACCTGGCTCATTGGCAGAAGGTGACTCCTTGGTGGAAACAATTGCAGAGAGTTTCAGGAAAATAGCGATGAAATATCAACTAACAGAAGGACAGCTCAATGGTCCAGCTCAACTTTCGGCCATTGATAGCCTGCCAGAAGAATTGAGAACGGCACTCCCTAAGAGCTACCTTGAATTCCTTAAGACTCACGACGGCGGCGAAGGATTCATTGGCGATAACTACATAATTTTTTGGAGGGCAGAAGAGCTGGTTGATTTCAATCGTGAATATGAAGTCGAGACGGATGCGCCCGGTGTATTTTTGTTCGGCTCCAGCGGGGGAGGAGAAGCGTATGGATTCGACATGTGGGATGTCGCTATGCCGGTAGTAATGATTCCTTTTATAGGCATGGATCGTCAATACGCCATCGTGGTAGCGGCCGACCTTCCGGATTTATTTGCGCAATTGGCAGAGCGAGAATGATTGGCCTGGATAAGCACGCACGCCCTAAAGGCGTGGAGCTGTTCGAGCTTAGACCCGTTATCGTTGGTGGTGATCCGGTCAGCCCTGAGAACAAAGCCTGGTTGACGAGAGAGCAGCATTTTGAGGCTGTGCGCTACTGGAATAGGATTGTCAGAAGTCTGCGTGATGGGCCGAAGTAGCTGGAGATAGAACGGTGTAGAAGGAGTAGGTCAGGAGCGGCCAGCTGCTATATAAGACATCTTGAATTGCTAAGCGAACCGGAGGATGTCCGGCTCGCGCAAGATAGTTTGTAGAATTCCTGCAGGTCTGACTAAAATGCTTGGTCAACATTTATCGATAGCCTCGCAGAGTATTTATTCGAGCGGAAATCCGATGGAAAAGCCGCGCTGCAACCAATGGATCAGTCGCGGTAGGTATGCCCCCCCTGCTCAAGGAGCTGCGCCATGCTGGTGGTAACCCTGGTCTTGGTCGCCCTGGTATTGGGCTTGAACCTCGTCGCCACCTTCGTGGTGCTGGGGCGCGAAGAGGTGTCGGCGGGCGGCCGGACGGTGCAGCTGCTGCTGGTATGGCTGCTGCCGCTGGTCGGCGCCATCCTGTGCCTGGCAGTGGCCACGGCCGATGGCTCCGGCAGCCGGGGGGATGGCGGCGGAAGCCATGACACCTCCGTTGGCTATGCCAGTGACAACCACAGCCATCACAGCCACAGCAACTTCGACTGCAGCAGCGACGGTGGCAGCAGCGACGGTGGCAGCTGCGGTGGTGGCGATTGACGAGATGTTCCGGGACGCCGGCCAAGGTCACGTCCTGGTAGTGCCGGCCGCTGGCCGGCAACTCATCCGCTCAACCGCCGCCTTCGGTCGGCAAGGGCGCCGGCACGTTCAACAGCCCGCCCGCTGCCACATAGGCGGCCAATGCCTGGCCCTGGCTGAGCAGATGGCGCTCCATGGTGCGTTCGGCAGCCTGCGCATCGCGGCGGCGGAAGCACTCCATCAGCTCGCGGTGTTCGGCCAGCGATTGCGCGGTGCGCCCCGGGGTCAGCAGCTGGCGGCCGCGATGCATCTTCAGGATGCGGTGCAGGTCGTGGGTGATGCGGATCAGCCACGGGTTGCCGGCGTAATGCTGCACGGTTTCGTGGATCAGGTAGTTGTTGCGGTAGTACTCGGCGATGTTGCCCTCGGCCGCCGCCGCTTCCATCGCTGCATGCAGGGCCTCCAGTTGTTGCACGCCGGCATCGTCGATGTGCCTGACCGCCTCGTGTGCGCAACGGCCTTCCAGCATGGCCATCACCGGGAACAGCTGGTTGAGGTCTTCCAGCGTCAGCCGGGTGACCCGGCTGCCACGACCGGCATCGATCTGCACCAGGCCTTCGGCGGCCAGCAGCTTCAGCGCCTCGCGCAGGGGCGTACGGCTGATGCCCAGTTCTTCGCACAGCGCGGGCTCGTCGATCCACCCGCCCGGCGGCAACCGGTAGTCATAGATGCGCTCGCGCACGTGTTCGGCCACCTCTTCGTACAGAGGCGCGCGCTTCTTCGGGGACCGTGGAGCAGGGGCGATGGCCATGGAGGAAGTGTACCGCCAGGTAGTGCCGGCCGCTGGCCGGCAACCCGTGATCGCTGGATGGCTTCATGAGATTGCCGGCCAGCGGCCGGCACTACCGCTGGGTGGTTACATCCAGCCGGGCACCACGAACACCAACCACGCCAGCAGCGGCCCCAGCGCCACCACCAGACCGCTGTAGACCAGGAAGCGGCGGAACAGGGTCTCCCGTTCTTCCTTGGCGGCCGAGGCGACGACCAGCGCGCCATTGGTCGAGAACGGGCTGACATCGACGATGGTGGACGACACCGCCAGCGCGCAGATCACGCCGGCCGCGCCGAGATGGCCCTGCATCAGGAACGGCACCGCCAGCGGAATGGTCGCGCCCAGCACTGCGGCCGACGAGGCGAACGCGGAGACGATGCCACCCACGTAGCAGACCAGCAGCGCACCGAGCAGCGGGATGCCGATGTTGGACACGCCGTTGCCGATGAAATCCACCGCGCCGGCATGTTCCAGCACGCCGATGTAGGTCACCACGCCACAGATCAGCAGCACGGTGGACCAGCTGATGCCATCGACCGCGCCCTTCTGGCTCTGCGGCGACAGCAGCGCCAGCGCCACCGCCACGGTGATCGAGACCAGGCCGACGTTGAGGTTGTAGATCAGCGCAGCAACACCCAGGCCCAGCAGGCCGATCAGAGTGAACAGCCGCTCGCGGGTCAGGTTCACCGCATCCAGAGCGGCGGGATCATTGGACAGGGTGCCCCCGCCAGCGGCTACCAGCGCGCCGTGGCCTTCGATGGCGAACTGGCGTGAGGATGCCTGCGGGCCACCGGCCATTGCCAGTTCGGCACTGCCGATCGTTCCGGCCGCGGTGACCGAACCACGCCGCAGCAGGGCGATGCCGCCGAAGGCGAAGAAGCAGATCGTGGCCATCATGAAGTTGAAGCCGAGACTGGTCAGGAACACCGCCATTTCAGTCACGTCCAGCCCGGCTTTCTGCACCACGCCGTTGGTGATGCTGCCGTACACGCTGATGGGCGAGAAGCCGCCGGCCTGCGCGCCATGGATGACCAGCAGGCCCATCATCAGCGGGTTGATGTTGTACTGCTTGGCAAAGCGCAGCGCGACCGGGCCGATGATCGCGACCGCCGCCGGGCCCAGCGCACCGAACGCGGTCAGCACCGCGGTGATCACGAACATCACCCACGGAATGGCCACGATATGGCCGCGTACCGCTTTCACCGCCCAGTGCACCAGCAGGTCGATGGTACCGTTCTTCTGCGCGATGGCGAACAGGTAGGTGATGCCGACCAGGGTCAGGAACAGATCGCCGGGAAAGCCGGCCAGGACCTCCTTGCCACCCATGTCGACCCACAGCCCACCGATGATGAAGGCCAACGCGAAGGCGACCGCGCCCATGTTGATCGGCATCGCCGTGGCGACGATGAACATGATCACCAGGCCGATGATCGTTGCGATTTGTGGACTCATGCGCCCTCCCAGACACGTGGCTCACGTACAGCGCGGATGGAGACCCGCCATCCCGGGGTAAGGCGACGTACGGCGTATTGCGTGATACGTACTGCTCGAACCCGTTACTGAAGCCGTTCCAGCGCGCTGCGGACCCATGCCGCGGCGCCGGCCAGGCTCTGGAACTCTTCCACCGCGCGCACCTCGCAGCACGGATAATCGGACGCGACCATGCGGGCCAAGGCATTGCCCGGGCCCAGCTGCAGGAACACCCGCGCACCGCGCTCGTAGGCCTGGCGCATCACCTGCGCCCACTCGATGGTCTGCGCCAGTTGCAACGACAGCGTGTGGACCGCCGTTGCGCGATCCCGCACCGGACGCGCATCGATGCCGGCCAGCAGCGGCAGGCGTGGGCCCTGCAGCGCCGAGGCATCGAGTGCGGCGGCGAACGGTGCGACAGCAGAGCGGAGCAGCGGCGTATGCGCGGGCACATGCACCGGCAGCGGGCGGATCTCCGCACCCTGCGCGCGAGCGTCATCGGCCAGCGCCTGCAGAGCGGTCTGCGTGCCGCCGACGATGAAGTGATCGCGGCCGTTGGCGATGGCCACATGTGCGCCGTGTGCATCACACAGCGGCTGCAGGGTATGGCGCTCCAGCCCCAGCACGGCCTGCATGCCTGCATCGGCAGGGCTGGCGGCATCCATCAGCCGCGCGCGCTGCGCGGCCAGGCTCAGGCAGGTGCTCGCATCAACGCTGCCGGCAACCACATGCGCCGCCAGTTCACCGATGCTGTAGCCGGCCACCAGCACCGGTGCTGGCACTGCTTCGCGAAGTCCCTGCCAGTGCGCGAGGCTGGCTGCACACAGCAGGGGCTGCGCGAGTGCATTGCCGAAGCGCGATTCGTCAGCGGCCGCCGCGAACACATCGCGTCCAAGCACTGCGCTGGCGGTCTCCAGTACGTCGCGCGCGGCCTGCAGATCGCGCACGCGGTCGAACATCGCCGCATGCTGCGCACCTTGGCCGGGGCAGAGCAGGGCAAGGCTCATGCGCCCTCCTGCAGCAGCAGGAACCAGCTGCAGGCCAGCAGGTCGGCGCTGCCACCCGGGCTCAGGCGGCGCGCGACGAAGCCCTCGCCGATGTCGTGCAGGTGTGCCTGCCAGCCAGGCGCGAAGGCACCGCCCGCCTCGATGAAGCGGCGCGCCTGTTGCTGCGCCCAGGCCAGGCCCTCTGCGCCGCCGCGGTGCAGCAGGTTGAGATCGTCCACCTGCGCGACCAGCTGCATCAGGGTCTGGCACATCGCTGCATCACGCGGCAATTCACTGTGCAGGGCATGACGCAGGGTCGGTATGGCCAGCTCGCGCAGCATGGGGTAACCGGCGGCGGCCTGTTCGCGCACGCCCGGCACGCCATGCCGCAGGCGCGCGCGCTGGCCGGGGCTGGAGGCATCCAGCGGCGCCACGGCGAACGCATCCGCCCAGTGCTGTACGGCCAGGCACACCTGCTCAGCGGGCGCGGCGTGGCCCTGCTGGCGGCGGCAGCGTGCGGCAGCGGCGACCAGCAGGCCCAGGCTGAAGATGGCACCGCGGTGGGTATTGATACCGCCAGTGGCGCGCAGCATCGCGTGCTCGGCGGCGATACCGTGCGCGCGCAGGATGGCGAACGGCGCGTCAGCGGCACCGGCGTCGGCAATCGCGGTGAAGAAGTGGCGCAGCGCGAACAGGCTGCGCAGGAACGTACCGGCGTCCATGTCGTCATGGCTGCCGGTATCGAAGGGGGTGACCAGCCCTGGCTTGGGCGCGCAGGCCAGTTCGGCATGCAGGCTGGTGATGGCCAAGCGGCCCAGACGCGCGCTGTCGATCGCGTTTGCATCCTGCAGCCGGGACTGGAAGACCGCGCTCACGCCGCCGCTCCGGCAGTCTCGAACAGGCGCTCGCGGACGTCCAGTGCAGCACCCTCCAGGCGCTTCACCAGCACCTGGCGGCTGTCACCGGCAAACTCGCGCCAGTTCACCGCGCCGCCATCAGGCAGGCACAGTTCACCATCGACCCGGCGGGCATGCGCGTGCTCCCAGGCGTTCAGGCGTGCGGCAAGCGCATCGGCCTGCGTACGGCTCTCAACCTGCCACAGCAGGTCGATGTCCGAGCATGCGTGCACATAGGGCAGGCCGCTGAGGTGCTGCCAGGCGAAGGCGCCGAACACGCGTGCCGGTGCAACGCTCGCCAGTGCGTGCAGGGCCCTCTGCCAGTCGGTTGGCACGCCCCGGGTGAGTACCGCGTCCAGTGCGGGCGGCAATTGCAGGCGCTGCACATCCTGCTGCGGCACGCGCAGCGCAAGGCGCAGCTTGCCTTCGCCCGGTGGCAGCGGCACGCCCAAGCGCAGGCGCGGGTCGGGGTCATCCGCGGCGCGGCGCGCCACCATGGCCGGCAGACCCTGCGCGAACCACGCTGCCAGGCGCGGTTCCTGCGCAGCCACGTCGGCCCGCCAGTCGGCGTGGGCCGACAGCCAGACCAGCATGTGGCGTGCGGGCTGATCAGGCATCGCTGCGGGCCACCGCATCTGCAACATCCGCCGCCAGTGCACGACCGCCGCGCTGTGCAGCCAGCGCCGCGCGTGCATCGCCGTCGCTGGGTGTGCGCAGGGCCCGCAGCAGGTGCTGGGCGAGATCGCCATCCCACAGCGATTCCACCGCACCCATCGCCACGTAGTTGGCCACGCCCGGCGCAAATACCGGCGAGCTCTGGCTGAGTGCCTGCAGCTTCTCCAGCGGTTGCTTGGTTACCCGGGCCATCGCGCGCAGGTCCATCACCCGTACCTGTGCATCGGGCAGGGCATGGATGTGGTCGGCCATCAGGCCGAAGGACAGGAATCCGCCGCTCACCGATTCGCCGTAGACCAGGGTGACCAGACGCGCGCCACGGCGGCGGGCCAGATCGAGAGCCTGCGCGAGATGCGCGAAGTAGCCGTTGATGCCCAGCAGCTCATCGCGCCGCGCCAGGCGCTGGCCGGCAGTGTCCGCCAGCATCACGATCGACCGCTGCGGGTGTGCGGCGGTGCTGGCAAGCACGGTCCCGGCCAGCGCCAATGCATGGTCGACGCCAACCTCGATGCGATCGGTGGTGCCGATCACGGTCACCTCGCCATCGTCGGTGGTGGCGGTACCGGTCAGCACCGAATCCTGGATGTCGATACGATGGCCACGCGGGAACAAGGCATCGAGCAGAGACTGCAGCGGTGCGCTCATGGCAGCCTCCGGGCGGCGGTGGCGGCAAGGAAGGCGTCGGTGTCCAGCAACGGCAGTCGTTCGGGTTCGGCGATGCCTTGGCGGGCCCAGATTTCCAGCCCATCGCGGCAGTCGCCCCAGGCCTGCATTCGGGCTTTCAACGCCGCATGGCGTTCCTGCAGCGCGGCCAGCGCAGCATCGGTATCCGTGCTGGTGGCATCGGGTTGCAGCGCATTGCTTGCGGCCTGCGCGAAGGCTTCGATGGCGTCGGGTACCAGCACCTGTGCCTGGTCGATCAGATAGCGGTGCTTGCCGCCGGTCACGCGCCAGACCAGTGCACGGTCGCGCGAGTCGAACTCTTCGACGCCGCGTACCGTCTCGATCACTTCCGGTCCGGACAACGACAGCCGGCCTTCCTCGGACATGATCACCGTGGTGCAGCAGCGGGCGACGATGCCCATGCCGCCGAACGCACCGTTGCCGCTGCCGATCAGCGCGATGACCGGCACGCCCGCTGCACGCGCGTCCAGGGTGGCGCGCATGATTTCGGAGATCGCAATCAGGCCCGCATTGGCTTCGTGAAGCCGCACGCCGCCGGTATCGA
Organism: Stenotrophomonas sp. YJH_SMC_33; assembly: GCF_059372295.1. Lineage (NCBI taxonomy): Bacteria > Pseudomonadati > Pseudomonadota > Gammaproteobacteria > Lysobacterales > Lysobacteraceae > Stenotrophomonas > Stenotrophomonas sp. YJH_SMC_33. The sequence goes on from NZ_JCAFVJ010000002.1 coordinate 179,368, forward strand.
GCAGCAGCAGCACGCCGTCAGGGCGGGTGTGCGCCGCACGGCGCAGCAGTCCGGTCAGCTTGGCGCCATGCACTTCGCCCACGCCACCGCCCATGAACTGCCCCTGCTGCGCGGCCAGCAGTACGTGCTTGCCGCGCAGCGTGGCCTCGCCGACGACGATGCCATCGTCGAACGCGGCCGGCTGGTCCAGCTGGGCCAGGTGCGGGCTCATCATCCGCCGCGCCGGGCCAAGGAACTCGCGGAACGAGCCGGCGTCAACCAGCCCGGCGATGCGTTCGCGCGCATCGGCTTCGTAGTAGCTGTGGCGCTGTACGTGGCTCATGGCGTGCCTCTGGCCAGCAGGGTTTCGACGGCCTGGTCGAGGCGCAGGCTGACCACGGCCGGGGTCGCACCGGCGTCGTTGATCGAGACGCGCACATCGCGCAGCGGATGACGCTTTGCGAAGTCGTTGATCACCGCCTGCCAGATGCTGCCGAAGCCCTGCGCGGCGGTGATGACGCGCACCGTCATCGCGCCCTGCTGCGCCACCGGTTCCAGCAGGATTTCCAGGTTGCCCGACGCCAGCACGCCCACCAGCACCGCATCGCGCGGGAACTGCACGGCGGTGCGGCCGTCGAATCGATAGTCGAGGGTTTCCATGCTCTGTCCTTACCAGTTGCGGAAGCGCTTGGGCGGGTCGTAGAGGCCACCGGACCAGCGCACCAGGTCCTTCACCGAGCGTGCGGCCAGCAGATCGCGGCTGGCGTCGCGGGGCGAAATACCCAGGTCGTCCGGGCGACGGATCACGCCGCGGTCGCGCAGGTTCTCCACCATCGCGCGGTCGCGGCCAAGACCGACGGCGGTGTAGCCGGATACGCCGCGGATCGCCTGTTCGCGTTCCTCCGGCGTGCGGCACAGCAGCAGGTTGGCGATGCCTTCCTCGGTCAGCACATGGCTGACGTCATCGCCGTAGATCATCACCGGCGGCAAAGGCATCTGTGCGCGCTCGGCCAGGTCCCAGGCATCGAGGCGCTCGACGAAGGCCGGGGCCATGTGCTCGCGGAAGGTTTCCACCATCTGCACCACCAGCTTGCGCCCGCGTGGCATCTCGCCCGGACGTGCGGCCTGCTGGCCGGCCTTGATCCAGGCCTCGCTGGCGTGGCGGCGGCCACGTGCGTCCGAGCCCATGTTCGGTGCGCCACCGAAGCCGGCGATACGGTCGCGGGTGGCAGTGGAACTGTTGCCCTGCAGGTCGATCTGCAGGGTGGAACCGATGAACATGTCGCAGGCATACAGGCCTGCGGTCTGCGAGAACGCGCGGTTGGAACGCATCGAGCCGTCGGCTCCGGTGAAAAACACATCGCCGCGCGCGGCAATGTATTTCTCCATGCCCAGTTCCGAACCGAACGAATGCACCGACTTTACGAAGCCCGATTCGATCGCCGGAATCAGTGCCGGGTGCGGGTTCAGTGCCCAGTGCTGGCAGATCTTTCCCTTCAGCCCGAGCGATTCGGCATAGGTGGGGAGCAGCAGTTCGATGGCGGCGGTATCGAAGCCGATGCCGTGATTCAAACGATTCACGCCGTACGCGGCGTAGATGCCCTTGATGGCCATCATTGCCATCAGCACCTGGATCTCGGAGATCTGCGCAGGGTCGCGGGTGAACAGCGGCTCGATATGGTTCGGCTTCGGCGCCTGCACCACGAAGTTGACCCAGTCCGCAGGAATATCGACGCGGGGGAGGCTGTCGACGATCTCGTTGACCTGGGCGATGACGATCCCGCCCCGGAACGCAGTGGCTTCGACGATCACCGGCGTGTCTTCGGTGTTCGGGCCAGTGTAGAGGTTGCCGTGGCGGTCGGCGGCCTGCGCGGTGACCAGCGCCACCCGTGGGGTCAGGTCGATGAAGTAGCGGCCGAACAGTTCCAGGTAGGTGTGGATGGCACCGATCTGGATGCGTCCCTCGGCGACCAGGTTGGCCAGCCGCACCGACTGGGGGCCGGAGAAGGAGAAGTCGAGCCGGGAGGCGATGCCGCGCTCGAACACATCCAGATGCGAGGGCAGTGACAGCACCGACTGCACCATGTGCAGGTCGTGCACTCGTGCCGGATCGAGGCCGGCCAGCACCTGTGCCAGGAAGTCGGCCTGCTTCTGGTTGTTGCCTTCCAGGCAGACCTTGTCGCCGGGCTCCAGCAGCGCGTGCAGCAGTTCACCCACGTCCCCGGCGGCGACCTGGTGGCCGCGCGCCCACGGCGCGGCCCGCTCCAGGCGCGCCTGGCGGCTGCGCTCCAACGTATCCCAACTCGGGTTCATCGACGGGCTTCCGACTGGCGTTGAAATAATTACGACATAATTACGGAGCGGAGTGCAACCCGCAGTGCAGCAAAAAAGGCCCGCGCGGAGGCGGGCCCATTCAGGTAGGCCACGACGGTGGGTCGTGGCGGAGAGGGCGTGCCGACCAACGGTCGGCACCCACCAGGCACCCACCGGTTCGCGGGTTGCTCAGAACTTCCAGCGCAGGCTGGCCGACACGAAGCGCGGCTCGCCGTAGTTGTTGTAGTCCAGGTTCGCCCAGTAGCTCTTGTCCAGCGCGTTGCGCACGCTCAGCGTCGCCGTCCAGTTGTCGCTGATGCGGTAGTTGGCGTTGAACTGCACCAGCATGTAGGCCGGCTGGTTCACGGTGACCGTGCCGCCCAGCGGGTAGGCAATGTTGTAGCCCTGCACCTTGCTCTGCCACTGCAGGCCGCCGCCAACGCTCAGGCGTTCCAGTGCGCCGCGCAGCTGCAGTTGGGTGTTGAGCTGCAACAGATCCTTCGGCGGGTTGGCGTACAGCAGGTCAGTGGCCGCGCGGGTGACCTTGACGTGGGTGTAGCCGGCATTGACCGTCCAGCCCGGCAGGATCTCGCCGTTGACGTCCATCTCCCAGCCGCGCGCCTTGGTGCCGTTGACGCCGATGTAGGCCGAGGTGCCATCGCTGAGCGAACCCTCCGGCACGCCCATGTCGCGCACCGCGTAGTTGTCCTGCTTGGCCTCGAACACCGCCGCATTGGCGGTCAGGCGGCCATCGAACCACTGCGTCTTGATGCCCGCTTCCAGGTTGGAGCCCTGTACCGGCGCCAGCAGGTTCTCGTTGCGGTCCTTGTAGTTCTGTGGATTGAAGATCTCGGTGTAGCTGGCATAGGCCGACACGTTCGGGGTGATCTCGTAGACCAGGCCCACGTACGGAGTGACTTCATCGCTCACCTTGTACGCACCGCTGGTGCCGGTATAGGCGCCGGCAGCGTTGTACGAGCGGCTGAGCGTTTCCCACCGGCTCAGGCGTGCACCGGCGATCAGCGACAGCGGATCGGCCAGGTGCACGCGGGTAGCCAGATAGACGCCGCTCTGCGTGGTCTTCGCTACACGGCGTGCGCCGGTGCGGGTGTAGGTCACCTCGGAAATGTCGCCGTTCCAGGAGTACACATTGGGGATGTAGTAGCAGCGCTCACGCCCGCAGGTGGCCCAGTCGCCCGGGAAGTTCAGCGCGACGGTGTTCGTGGTCCCTTCCAGATCCGACCACTGGGCGCCGACCGTGAGGTCGTGGTCGCGGCCGAACAGCGGGAAGCTGCCGGTCAGGTAAGCATCGACATTGCGTCGGGTGTCTTTCGAATCACCGGCGGCGGCACGCAGGTAGATGCCCGATCCGGTCACCGGGTCCGGGTTGCCGGTGCCGTACAGGCGCACGTTCTGCACGTTGCCGCGGGTGTAGGCCGTGTTGATCTTCAACAGCCAGTTGTCGCCGAAACGCTGTTCCAGGTTGGCGAAGGCGGTGTTGCTCTCGCGCTTCCAGTAGCTCCATTTCGGCGACAGGTTGGTCGAGCGCGGCAGGTGCGCGAAATTGCCCTGGCTGTCGAAGAACGGCACGGTGCCCCAGGTCGAACCGGTCGGGTTGTTGTCCTGGGTCTGGTAGCCGAGGGTGAGCGTGGTGCTGTCGCTGACATCGCCTTCAAGCACCGCCATGCCGGCCATCTTGTTCTCGTCGTAGCGGTCGTAGTACAGGCCACGATCGGTATAGGCGGCGACCACGCGGCTGCGGAAGCGGCCGTCATCGGTCAGCGGCGCGGTCACGTCCGCTTCCATGCGGCGATAGTCCCAGCTGCCCGTGCTGACCGCGAACGAGGCATCGAATTCCCTGCCCGGACGCTTGCGCAGCAGATTGACCGTGGCCGACGGCACACCCGCACCACTGAGCAGGCCGTTGGCACCGCGGATCACTTCGATGCGGTCGTAGAAGGCGGTGTCGTATTCCTGGTTGGTGGACCCGCTGTAAGTGGGGATGCCGTCGACCTGGAAGTCGGTGATGGCGAAGCCGCGCGCGTAGTACAGCGGGCGCTGCGTGTCATAGAAGGACACGCTGACGCCGGTCACGTTGCGCATCACGTCATTGATGCTGAACAGCGATTCGTCCTGCAGGCGCTGCAGGCTGATCGCAGTGGCCGACTGCGGGGTTTCCTGCAGGGTGATCGGCAGGCGCGTGGTGCTGGCCGGCGGAGCGGACTGCTCGGCTCGCACGCTGACCCGGTCCAGGGTCTTGGCATCGGCTGAGCCGTCGGCGACAGCAAACGCGCTGGGCGCCGCCAGCAGGGTCAACGACGAAAGCAGGGCAGCCGGCAGCAGCGCGCGGCGGGGCAGGCGGTTACGCAGGGTCAAGGACATGGTGGGCTCGAGGCTTGGAAGCGGGAAGGGTGGCGACAGTCGTCCAGTACCCGGGGCGGCGGCTTCGGGCACATCAGGTCCATCTGGGAGGGCGCGGTCACTGTGCAGGGCGCAAATGTAAATAATTCTTAACAACATTACAATTCGTGTCATCGTGCATCGGCTTTCCGGCACCAGGCATCGCCTTCTGTAGAGCCGAGCCCATGCTCGGCTGCTTTTTGCTGGAGCCGAGCTTGGGCTCGGCTCCACAGCAGGGAGCCGCCCAAAAGCGAACGGCCACCCGAAGGTGGCCGTCCGTCTGCATCGAAAGGAACGTGCGGGCTTACAGCGCCTGCAGTTCCTCATTGGCGTTGCGCTTTTCCTTGGCCTGCGCAGGCACCGTGGCCGCAGCGGGCGATGCCGCGTTCGCATTCACCGGCACCTCCAGATACGGCAGGTGCAGGGTCTGGCTGGTCAGCGTACGGATCTCGTTGACCAGCGCCGGGCTGTCGTTGAGCTTGCGCCCATACGACGGCACGATCTCGCGCAGGCGGGTTTCCCAGCCGGCCTTCATCTGCTCCGGGAAGGCCTTGGCCATCAGGTCCAGCATGATCGGCGGCGAGGTCGATGCACCCGGCGAGGCGCCGAGCAGGGCCGCAATGGTGTGGTCCTTGTCGGTCACGATCTCGGTACCGAACTGCAGCACCGCGCCCTTCAGCGGATCGCGCTTGATGATCTGCACGCGCTGGCCGGCGGTGATCAGCTTCCAGTCACCCGGCTTGGCACTGGGGAAGTACTTGACCAGCTCGGCCTGGCGGTCGGCATCGTTCAGGCGTGCCTGGCCCATCAGGTACTGCACCAGGTCCAGGTTGTCCTTGCCCACTTCCAGCATCGGGCCGACGTTGTTGTGGGTGACCGAGGAATACAGGTCCCACCACGAGCCGTGCTTGAGGAACTTGGTGCTGTACAGCGCGAACGGCCCGAACAGGACCACCGGCTTGCCGTCCAGCTTGCGTGCATCCAGGTGCGGCACCGACATCGGCGGCGAACCGGTCTCGGCCATGCCGTAGGCCTTCACCCCATGGCGCGAGGTCACGTCCTGGCCCTGGAAGGCGAGGAACTGGCCACCGACCGGGAAGCCGGCATAGTCCTTCGATTCCGGAATGCCGGACATCTGCAGCAGCTTGAGCGCGGCGCCACCGGCGCCGATGAACACGAACCGGGCGTGGGTGGTGGTCTCGGTGCCGGCCTTGAGATCCTTCACCGTCACGTTCCAGCTCTTGTCGGCGTTCTGCCGCAGCGCGGTCACTTCATGGTTCAGGTGCAGGCTGAAGTTCGGGCTGCGCTGCAGGCCGGCGGTCAGCTGGCGGGTGATCACGCCGAAATTGACGTCGGTGCCCAGCGGCATCCAGGTCGCGGCAACCTTCTGCTTCGGGTCACGGCCTTCCATCAGCAGCGGGGCCCACTGTTTGATCTGCGCCGGATCCTCGGAGTACTGCATGCCGTAGAACAGCGGATTCTTGACCAGGGCCTGCTGGCGCTTGTGCAGGTAGGCGATGTTGTCATCGCCCCAGACGAAGCTCATGTGCGGCGTCGGGTTGATGAAGTCGCTGGGCTGGTTCAGCCGGCCTTCCTTCACCTGGTGCGACCAGAACTGGCGCGAGACTTCGAACGACTCGGCGATGCCGACCGCGCGCTTGGTCTCGATGCTGCCATCGGGCAGCTCCGGGGTGTAGTTCAGTTCGGCGAAGGCCGAATGGCCGGTGCCGGCGTTGTTCCAGCCATCGGAGCTTTCACCGGCGACGCCATCGAGGCGTTCGTAGACCTGGATGTTCCAGTCCGGCTGCAGTTCCTGCAGGTAGGTGGCCAGGGTGATGCTCATGATGCCGGCGCCGACCAGCACAACATCGACGGGCTTGTCGTTGCTGGCGGCGGGCACCGAGCGCTGGGTCAGCGGCCAGTACAGGAACAGCGCGGTGGCCAGCAACAGCAGCACGAGCAGGGCGAGAAGAGCCTTGCCAAATTTCTTCATGGGGGCGGGATCGTTGGCGGAGGGGAAGGGGTCAGGATGCGCGTGGGGCAGGGAAAGGGCGTGAAGAAACAACGCCTTGCAGCATCCATCCGCGATTCTAACCGGATCCGGTCCTTTTTTGATGCAACGCAGCATCCGACGTTTCGCGGCGCTGTCACATGGACGGCAGGCGACGCCCGGCAACGGTGGGATCAGACCAGCTCAAGGATCTCGTCGCCGGCCTCATCGACCCCGCCGGTCGGGCGCCAGCCCAGGCGGCGGTAGAAGCCATGCGAGCGCGAACGCGGGTCGGCGGAGCAGGCCAGGAACAGCCGCTGGTGGCCGGCATCGCGGGTCAGGCTGACCACGTTCTGCAGCAGCTGGCGGCCAATGCCGCGGCCCTCGTAGTCCGGCAGCAGGGCCAGCACCAGCACCTCGCCGCTGTCACGGTCGGCGAAGCAGTAGCCGGCCATGCGCTCGCCGTCCCAGGCGATGCGGCCGATCGAATCGCCCTGGGCGATGCCGGCCGCCCAGCTGTCCACCGTGATGCCCCGTTCCGCAAGCTGGGCCGCGCTGAAGGCGTTCTCGCGGGTGCGCCCGCGCAGGTCGATGCAGGCGGCGGCATCTTCGGGGCGGGCGTCGCGGACGAATACAGGCATGCAGGGCATCCTTGCGGTGATCGGCCGCTCAGTATCTGCATGGCGCATGGAATCGATGTGTAGGGTTGATGGAGATTGGATGGAGGCCCCGCAGCAGCAGGGGATAGGGGGATCGGTGCCGCTGATGCAGATGTCGCCCGGCGGCGTGGCAGTGAAAGGCTTTCAGCAGGTGCTTGCACCCCGGTCAGTCACTGCCGACGGTGAAGTACTCCACGGCGAAGTAGCCGATCTGGTAAGCCAGCGTTGCCAGCACCAGGCGCAGCTGTGTGCGTTGGCTGCGCAGTCGCCAGCCGAGCACCGCCACCGCCAGCATCAACACGGCATGCAACGGGTACGCGGCTCCCAGCAGCTTCCAGCGGCTGCTGCCCTTGATGGCGGTATCGACCAGGTCGAGCAGGGTCAGTGCAGCCACCACGCTGAAGATCCAGCGCCGACGCTGCATGAGATAGTTCCCGTAGCTGCCGTATTCACGCAGGTCGTCGGGAAACAGCAGCGCGCACAGCAGGAACCAGGTCGCGCAGTACACAATCACGAACAGGTAGGTTTCAAACGTCCAGCGGTGCACCTCGATGAGGCGGAACTCCCACCACCAGAAGGTCACCAGCGATATCAGCGTCCACGCCACCCAGCCCAGGTGCAGGGCCGAGCAGCCGCGGCGCTGCGGATGCTCGATGATCTGCGCCAGGCCCTTGAGCACGGTGGTGATCGACAGGCCGAGGATGATGCCCATCACCACCCGGATGTGCAGGAACAGCGGATCGGTCTGCATCGCGGCGCTCCGTGTCGGGTGCTGCGATGCTGGCACAACCGGGCGCCCCTGAACGGACCCCGGTCACGCACAGAAGAGCGGAGAAAAAAGGGACGGAGGGGATTAAGTCGCTCTCGCCCTGATTCGTCCATGGCTGAGGACTGGCCACGTCCTGGCGACCAGGCGCGGTATTCTCAGCGCTTGGCCGGCTTGGTGGTATCAGGGCGAAGTAAGGCCCTGCTGTCGCAGCAGGGCAATATACTTCCCGCCTTCATCGTCAGCGTCGAATATGTCCTCGCCGTCCAGTGCATACGCCCTGAGCAGGTATTCAAGGGCCCGATCCCGCTGCCCCAGAAGTTCGTTGCATTGGCCAGCGCGATACAGAATGAAGGGATTGGCACGCCCGTCCGGACCATTCAATGCATCCATGAAGTACTTCAGGGCGGCCACTACGTCACCGGAAAGAAAGCTCGCGTCTCCAAGTGAAGCACAGAGCCAAGTGTAGGCCTCCCAATCCTTGGCAGGAGCTGGCAACGCTTCTAAAGCCTGCAGCCAGCACCGAGTCGCACCAGCATGGTCATCGGCATCCATGAGGACGTTTCCCTGCTCTGAGAGGTCAGTGACCTGCTCATAGATTTCGTCAGGAAGTTCCATTCGGTTTGACTCACAGATGACAAGCCTTCCAGCCTACGTAAAAAAAGTGCACCTGTCGGCTGGCAAGTGCGCTATCTGGTGTCGCGATCGTCTCGCATTTTGACCCCGTGAGCCGAAAGCGCCTGTCAACCAAGATCTACACCCCCTGAGAAGCCAACTCAGCGCTTGCGCCGGATCAGCGCCGAGGAGGCATCCAGTACCGCGCGGGTGAGCAGGGCCATGGTCTGCACGTCGCCCTTCCAGTGCTGCCAGTACAGCGGCACGTCTTCCCACGCGCGCTGGCGCACGTAGACCAGGCGGCCGGCGTCCAGGTGCCGCTTGACCAGTGGCAGCGGGTTCATGGTCCAGCCCAGTCCGCCGAGGTTGGCCTGCACGAAGGCGCGCGTGGACGGAATCCACCAGGTCGGTGCAGTGCTGGGCAGGTCGTCGCCGGCCATGCGCCGGGCGAAGCGCGACTGCATGTCGTCCTTGCGGTTGAATACCAGCACCGGTGCCTGTGCCAGCGCCTGCGCGGTCACGCCCTTGGCGAAGTGGCGTTCGCGAAATTCGGGGGTGCACGTCGCTGCGTAGCGGATGCTGCCCAGCGCATGGATCTGGCAGCCCTGCACCGGCTCGTCCAGCGTGGTCACTGCGCCCAGCACCGTGCCCTGGCGCAGCAGCTCCACGGTGTGGTCCTGGTCTTCCACACGCAGGTCCAGGGTGGTGCCGGTGGTCTGCGCGAACTGGTAGGCGGCCTGCGGAAACCAGGTTTCCAGGCTGTCGTGGTTCACCGCCACCGGGATGCTGGCCTGGGGCAGATCCTCATCGGCCAGGCCCATCCGGTGCAGCGCATCGTGTTCGAGCAGGGCGGTCTGCTCGGCCAGCTGAACGAGCAGCTGCCCCTCGGCGGTGGCGGTGGCAGGCGTGCCGCGCTTGACCAGCAGGCGGCCGATCCGGTCCTCCAGTGCCTTGACCCGCTGCGAGATGGCCGAGGGCGTGACATTCAGCGACTGTGCGGCGCGGTCGAAGCTGCCTTCGCGGATCACCGCGGCCAAGGCGCGCAGCTGGGCATGATCGATACGCATCGAATTAAGCTCCGCTAATGTTGGTTTAGGAAGTTTAGCTCGTCTTTTTCATGTTGCGGCGCGACAATGGCGCCCGTTCCGGTGCTGTCCGCCTTCGCGAGGCACCGTCCCCCCAAGCAAGTTAAGGCAGTGAATCCCATGTTCTCGGTCATCTCCGCCAGCACCGGCCTCGGTGCCTGGTTCTCTGGTGCAGCTACCGGCATCGGCCTGTTCGCCGTGGTCGGCGCCCAGAGCGCCTTCATTCTGCGCCAGGGCATCCTGCGCAAGCACATCGTGCCGGTGGTTGCCACCTGTGCGGCCATCGATGCGATCTTCATTTTCGCCAGCGTTGCCGGCCTGCGCACGCTCACCTCGGCGCTGCCGTGGCTGACCAGCGCCGTGCTGTGGACCGGCGTGGCATTCCTGGCCTGGTACGCGATGAAGTCGGCACGCCGTGCGATCGCCGGTGGCGGCGGCATGGGTGAGGCTGACAGCGATGACGGCAGCCGCCGCGCGGTGCTGATGGCCGCAGTCGGCTTTTCGCTGATCAACCCGCACTTCTGGCTGGACATGATGGTGATCGGCTCGATCGCCGAGAACTTCGGCAACGCCCGCATGGCCTTCGCCGCCGGCGTGGTGACCGCCAGCTGCCTTTGGCTGACCGCGCAGGGACTGGGCGCACGCCTGCTGGCGCCGCTGTTCACCAAGCCCAGCACCTGGCGTGTGCTTGACGGCACCATCGCCGTGATCCTCAGCATCCTGGCCCTAACGTTGGCGGTGCGCGGGGTCCACTGACCCGGCGCATGCCCCCCGAACCCACGTCCTGACTCTCTCTCCAAGGTAGTGGTAACGACGGCACCGGCAACGGTGCCGTCGTTTTTTCTGCCGATGTGGCGCGGCAAACGGTCACGTGCCTAGAATCGTGCATCCGGACAGGGTGTCCGGTTTTCCATGGGGGAAGGATGCGCAGGATTGTGCTTGCTGTACTGCTGGGAGCGGTTGTGGGCGGAGCATCGGCGGCGACGCTGGACCTGGATCGCTATCTGCGGCAGGAGTCGTTTACCGACATCAAGATTTCACCGGGGGGCGAGTACATCGCCGCGACGGTTCCGCTGGAGGCCGGGACCGCATTGGCGATCTACCGCATTGCCGACATGAAGATGGTGGGCAGCTTCCGCCCGCCCCGCAACGATCACGCCCACACCTTCGACTGGGTCAGCAACGAGCGGCTTCTGGTCGGCATGGCACAGAAGTTCGGGGTGCTGGAGCGGCCGACGCCGACTGGCGAATTGTTCGGCATCAATGCCAATGGCAAGGGCGGCGAGCTGCTGGTGGGTTACCGGGTTGCCGACCAGAGCCTGGGTACCAACATCAAGGTCAAGCCGGCGGGCCTGGTGGCCGCGTACCTCAGTGATGAACTCAAGGACGACGACCGCAACGCACTGGTGACGGTAATCCCGCTGGTCGGCAGTTCGCATGCACAGGTCGAGCGCATGGACGTGATCACCGGTCGCCGCAATGCGGTGGCACGGGCTCCCATTCCCGATGCGGACTTCACGACCGATGAGCAGGGCGAAGTGCGGTTCGCGCGCGCTGTCGTTACCGACGGCACGCAGAAGCTCTATTACCGCACGGGCAGCAACAGCGACTGGCTCCTGCTCAACGATGAATCCCTGAGCAAGCGCATCGAGCTGCCGCTCGGCTTTTCGGCCGATGGTCGCCTGGCGTACCTGCAGGTCGAGCAGGCAGACGGGCCTGACGCCATTGTGAGCTGGGATCCGCACAGCAATGAGCGACGCACCGTGCTGCGCGATGGGACGGCCGACCCTGCGCGCATCATCCGGCGCCCCGGCAGCCGCGTACCGGTCGGGGCGCTGTTCCTTGGCAGTGCACCGCGAACGGCATTCTTCGATGATGCCTCGGACGAAGCCCGCCTTTACCGCAGCCTCGAAGCGGGCCTGGGCGGAGCGGTCTACATCACCTCCAGCACGCGCGATGGCAGGACGGTGCTGGTGGAAACCTGGTCAGGCAGCAACCCAGGCGATTTCTATCTCTATGACACGGTGGCCAAGAGTGCTCGGCACCTGATCAGCCGCAGCGACTGGATCGACCCTGCGCTGGCCGCGCAGGTGCGTCCGATCAGCCTGAAGGCGCGTGACGGGCGTCCGCTGCATGGTTTCCTTACCGTCCCGCATGGCCACGAGGCCGGTGCGCTGCCGATGGTAGTGGTGCCGCACGGGGGCCCGATCGGCGTTGCCGACGACGGCACCTACGACACCGAGGCACAGATGCTGGCGGCGGCAGGCTATGCGGTGTTGCAGGTGAATTTCCGCGGATCTTCCGGCTATGGCCGGGCCCACATGCAGGCTGCGCGCAAGCAATGGGGGCTGTCGATGCAGGATGACGTCACCGATGCCACGCGGTGGGCGATCGACCAGGGCGTGGCCGACAAGAACCGCATCTGCATCTACGGGGCCAGTTACGGTGCCTATGCGGCGATGATGGGGGCGGTGCGCGAACCAGGCCTCTACCAGTGCGCGGCCGGCTACGTCGGCATCTACGATCTGCCGTTGATGTACGCCCGCGGAGATATCCAGAGTGATGAGTCAGGCCTGGCCTACCTGCGCAACTGGCTGGGATCGCCCAAGGATCTGGCAGAGCGTTCCCCGGTGAATCTGGCTGCGCAGGTACGGGTACCGGTATTCCTGGCCGCAGGTGGCCAGGACCAGCGTGCGCCGATCGTGCACAGCGAACGCATGGAAGCGGCATTGAAGAAGGCGGGTTCGCCGGTGGAAACCCTGTACGTAAGGAACGAAGGGCATGGCTTCTATTCGCCTGCCAACCAACGCACGTACTACAGCAGGTTGCTGGCCTTCCTCTCGCGCAGCCTGGGGGGACAGGTGGCCGCGCAGGCCGCGCCTGCGGAAAAGAGCAGCGCGCCCTGAGCACGCCGGGAGCGGCGGATGATCGATCCGCCGCCCCGGATTTCGCCTGCACCGGGCTTACTTGACCCCGTGCATCATCTTCTTCAGCAGCGGCGCGGCAATGAAGGCGGCCAGCGCACAGCCCAAGCCGATCCACATCAGCAGCCAGAACAGGTGCGCATAGGCGCCGGCGGCGGCCACCATGTCCAGCGATTCGCCTTCCGGCACCTCGATCGCGGCCAGCTTGCCGAACAGCGCGGCCAGCGTCTCCGAGAAGGCGGTGGCGAGGAACCAGGTGCCCATCATCAGGCTCATCACCCGCGGCACGGCCAACTGGGTGACCGCCGACAGGCCGACCGGCGACAGGCACATCTCGCCACTGGCCAGCAGGAAGTAGGCCAGCACCAGCCACCACACACTGGCCATCTCGCCGGTAGCGCCGACCTGCTGTGCGGCCAGTGCCAGCGGCACGAACGACAGCGCGCCGATCACCAGACCCCAGGCCGATTTGACCGGCTTGCCCGGTTCCCAGCCGCGGCGGTCCATCCACGTCCACAGTGCGGCGAAGGCCGGTGCCAGCAGCACCAGGAACAGGCCACCCAGGTAGGTCAGCGAGCCTGCGGTCTGCGGGATCACCAGGCAGTCGCGCACCAGCAGCACCAGCATCAGCACGACGATGGCGGCGAAGAACGTGCGCGGCGCAGCCGAGCCCGGGCGCCGTTCCGACAGGCGCGCGCTGACCACGAAGCCGAGCGGTGCCAGCAGCAGCGAGAGAATCGACCACGGCAGCGGCGTGCCGCCGGTGATCACCAGCGAGGGCACGATGTCCTTGGTCAGCAGGCGGTCGGTGAAGGTCACCCACGAGCCGTAGGACTGCTCGTACATCGTGAAGAACACCAGCGCCATGAAGATCAGCACCATCAGCGCGATCATCTGCTGACGCTGCACCGGCGTGCATTTCGTGCCGGTGAACCAGGCGAACCAGACCAGCACGCCGCCCAGCACCACCAGCATCAGCATCAGCGCCAGGCTGATTTCACCGCCCAGCGCGAACGCGCCATTGCCGGCGGCCCACATCAGCCAGGCGACCGGCAGCACACCGAGCATCGCGCACAGGTAGATCAGCCATTCGCGCGGCAGGCCCAGCACCTTCTGTTTCAGCGCTGCCGGCTGCGGCGGTTCGGCGTGGCCCTGCAGGTATTTCTGGCCCCACAGGAACATTGCCAGGCCGGCCAGCATGCCGACGCCGGCCGCACCGAATCCATACTTCCAGCCGTAGGCCTCACCAAGGAAGCCGCACACCAGCGATGAGAACAGCGCACCGAGGTTGATGCCGGCGTAGAACAGCGAGAAGCCCGAATCGCGGCGCGGATCGTCCTTGGCGTACAGCTTGCCGACGATGGTGGAGATGTTCGGCTTGAGGAAGCCGACGCCCATGATGATCAGCGCCAGCGACAGGTAGGTCACCGCCAGTGCCGAGGTGTCGCGCACCACTTCGCCGTTCACCCGGTAGGCTGCATGGCCCTCGAAGGCCATGCCGAGGTGGCCGAGCACCAGCAGGATGCCGCCGAACAGCACCGCCCGGCGCATGCCCAGCCAGCGGTCGGCCAGCATGCCGCCGAACACCGGGATGCAGTACACCAGGCCGCCGTAGGCGCCGAGCAGGTCCAGGCCGGCCTTGTCGCCGAACAGGTGGTATTTGGTCAGGTACAGCAGCAGCAGCGCCTTCATGCCGTAGAAGGAGAAGCGCTCCCACATTTCAGTGAAGAAGCAGACGTAGACGCCCTTGGGGTGGCCCAGGAAATCGTCGGAAGCGATAGCGGTGGAATTCATCGCGGAATTATAGGCCTGTGGCCCGATCCGCTTTCAGTGGATCCACGCCATGCGTGGATTGCCGGACTGGTCTGGGCGATCACAGGTATCGCAACCACGGCAGATCGCGCCTTCGCGCTTTGAACCGCGCGAAGGCCCGCGTCGGCGGGTACAGCACCACCGCCAGCGCACAGGCCACCAGCAGCAGGCCGGTCACCGAATCCAGTGCGTACAGGTCACCGTGCGTCGGTCCCCAGATCGCCAGCGCGGCCAGGTACAGCCCCTTCAGCACATACAGGTGCAGCAGGTAGAAGAACATCGGCGCGGCGCCGATATCGGCCAGCGGGCGCAGCGCAAGCGCCAGGGGCGGCCATTCGTACAGGCGCAGCAACAGCAGGCCCACGCCCAGGGTCAGCAGCAGGAACTGCAATGACGGCGGGTACTTGGTGATGTTGAGGATGCTCAGCCAGGTGCGCAGCGTGGTGGTCTGGTACTGCCACGGTGCATCCCCGTACTGGTTGGCGAACCGCAGCAGTGCGAACAGGGCCAGCGCGCCGATGCCTGCCCACAGCAGCCAGCGCTGGCGCTGCTCTGGCGCGCGCTCGCGACCGAACCACGGCCCCATCAGGTAGCCCAGTGCGATCACCCCGATCCACGGCAGCAGCGGATAGGACGTGCGCAGGCGCAGCGCACCGGCCTCGATCCAGTCGC
Source organism: Stenotrophomonas sp. YJH_SMC_33 (assembly GCF_059372295.1). Lineage (NCBI taxonomy): Bacteria > Pseudomonadati > Pseudomonadota > Gammaproteobacteria > Lysobacterales > Lysobacteraceae > Stenotrophomonas > Stenotrophomonas sp. YJH_SMC_33. Next base: position 194,583 of record NZ_JCAFVJ010000002.1, read on the forward strand.
GCTGGTGCAGCACTTTCCACAGCACCGCCAGCAGGCCATTGCCTTGCACCCGTAAGCCGTCGAACAGGTTGTGCCCGGCCACCACCGCGATTGCCAGCACCAGCAGGGCCGGGCGTGGCAGCCAAAGCAGCCCGGCCAGCGCGATCATGCTCAGCCCGATCGCCCAGATCACCTGCAGGTACAGCGTGTCCGGCGGCAGCTGGAAGGTCCAGGCGAAGTTCACCAGGGTCAGTTCCAGCACGACCAGAAACAGCCCGCGCTTGAGCAGGAAGGCTGCGGTGGCCCGGCGCGGATCCGCCTGGCGCTGGCCGTACAGCCAGGCCGACAGGCCGGTCAACAGGACGAACACGGGCGCACACAGGTGCGCCAGCAGACGGCAGGTGAACAGCGCAGGGGAGACCGTCGCCGCGTCCATCGGGTCGCTTACCTGGTGCTGCAGGAAGAAGGTCTCGCGCACGTGGTCGAGCAACATCAACAGCATCACGGTGCCGCGCAGCTGGTCGATGGAGGCAAGGCGGAGGGAGGGGGAAGAGGCCACGTGGGATGTTCGACCGGCGTGACAGGATATAACATAACGTTCTGCTGCGTAGCCCGTCAGGGTTGGCAGACAGCTGCGCTCCAACCCGTCCGCTTGTCGTACCTGATGGGGATCACCCGAGTCGATCCGTCAGGCGCAGCTTTCAGGCAGAACTTCGCCGTGTAGCCCCTGATTGGGCCATTGGTGGGAGCGTTGAGGTAGACCTCGTACAAGGTTGCAGGAATCAATGGCTGTGGAGAAGTGCGCAGCGTGGCCGAGGCTGGCAGATCGCCGTAGACGATGCACTGGCCCGGTGCCAAAGGCTCTACGGGAGTCAGGTCGTACATGAACGACCATGCCTTCACCGTGTCGTGGTGATACACGATCACCGCTTGCAGGATACGGGGCGATCGGACCCATTCCAGTGCCCGCGGCGGCAGGCCGAAACAAGGTATTCCTTCCCGATCCTCGATCACCGCGGTGCCGAACCCGCTGTAGGCGTTGACGTTGCCTATACCCAGCAGCAGGCACAGCATCGCGCCCGCTGCAACGAGGAGGGCACGCATCATCGTGATCAATGGTGCGTCTGCCATGCGGTCTCCTTGCCGACGTTGTGTTGGTGGCAGTGCACGGTGTTGGATTCCGGGAATCGACTCAAGCAGGTGCTGGGTCGCAAACCCCCTCGCCTGGCGCGCATCGCCCGATGGGCCGGGGGCGTCGGGGGATTGGGGTCAAGGGACCCCCCGCTCCGACGCACCGGTGCCCTGTGCACAACTTGGTCAAACACGACACATCTGAAGGGGCCAGGGGCCTGCTAGGGCGCAGCGCTGGGCGAGGGCTTGCCAGCCGGTACCAACCGCACTGGACTTGCCGCCCCCTGAACGCTAGCGTGGCAGGGATTTTTTGCCAGCAGGGGCTTCCATGAACCACGACGCTGCGCCCAAGCAGCTCACCTTCCGCGCAGTGGCCCTGGCCATCGTGCTGGCGGTGGTGCTGTCGGCCGCAAACGCCTACCTCGGCCTGTTCGCAGGCCTGACCATCGCCACCGCCATTCCCGCCGCGGTGATTTCCATGGGCGTGCTGCGCCTGCTGGGCGGTGGCTCCATCCTTGAAAACAACATCGTGCAGACCGGCGCGTCGGCCGGTTCGTCGATCGCCGCCGGCGTGATCTTCACCATCCCCGCGCTGGTGATCATGGGCTACTGGCCGGACTTCAAGTACTGGTGGGTGCTGGGCATCGCCGGCCTCGGCGGCCTGCTGGGCGTGCTGTTCTCGGTGCCGCTGCGCCGTTCGATGATCGTCGAAGACCCGCTGCCGTTCCCGGAAGGCAAGGCGGCGGCCGAAGTGCTCAAGGCCGGCGAGAACCCGGGCCCGGGCCTGAAGATCCTCGGCCTGTCGGCGGTGATCGGCGCCTTCGTCAAGCTGGCCGCGGAAAGCGGGATGCGCCTGATTCCAGATGCCTGGGCCACCTCGGCCTATGTCGGCAGCTCCAAGGTCACCGCCTTCATCGGTACCAACCTGTCACCGGCGTTGCTGGGCGTGGGCTACATCGTCGGCCTCAACGTCGGCATCGTGGTGGTGTCCGGTTCGATCCTGACCTGGCACATCGCCATCCCGATCTACCAGGCGTTCTTCATGAACACCGATCCGGCGCTGGCCGCGTCGGTTGCCGCGGCTTCGTCCACCGAGGCGGCGTTCGCCATCTGGGGCGCGAAGATGCGCTACCTGGGTGTCGGCGCGATGCTGATCGGTGGCATCTGGACCCTGATCTCGCTGCGCAAGTCGCTGCTCAACGGCGTCAAGAGCGGCTTTGCCGCCGCCCGCAAGAGCGGTGGCCCGGTGCTGGCGCATACCGAGCGCGACCTGCCGATGAAGTGGATGCTGGTTGCCCTGGTGGCGTTCGTGCTGCCGCTGCTGGCCCTGTACCAGGCCATCGTCGGCCAGTGGCACGTGTCGATCCCGATGACCCTCATCATGATCGTCGCCGGCTTCCTGTTCGTGTCGGTCTCGGCCTACCTGGCCGGCCTGATCGGTTCGTCCAACAACCCGGTCTCGGGCATCACCATCTCCACCATCCTGTTCGCCTCGGCCGTGCTGGTCGTGCTGCTGGGCGCTGACGGCCTCAAGCCGGTCGGTGCCGGCGGGGCGCCGCTGGGCGCGGTGGCCGCGATCATGATCGGTGCGGTGGTGTGCTGTGCCGCTGCGGTCGGTGGTGACAACCTGCAGGACCTCAAGGCCGGTTACATCGTCGGTGCCACCCCGTGGAAGCAGCAGCTGATGCTGGGCATCGGTGCGTTCTCGTGCGCGCTGATCATGGCCCCGGTACTGAACCTGCTGGCCACTGCCTACGGCATCGGCGTGAAGTCCGAGCTGCACCCGAACGCGCTGGCTGCGCCGCAGGCCAACCTGATGGCCTCGGTGGCCAAGGGCCTGTTCGGTGGTGAACTGCCGTGGACCTTCATCGGCATCGGTGCTGTGGTCGGCGCTGCCATCATCGCCTTCGACAGCTGGCTGAAGTCCCGCAACGCGCGCTTCCGCGTGCCGGTGCTGGCCGCCGCCATCGGCATCTACCTGCCGCTGGAACTGATGGTGCCGATCTTCCTCGGCGGCCTGATCGCCCATCTGGTCGAGCGCTTCCACAGGGTGCGCGCCGATGACGAAGAAGGCGCCGACCGCGTGCACAAGCCGGGCGTGCTGTTTGCCGCCGGCCTGATCACCGGTGAGGCACTGATGGGCATCGCCATCGCGATTCCGATCGTGGTCAGCAGCCGCGCCGATGTGCTGGCAGTGCCGTTCCACCTGCCGGGCGCACAGTGGATCGGCCTGGCCGTGCTGTTCCTGGTCGGCTGGCTGATCTACCGCACCGGCAAGTACGCCAAGGCGTAAGGGACGGGTAGTGCCGACCGCTGGCCGGCAATCCCGGAATCCCGTGATACCCCTGGTTGCCGGCCAGCGGCCGGCAGTACCGCAAACCCCGCTTCGGCGGGGTTTGCTGTTTATGGCGATTGCCCGCCTGCAGCCATGACCGATGGCCTTGGCAGCCCCGGCCATGCGGGCCTACCATCGGTTTTTTGCCGTCCTGCGGAGACCCCGATGAAACTGCGTCATGCCCTGCTGCCACTGAGCCTGCTGGCCGCCCTGCCCAGTGTTGCCGCTGCCCGTGGCCTGGAAGTCCGCGACATGGTGGCGATGGACCGCGTTTCCGCGCCGGTGCTGACCGCAGACGGTGGCACCGTGGTGTTCGCCAAGCGCAGCGTGGACGCCAACCTGAAGGCCTCCACCGCGCTGTTCGCGCGCAACCTGCGCACCCGCGACGCAGCGCCGCCGAAGCAGATCACCCCGGCCGGCTGGAACGTCAATTCCGCCTCGCTGTCGGCCGATGGCCAGACGGTGTATTTCCTGAGCGCCAAAAACGGCAGCCAGCAGCTGTACGCGCAGCCTATCAGCGGCGGTACTCCGCGCCAGCTGACCGACTTCCCGGTCGACGTGGACAGCTACCACGTGTCGCCGCAGGACGACCGCGTGTTGTTCAGCGCAGGCGTGTTCCAGGCCTGCGCCTCGGACCTGGCCTGCACCGAGAAGAAGCTGAAGGAAAAGAAGGACGCCAAGGCCAGCGGCCAGGTATGGGATTCGCTGTTCGTGCGCCACTGGGACACCTGGAACGACGGCCGCCGCAACACCCTGTTCGTCGCTCCGCTGCCTGCGGCCAAGGCCGGTGCAGTCAAGGGCGCCTCGGCACTGAGCGCGACCATCGATGGTGATGCGCCGTCCAAGCCGTTCGGCGGCAATGATGACTTCGCGTGGTCGCCGGATGGCGCCAGCGTAGTGGCCAGCATTCGTGTGGCCGGCAAGCAGGAACCGTGGTCGACCAACTTCGATCTGTACCGCTTCGACGCCGCGGGCAAGCAGGCGCCGGTCAACCTGACCGCCTCCAACCCAGCCTGGGATGCCGGCCCGGTGTTCAGCGCCGACGGCAAGACGCTGTTCTATCGTGCGATGAAGCGCCCGGGCTTCGAGGCCGACCGCTTCGGCCTGATGGCGATGGACCTGGCCAGCGGCAAGACCCGCGAGATCGCGCCGCAGTGGGACCGTTCGGCGGGCGGCATCACCCTGTCCGCCGACGGCGCCAGCATCTACACCACCGCCGACGACCTCGGCGAGCATCCGCTGTTCCAGATCGACGTGGCCAGCGGCAAGGCCACCAAGCTGGTTGGCGACGGCAGCGTGACCTCGGTCGATGTGGCCGGCAACAGCGTGGCGATCACCCGCAACAGCCTGAAGAGCAACGACCAGGTGCTGGTCGGACTGCTGCCGGCCGCAGGCCAGCCGATCGGCGAACTGCGCGCGCTGACCCCGGCTGCTGGCGACGTACTCAAGGACGTGTCCTTCGGCGACTACGAACAGTTCGAGTTCAAGGGCTGGAACAACGACACCGTGCATGGCTACGTGGTCAAGCCGCACAACTATCAGGAAGGCAAGTCCTACCCGGTGGCGTTCCTGATCCATGGCGGCCCGCAGGGCAGCTTCGGCAATGGCTGGAGCTACCGCTGGAATCCGCAGACCTATGCGGGCCAGGGCTACGCGGTGGTGATGATCGACTTCCACGGCTCCACCGGCTACGGCCAGGCGTTCACCGATGCGATCAGCCAGCACTGGGGCGACCGCCCGCTGGAAGACCTGCAGAAGGGCTGGGATGCGGCGCTGAAGAAGTATTCCTTCCTCAACGGTGACAAGGCCTGTGCGCTGGGCGCCAGCTACGGCGGCTTCATGGTCAACTGGATCGCCGGCAACTGGAACAGCCCGTTCAAGTGCCTGGTCAACCACGACGGCGTGTTCGACCAGCGCATGATGGGCTACGCCACCGAAGAACTGTGGTTCACCGAGTGGGAGCAGGGCGGCACGCCGTACCAGAAGGCCGCGAACTACGAGAAGTTCAACCCGGTCAACCACGTGGCGGACTGGAAGAAGCCGATCCTGGTCATCCACGGCCAGCAGGACTTCCGCATCCCGGTCGAGCAGGGCCTGGCCGCGTTCACCGCCGCCCAGCGCCAGGGCATCGAATCGAAGTTCCTGTACTTCCCGGATGAAAACCACTGGGTGCTCAAGCCGAACAACAGCATCCTGTGGCATGACACCGTCAATGCCTGGCTGAAGCAGCACATCGGCAACTGATGGTTGCGGCGCCGCCCTCCGGGGCGGCGCTTCTGTTTCACCATCTGCTTTACCGGTGGGTGCCGACCGTTGGTCGGCACACCTTATCTGCCGCCAACAGCAGCCGGCCAGCGGCCGGCTCTACCAGAGCGCCTGCATGCCTTCGACTGCCCTGATCCAGAACGACATCGTCGTCTTCGGTTTGATCGCCGCCACGCTCGGCGCCGTTTTCTGGACCGCCTCGCGCGAGCAGGGCCTGTGGAAACGCTTCTACACCTTCGTGCCGGCGCTGCTGCTGTGCTACCTGATTCCCGGCATCTACAACACCGTCGGCCTGATCGACGGGCAGAGCACCCGGCTCTACAACCCGATCGCACGCGACATCCTGCTGCCGGCGGCGCTGATCCTGCTGACCCTGGCGGTGGACATCAAGGGCATCCTGCGGCTGGGCCCGAAGCTGGTGCTGATGTACCTGGGGGCATCGGCCAGCATCATGCTCGGGGCGGTCGTGGCCTTCCTGCTGATGCGCGCCGTGCATCCGGAAACCGTGGCCGGTGACACCTGGGCCGGCATGGCTGCGTTGGCCGGCAGCTGGATCGGTGGTGGCGCCAACATGCTGGCGATGCGCGAAGTGTTCGACGTCAACGCGACCACCTTCGGCCAGTTCGCCGTGGTCGACGTGGGTGTCGGCTATGTGTGGATGGCGGCGCTGATCTTCCTCGCCGGTCGTGCGGCGAAGATCGATGCACGCAGTGGCGCCGATACCTCGGCCATCGATGAACTGAAGGAGCGCATCGCGCGCTTCCAGGCCGAGCATGAGCGCATTCCCAGCCTCACCGATCTGATGCTGATCGTGGCCGTGGCCTTCGGTGGCGTCGGACTGGCACACGCGATCGGTGCGCCCTTGGCGGCGTGGTTCAAGGCAAATGTCAGCTGGGCCGCGCAGTTCAGCCTGGACGCACCGTTCGTGTGGGTGGTGGTGCTGTCGACCACCCTGGGCCTGAGCCTGAGTTTCACCCGCGCACGCAACCTGGAAGGCGCGGGTGCCTCGCGTCTGGGTTCGTTGCTGCTGTACTTCCTGATCGCCTGCATCGGCATGCAGATGGATCTGCTGGCGTTGCTGGACCGCCCGTGGCTGTTCCTGCTCGGCCTGATCTGGATCGCCGTGCACATCGTGCTGCTGTGGTGCCTGGGCAAGCTGCTGAAGGTGCCGTTCTTCTATTTCGCCATCGGTTCGCAGTCGAACATCGGTGGCCCGGCCTCGGCGCCGGTGGTGGCCGCCGCGTTCCATCCGGCGCTGGCGCCGGTGGGCGTGCTGCTGGGCACGATGGGCTATGCCACCGGCACCTACCTGGCCTACATCGTCGGTATTACCCTGCGCGCGCTGGCCGGGCAGGGGTGATCCTGTAGAGCCGAGCCCATGCTCGGCTGCTTCTGGCTTTGCATTCGCGCTCGTGACAGCGAAGAGCAGCCGAGCATGGGCTCGGCTCTACAGTAGATCCACGCCATGCGTGGATGGCGGTTACGCCGCCTGCAGCAACCCGCGTTCGATCAACCACGCCCGCGCATCCTCGGCGTCCTGTTCAAACCACGCCTTGGTGGATCCCAGCCGATACGTGTACCCCCAGGCGTCCATGTCGGCCATCAACCGCGCGCTGCCAACACCCGGCAGCTGCCCGGCCAGCACGATCTGCAGGTAGCAGGTGGCATCTTCCTCGGCCACCGAGTCGGTGGCGTCGGTATGCACCTGCGCACGCCGCTCCGGCGGCAGCACGATCAGGTGGCAGGCTTCGTGCAGCATCGAATGCACGGGCGTGTCGTCGCGCACGTACACGTTGCTCGCGATGATGCCGGCCTCTGGCTCGCCCCAGTAACTGCCGGGAATCGGTTCGCCGGGCGCCACGTGGTGCAGCCGCAGGCCATGCGCGGCGAGCAGGCGCTGTGCGTCGGCGAAGGCGATGTCGCCCACGCAGGTGATGCCCACGGTGGTTGTCGTATCGGTCATGCAGGTCACGCAGCCCCGCCCATGCAGGCACGGGCGGGGCGGGGGATCAGGGTTTGTCCGGGCCTTCAGGCAGCGCCACGGAGATGTCCAGCACGTCGTGCTGGCCATCCTTCACCAGGTCGACCTTCACCGCATCGACGTCGATGTTCACGTACTTCTTGATCACTTCCAGCAACTCGCGCTGCAGCAGGGGCAGGTAGTCCGGGCCACCGCGGTGGCTGCGTTCCTGCGCGATGATGATCTGCAGGCGGTTCTTCGCGGTTTCGGCGGTGGTCTTCTTCGCTTTGAGGAAATCGAACAGGCCCATGCTTACCCTCCGAACAGCTTGCTGAAGAAGCCCTTCTTCTCCACGGTGGTGAAGCGCATCGGCCGCTCCTCGCCAAGGATGCGCGCAACGGCGTCCTCATAGGCCTGGCCGGCTGCGGATTCGACATCCAGGATGACCGGCTCGCCCTTGTTGGAGGCATTGAGCACGTCACCCGACTCGGGGATCACGCCGATCGCCTTCAGCCCCAGCACTTCCTCGACGTCGGCAATGCTGAGCATCTCGCCGGTTTCCACGCGCAGCGGGGTATAGCGGGTCAGCAGCAGGAACGCGGGCACGTTCTGCCCGGATTCGGCCTTGTGGGTCTTCGAATCCAGCAGCCCGATGATGCGGTCGGAGTCGCGCACGGAGGACACTTCCGGGTTCACCACCACCACGGCGCGGTCGGCGAAGTACATCGCCAGGAAGGCACCCTTTTCGATACCCGCCGGCGAGTCGCAGATGATGTAGTCGAAGCCGTCGGCGGCCAGGTCCTTCAGAACCTTGCCCACGCCTTCCTGGGTCAGTGCGTCCTTGTCGCGGGTCTGCGAGGCGGCCAGCACGTACAGGTTGTCGAAGCGCTTGTCCTTGATCAGGGCCTGTTTGAGGGTGGCTTCGCCGTGCACGACGTTGACGAAGTCGTACACCACGCGGCGTTCGCAGCCCATGATCAGGTCGAGGTTGCGCAGGCCGACGTCGAAGTCGATCACCGCCACCTTCTTGCCGCGCCGTGCCAGGCCGCAGGCCAGGCTCGCGCTGGAAGTGGTCTTGCCGACGCCGCCCTTGCCGGAGGTGACTACGATGATTTCAGCCAAAGGACTTCTCCTGGTTCTGCATGAGTTTGGAGCTGCGTCAGTCCAGCGCAGCGATCTTGACCTGGTCCTGTTCCAGCCACACCTGCACGGCTTTGCCGCGCAGGTTGTCCGGGACATCGTCCAGTACCTTGTAGTGGCCTGCAATGGCCACCAGTTCCGCATGGAAATCACGGCAGAAAATGCGTGCCGCGGTGTTGCCCTGGGCCCCTGCCAGCGCGCGGCCGCGCAGGGTGCCGTAGATATGGATGCTGCCGTCGGCGATGACTTCGGCGCCGGCGCCGACGGTGGCCATCACGGTCAGATCGCAGTTCTCAGCGTACAGCTGCTGGCCCGAACGCACGTTGCCCAGCTGCATGCGGCCCGGCTGCGGTGCCGCAGCGCCGGCAATCCTGGCTGTCGGCGCGGCCGGCGCCGGCTTCGGTTCGGCGCGCGCTGCGCGGCGCGGTTCCGGAGCGGGCGGGGGCGGGGGCGGCTCGGCCTCGGCTCGCTCGTACTGGGCGCGGAACTTGGCCAGCAGCGGCAGTCCGAGCTGCTGCGAGAGCAGGTCGACCGCGCTGGTGCCATAGGCCAGCGCCACCGGCAGCACGCCGGCGCTGCGCAGGCCATCGACCAGCGCTTGCGCCGTGGCCACGTCCGGTACCTGGCTCAGGCCGCCGAAGTCGAGGATCACCGCGGCGCGGCCGAACAGCTTCGGCGCCCGGGTAACGCGTTCGCGCATTTCCTGCACGAGGCGTTCGACGTCAAGCGTACGGATGCGCAGGTTGGCGATGCCCACCTGGCCGATCTTCAGTTCACCGGCCTGTTCGTAATCGAAATTCACCGCCACGCTCAGGTCCCCGTCGGCCGCTGTGCCTGCGCCGGCAGCTGCCGGGCACGTGTCCATGCCACATCCGGCAGCTTGCCGCCGTAGGTCTCCTTCACCCACGGGTAGCTGCACAGTTCCTTGGCCAGCATGCTGGCGCGCACATCGACCTGCGGCATGGTGTTCTGGCCCAGCTCGCGGAAGCCGAAGCTGCCGTGGAAGAGCAGGGCGGCATCGGCGCCATGGTCGAGGAAGACCTCGCAGGTCATCTGCGGGTAGCGCAGCTCGGCGAAGCTCTGCGCATCGGCATAGAACGCGCGACCGACGCCACCACCACGGCGGCGGCTGGCAACCACGATGCGGTCGATATAGAAGAACGGGGCGTCCAGCTGCTGCTTGAACCAGGCAAAGTTGCTGCTGTCGTGCTGGCTGTCGCTGCCGAAGCCGATCAGGAAGCCGGCAAGGTTGCCGTCGCGCTCGGCGACGCGGAAATACTCAGCGGTTTCATAGAACAGGCGCAGGCGGGCCGCATCCAGGGGAAGGATGGCCAGGCCAGCGTTGTTGTTCAAAGCCAGGACGGAATCGAGCTCGTGCTCGCGCACGTCGCGGATGACAATCGACATTGTGACTCCGTGGGGTAACGCGGTTGGTCCGTCAGGGGACCCTGCGCACGATTATTGCATGCCCGGGGTGGGCTGCGGCATGAACAGGGGGGCGCGGATGCATGACTTCCGTGGGAGTGCGCGACGCAGGCCGGGCCCGTAGAGTGCTGGCATGTTGGGAGTCCTCAGCCATACCCGCGTTCTCCGTCTGGCCGGCCTGTTCACCTGGGTCATGGTCGGCCTTCCATTGGCGTATTCGCAGTTCGAGAACCTGCACAGCCGCAGCGATATGGGCGGCTGGGCGATCCTGCTGTTTGTCGCCTACCTGTCCTTCGGCGCGGCGTACTATTGGCTGACCCGCCTGCTGCGCAGCGACAGCGGCAGCCACACCAGCTGGCTGGACCGCGGCCTGCTGCTGCTGCTGACGGTCTCGGCGCTGGGCGTCAGTTTCCTCAGCGGCTCGGGCCTTGGCAGCATCCTGATGATGGTGGCTGCCGGCGTCATTCCGTGGATGCTTTCGGTACGCCTGTGCGTGCTGTGGCTGCTGGTCAGCCAGCTGGCGGTGGCGCCGGTCTATTACCTGCTGCTGCGCTTCCCGCTGTTCGAAGCGGTGATGCAGTCGTTGCTGTATGGCGGCTTTTCCATGTTCATCTTCGTGACCAGCCTTGTTGCGAGACAGCAGACCGAGGCCCGCGACGAACAGCGCAGGCTCAATTCAGAGCTGCGCGCCACCCGTGCCCTCCTCGCCGAGAGCGCCCGCGTCAACGAGCGCACCCGTATTTCGCGGGAGCTGCATGACCTTCTGGGGCATCAGCTGACCGCGCTGACCCTGAACCTGGAAGTGGCAGGCCACCTGGCCGAAGGCCAGGCGCTGGACCATGTGAAGCGCTCGCATGCCCTGGCCAAGCTGCTGCTGGGCAACGTGCGCGAGGTGGTCAGCCAGCTGCGCGAGACCGGTGCCATCGATCTGGCCGCGGCGCTGCGCCCGCTGACCGAGAACGTGCCCTCGCTGGACATCCAGCTGGACATCGAGGATCCACTGAACGTGGAGGACCCGCAGCGGGCCCACGTGCTGCTGCGGTGTACCCAGGAGATCATCACCAACGCGGTGCGCCATGCCGGTGCCCGCCACCTGTGGATCAAGGTGTACCGTGAAGCCCCCGACCAGGTGGTGGTGGAGGCCCGCGACGACGGCGTCGGCGCGGATACGGTCAATGTGGGCAATGGCTTGCGCGGCATGCGCGAGCGACTGCAACAATGTGGTGGCCAGCTGCAGGTCGAGACCCGGCCCGGTGAAGGCTTCCGGCTGCGGGCGACGGTACCGGCAACGGTGCTGGTGGCCGCCCTTACCAAGGTTCCTGAAGGAGTGCGTTGATGATTCGCGTCTGCCTGGTCGACGACCAAACCCTGGTGCGGCAGGGAATCCGCTCCCTGCTGGCGCTCGACGACGGCATCGAGGTGGTGGCCGAGGCCGGCGACGGCCGCCAGGCGGTGGAGCTGATACCGCAGGTGCGACCGGACGTGGTGCTGATGGACATGCGCATGCCGGTGATGTCCGGGCTGGAGGCGCTGCAGGTCCTGTCGCGTCAGGACCTGCTGCCGCCGACCATCATCCTCACCACTTTCGACGATGACCAGCTGGTGCTGGCCGGGCTTAAGGCCGGCGCCAAGGGTTACCTGCTCAAGGACGTGACCTTGGCACAGCTGGTCGGTGCCATCCGCACCGTGGCCGACGGCGGTTCGCTGGTGCAGCCGGCCGTGACCCAGCGGCTGCTGTCCGGCCTGGAGCACATGCGCAACGAGTTTGTCAGCCTGGACCGTCCGGACCCGTTGACCGACCGCGAGACCGAGATCCTGCGCCTCATGGCCAGCGGCTTCTCCAACAAGGAAATTGCCAATTCGCTGGGGGTGGCCGAAGGCACCATCAAGAACCACGTGTCCAACATCCTTTCCAAGCTGGGCGTGCGCGACCGTACCCGCGCCGTATTGAAGGCGTTCGAGCTGCAGCTGGTGTGAGGAAATTCTTTTCAGGACAATGACTTGAGGTCCATTCATGGCCCTCCGGCGGGGTTGCCCCCTACTTCAGGGGCGTCGGTATGCGGTACCCTTCGATTTCTTTGTCCATACAAATACGCAGCCGGCACGGAAACCGGTGCGCCAATCCCGATAAACAATGCCCGCGAAGCCTGCTAGGATTGGCGCTTCGCTTCAATCAACCCGGCCGTGGGATCGGCCCCGGAGACTCTCTGAATGACCCGTATTATCGAGTTCCTGATCGCCTTGGGGATCGTGGCTGGCCTGTTCGTCATCATTGGCGTATGTCTGCCGGGCGAGCGTCACATCACCGAAAGCATCGAGACCAACCGCAAGATGACGATCGTGTACGACACGGTCAGCAGCCTGCGCCGCTTCAAGGACTGGAACCCGCTGGTACTGCGCGATCCCGCCGTTGAACTGAAGCTGTCCGGCCCGGCCTCCGGCGTCGGTGCCACCCTCGACTTCACCTCCAAGGACCTGGGCACCGGTTCCTGGAAGATCACCGAAGCCGAAGAGAACAAGCGTGTTGCGATCGCCATCGATGACGCCACCAAGGGTCACGACAAGATCACCACCTTCACCCTGGAGCCGACCGGCAAGGGTGGCCGTAACGTCAAGATCACCCAGGACTACTCGGTGAAGTACGGCTTCGACCTGTTCGGCCGTTATGCCGGCCTGTATGTCAGCCGCCAGATCGGCGACGACATCAAGATGGGCCTGTCGCGCATGGCCAACATGCTGGCCACCGTCCCGAACGTCGACTACCGCACGCCGGAAGCCCCGCTGACCGATCTGGGCATCGTCGATGTGCCGGCTGAGGACCTGCTGGTCGTCAACGCCGGTAACGTGGACCGCGGTCAGGACACGATCACCAAGTCCATCAAGGACAACCAGGAGTGGATCAAGCGCGTGATGGAGGCCAATGGCCTTGAAGCCGCCGGTCCGTTCCGCATCATCACCACCGACTTCGGCCAGGAGAAGTACGCCTTCGACATCGCCCAGCCGGTGAAGAAGAAGGGTGCTGAAGGTGCCACCGCTGAAGAGCTGACCGTCAAGATCGACGGCGGCGCGCCGGTCAAGTACGTGCATGTGGCTCCGCACCGTTCGGCGCATGCGGCCTACACCGGCCACATGGCGGGTCTTGACGTGGCCCGCAACGGCCTGCGTGCCTGGGCGGTGACCTCCGGCAACGAAGTGATCGACCGTCCGTACGAAACCTGGAAGGACGGCATCGACAAGTCGTTCACCCCGGAAGGTACCTACGACATCTACTGGGCCGTCAAGTAAGCTTCGGCTGATCCATGTAGTGCTGGACACGAAAACGCGCCGCTCATTGCGGCGCGTTTTTTTTTCATCTGGCGCCCGGCAAGGGCGCTGCGCAAGGAGCCCACATGTTCAATCTCGAACGTCGCGCACGTAAGCCTTCGCTGCTGGCCTGCCTGGGGGCACTGCTGGCCGCCGCCTCGATCGGCCTGTCCGCCTATGCATCGCATGGCGTGGCTGATCCGCTGGCGCAGCAGCATCTGAACATGGCGGCGCTGTATGCGTTCGCGCACGGTGCGGTGCTGGTGGCGCTGGGGCCGCGCGCGCAGGGAGCGATCGCGCACCTTGCGCTGTACGTGCTGCTGCTGGGTGTGCTGTTGTTTTCCGGCAGCCTGGTGGGTGGTGCGCTGTGGCAGTGGCCGACGCGGATGGCACCGATCGGTGGCACCAGCATGATGGCCGGATGGGTGTTGCTGGCGATCAATGCGTTGAGGCGGTGACGGCAGCGGAGATCGGCCAAGCACGACACCGCTGCGCCGTCAGCTTCTGTAGAGCCGAGCCATGCTCGGCTTCGAGCGAAGCGACCGGCTTTTGTCTTTGCTGTCTTGTTCCATCCCGCGGCCATGCGCTGACCGCTCCAGGCTTTCGCCACGAGGGGCTCAGCCGTTGGCCGGTCTCCAGCACCAGTGCCAGGGTTCGTAGACGATGCCGTGCGGGTTGTCGCGTGGGTAACTCAGATGGAAGCCATGCCCGCCGGCATGCACCTGCAGCCAGGCGAACGCGTCGGTGGCTTCGAACGATTCTTCGGCCGGCGCATCGCCAGGTGTGCCGATGTCCAGCGCGTAGCCGCTGTGGTGTTCGCTGAAACCCGGGGCGGCATTGACCTTCAGGATCTCTGCCACGCTCAAGCCGCGCGCCAGCTTCCGCTCGAAGATGCCCAACTGGTAGGCATGGCTGCGGAAGCCGGAGATGGCGTCCAGCGCAATTCCATCCTGTGCCGCGTGCAGTCGCATCCGCCGCCAGCCCTGCGCGGCGGCACAGCGCATCCACAACGGGCGGGCGAAGCGGTCGCGGCCGGCGAAGTGCAGCAGGCAGGGTTCGGGTTCGAGCGGCAGCCCGCTGTCGCCGGCATAGCGCTGTGCATCCAGGCCAAGCTGCTGCAGGCGCTGCTGCAGGCCTGCCAGTGGCAACCACTGATCCTCCAGCACGGCGCCGAACGGACGCGCCGCTGCTGCATCCAGCAGCGCCAATGCGTCCTCCACCCCTGGCTCGCGTGCCAGGCGCGGCACCATGGCATGAACCCCGCGCGCCAGTACCGCCGCGAGGTAGCGGCCATCGCGCTTGCGCCGCAGCACCCAGTGTGCCTGCGACAGCAGGCGTGCATCCAGGTTGCTGCGTGCACGCAGCAGGTGCGCGGGCCACAGCTCGATGGCCTCGGTGTTGATCAGCAGGGGGGCGCGTCGTTGCATCTCAGCAGCTTACTGCCGTGGCGCCGACGCGGCCACTTTGTGCAGCGCATCGAGCAGCGCCTGCGGCCGGTCCACGCTGAGCAGCAGCGTGCTGCCGTCACTGACCGGCAGGGCGAGGACACGCGCACGATCGGTGACCAGAGCGAAGCCCTTGCCGCCCCCGTGCAGGCGGAAGTGGCCGGAATAGAAGCCTGGCACTGAATAGCCATTGGTTTTGACACGGATGCCATAGCGGCGGTCACGCTGCAGGTCGACCACCTCGGCCTGGTCCAGCCGCAGCTGCGCCACCGGGACGCGGCGGCGGTACATCGTCGAGCGCACATCCAGCACGTTGTCGTCCAGTTCCACCCGGCGACGGAAGAATGCTGCGCCCAACCCGATGCCGAGTACCGCGATCACCAGCAGACTCCAGGCGGCACTGCCACCCATCCGGAACCAGGGCGGCGACAGCGCTACTTCGATCCAAGGGGCACTGGCCGGCGCCTTGTACAGCTGTGCGTACACGCACGCCACGAAGGCAGCCAGCAGCGGAAGCACGATCCAGAGCACGCGCAACGGCGAGCTCTCGGCCACTTCAAACGTCTTCGGGTCGCTGCCGCCCATGCGTCAGGCCTCCTTCTTGAACACCAGCATCGCCGGGCGCATCGGCGCCGGGATGATGATGTTGACCAGTTCCCAGCCCAGTTGGCCCTGGCGGCTGAGTTCGGCCTGGATGTCCTCGGCCTTGAGCAGGCCCATCATGGACGTCTTGACCTCGATGGTCTGGTAGCTCCAACGCTTGCTCATTCCTTGTCCTCCGACGATGGCGCGGGTTTCGGCAGGCGTCCCGCCTTGCGCAGGGCGTCGCGCAGCACGTATTCGATCTGCGCGTTGAGGCTGCGCAGTTCGTCATCAGCCCAGCGCTGCGCAGCAGCCAGGACGTCGGCATTGATGCGCAGCGGGTAGGCTTTCTTCTCACTCATGGGGGCTCCTGGCGGGGCGGTGGGGCACCCCGTTGCGAGTGTGGCTCAATACAGCGAGCCGGCATTGACGATCGGCTGGGTGCCGCGGTCCGAGCACAGCACGGTGAGCAGGTTGCTGACCATGTGCGCCTTGCGTTCCTCGTCCAGCTGCACCACGCCGTTCTTCTGCAGTTCGGCCAAGGCCATCTCGACCATGCCCACCGCACCAGCAACAATACGCGTGCGCGCGGCGATCACCGCGTTGGCCTGCTGGCGTTGCAGCATCGCCTGGGCGATTTCGGCGGCGTAGGCCAGGTGGCTGATGCGCGCGTCGATCACCTGTACACCGGCATCGGCCAGGCGCTCGGCCAGCTCGTTCTTCAGGTGCTGGGAGATCTCGCTGGCGTGGCTACGCAGGGCCAGCTGTCCATCCTCGTGCTGGTCGTAGGGATAGCTGGTGGCCATCGCCCGCAGTGCCGATTCGGACTGGATGTGCACGAAGCTCTCGTAGTCGTCCACGTTGTAGACGGCCTCGGAGGCATCGACCACCTGCCAGACAATCACCGCGGCGATCTCGATCGGGCTGCCGTCCAGCTCGTTGACCTTCAGCTTGCCGCTCTCGAAGTTGCGCACGCGCTGGCTGACCCGGCGCTTGGCATAGAAAGGGTTGTTCCAGCGCAGGCCGTTGTCCTTCACCGTGCCCACGTACTTGCCGAACAGGCTCAGCACCGCCGCCTGGTTGGGCTGGATGGTGTACAGGCCGGCCAGCGTGAACACGCCCAGGACTACCAGCAACGCCCCCAGCAGCATCAGCAGCAGGTTGGGCGAGCCGACGCTGGCCTTGGCGGCCACACCCAGTACGAACAGGGCGGCGCCAGCGAGGGCGACGAGCAGGGCGACGGCCAGCGTGCCGAGGCCGTTGAGCGAAGACAGCGACTTCTCTTTCATGGCGGTACGTCCTTGAGGGTTCGAACATAAGATATCAAAGTGATATCACTTCCAGGCTACCGTTCGTCGGATGGCATGGCCAGAGGGCGCGGCCAGCTAGAATGCCCTTCCGCCTTCACATTGCTGCTGGAACCGCCATGGCCAAGCTTGGAACTCCGTTGTCCCCCTCCGCCACCCGCGTGCTGCTGCTGGGCTCGGGCGAACTCGGCAAGGAGGTGGCCATCGAGCTGCAGCGGCTGGGCGTGGAGGTGATCGCCGCCGATCGCTACGCCGATGCGCCGGCCATGCAGGTTGCGCACCGCTCGCACGTGATCGACATGCTCGATGCGATGGCGCTGCGCGCTCTGATCGCCGAGGAGCAGCCGCACCTGGTGGTGCCGGAGATCGAGGCCATCCACACCGAGACCCTGGTCCAGCTGGAACAGGAGCAGGGCCTGCGGGTGATCCCGACCGCGCGTGCTGCACGCCTGACCATGGACCGCGAAGGCATTCGCCGCCTCGCCGCCGAAACCCTGGGCCTGCCGACCTCGCCGTACCGCTTCGTCGATACCGAGGCCGAGTACCGTGCTGCCGTGGCCGCCATCGGCCTGCCGTGCGTGGTCAAGCCGGTCATGTCGTCCTCGGGCAAGGGCCAGAGCACCCTGCGCAGCGAAGCGGACATCGCCCCGGCGTGGGAGTACGCACAGACCGGTGGCCGCGCCGGCGCCGGCCGCTGCATCGTCGAGGGTTTCATCGACTTCGATTACGAGATCACCCTGTTGACCGTGCGCCATGCCGGCGGCACCTCCTTCTGTGCGCCGATCGGCCACCTGCAGAAGGACGGCGACTACCGCGAAAGCTGGCAGCCGCAGCCGATGTCGGACAAGGCGCTGGCGCGTGCCGAAGAGATCTCGCGCGCGATTACCGACGACCTCGGTGGCTGGGGCCTGTTCGGCGTCGAGCTGTTCGTGAAGGGCGACGAAGTATGGTTCAGCGAAGTGTCGCCGCGCCCGCACGACACCGGCCTGGTGACGCTGGTATCGCAGGAACTGAGTGAGTTCGCGCTGCATGCACGCGCCATCCTCGGCCTGCCGATCCCGCTGATCCGCCAGAGCGGCCCGTCGGCATCGTGCGCGCTGTTGGCCCACGGCGAGGGCGTGCCGTACTTCAACAACGTCGCCGCCGCACTGCAGGTGCCTGACACCGCCGTGCGCCTGTTCGGCAAGCCGAGCGTGCACGGTCATCGCCGCGTGGGCGTGACCCTGGCGCGCGCGGAAACCATCGACGAAGCACGCGCCATCGCGCGTGACGCCGCCGACGCCATCGGCGTCGAACTGCGCCCGTAAAGCGAAAAGGGGACGGACGGGATTAAGTCGTTTGTGGCACAAACGGCTTAATCCCGTCCGTCCCCTTTTTCCGGTGGGTACCGACCGTTGGTCGGTACAGATTTTCCGTGCAGTCGACTAACAGTCGACTCTACCGCACGTCCACCCACACCAGGTGGTGGTCGCTGCCGTCGGCGATCTTCGCTTCCGGGCTCTCATTGGCCGGCCAGAAGATGCCGCTGCCCACGTACTCGAAACCGGTCGAGGGCAGCACGTAGTCCAGGCGCATCGTGCCGGACTTCGGACCGAAGTCGCCGGTGGCGTGGAACGGTGCGCCCTTGCGCTCGATGCCCTTGGCCGCATAGGCCAGGCTGGTCTGCTCGCCGCCGACGCTGCGCGGGGTGGGGTAGCGCAGCACGCGGGCGTTCTCGATCAGCTCGACGATTGCTTCATGGCGGCCATCGCCATCGGCCGGGTCATTGTTGAGGTCGCCAAGGATCACGAAGCGCGCGTCCTGGGCCAGGCCGCCGCACTGGCCCTTGTCGTCGCACAGCCACGACTTGTCGCCCTTGGACAGGTATTCCTGCCACAGGCGCAGTTCGTCGTGGTTGCGCGCGGCGTTGCGCTTTTCCGGGCCGTCGAACACCGGCGGGGTCGGGTGCGAGACCAGCGCGTGCACCACGCCGCCCGGGGTCTTCACCGGCACGTCCCAATGCGACTTCGAGGACAGGCGCAGCTGCGACCACACGTGGTCGTTGTAGAAGCTCTTGCCGGTGCGCGGATCGACCGGACGGATCGCGCCGGGCATCGCGCTCCACTTCAGCAGCTGGAAGCTGCGCACCTTGGCTTCGTCGATCGGGTAGCGCGACAGCACCAGCATGCCGTACTGGCCGGGGTGCAGGCCGTAGCCCCACGCGTCATTGCCACGGCTGCGGCCTTCGCCGCCGACCACGCCGTTGTTGTCCAGGTCCAGGCCGCTGGGCACGCCGGTGTTGACCGGTGCCAGATAGCGGTAGGCGAAGTGCAGCGGTTTGCCGCCACCGGGCTGGGCGACCTCCAGGTAGCGCTTCTGGAACAGGTCGGCGGCGCGATGGGCGTCGTCGAAGTCGAATTCGTTCAGCAGCACCAGGTCCGGGCGCACCTGCTGCAGCACTGCGGCGATCTTGCGCGCGTGCTCGCTGTCGCCTTCCAGCTCCTTGATCAGGCCACCGGCGTCATCGGAGTACAGCGAGGTGTTGTAGGTGGCCAGGCGCAGCGCAGCGGACGGCTTTTCGGTCATCGCAGGGGACGTGGCGAAGGCAGGGGCGGTGGCGCCGCAGAGCAGGGCCAAGGCGAGGATCAGGGGATGGCGGCGGGTCATGTTCATGGGCCGTATTGTGCACCCGGCCCGGTGTCAGCGGTTTGTCAGCGCCCGTCCAGATCGTTGTCGAAATCGTGCCAGCGGCGGCCATCGTAGGCTTCCAGCGGACGGAAGCGACGCTTGTAGTCCATCTTCTGGTGGCCGCGGATCCAGTAGCCCAGATACACGTGCGGCAGGCCCTCGCGGCGCGCCCATTCGATCTGCTGCAGGATCGCGAAGGTGCCCAGCCCGCGCGCGGCGTGGTCCGGGTCGAAGAAGGTGTAGACCGCCGACAGGCCGTGCTCGGTGACGTCGGTCACTGCCACCCCCAGCAGCTGGCTGGGCTGGCCGTCGTGGCCGGGCAGGCGCATCTCTATGAAGCGGGTGTGCGACCAGCTGCCGATCAGGAACTGCTCGAACTCGTGCGGGCCATGGTCGTCCATGCCGCCGTTGGCGTGGCGGTGGGTGAGATAACGGTGGTACAGCGCGAACAGGTCGTCACGGGCGGTGGCGGCGGTGATCCGCACCTCCAGGTCGTCATTGCGGGCGGCACAACGGCGCTGGCTGCGGTCCGGGGCGAAGCGGGCCACGGGGATGCGCACTGCCACGCAGGCCTGGCAGTGCGCGCAGTGCGGCCGGTAGACCAGGTCGCCGCTGCGGCGGAAGCCCCAGCTCAGTGCCAGCGGATAGAGGGCGCCGAGGCGGCGGTCGTTCGGGTCCAGCACCAGGTCGCGTGCCACCCGGTCCGACCAGTACCCGCAAGGGTGCTCGCCGGTCTGGAAAAGTCGCAGTTCGTCGTCTCTGTCGCCATGGATCGCCATGGACACAGCATAGCCCCAGCCCGTCGCAGTGGCGGCGACTGTCCGCCGGATGAACGGAACCGGCAGCGGCGTCAACCGATGTCGCGTCCGAGCGTTGTTGTCCTTCGAGGGTGAAGTGATCACCCCGACGCTGTTCCCATCCCCAGGAGTGACCTCATGATCCGTACCCCCCTGCTGCTGGCCCTGCTGCTGGGCACCTCTGCTTCCGGAATCGCGCTGGCCGCCGACACCCCGGCCACGCCGGCACCGCGCCCGGCCAAGCTGGACACCAACGGTGACGGCGTCATCGACCGCAGCGAGGCGGCCGCCAACCCGCACCTGGCTGCGAAATTCGACGAGCTGGACAAGAACAAGGACGGCAAGCTCTCGCGCGACGAACTGCCGCGCTGGCAGCATGGCCGCCGCGGCCATGGCGGTGAGCGCTGGGCCACGCTGGACGTCAACAAGGACGGCCGCCTCAGCCGCGAGGAAGCCAAGGCCGATCCGCGCCTGGCCGCGCGTTTTGACCAGCTTGATCTGAACAAGGATGGCTACCTGGACAAGGCCGACCGCGAGCTGCGCATGAAGCAGCATCGTGATGCCTGGTTTGCCGCCGCCGACACCAACAAGGACGGCCAGCTGAGCAAGGCCGAGTTCGACGCGGCCAAGGGTCCGATGCACGGCGGCCCGCGCCACGGTGGCCCGCGTGATGGCAGCGCGCCGAAGCCGCAGCGCTGAGTTTCAATGCTGTGATTGACGACAACGCCGGCGCATCGCCGGCGTTGTCCGTTACAGCCGGCCGCTCCGCACCAGCGAATACAGCACAAGCGCGATGACCATCAGGTTCATGGCGATGATGCCGGTGCGGCCGTACATGGCCTCGTACTTCCAGTTGGTTCCGGTGAGCCCGCGCTGCAGCGAGTCACGCGCGATCATCGGCGCCATCAGCCGCTGCAGCGGTACCAGGCACTGGTAGTTGACTACGGCCAGGCCCGCGACCTGCACCAGCAGGACGGCCCAGAGCGGCGCCTGCAGCAGCACTGCCATCAGGATCGTCAGGCACCAGAGCATGCAGGTGCCGATGTTGAGATAGAGGAAACGGCGGACGTCGGCGCGCTCGGCCTCGCTGCGGGTGTACGACATCAGGAAGCGTCCACCGAAGTAGCTGCCGACCGTGCCGCCGACCACGCCACCGATGACCGCTCCCCAGCTTTCAGCCGGCATCATGTGCAGTTGCCCCAGTGCGGCGGTCAGCGAGCCCATCGCGGTACCGCCGGCGGCACTGGCGCCACCGAGGCTGAGCTTGCTGCCACCGATGCCGACACCGGTGCCGAGCAGGATTGCGGCACTGGCGGTGCCGGGCGCGGCCACCAGTACCATCGAAACCACCGCCGTAGCGAACGCGGCACTGGGTGCGCTGCTACGCGCGAACTCACCGAAGCGCTGCAGCAGGCCGTCGCGCACCAGCGCGCGGGCGCGCGACAGGCGCTTGCGCACCGCAGCGTCGCTGAGCCCGAGCAGGTCGGCCACCTGTTGCGAGCGCTGGCCCTCGCGGTAGTACAGCAGCAGCACTTCGCGGCTGTCTGCGGGCAGGGCAGAGATGATCTCCTCGGCGGCGATCTCCTCTTCCACCCGCTGCAGGCGGTCGGCAGCACCCGGGGCGGGGTCGGCGGCCATGCCCATCGCCACCTCGGCCGCCTCGCCAGTCAGCGGGCGCCCGCGCTGGGCGCGCAGCCAGTCGCGGGCCAGGTTGCGGGTGATCTGCCGCAGCCACGGCAGGAAGCTGGTCGAACTGCGCAGCTGGTGCAGCTGCTGCCAGCCCTTGACGAAGGCCTCCTGGGCGATGTCCTCGCTGGCTTGGCGGTCGCGGGTGATGGCCAGCGCGATGGCGGTGACCGTGTTCTGGCAGGCCAGCACGATGCGCCCGTAGGCGTGCTGGCAACCGCTTGCGGCGGCGGGCAGTTCGCGTTCCAGGGTCTGGTCGATCGATGCGGCGAACGTCGTCATGGCGGCAGCTCTCCTGCTGGGATTGTGTCCCATGACGGAGCCGCGCGCGAAGTGTGACCGCAGATGCTGATGCATCTTCGGTCCGCGCATTCCACCTCATCCCCGCGCCGTTGGCGCGCCCCCTTGAACAACAAGGGGGGGGGGGCCAATCCTGACGGGTTACGGTAAAGTCGCGGCCCTGCTGACAGGCCGCTGCGCTCGCCGGGCATGGCCCGGCGCTACCGCCTCTTACTTGGAGGGCTGGATGCGGACCCGCACTTCTTCCTCTGCCGGCGCGGCCTGCGGTGCCGGCTGTGCCTGCTGCGGCTGGGCCTGCGGGGCAGGGGCCGGCGCGACCGGTGCCGGGGCACCACGATGGCGCAGGCCGATGACCAACGCCACGCCAGCAATTACCACCAGCAGGGCGATGCGGATGCGCCAGGCCCAGCTGCGGCCGCCGCTGCCCGGTTCCGCCGTGTCGCGGAAGGCGAATTCGGCGGTGGGGTGGTCGCGGCGGGTAGTGTCGAGCAGGCGCGCCTCGCGCAGGATTTCGCGCGCGCGCGGCTGGTCGTCGGCACGCACGATCCATACCGCCGGATAGGCGTTGGCGTTGCCCAGGTCGGTATAGCTGAACTGGCCGCGGCGACGGGTCTTGTAGGAGCGCCCGTTGGTCACCTTGACCTCGATGCCATGCCCGCGCAGGAGCTCGGCCACGCCTTCGACGGTTTCCACGCGCTGGCTGCTGAAGATCTGGCGCATGGGTTTTACTCCTTGGCCGGCACGGCGGCCGCGGCAGCCTGGTCGGGAACCACGCGGATCAGGCCTTCCTGCGCGGTGCTGGCCACCAGCACGCCGTTGCGGGTGAAGAACTGGCCGCGGGCCAGGCCGCGCGAATCCTGCGCGCTGGGGCTGTCCAGCGAATACAGCAGCCAGTCGTCGGCACGGAACGGGCGGTGGAACCAGATCGCGTGGTCGAGCGAGGCCATCTGCACGTGCGGGTGGTAGTAGCTGATGCCGTGCGGGAACGTCGCCGTGCCCAGCAGGTGGAAGTCGGAGGCGTAGGCCAGCAGCGCCTGGTGCAGTTCGGGCGCATCGCCGACCGGTTCGCTCAGGCGCAGCCACACCTGGTGGTAGGGCGGGCGCTTGGGCGGGTTCAGTTCATCGCGCGGGTAGACGTGGCGGAACTCGAACGGGCCGCCACGCGACAGCCAGCGCTGCACCTTGATCGGCAGTCGCTCCAGCACCTCGGCCGGCAGCGGCCGGTTCGGTTCGATGTCTTCCGGCTGCGGCACCTCGGGCATCTTGTGCTGGTGCTCGGCGCCGGTCTCGGCCTGCTGGAAAGAGGCCGCGCAGAAGAAGATCACCTTGCCGTGCTGGATCGCGGTAACCCGTCGCACCGAGAAGCTGCCGCCATCGCGGGTGCGGTCCACGTCGTAGACGATCGGGTGGTCGATGTTGCCGGCGCGCAGGAAATAGGCGTGCAGCGAGTGCACGTGGCGGCCATTGTCGACCGTGGCCTGCGCTGCGGCCAGCGCCTGGCCCAGCACCTGCCCGCCGAACACGTACTTGGTGCCGATGTCGCGGCTCTGCCCGCGGAACAGGTTGTCCTCCAGCCGCTCCAGCGTGAGCAGGTCGATCAGCTCGGAGACGACGGGTTCGGGCATGTCGTTCAAGGGGGCGGCCACAGCAGTGAAGAGGCCCCGATTATACCGGTGCAGGCCGGCTGCCCGATCTTCGGTAGTGCCGGCCGCTGGCCGGCAACCTCATGATCCTCTTGGACTGCCTGTGGCTGCCGGCCAGCGGCCGGCACTACCGTTATTTGCCGAGGCGGGCCACCAGCGCCTGCAGCGCGTTCTGTGCATCCGGGGCGAACCAGGCCTCGACGAAGCGGTCGAGCTGGATCAGGTCCGGGTGCAGCGCCTCGTGCAGGTCGGCGCGGGCGATGGCGCGGGTCAGCAACATCGGCTGGCGCGGCTGCTTGAGCAGGTTCTGCAGCCAGGCCACGGCACGTGCCACCACCAGGTCACCCTCGGCCAGCTCATCGACCAGCCCGATCTGCAGTGCCTGTTCGGCCGGCACCAGCGAACCGGTGGTGAGCAGCACGCCGGCACGGTGCACACCCACCGCACGCCGCAGCAGCCGCTGGATGCCCTCCGGCGCGATCAGGCCGACCTGCACTTCGTTCAGGCCGATGGCATACGGGCGCGACGGATCGGCGCTGCGCGCCATCACCCGGTAGTCGCAGCACAGCGCCAGCACGCAGCCACCGGCCGGCGCGTGGCCGGTGATCGCGGCCACCACCGGGATACGGCTCTCGGCCAGCGTGCGCACCGCGCCGAAGAAGGCGTTCCAGGTGTCCAGCAGCCTTTGCTTGTCATCGCCGTGCGAGAGCAGGTGCGGCACGTCCATGCCTCCGGTGAAGATGCGCTCGCTGCCCGACAGCACGATGCCGTGCGCGTCTTCGGCCATGGCCAGCTCGATGGCGTGGATCAACTGCCGGCACAGGTCGGTGTCCAGTGCATTGACCGGCGGCCGCGCCAGGCGCAGCTCGCGGATGGGGCCGTGGTTGATCACCTCGATGAGCGTCGTCATGCTGCGGTCTCGTTGCGAAGAAGGAACCTGGGCGATGATAACCAAACCATTCGTTGGCGTACTGTGGGTTCTGTGTGCGGCCGCAGCATCGGCTTCAGCGGCCGAACCGGCCTGCGTCACGGTGGAGCAGGGCTGGGCGCGGTTGCCACCGAATCCGGCGATGCCGATGACCGCTGGTTACGGCGTGATCCACAACGGCTGCAGCAAGGCGGTGGCAATCACTGGCGCAGCCAGCAGCAGCTTCGATGATGTGTCACTGCACGAGACCACGATTGTCGATGGCGTCAGCCGGATGCGCGCGATCGAACGCCTGCCGCTGGCGCCGGGCGCGCGTGCCGAGCTCAAGCCCGGCGGCCTGCACCTGATGCTGATGCAGGGCAAGGGCGCGTTGAAGGAAGGCCAGGCGTTGCCGTTGCGGCTGCAGCTGGAAGGCGGCGGCGAAGCGAGTGCGACGTTGACCGTGCGCAAGGCTGCGAAATGAGGCTCGGGTAGTGCCGGCCGCTGGCCGGCAGGACAGGAAATGCCGGCCAGCGGCCGGCACTACCGCAGGGTCTTACGACCAATCGTACGAGAACAGCACCGTGCGGCTCACCGGCTCATACAGCATCACTATCGCGTCGGCGCCGGTGGCGCACCAGTTGTAGCCAGCGACTTCGGCCACGGCGAAGAACTTGTGGCCGCCGTGGCGGATGATCGCCAGTTCGGCATCATCTGGAGCATGCCGGTCGTTGGCGGCGTCGGTGAATTCCAGGGTGAAGGCGGCCGGAATATCGGCTGTTTCGATCCAGTTGCCACAGGAAATCCGTCCACCCAGCGTATCCAGGTAATCGCGCTCGCTGGGCTCGTCCTTGCCATAGCGCGAGTAGCAGGCCAGGCGGCCGTGCGTGGCATGGTAGTCACGCGCCTTGGCATAGCTCTCGCGCATCTGCGCGATGTGTTTCCGCGCGTGCTTGTCATCCACCTGATCGCCGATGAAATAGCCCTCGTTGCCGAGGAAGCGCATCTGGTTGCCGGCGGTCAGCTCGAAGGCGATCCAGTTGGTGCTGGTGAAGTCGTTGTGGTGTTCTTCGGTGGTCTCGCCGATGCAGCCGTCGTACGGCTCGATCGGGCACAGCATCGTTGCCACCTGGCCGGCCAGTTCAGGGCGCAGCACACCGAGGTCGATCTTCAGCAGCGGCAGCAGATGCTGGGCGAGCCACGCCTGGTCAGCGGGGAAGACATCGGTAGGGAAGGGGACCATGCCGGGCAGCAGGTCGCGCAGTTCAGTCTGGTGGATCATCTCAGTCCTTTGAATGGGATCGGTAGTGCCGGCCGCTGGCCGGCATGCGCGAAGCATCTGGAGGTTGCCGGCCAGCGGCCGGCACTACCTTCAGGTGGAAGCGCTGCGGATCGCCTCCGGCAGCGGTGCGCTCCTGCCGGTCTGCGTATCCATCCAGACCACCACCACGTTGCCATCCGAGTACAGCTTCGAGTCGTCCTGCTGGTCGACGATGCGGTGGCCGATGGTCACGCTGCTGTTGCCCAGGCGCTCGACGAACAGCTCGACCAGGATGTCGTTGGGCCACACGATCGGCAGGCGGTAGTTGACGTTGGTCGCGGCCACCACCGGTGCGATGCGGTCGGTCATCGACACGCCTTCCACGCCCAGCATCCAGCGCACGCGCGCTTCCTCCAGGTAGGAAATGTACTTGGCATTGTTGACGTGGCCCATGCTGTCCATGTCACGCCAGCGCACGCTGATCGGGATGCGGGCCAGGATCTTGTGTTCGCTGCTCATCAGGCGTCCTTCTTCTTGCGGGTCGTCGCGGTCTTGCTGGTCTTGCCGGTGCTCCTGGCAGCCACCGCCTTCTTCGCCGGCTTCTCAGGCTTCAGCTTGCGTGGCGGACGGGCGTCGGGCTTGTTGGCCACCGCAGCCGGTTGCTCCGGGCGCGCGCTGGTGGAGGGCAGCATGCGGGCCAGGAACTGGCCGGTGTACGACTGCGGGCAGGCCGCCACATCCTCCGGCGTGCCGGTGACCAGGATGGTGCCACCGCGATGGCCGCCTTCCGGGCCCAGATCCACGATCCAGTCGGCGGTCTTGATCACGTCCAGGTTGTGCTCGATCACCACCACCGTGTTGCCTTCGTCGCGCAGCTTGTGCAGCACGCCCAGCAGCGCTTCGATGTCGTGGAAGTGCAGGCCCGTGGTCGGCTCGTCGAGGATGTACAGGGTGCGGCCGGTATCGCGGCGCGACAGTTCCTTGGACAGCTTCACGCGCTGGGCTTCACCACCGGACAGCGTGGTCGCGCTCTGGCCCAGCTTGATGTAGCTCAGGCCCACGTCCACCAGCGTTTCCAGCTTGCGCGCGATCGACGGCACCGGCTCGAACAGCTTCAGCGCATCCTCGACGGTCATTTCCAGCACGTCGTTGATGTTGAAGCCCTTGTAAAGGATCTCCAGCGTTTCGCGGTTGTAGCGCTTGCCGTGGCAGACATCGCAGGGCACGTACACGTCCGGCAGGAAGTGCATCTCCACCTTGATCAGGCCGTCGCCCTGGCAGGCCTCGCAGCGGCCGCCGCGCACGTTGAAGCTGAAACGGCCCGGCGAATAGCCGCGCGCACGCGCCTCCGGCACCTGTGCGAACAACTCGCGCAGCGGCGTGAACAGGCCGGTGTAGGTGGCCGGGTTCGATCGCGGGGTGCGGCCGATCGGCGACTGGTCGATGTCCACCACCTTGTCGAACAGATCCAGGCCATCAATCTCCCTGTACGGCGCAACCGGGTGCGAGGCACCGTTGATCTCGTTGGCAGCCAGCGAGAACAGGGTATCGTTGATCAGGGTCGACTTGCCCGAGCCGGACACGCCCGTCACGCAGGTCAGCAGGCCCGCCGGAATCGCCAGGTCCACGCCCTTGAGGTTGTTGCCGCTGGCACCGCGCAGGTGCAGCGTCATCTTCGGGTTCGGCGTGTGCCGGCGAGCAGGAATCTCGATCGCGCGCTTGCCGGACAGGTACTGGCCGGTCAGCGAGCGCGGGGCCTCCAGAATGTCCTGCAGGGTGCCCTGGCCGACGATCTCGCCGCCATGCACACCCGCGCCCGGGCCGATGTCCAGCACGTAGTCGGCCAGGCGGATCGCGTCCTCGTCATGCTCGACCACGATCACCGTGTTGCCCAGGTCGCGCAGGCGGGTGAGGGTGCCTAACAGGCGTTCATTGTCGCGCTGGTGCAGGCCGATCGACGGTTCGTCGAGCACGTACATCACGCCCACCAGGCCGGCGCCGATCTGGCTGGCCAGGCGGATGCGCTGCGCCTCGCCACCGGACAGGGTGTCGGCCTTGCGTTCCAGGGTCAGGTAATCCAGGCCCACATCGACCAGGAAGCCGAGGCGCTCACCGATTTCCTTGACGATCTTCGCGGCGATCTCGCCACGCCAGCCCGGCAGGCTCAGCTCGCTGAAGAACTTCAGCGCCTCGTCGATCGGCAGCACCACCAGCTCCGGCAGTGGGCGGTCGGCCACGAACACGTTGCGTGCCGCCTTGTTCAGGCGCGCGCCGTTGCACTCCGGGCACGGGCGTTCGCTGATGTACTTGGACAGCTCCTCGCGTACCGCCGGCGATTCGGTCTCCTTGTAGCGGCGTTCGAGGTTGGGAATGATGCCTTCGAAGCGGTGCTTGCGCTGGGTGCGGCCGCCGGCTTCGGTGAAGTAGGTGAAGGTGATCGTTTCATCGCCGCTGCCGTACAGCACGGCCTGCTGCACCTTGGCTGACAGGGAGTTCCACGCAGCGTCCACGTCGAACCTGTAGTGCTTGGCCAGCGAGGCGATCAGCTGGAAGTAGTAGGCGTTGCGACGGTCCCAGCCGCGCACCGCACCGGCGGCCAGCGACAGCTCCGGATGCACCACCACCCGCGACGGATCGAAGAACTCGGCCATGCCCAGGCCATCGCAGCCGGGGCACGCACCCATCGGTGCATTGAACGAGAACAGGCGCGGTTCCAGCTCCGGCAGCGAGTAGTCGCAGACCGGGCAGGAGTACTTGGAGGAGAACAGCGTGGGCGAAGCATCGGCGCTGTCCAGGCTCTGCACCGAGGCCATGCCATCGCCCAGCTTGAGCGCCGTTTCAAAGCTCTCGGCCAGGCGCTGCTTGATGTCCTCGCGCGGGCGGAAGCGGTCGATCACCGCCTCGATGGTGTGTTTCTGGCGCAGCGCCAGCGGCGGCACCGCATCGATTTCGTGCAGCTCGCCGTCCACGCGCACACGCACGAAGCCCTGCGCGCGCAGCTGGTCGAAGACCTGTGCGTGTTCGCCCTTGCGGTCACGGATGACCGGGGCCAGCAGCATGTAGCGCTGCTCCGGGTCCAGGGTCAGCACCTGGTCGACCATCTGGCTGACCGTCTGCGCCTCCAGTGGGTAGCCGTGGTCCGGGCAGCGCGGGGTGCCCACGCGTGCGTACAGCAGGCGCAGGTAGTCGTAGATCTCGGTGATGGTGCCGACCGTCGAACGCGGGTTGTGCGAGGTCGACTTCTGCTCGATCGAGATGGCCGGGGACAGGCCTTCGATGTGGTCCAGGTCCGGCTTTTCCATCACGCTCAGGAACTGGCGCGCATAGGCCGACAGCGACTCGACGTAGCGGCGCTGGCCTTCTGCATAGATGGTGTCGAACGCCAGCGAGGACTTGCCCGAACCGGACAGGCCGGTGATCACGATCAGCTTGTCGCGGGGCAGGTCGAGGTCGAGGTTCTTCAGGTTGTGCGTCCGCGCGCCGCGGATGCGGATGAAATCCATCGCCATGGGGGATCCGGTTGTGGGGGCGTTGGCTGGGTGCCGGGCCAGCAGGGAACGGCAATCGGTCAGCCTACCGAGGTGACCAGATGGGGGCAATGGGCGACAATGCCACCCCGGCGTCTCACGTTGTGAGACCGGCCGACAGCTTTGTGTAGGGTCGGGCCATGTGCAGCGGCCTGGACCGCGAACCGTTCAGCCGTGCATGGCTCGGCCTGCAGGCCCGGGCCCGTGGGTCGTTCAGGGGTTGACTTGACCCGCGCCCGCTGATCTGCGTACAATCCCGCTCCTGTCCGCCCTCGATGGCGGCAGTTCAGACCACAATAACTACAGAGGAAGGCCTGGTCATGTACGCAGTACTGGTCACCGGCGGTAAGCAATACCGCGTGGCGCAGGGCGAAAAGCTCCGCATTGAAAAGCTCGAAGTCGAAGTCGGCAGCGAGATCAAGTTCGACAACATCCTGATGCTGGGTGACAGCGATGGCGTGAAGCTGGGCGATGCGCTGAAGGGCGCTGCCGTCACCGCCAAGGTCCTGTCCCAGGGTCGTGCTGACAAGGTGCGGATCATCAAGTTCCGTCGCCGCAAGCACCACATGAAGCGTCAGGGTCACCGTCAGTACTACACCGAAATCGAGATCACCGGCATCGCCGGCTAAGTATCAGGAGAAGCAGTCATGGCACATAAAAAGGGCGTAGGCTCCTCGCGCAACGGTCGCGACTCCAACCCGAAGTACCTGGGCGTCAAGATCTTTGGCGGCCAGGCCATCGAAGCCGGCAACATCATCGTGCGTCAGCGCGGCACCCAGTTCCACCCGGGCACCGGCGTTGGCCTGGGCCGTGACCACACCCTGTTCGCCCTCGTGGACGGCAAGGTGGAGTTCTCGGTCAAGGGCGCCAAGAAGCGCCGCACCGTCAGCATCGTCTCGGCCGACGCCTGATCCAGGCATCGCCGGCACCCGTGCCCCGGCATGGGAGTGCTGCATGAAGAGCCCCGCTTCGGCGGGGCTTTTCGTTAGAGTTGAAGCAAGACCGGCTGGGCCGGGTTACCGGCCCGCGGCCGGCATGACATTCAAGGTGGCGGCCAGCAGGCCGCGCCCATCGCAGGCATCGAAACAATGAAACTGGTAGACGAAGCAGAAATCGAAGTGTTCGCCGGCAACGGCGGCAACGGCTGCATTGGCTTCCGTCGCGAGAAGTTCATTCCGCTCGGCGGCCCGGACGGCGGCGACGGCGGTGCGGGCGGCAGCGTTTACATCCGCGCCGACGAAAACCTGAACACCCTGGTCGACTTCCGCCATGAGCGCATCTTCAAGGCGCAGCGTGGCGAGAACGGCATGGGCCGCCAGGCCTACGGCAAGGGCGGCGAAGACCTGACCATCACCGTGCCGGTCGGCACCGTGGTCATCAACGTTGCCACCGATGAAGTCATCGGCGACCTGACCCGGCACGGCGACCGCCTGCTGGTGGCCAAGGGCGGCCGCGGTGGCCTGGGCAACATGCACTTCAAGAGCTCGACCAATCGCTCGCCGCGCCAGGCGCTGCCGGGCGAGCCGGGTGAGGAGCGCACGCTGAAGCTGGAGCTGAAGCTGCTGGCCGACGTCGGCCTGCTGGGCTTCCCCAATGCCGGCAAGAGCACCCTGATCCGTGCCGTTTCGGCTGCAACGCCGAAGGTGGCCGATTACCCGTTCACCACGCTGTACCCGAACCTGGGTGTGGTGAAGGTGGAAAACCACCGCAGCTTCGTGATCGCTGATATTCCGGGCCTGATCGAAGGCGCGGCGGATGGTGCCGGCCTGGGTGCGCAGTTCCTGCGCCACCTGCAGCGCACCCGCCTGCTGCTGCACCTGGTGGACATCTCGCCGATGGAAGGCGGCGTGGAGGGGATTTCGCCGGTGGAGCAGGTGCGTGCGATCGAACGCGAGCTGGAGAAGCACGATCCGGAGCTGCTGAACAAGCCGCGCTGGCTGGTGCTGAACAAGGCTGACCTGATGTTCGAAGACGAGGCGCAGGCCGCGGCCGAGCAGATCGTCGCCGAGCTGGGCTGGAAGGAGCCGTGGTTCCTGATCTCCGCGCTGGGTCGCGAAGGTACCTTCCCGATCATGAGCCGGATCATGGCCTTCTTCGATCGCCAGAAGGAAGAAGAGCAGGAAGCCCGCGACGCGCAGTAATGCCGTTGTGGTTCCATGCGAAAAACCCGGCTTCGGCCGGGTTTTTTATTTGGTAGTGCTGGCCGCGCGGCTCCGCGGATCGCCCGGACCGCAGGCAACAAAAAACCCGGCCGGGGCCGGGCTTTTGCCTGCTGCCCAACCCCGGAGGGCAGGGCGGCAACGCCGGATCAGGCGGCCTTGAGGGCCTTGATGCGGTCGTTCAGGCGGCTCTTGTGGCGAGCAGCCTTGTTCTTGTGGATCAGGCCACGCGCGCTGAAGCGATCCAGGATCGGCTGGGCAACGGCGAAGGCGGCTTCGGCGCCGGCGGCATCGTTGGCGTCCAGCGCCTTGATCACTTTCTTGACAGCGGTGCGCAGCATCGAGCGCTGAGCCACGTTGCGCGCGTTGCGCACGACGGTCTGCTTGGCGCGCTTCTTGGCGGACTTGATATTGGCCACGGTGGTGGTTTCCTGAAAAATCGGTGTTATGGGAACAGCAAGCTAGCTAGTATGATGGCGTAAGAAATGCACGTCAAGTCGATTGTCAAGAGGGACGCTGAGTGAGTTCACCCAAGTTGTTGCGGGGCCTGCTGTCGTTCAGCAGCATGACCATGGTCTCGCGCGTTCTCGGACTTGTCCGGGACTTCGTGGTGACCACCACGTTCGGCACCAACGCCATCACTGATGCTTTCTGGGTCGCCTTCAGGGTACCCAATTTCCTGCGGCGTTTGTTCGCCGAGGGCTCGTTTGCCACCGCTTTCGTGCCCGTGTTCACGGAAGTGAAGGAAACCCGCAGCCACGCCGAACTGCGCGAACTGATGGCGCGCACCGCCGGCACCCTGGGCGGGGTGCTGATGCTGGTCACCGCACTGGCCCTGATCTTCGCGCCGCAGCTGGCCTCGGTCTTCTCCAGTGGCGTTGATACCGACCCGGTCAAGCAGGGCCTGCTGGTCGACCTGTTCCGCCTGACCTTCCCGTTCCTGCTGTTCGTCTCGCTGACCGCACTGGCCGGCGGTGCGCTGAACAGCTTCCAGCGCTTCGCGATGCCGGCGCTGACCCCGGTCATTCTCAACCTGTGCATGATCGCCGGTGCGCTGTGGCTGGCGCCGCGGCTGGGCGGCACGCCAGAAAAGCAGATCCTGGCGCTGGGCTGGGCGGTGCTGGCGGCCGGCATCCTGCAGTTGCTGTTCCAGCTGCCCTCGCTGAAGGGCATCAACCTGCTGACCCTGCCGCGCTGGGGCTGGAGCCATCCGGGCGTGCGCAAGGTGATGACGCTGATGGTGCCGACCCTGTTCGGTTCCTCTGTGGCGCAGATCAACCTGCTGCTGGACACGGTGATCGCGGCCAAGCTGACCGATGGCTCGCAGTCCTGGCTGTCGCTGGCCGACCGCTTCCTGGAGCTGCCGCTGGGCGTGTTCGGCGTGGCGCTGGGCACGGTGATCCTGCCGGCGCTGGCCCGCCATCACGTCAGTACCGACCGCGAGGGCTTCTCGCGCTCGTTGGACTGGGGCCTGCGCATGACCCTGCTGATCTCGGTGCCGGCCATGCTGGGCCTGCTGCTGCTGGCCGAGCCGCTGATCGCGACCATCTTCCAGCACGGCCAGTTCAGTGCCTTCGATACCCGCATGACCGCGTTGTCGGTGTACGGCCTGAGCTTCGGCCTGCCGGCATTCGCCCTGCTGAAGGTGGTACTGCCGGCTTTCTACGCCCGCCAGGACACCAAGACGCCGGTGCGCGCGGGTGTGGCCGCGCTGGTGGCCAACATGGTGTTCAACTTCGCCCTTCTGGCGGTGTTGTACCAGGTGATGGTGCCGGACGAGCTGAAGGCGCAGGGCGTGATGGCGGCCATCGGCAAGCAGCCGGGCCTGCACCTGGCGCTGGGCATTGCCAGTGCGCTGTCCAGTTACCTGAACCTGGGCCTGCTCTGGTACTGGCTGGGCAAGACCGATGTCTACCGCCGCCGGCCGGGCTGGGCTGGCTATCTGCTGCGGCTGCTGCTGGCCTGCGCGGCCATGGTCGGGGTGCTGCTGGCCCTGCTGCACTGGCTGCCAGGCTTCTCGGCGATGACTGTGTGGGAGCGGATCGGCGCCCTGGCGCTGCTGGTCGGTGGCGGTGGCGCGACCTACGCGGTTGCCATGGTGGCGATGGGCTTCCGCCCGCGCGACCTGCGTGGGCATTGATCGTGCGCCGTGACGGCTATACTTCAGGGTTACACCATTGAAGCGGCGGCCCCGGTCGGGCCGGAACGAGAGTTGATGAGCAGGCTGTTCAGAAGCGTGGAGGGCGGGGCGCTGTTCCCCAACGGAAGCGTGGTCTGTATCGGTGCATTTGACGGCCTCCACCTGGGCCATCGTGCGCTGGTGCGCCACGCGGTTGCCCGCGCGCGCGCCTTGGGCGTGGCCGCAGTGGCCGTGGCATTCGAGCCGCTGCCGCGTGAATTCTTTTCCCAGGGCACGCCGCCACCGCGGCTGACCCTGGCGCGCAGCAAGGTCGAGATCCTGCGCGAGCTCGGTGTGGATGCGATCGGACTGTTGCGTTTCGACGCGGCGATGGCAGCGATGCCGGCCGAGGATTTCGTCCACCGGCTGCTGGCCCACCGCCTGGGCGCACGCGAAGTGTGGATCGGCCCGGAGTTCTGCTTCGGCAACCGCCGCCGTGGCGACCTGGCCCTGCTGCAGAAGATGGGCGCTGCACTGGGCTTCACCGCGGGCGAGATCGAAGCGGTGGATCTGCATGGCGAGCGCATTTCCAGCACCCGCATCCGCCAGCTGCTGCAGCAGGGCGACTTCGCCCGTGCCAACGACCTGCTGGGCCGTCCCTACGCGATCAGCGGCCGGGTGGTGCGCGGTCGACAGCTTGGCCGTACGCTGGGTTTCCCCACCGCCAACCTGCGTTTCCCGAAGACGCCGGCGCTGTCGGGTATCTACGCGACCTGGGTGCATGGTGTGTTCGACCAACCGTGGCCATCGGTGTCCAGCTTCGGCACGCGGCCGACGGTGGAGGGCGTGGAGCCGCTGCTGGAAGCCCACCTGTTCGATTTCCAGGGTGACCTGTACGGTCGCCACATCGACGTGGAATTCGTCGCCAAGCTGCGCGACGAAGAGAAGTTCAATGATCTGGCGGCGCTGACCGACCAGATGCACCGCGACGCCGAACAGGCGCGCGCCATCCTTTCCGAACATAGATTGCGAGCCACTGCGTGAGCCAGGACTACAAGACCACCCTGAACCTGCCAGCCACCGAATTCCCGATGCGCGGCGACCTGCCCAAGCGCGAGCCGGGCATTCTGGCGCGGTGGGAAGCGCAGGGGCTCTACCAGCAGCTGCGCGACAACGCCGCCGGCCGCCCGCTGTTCGTGCTGCACGACGGCCCGCCGTACGCCAACGGCCGCATCCACCTCGGCCACGCGGTCAACAAGATCCTGAAGGACATCATCGTCAAGTCGCGCTACCTGGCCGGCTTCGATGCGCCCTATGTGCCGGGCTGGGACTGCCATGGCCTGCCGATCGAGATCGCGGTCGAGAAGAAGTGGGGCAAGGTCGGCACCAAGCTCGACGCCGTCGAATTCCGCCAGAAGTGCCGCGAGTTCGCCGAAGAGCAGATCAACATCCAGCGCGTGGACTTCAAGCGCCTGGGCGTGACCGGTGACTGGGACAACCCGTACAAGACCCTGAGCTTCGACTTCGAAGCCAACGAGATCCGTGCGCTGTCCAAGGTCGTGGCCAACGGTCACCTGGTGCGCGGCGCCAAGCCGGTGTACTGGTGCTTCGACTGTGGCTCGGCGCTGGCCGAGGCCGAGATC
Source organism: Stenotrophomonas sp. YJH_SMC_33 (assembly GCF_059372295.1). Lineage (NCBI taxonomy): Bacteria > Pseudomonadati > Pseudomonadota > Gammaproteobacteria > Lysobacterales > Lysobacteraceae > Stenotrophomonas > Stenotrophomonas sp. YJH_SMC_33. The sequence continues at coordinate 230,164 of NZ_JCAFVJ010000002.1, forward strand.
GAGTACCAGGAAAAGGAATCGCCGGCGATCGACGTGGCCTACGCCGCGCGCGATGCCCAGGCCATCGGCCAGGCGTTCGGCGTGAGCGTGCCGGCCGACGTGGAAGTGGCCGTACCGATCTGGACCACCACCCCGTGGACGCTGCCGGCCTCGCTGGCGGTGTCGCTGGGCGCGGAGATCCGCTACGTGCTGGCCGAAGGCCCGGCGCACAACGGCAAGCGCCGTTGGCTGGTGCTGGCTGCGGCGCTGGCCGAGCGCGCGCTGCAGCGCTATGGCGTCGAAAACGTGGTGCTGCACGGTGAAACCACCGGTGCGGCGCTGGAGAACCAGCTGCTGGCGCACCCGTTCTACCCGGAGCGCGAGATCCTGGTGCTCAACGGCGACCACGTCTCCGACGAGGACGGTACCGGTGCGGTGCACACCGCCCCCGGCCACGGCCAGGAAGACTTCGTGGTCAGCCAGAAGTACGGCCTGCTGGACAAGTACAACGCTGGCCAGGTGACCCCGATCGACGGTCGTGGCGTGTACCTGGAATCGACCCCGCCGGCCGGTGACGTGGTGCTGGCCGGCCAGCACCTGTGGAAGGCGCAGGAGGCCATCGTCGGCGTGCTGCGCGAGAACGGTTCGCTGCTGGCGTTCCATCCGATCCGCCACAGCTACCCGCACTGCTGGCGCCACAAGACGCCGGTGGTGTTCCGCGCCACCCCGCAGTGGTTCATCTCGATGGACAAGGCCAACCTGCGCAACGATGCGCTGGCCGCCATCGACACCGTCGGCTGGTTCCCGACCTGGGGGAAGGCGCGCATCCAGAGCATGGTCGACGGCCGCCCGGACTGGACCATCTCGCGCCAGCGCACCTGGGGCGTGCCGATCGCACTGTTCACCCACCGGCAGACCGGCGAGATCCATCCGCGTTCGGTGGAGCTGATGCAGCAGGTCGCCGACCGCGTCGAAGCCGAGGGCATCGACGTGTGGTACTCGCTGGATGCCGCCGAACTGCTGGGCGCTGAAGCCGCCGACTACGAGAAGGTCACCGACATCCTCGACGTCTGGTTCGATTCGGGCGTGACCCATGAAGGCGTGCTCGCCGCGCGTGGCTTCGGCAAGCCGGCCGACCTGTACCTGGAAGGTTCTGACCAGCACCGCGGCTGGTTCCAGTCCTCGCTGCTGACCGGCGTGGCGATCGACAAGCGCGCCCCGTACAAGCAGTGCCTGACCCACGGCTTCACCGTGGATGAGCACGGCCGCAAGATGTCCAAGTCGCTGGGCAACGGCATCGAGCCGCAGGACATCATGAACAAGCTGGGCGCGGACATCCTGCGCCTGTGGATCGCCTCGGCCGACTACAGCAACGAGATGTCGCTGTCGCAGGAGATCCTGAAGCGCAATGCCGATGCCTACCGCCGCCTGCGCAACACCGCACGCTTCCTGCTCGGCAACCTGGACGGCTTCGACCCGGCGCTGCACCTGCAGCCGCTCGAGCAGATGGTCGCGCTGGACCGTTGGATCGTGCATCGCGCGTGGGAGCTGCAGGAGAAGATCAAGGCGGCCTACGACGGCTATAACATGGCCGAGATCGTGCAGCTGCTGCTGAACTTCTGCAGCGTGGACCTGGGCTCGCTGTACCTGGACGTGACCAAGGATCGCCTGTACACGATGCCGACCGATTCGCACGGTCGCCGTTCGGCACAGAGCGCGATGTACCACATCGCCGAAGCGTTCACCCGCTGGGTCGCGCCGATCCTGACCTTCACCGCCGACGAGCTGTGGGGCTACCTGCCGGGCGAGCATGCTGGCCATGTGCTGTTCACCACCTGGTACGACGGCCTGGCGCCGCTGCCGGCCGATGCCCAGCTCAACGCCGCCGATTTCGACCAGCTGCTGGCCGTGCGCGAACAGGTGGCCAAGGTGCTCGAGCCGATGCGGGCAAACGGCGCGATCGGTGCCGCACTGGAAGCGGAGATCACCATTGCCGCCAGCGAGGAGCAGGCCGCGCGCTGGCAGCCGCTGGCCGATGAACTGCGTTTCCTGTTCATCAGTGGCGACGTGCAGGTGCGCCCGGCGACCACCGACGAGGTGTTCGTCAGTGCCCAGCCGACCAGCAAGGCCAAGTGCGTGCGCTGCTGGCACCACCGCGCCGACGTCGGCAGCAACGCCGACCATCCGGAACTGTGCGGCCGCTGCGTGAATAACGTGACCGGCGCCGGCGAAGTGCGGAGCTGGTTCTGATGGCCGCGCCCCGTCCGCATCCGAACGCGCTGGTCTGGCTGCTGCTGTCGGTGGCCATCATCGGCCTGGACCAGTGGTCCAAGGCCTGGGTGCTGTCCAGCCTCCCGGAGTTCCAGCCGGTGGTGGTCATCGACGGCTTCTGGAACTGGTACCGCACCTATAACACCGGCGCGGCATTCAGTTTCCTGAGCGACGCCGGTGGCTGGCAGAAGTACTTCTTCACTGCACTGGCTATCGCCATCAGCGGCCTGATGGCCTGGTGGCTGCGCGGCACCGCCCGTGGCAACTGGAAGGCCGCGGTGCCGTATGCACTGATCATCGGCGGCGCCATCGGCAACGTGATCGACCGCCAGGTGCACGGTCACGTGGTCGATTTCATCCAGTGGTACGTGGGCAGCTACACCTGGCCCTCGTTCAACATCGCCGATTCGGCCATCGTGGTGGGTGCCATCGGCATCGCCCTGTTTGGCCTGTTCGACGGCAAGTCCGCCAAAAAGGCGGATAATGCCAATCCGAAACCGTAAGCCGGCCGCTGCCGGGAGATTGAACTGATGGATGTGCTGCTCGCCAACCCGCGTGGTTTCTGTGCCGGTGTCGATCGTGCGATCGAGATCGTCAAGCGCGCGATCGAAACGCTGGGCGCGCCCATCTACGTCCGCCATGAAGTGGTGCACAACCGCTTCGTGGTCGACGACCTGAAGCAGCGCGGCGCGATCTTCGTCGAGGAGCTCGATGAAGTGCCGGACAACAACACGGTGATCTTCAGCGCGCATGGCGTGTCCCAGGCCGTGCGCCAGGAAGCCGAGCGTCGTGGCCTGAAGGTGTTCGATGCGACCTGCCCGCTGGTGACCAAGGTCCACTTCGAAGTTGCCCGCCACTGCCGCGCTGGCCGTGACGTGGTGCTGATCGGCCACGCCGGTCACCCGGAAGTGGAGGGCACCATGGGCCAGTGGAACCGCGAAGCCGGTACCGGGCAGATCTACCTGGTCGAGGATGTCGAGCAGGTTGCGACGCTGCAGATCAACCAGCCGGACAACTTCGCCTACACCACCCAGACCACGCTGTCGGTGGATGACACGCGCGGCATCATCGATGCGCTGCGCGAGCGCTTCCCGGCGATGCAGGGCCCGAAGAACGACGACATCTGCTACGCCACGCAGAACCGCCAGGACGCCGTACGCGATCTGGCCAAGCGCTGCGACCTGGTGCTGGTGGTCGGTTCGCCGAACAGCTCCAACTCCAACCGCCTGAGCGAGCTGGCCCGCCGTGAAGGCGTGGAGTCGTACCTGATCGATGGCGCGCACGAGATCGACCCGGCGTGGGTGGCGGGCAAGCAGCACATCGGCGTGACCGCTGGCGCCTCGGCGCCGCAGGTGCTGGTCGACGGCGTGCTGGCACGCCTGGCCGAGCTGGGTGCCAGTGGCGTGTCCGAGCTGGACGGCGAGCCGGAATCGATGGTGTTCGCGCTGCCGAAGGAACTGCGCCTGCGCCTGGTCGACTGACCGGGAAAGGCCTCATCCACGCCACGCGTGGATAAGCACATCCATGACCTTTGGCCATGGGGCCCGCCATCGCACAGGCCTAGCATCGGAGGATTGTCCGATGCTGGAAGTTGCCGATGAAGACCCGTGCCCTGGCGATGTCGTTGCTGTTCGCGCTGGCCGCCACGCCCGCGCTGGCGCAGGCCTCGCCATCGGATGATGCCGCAGCCCCAGGCCTGCTGCGCATCGATGTGGATGCACGTGACCTTGCCCGTCGCATCTTCAAGGTGACCGCCACCGTGCCGGTCAAGCCCGGTCCGGTCACCCTGCTGTACCCGCAGTGGATTCCCGGCAACCATTCGCCCACCGGCCCGATCGACAAGCTGGCCGGTCTGCGTATCACCGCCAACGGCAAGCCGCTGGCCTGGCAGCGCGACCAGTACAACGTCTATGCGTTCAAGGTGGACGTGCCCGAGGGCGTCAGCGAGATCGTCGCCCACTTCGATTTCCTGTCCTCGCAGGGCGGCAGCCAAGGGCGGGTGGTGATGACCCCGGAAATGCTCAACCTGCAGTGGAACGCCAATTCGCTGTATCCGGCCGGCGTAGATGCGCGCAACCTGCAGGCGCAGGCCAGCGTGACCCTGCCCAAGGGCTGGTCGTTTGCCACGGCGCTGGAAACCGCGCGCCGCGACGGCGATACCGTGGTGTTCAAGCCGATCTCGTATGACCATCTGGTCGATTCGCCGTTGTTTGCCGGCGAGCACTACCAGCGCATCGATCTCGATCCGGGCGCGAAGGTGCCGGTGCACCTCAATGTGTTTGCCGACGAAGCCAAGTCGCTGAAGCCGACCGACGCGCAGATCACGATGCACCGCGCGCTGGTGCAGCAGGCCGACAAGCTCTTCGGTGCGCGTCACTACAACCGCTATGAATTCCTGCTGGCCTTGACCGACCGTCTTGGTGGCATCGGCCTGGAGCACCACCGTTCCAGCGAGAACAGCGCCGACCCGGGTTACTTCACCGAGTGGGACCGCAACGCCTGGATGCGCGATCTGCTGCCGCATGAGTACACCCATTCCTGGAACGGCAAGTACCGTCGCGGCGCGGATCTTGCCACCGCCAACTTCAACACGCCGATGGGCGACAGCCTGCTGTGGGTGTACGAAGGGCAGACCCAGTTCTGGGGGCAGGTGCTGGCGGCACGCTCGGGGTTGTGGTCGGCTGCGCAGGCGCGCGACATGCTGGCCAATGTGGCCGCGACCTATGACCGTGGCCGCCCGGGCCTGGCCTGGCGTCCGCTGCAGGACACCACCAACGACCCGACCATCGCCCAGCGCCGCACGTTGCCGTACCGCAACTACCAGATGAGCGAAGACTATTACTCCGGCGGCCAGATGCTGTGGCTGGAAGTGGAAGGCAAGCTGCGCGAACTGAGTGGCAACCGCCGCAGCCTGGATGACTTCGCGCGCGCCTTCTTCGGCGTCGGCAATGGCGACTGGGACGTCAACCCGTACACCTTCGACGACGTGGTCGCGACCTTGAACGACATCGCGCCGTACGACTGGGCGACGTTCCTGCGCGGGCGCCTGGACGGCCACGGCGCGTTGACCGGTGGCCTGGAGCTGGCGGGCTGGAAGCTGGTCTACCGCGATACGCCGAACGATGCCTACAAGGCGCAGGAGAAGCGCGCCAAGGCCGCATTGCTGGCGTACTCGCTGGGTGCGACGGTGCTCGACAACGGTACGGTCGGCGACGTGATCTGGGACAGCCCGGCCTTCAACGCCGGCCTGGCGCCTGGCATGAAGGTGATTGCCGTTGGCGGCCGCGAGTACAGCAGCCAGCGCTTGAAGGACGCGGTGGCTGCGGCGGCGAAGGACAAGGCGCCGATCGTGCTGCTGGTGAAGCAGTTCGATCGGATCGACACGATGAACATCGACTACCACGGTGGCCTGCAGTACCCGGTGCTGGAGCGCATTGCCGGAAAGCCTGACCGCCTTGCGGAGCTGTGGAAGCCACGATGAAGCCGCGCGCCGGCGATGGCTTGATCCTGCTGATGGCGATCCTCGCCATCATCGGTGCGTTCCTGGACGGTGACGGGCGCTGGCTGCATTGGCTGGCGAAGCCGGCGACCACGCTGCTGATCGCGGCCATCGCCTGGCGGGTGCGTGATCCTGCGCAGCCGATCTACCGGCGCGCGGTGCTGGCCGGCATGCTGCTGTCGTGCGTGGGTGACATCGCGCTGATGCTGCCGATGGACGCGTTCGTACCGGGGCTGGTGGCGTTCCTGCTGGCGCACCTCTGCTACATCGTGGCCTTTCGCGATGGCCTGCGTGCCGGACGCGGCCTGCTCGCCGCCAGCGTCCTGCTGGCGGCCTTTGCCGTACTCAATGTGCTTGGCCTGTGGCCGCACCTGCCGGTGCCGATGCGTGTGCCGGTGCTGGCATACGTGGTGGTGCTGGCATCGATGGCAGCGCTGGCCCTGGCACGGCAGTGGCGCAGCCCGCAGCCCGCTGCCGTGGAAGCCAGCAGTGCACGCTGGGCTGCCGTCGGTGCGCTGCTGTTCGTCGCCAGCGATTCGCTGCTGGCCTGGGACCGCTTCGCCGGCGGCCTGCCACTGGCCAGCCTGCTGGTGCTGTCCATCTACTACGGCGCCCAGTACGCCATCGCCCGCTCGGTGAAACAGCAAAAAGGGGACGGAGGGGATTAAGTCGCAGACGGCACCAAGGCGTAAACGACTTAATCCCCTCCGTCCCCTTTTAGCGTTGACTATCGTCGGTTCGCGTTGCCGGAACGGCCCTGTGCGTCGAACGAGAGTCGTGCGGACTGGCGATCGCCGGCGACCTCGTCCGGCAGCCACACCAGCCTGCCACCCTTGCGCACGATCACATAGACGTGGCCGACGTCACCCGGCGTGGCCATCAGCGCGTTGCGCTGCGCCTGCAGCGCCTGGGCGACGCGTGGCACCGCCTCGAAATCGATGTTGGCCAGCGCCGTGCTGCTGCGGCGCAGGGTGATGGTGGGCGCGAAGCGCTGCGGATCGACCGGGTCGCCCTTGCGCCACTGGCCGTGCTCGAAGTGGTAGCTGTCCACGTGCGTAGGTTGCTGCGGATCGACCAGGTCCAGATTGATGCGGCCATCATCGTAGAAGTGGATGCTGTGGAACACCATCAACCGGTGCCCGGCCAGGGCTGGCATCTGTTCCAGTGCCTGGCGGGCGGCCAGCAGGTAGTCCGCATCGAACAAGCGGTTGCTGCGTTCGGGCATCGGCATCGACCGCGGTTCGGGAATCGGTGCGAGCGAAGCAGGCCTCTCGCGCGGTGGGGGCCTGGTGATCGGCGTGGTTGCGCGGTCATCCTGCACCGAATGGCCCATCGTTTCGGCAAGGGTCTGCAGTGCCCCGCCGGCAACGGCGACGCCGGCCAGCAACAGCAGCACCATCGAAAATACCAGTCGCGTCGAGGGGGGCTGCTTCATACACCCTCCAGGCGAACGTTGCCGCGATCTTCCGGGTCGTACAGCAGCGTGACCTGCTCGCGTGGAAGGTTGGCCAGCTCGATCAACGGGATGAAGCGGCGCACGCTCACCTGCTGTATGCCACCTTCGCGGTCGGTGTACTCCAGCTGGAACTCCACCTGCGGCTGCTCGTTGAGGTAGGTGCCGGTCTGGCGCAGCTTCAGCACCTTCGCATCCACGCCGATGCCGCGGTACTTCAGCGCGTCTCCGCGGGCATCGGCGTGCAGCAGGCGGCCGAGCAGGCGCAGGACCAGGGCGTAGCCGCACAACACCAGCGGGCACACCAGCAGTGGGTGGCCGAAGGTCAGGAAGGTCCAGCCCAGGCCCTCGCTCTGCAGCCGGTAGGCCAACACATAGGCAGCGGCAACGGTTCCGATGCCGAGTGCTGCACCGATGCCACGCCGCCACAGGCTGGCGACATTCAGTTCGGGCTGGGCGCCGTCCAGTACCACGTTCGGGAACGCGCCCGGCACCCGGCTCAGGCGTGCATCGACGTGCCTGCCGACGCCGAAGCGCTGCAGTTGCGGCTTGCTGTCGACTACCAGCAGCAGTTCGCGGATCGGCGTGCCGGACAGGTTCTTGAAGGACAGCTGCAGTTTCCATTGCGCGAAGCCACGCACCTGCACGCCGGTCTGTTCAGCGTTTTCGATCAGCGCATCGCGTGGTTCGCCATCGGCGAGGATCGAGCGAACGCGATGCAGGGCGCGTGGTGGGCCGAGCAGCAGGAAATGCAGGAACGCGAACAGCAGAGCGAGCCATGCAGCGAGCGACAGTGCCAGCAGCAACAGTGCCAGCCACGGTGCACTGCGATCAGCCAGCGCCACGGGCCACGACGTGCCGAAGTAGAGGATGCACGGGAAGGGCAACGCGAAGAACAGCAGGAACGCGCCCCAGAACCAGAGATAGGCCTTCATGGGGTGGTGGGGGACCGATGGAACAGGGCGCGTAGGGTACTACGCTCAGCGGATCTGCAGGGTCAGCAGGAAATAGCGGCCAAGTGGATCGTCCAGCCCAGGCATCTGGCCGCCATTGCCGACCAGGTAGTTCACCGGTTGCGTGTCGAGCACGTTGTGCACGTCCAGCGCGGCGACCACGCGCGGCCCCAGCCGCCTTGCCAGATGCAGGTTCCAGCGCAGCTGCCGCGGATTCATGCAATGGTTCTGCTCGCGCTGTTCTTCCGGGCACTCCGCACCGGGCAGCCAGGCACGCGTGCGTCCCACCTGGTTGCCGCGCAGGGCGATGTCCCAGTTGCTGTTCTGCCACTGCACATTGAGCACGGCGGCCATTGCTGGCGTGACATGGCCACGCAGGTCCACCGTCGCTTCGTGGCCACGCTCGCGGCGTAGTTCCTGCTGTTTCAATGCATCGACGGAGAACAGCCACTGGCCGGTGCTGCCGGTGTCGATGTGGTACTCCCCGCGCAGAACAAGGTTGCGCGACGTGGTGCGGCCGATGTTGTCGAAGGACAGGCGCAGGTTGTACAGGCGTCCATCCTCGTCCAGCTCCCAGGTGCTGCGGTTCCACACCGCATCGGCCGGTTGCAGGGCCAGGATTTCATTGCGCAGTTCGACGATGTTGTGGGTCAGCGACAGTGAAAACGCATCGGTCGGTGTCCAGGTCGCACCCAGGGAATGACTGCGCGACCGCTCCGCTTTCAGCGCATCGTTCTCCACCACGTCCACGGTTACGCTGCAGCGTCCGTTGCCGTTGCTCTGCGCGCAGTCGGGCAGTGCACTGGAGGCGGGTAGTTCGATCGCGCCGAAATAGCCCGGCGGCCGCCGTTGCTCGAACAGGCTGGGGGCCCGGTAGCCGCGCCCGGTGGCAAGCAGGAATGACCACTGCGGTGTCGGGCTCCAGCGTACGCCCACGCGGGGCGAGAAAGCCTGGTAACCGCCATCGCGGTCCCAGCGTGCTGCCAGGTCCATACGCAGCGTGCGCGCCAATGGCAGGCCGAGTTCGGCGTAGGCACCGCCACTGCGGCGTGACAGGTGGCGTTGTTCCTGTGGCAGGCCCAGCGCCAGGTCGCCCTGGCTCAGCAGCGCGTCGGGATGCGACGTCCAGCGTTCCTGGCGCAGGTCGATGCCGGTGGCCACTTGTGCAGCACCGCCGGCCAATGGCATCAACTCGCGCTGCATGCCCCACCAGCCCTGCCACTGCTCGGTGCGCCCGCGGTTGCGGATCGACGGGAACAACTGCGCGGCGGTCTCTGCCGGCAATGAGGTGAAGCCGGGCAGGAAATCCAGCGTCTCGGCCGCGCGCAGCAGTGGTTGGGCGCGCACGGTGCCGGACGTCGTCAGAGTGACATCGCTGCGCTGTGCGCTGATGCCGGCATCCCAGCTGCGGCGGCCTTGGTCGTGGCCGATGCCGAAGGTGACGTCGGCATCGGTGGCACGTACATGCGGACGCACGTTGCCGGCTTCGCGCAGCACGCTGTTGAAGGTGAACCCATAAAGCCCGATGGCTACAGCGGTCGGGCCGAGGTCGAAGCGTTGCCGGTTGTGGCTGGCCCTCGCCTCGGCGTAGGCGTAGCGACCTTCGCCGCGCTCATGCCGATAGCGCAGGTAGGCCGAGGCGGTGTCCGAGGCCGGTTGCAGCGAACGCGGGCGTGCGCTGTCGAACCAGCAGGCACCATCGCGCCGTTTCAATGGCCCTTCGCAGCGCGTTGCCGGCCAGTAGCGTCCATCGCGGAACGCGCCGATCAGGTACTGCGAGGTTTCCGCATGCCATTCGCGGCGATCGCCGGCCACGTGGTCGATGCGATGCAGGTCGATGCCAGCGAACCAGCGGTCCCCTCCGTCGCGCACGCCACCGGTGGCCGCCTGCAGGCGATACTGGCCGGCGTCGCCGCGCCCGCTCAGGCCGGTCTGCAGCATGGCTTCAGGGCCATCGGCCTGGTCACGCAGGATGATGTTGACCACGCCGGACATCGCGTCGGCACCATAGATGGCCGACGCACCGCCACGCACCAGTTCGATGCGCTCGACGAAGCTGAGCGGGATGCCCCCCAGGTCGGTGAGTCCGCCCTGTTCCAGCGACACCATCGGATAGCGTGGCAGGCGCCGGCCATTGACCAGGAACAAGGTCGCACGCGGTCCCATGCCGTCCAGGCTGGTGGTGGTGGCCGCACCCACCGGCAGGTACTGCGAATCGCCACTGCGCGAGGTGCTCATTGCCGGGTGGCCGTTCATGCCCGGCAAGTGCCGCAGCAGGTCGAACAGGCTGCCGTAACCGCTGCGCAGGATGTCATCGCGGTCGATGATGGTCACCGGCAGCGTGGTCTGCACGGAGGTGCGCGGCAGCCGGCTGCCGGTGACATGGATCGGCGCCAGCTCGACCTGCGGTGGCGTCTCGGGCACCCTGCCCGGCGACGGTGCCGCGGGCATCGCACGCGCCGCGACCGGCGGTGGCGATGGCGGTGCCGGCCGGGTGCGGCGGACGACGAATCCACCGGCAGGCGTGCGCAGGATGGTCACCGGCATGCCGGCGACCAGTTCCTTCAGGGCCGCGGCCGCATCGCTATGGCCATGGGTGCCGGCCGTACGCAGGCCATCCAGTTCACGCGCATCGAACAGCAGGGCGATGCCACTCTGGCGCGCCCATTGCTGCAGGGCAGGTGCGAGCGGGCCTGAACCCACATCGACCTCCAGGGTGCCGGCCTGTTCGGCTGCATCGGCAGAGGGCAGCGCGGCAAAGCTCAGCGCGAAGCAGAACAGGGTGCGGAGCAGCCCCTCCCGCAGCGCGCCCGGTACTGCCTTCACTGCAGGCCTCCTCAGTACGTGCGGCGCAGTTCCAGCGCGCCATCCGGTCGCGTCTGGCCAGCCACCGACCAGCCCAGTTCCAGCGCCGACAGCAGTTCCTGCGCATCGCCGGCACGGAAGGTGCCACTCACGGCCAGGCTGGCGATCTCGGGATCGGCGATCACCAGCGGCGTGCGACCGTAGCGGTTCATGCGCTCGACCACGATCGACAGCGGCGTGGCATCGAACACCAGCTGCCCTTGCAGCCAGCCTTCGGCAGCGGCATTGGACGACAGCGCCGGGCCGGGCTGGAAGCGGCCCGAGGGCAGCACCTGCAGCTGCTGGCCGGGTGCCAGGGTGTGCTGGGCCCCGCCATTGCTGACTTCCACCGCACCTTCCAGTAGCGCGACTTCGACCAGGCCGTCGTTCAGGCGCTCCACCTGGAAGGTGGTGCCGATGTCGCGGATGGTGCTGTCGCCGGCGCGCAGCTGCAGCGCCTTGCTCGACGGTGCGACCTGCAGCTGCAGGCGGCCCCGTTCCAGCACCAGGTTGCGATGGCGCCAACCGAATCGGGCGTGCAGCGTGGTGCCCGCATCCAGCGTGGCCACGCTGCCATCGGCCAGCGTCTGCTGCCGGGGCTGGTGGGAATCGTTGGCATAGCGCAGCGCTGTGGGGTTGCCGTCGATGGCGACCATCCAGCCGATCCCGATGGCCAGGCAGACGCCTGCGGCGGCGGCCACTGCCGGCAGCCAGCGACGCTGCGCCGGCCGCGCCGCACGTGCCGCGGCGGTGCGCAGCCACGGGTCGGCGGCCAGTTCTTCGCCCCGCTGGAACAGGGTCTCGGCATCGATCCAGGCGCTGACATGGGCCGGGTCTTCGGCCAGCCAGTCCTCGAACGCCTCGCGCTCGCCCGGCGTGCAGTCCGGAGCCTCCAGCCGCGCCACCCAGGCGCTGGCGCGTTCGAACAGCAGGGTGTCTTCCCTGGGTCTGGCGTGACTCATCCGTTGTCCCTGTCGTTGTGCAGCGGATCCGATCCGAGTTCCTGGCGCAGGCCCTGCAGGGCGCGGGCGATATGTTTTTCCACGGTCTTGGCGGTGATTCCACAGTGCCGCGCGATCTGCGTATAGCTCATGCCGGTGATCCGGTTGAGCAGGTACACCTCGCGCGCGCGCTCGGGCAGCTTGAACAGGGCCTGCCGCAGCAGGGACAGCATCTGCCCGGACTCGGCCTGGCGCAATGGATCGGGCGACGTGCTGGAGGGCTCGTCGCCGCCATCGTGTTCGGCGAGGGACAGGTGTGGCCGCGACTGCGACGAGCGGCCGCGGTCTGCCAGGCGGTTGCGGGCGATACGATACAGCAGCAACCGCAGCTCGTCGGCACTGTGCGCGCGATAGCGGATCAGCCGCTCCATGCAGTCCTGCGCGATGTCCTCGGCATCCTCCGGCCCAACGCCGCGCGTGCGCAGGAAAGCGCACAACGGCGCGCGCTCTTCCCGTACGAACGCAATGAACGCGTCCGCCGGCACGGACAGGTCCGGCGCGCGATGGATCAGAGGAGAGGGGGCGGACAGGGCTGGCCTCGGGCGTCGGTGGCGGGTGCGTCTTCGAGTTTTACGCGACGATGACCGGATGGGGAAGAGTGTGCATGGCCCCTGATTCCATTGTGAATGCATTCATGTTTCGGGGGCTGGTGCGCTGGGGGAGTTTGCGCCGCCCGGACGTTGAACTCCTGACCCGTGTGTTGCGGGTGGAGAGAGAACACATGAAGCGTTCGAAGTTGAGCCTGGCCCTGGCCGGGCTGATGGGCATCACCGCCATGGCGGCGGTTGATGACGTCATGGCAATGAATTATCACGTGCGGGACGATCGCGTCTTCCTCAGCGGCGGCGTCACCGTTGCCGATGTGGTGGCGCTGCCCGCGCTGCTGGCCAAGGCACAGGCTGAAGGCCGTCCGATCCGCGAAGTCGTGCTGCGCACATCCAATGGTGGCGCGCTGATCGCCGGCGAGTGGCTGCAGGCGGTGATCCGCACCCAGGGCTTGGACACCATCGTGTCCGGCCACTGCATCTCGTCCTGCTCGATCATGCAGTCCGGTGGCGTCAACCGTTACCTCGGCGGCGATCTACCACTGGTCGACTCGGTGCAGATCCATGCCGCGAGCAGTGGCGGCAAGATCACCTATGCGCCGTCAGCGCGCATGACCCAGATCTACACAGGCAACTACGGCGGCGGCATGGATGCGGGCCTGTTGCACAAGGCGATGTATGAAGTGGTTCAACCCAATGGCCTGCTGGTATTCCGCGACCCGGCGCGCACCACGGGTACGTCGGTCACCTTCGATCCGGATGGCAGCGGCAGCAAGCTGGAGTCGTTCCCGGGCCAGGGCATCCGCGGCAACAACATCATCAACACGGCAGGCTATCGCGATCCGGGCGACACCCTCCGTGTCACCAGCAACGTCAGCGGCGACATCAACCCGGGCTACCTGCGCACCGCGCGCCAGCTGCAGGCCTTCGTCGACGACGATTTCGCGCGCTGGAACACCGACTGGGCCAGCACCTACATCAACTACGCGGTGAGCCTGTACAACGTCTCCACGCGGGGGCCGAACGGCATCGGCACGCAGTCGCTGCAACAGCTGCTCGCCGATCCCGACCTCCAGGAAGAGCTGCGCGGCCAGTTGCGGCTGGCCGATCTGGATGCGTCCACCCTGGGCAGTTCGGCGGGCGTGATCCGTGTCAGCAACGGCGCCACCTGGCGCACCGCCGAAACCACCGGCGCCGATTTCATTCTGGTGGACAACGGCACCATCGCATTGGAGGGTGGTGCGCTGCGCACCCCCGAACTGCGGGTGATGCCGGGCAGCATCGTGGTCGGCCACGGTGATATCGCATCGGTCGGCACCGACAGCGATGCGTTGCTGGATGGCACCGGCCCGTCCTACCGCGAAGACGGCTTCAACCGCCTGCGCGTGTTCGGCACGCTGATGCCGCGTGGTGGTGATCTGGTGACCCACGGCTACGTCAACATCATGCCCGGCGGGCAGGTGCTGTTCGACGTTACCGAAACCGGTGGTACCGGCAGTGGCCGCCTGCGCGTGGGCAGCTTCTACGATGGCGGCTCCGAGGAGGGCGCGCTGGTGATCGCGCAGGGCGCACACCTGGCGTTGAACGTCGCCCAGGGCTTCTATGCCGGCACCTACCGTCGCGACCTGGTGGAAGGACCGATCTACCAGGGGGGCTTCCAGGATGCCGTGCGGCTGGGCGATGCCGGTTACAGCGCCAGCATCACGGCCGGTGAAGTGTTCCGCCCGCGCCACAATTCGCTGCTCAGCTTCAACGTCAACCAGACCGCCGATGGCCTGTGGCTGACCGCCAACCCGGGCTTCGATCAGCTGGGCCTGTTCGCCAACGGCACCTCCGGCGACGGCCTGGGGCGCGCGCTGGCCGCTGCATCGGACCGCCAGGACAGCGGCCTGAAGTCGTTGCTCGGCGCGCTGCAGTTCGCTGACCGTGATGTGATCGCACAGCAGGCTGGCGCCTTGCGCGGTGATGCGCACGCCAGCCTGCGACTGGCCGATAATGCACTGATCGGCCGCATCGGCAACGTCGTGCAGCAGCACCAGGCAGCGATGCGTAGTGGCGGCGATGCCGATGGCCTGGCCTCGCAGGCGGCGCAGTCGGTCTCGGCGCAGCCAGGCATGCGCCATGGCAGCCTGTTCAACCAGTTGGCCATGCATCTGGTCGAGCCGGTGGGCGAGGGTGCTGGCGACAGCCGCGTGGCGGGTCGCAGCCGTGGCCTGTGGGCGCGCGGTTTCGCCAGTCATGGCCGCATCGATGCCGACGGCGGCGTGGCCGGCCTGAGCCACAACATCGGTGGCATCGTGGTCGGTGCCGACACCCGCGTGGCCGATGACCGCGTCACCCTTGGCGTCAGCGTGGCAGCGGCCGACATGTCGACCAAGGCCAGCGATGGCTCCGAATTCAGCGGAGACGTGCGCGCGCTGGACGTGGGGGGCTATCTGGACGCGACCTATTCGCGGGGCTATCTGTCGGCGGCCGTGCGCTACACCGACCTGCGGCATGACACCCGCCGCGGTGTCGGCGGCATTGATGGGCTGCAGCAGCCTCTGCGCGCGAAGTACAGCAACGATGCGATCTCCGCACGTGTTGAACATGCGTTCTCGTTCACCACCGGCAATGGCCTGGTGATCCAGCCGCTGCTGCCGGTGGTGGACTACGCACGGACCTCGGCCACCCGTTTCAATGAAGGGCAGGGCGCCGGTGCGCTGGTGGGCCGCAGCGGCAGCCTGGAGAGCATTCGCGTGGGTGCGGGCCTGCAGCTGTTCAAGACCTTCGAAGGCAACAACGGTGAGCGCATTACCCCGCGCGCGCGCGTGGTCTGGCAGAAGGAGCTGGGCGATTCGCAGGCGCGCTACAGCACCGGCTTTGCTGCGGCCCCGGACCTGGTGTTTGGTGCCAGCAGCCAGGCCGTGGGCGAGCAGGTGCTGGCCTGGAACCTGGGCGTGACCAGCCGTGCCAGCGAGCGCCTGTCGATCATGGCCGACTACGTGGGCGAACGCCGCGATGGGCAGATCCAGAACGGCGTGATGCTGGGCCTGGGCTACCGGTTCTAAAGGGCACTCGGCCCCGGCGATATCCGTATCGCCGGGGCCATCCCATCAGGGCAGGTGCTGCGGTATGGTCGGCAGGGAATTCCCGCCAGGCCCGTCCATGCAGATCGCCGTTTTCAGTGCCCGCCCCTACGATCGTCGCTTCCTCGACGAGGCCAACCAGCGCGATGCGGCCGGGCAGGGCTTTGCATTCGTGTACTTCGATGCCGCGCTGGACGTGCATACCGCAGCGCTGGCACAGGACTGCGCCGCCGTCTGCGTGTTCGTCAACGATCGCCTGGACGCGCCGGTTCTGCACGCGTTGCATGCGCTGGGCGTACGCGCCATCCTGCTGCGCTGCGCCGGCTTCAACAATGTGGACCTGGCCACCGCGAAAGCGCTGGAGCTGTTCGTCGCACGGGTGCCGGCCTATTCCCCCGAAGCCGTGGCCGAGCACGCGCTGGCGCTGGTGATGACGCTCAACCGGCAGACCCATCGCGCCTACAATCGCGTGCGCGAGGGCAACTTCATGCTCGATGGCCTGCTCGGCCGCACTCTGCATGGGCGCACGGTCGGCATCGTCGGCACCGGCAAGATCGGCCTGGCCACCGCGCGCATCTTCCACGGCATGGGCTGCACCGTGCTGGGGCATGACCCGTATCCATCGCCGGCCTTCGCCGGCGTGGGCGACATGGTTGGGCTGGATGAACTGCTGGCGCGCGCCGATATCGTGTCGCTGCATTGCCCGCTGACACCCGATACCCAGCATCTGATCAACGACGCCTCGCTTGCGCGGATGAAGACCGGCGCGATGCTGGTCAACACCTCGCGCGGCGGGCTGGTCGATACCCATGCGGTGATCCGCGCGCTGAAGTCACGGCGGCTGGGTCATCTGGCCATCGACGTCTACGAGCAGGAAAGCGCGCTGTTCTTCCAGGACCTGTCCGGCGAGATCATCGACGACGAGGCCTTCCAGCGCCTGATGACCTTCCCCAACGTGCTGGTGACCGGCCACCAGGGCTTCTTCACCGTAGAGGCGCTGCAGGAGATATCGGCAATCACGCTGGGGAACCTGCGGGATTTCGCCGAGGGGCGGGTGTGTGCGAACCGGGTGGAGACATCGCTGAGATGATTGGAAGTCATGAGGGGTGTGCGTTTTCATACCTATCATTGAGGGGCGCAGATGAAACGCTTAGTCACCTTGAAAGTTGGGCTGCTGTTTCCATTGCTGATGGCGGGCGGCTGTGCAGCGGAGGAGTCCCGAGGCGAGAAGGGGTGGGAAGGGCTAGAACGATGCGTGACAACAATCGAGACTTACGTTCAAGAGACGAGGGGATGGAAACGGGAGATGTATCGGATTGCGGAGGAGTCTTCCGGCACCGCAGATATTGGCTTCTCGGTCCAGCACGTCCATGACAGGGTTCTGCTGCCAGAAGGTGGACTGAAGTCATTTCATGTTGATCTCGACCAGCGATGTTCCAAGGTCATCCGTGAAAGCCACTATCAGTAGCTGGTAGCGGCTTGTTGGCCCATGAAGAGGGTAGATGCGCGGCCATTGACCGCATGTTGCTCGTAGTCCTACAATGCCCAGCTAGGCCGGAATAGCTCAGTTGGTAGAGCGGCGCATTCGTAATGCGTAGGTCGCAGGTTCGACTCCTGTTTCCGGCACCAGTTGCAATGAAAAGCCCCGGCCTTGGTTGGGGCTTTTTGTTTGCGCCCGCCGGTGATCCTTGGATGGCCACCTCACTGAAGGCTGCAAGCCTTCATCAACGCCTCGTCATCCCTGCATCCTTCGCCAGCCACCACGCCAGCTGCCGGAGATAACCACCTGCAGCTCCCGCCAATGCACCGATCATCAGGCGTGCAAGCACTCTGATCCCGCGCGCGGCCCGCTCCCGCACCCAAGGCAGTACCGCCACCACCTGCGCACCCAGCAACAGCATCAGCACGTCCAGCCCCAGCGCATCCACCACCGGCAGCAACGGCAGCAGATCCGGATTGCAGGCCAGCACGATTACCAGTGCAGCACCCAGCACGGCCATCAGGCGGCGCCCGGCGGGCACGGTGGTCCAGTGCAGCAGTCGGCTGATCAGGCGCATGGCATTCCTTGTGCCTTGTGTCATCTGCGGGAATCCTCATCAGGCCCGATCGGCCGCACCGGCTGCCGCAGCACGGTCTTCAACCGCGCCGCCTCGGTCCTGCGTGGGTCGCTGAGGTAGATCTCATGATGGGACCCGGCAAAGGTGTATCCCAGTGCGGGCATCACTTCGTCATGCAGCTGCGCCAGGATGGGGCCTTCGTCGTCGTAGGCGCCTACATGCAAGGTCTGCAGGCTGGGGCCCTCGGCAAGGATCTGATGGCGAAGGCTGGGCGGCGCGTCCCGCAGCTTCGTGCGCGCCTTGCCGATCGCGGCCTGCCACAGTGCGGGGCCGATGCCCTCAGGCGTGCGGATCATTACGGTCCAGGCCCACTCATCCTTGCGCCGTGCGACGAAGCTGGCCGGGTCCTCGGCACTCCAAAGCGCCTCCAGCGGTGGCACCACGTAGTCGCGCCCTTCGGCCTTCAGCGCGAACTTCAGTGCATAGCTCACCGAATACAGCCACTGCACGGCCTGCAGGTAGGCGGGGGCCGTGTTCGGGTCGCCGCGACCATCGACCATCACGTAGGGAATGGGCGGTACATCCACGCGTACGAACCTGCCGGCGGGCGGTTGATAGAACGCCCGGTCGCGCTTCTTGAAGTCGATCTTGTCCACGGGCCTTCCTCCTGCGCCGAGCATCCCACGCCAGGCACCCGCCAGCACGCCTGAACAGGTTCAGGTGACTTTGCCGAACGAGGGCGGACTGCCGGCCAGCACCTGATGCCAGGATGCCGCCCGCGGGCGTCCTGCCCGCCGCGCGTGCGCGGTGCGACAACGTGTCGCAGCCAGAATCGGGCCTTTCCTGCGCTCGATCATTGTCAATGCCTTTCTTAAATGGTGGGTGACGGCCTAAAATTGAAAGGCTGACTCGACCCCACCTCCCTGCCTGTCTTCCGGACCGGTGGGACCGGCTTTGGCCGGAACAGGCAGGGACGGGGAACGGCATTCCCTCGCAATTGGATCGACCGATGATTCCGTTGAAAACCCTTGGGCGCTGGTTGCGCCCGGGCCTGCTGCTGTCGTTGCTGGTGATGCTCACCGGCTGCGATGCCGTGGCCATCCTCAGTCCGAAGGGCCAGATCGGCCAGGATGAGAAGACCCTGCTGATCACGGCCACCGTGCTCATGCTGCTGGTCGTCATCCCGGTCATCATCATGACCCTGACGTTCGCGTGGAAGTATCGCGCCTCCAACACCAAGGCCCGTTACGAGCCGAAGTGGTCCCACTCGACGGCGATCGAGGTGGTGGTGTGGTCGATCCCGTGCATGATCGTGCTGGTCCTGGCGGTCCTGACCTGGCGCTCGTCGCACGCACTGGATCCGTACCGTCCGCTGGATTCGGACGTCAAGCCGGTCACCATCGAGGCGATCTCGCTGGACTGGAAGTGGCTGTTCATCTATCCGGAAGAGAAGGTGGCGGTCGTCAACGAAATCAAGTTCCCGGTCAACACGCCGCTGAACTTCAAGATCACGTCCGATTCGGTGATGAATGCGTTCTTCATCCCGCACCTGGGCAGCATGATCTACTCGATGGCTGCGATGGAGACCAAGCTCCACCTGATCGCCAACGAGACCGGTGAATTCCCGGGCATGTCTTCGCACTACAGCGGCGCGGGCTTCGCCAAGATGCACTTCACCGCCTACTCGGTCACCGATGCCGAATACCGCCAGTGGCTGGACCAGGTCCGCGCCGGCGAGCAGACCCTGGACAAGGCCTCGTTCAAGGCCCTGGGCGAAGCACGCAACGCCGAGTGGTATCCGGTCACCTACTTCGGCAAGACCGAAGAAGGCCTGTTCGACTGGGTCATCGCCAAGCACATGGGCGACAACAAGCATTACGGCATGAAGCACTCGCATGCCGGTGCCGCCGCTGCCGACGCCGCCACCCATGAAGCGCACGAGGGCCACGCCCCCAGTGATGCGCATGATTCCAAGGAATCGGGTGAAAACCTGGATGCCAACGAACACGAACACGCAGGCCATGCCGGCCACGCGGGTTCGGGAGAATGAACATGTTGGGAAAACTCTCTCTTGAGTCGATCCCCCACGATCCGATCGTGCTGACCACCCTGGTCGGCGCGGTGCTGGGTGGCCTGGGCGTCGTCGCCCTGATCACCAAGTTCAAGCTGTGGGGCTATCTGTGGAAGGAGTGGTTCACCTCGGTGGACCACAAGAAGATCGGCGTGATGTACCTCATCGTCGCCTTCGTCATGCTGCTGCGCGGCTTCTCCGACGCCATCATGATGCGCACCCAGCAGGCGCTCGCCGTCGGCGGGTCCGAGGGCTACCTGCCGCCGCACCACTACGACCAGATCTTCACCGCCCACGGCGTGATCATGATCTTCTTCGTGGCGATGCCGCTGATCACCGGCCTGATGAACCTGGCCGTGCCGCTGCAGATCGGTGCGCGTGACGTTGCGTTCCCGTTCGTCAACTCGCTCAGCTTCTGGCTGTTCGTGGCGGGCGCGGTGCTGATCATGCTGTCGCTGTGGATCGGTGAGTTCGCCGCCACCGGCTGGCTGGCGTTCCCGCCGTTGTCGGGTATCGAATACAGTCCAAGCGTCGGCATGGACTACTACATCTGGGGCCTGCAGGTGGCGGGTTTGGGTACCACGCTGAGTGGTATCAACTTCTTCATCACCATCCTGAAGATGCGTACCCCCAGCATGAAGCTGATGCAGATGCCGGTGTTCACCTGGACTGCCCTGGTGACCAACGTGCTGATCGTCGCTGCCTTCCCGGTGCTGACCATCACCCTGGTGCTGCTGACCCTGGATCGTTACCTGGGTACGCACTTCTTCACCAATGATGGTGGCGGCAACGCCATGCTGTACATCAACCTGATCTGGATCTGGGGTCACCCGGAGGTGTACATCCTGGTCCTGCCGGCGTTCGGTGTGTTCTCCGAAGTCATCGCCACGTTCTCGCGCAAGGCGCTGTTCGGCTACAAGGGCATGGTCTACGCCACCGCCTGCATCGGCGTGCTGTCGTTCATCGTGTGGCTGCACCACTTCTTCACCATGGGCTCGGGTGCCAACGTCAATGCCTTCTTCGGCATCACGACGATGATCATCTCGATCCCGACCGGCGTGAAGATCTTCAACTGGCTGTTCACCATGTTCCGCGGTCGCGTGCACTTCACCACCCCGGTGCTGTGGACCATCGGCTTCATGGTCACCTTCGTCATCGGCGGCATGACCGGCGTGATGCTGGCGATCCCGGCCATCGACTTCGTGCTGCACAACAGCCTGTTCCTGATCGCCCACTTCCACAACGTCATCATCGGCGGCGTGGTGTTCGGCATGTTCGCCGGCATCACTTACTGGTGGCCGAAGATGTTCGGCTTCCGCCTCAATGAGTTCTGGGGCAAGTGCGCGTTCTGGTGCTGGTTCATCGGCTTCTACGTGACCTTCATGCCGATGTACGTGCTGGGCTTCATGGGCATGACCCGTCGCCTGCAGAGCACCGTCAACCCGGCCTACGAGCCGCTGCTGCTGGTTGCTGCCTGCGGTGCGTTCATCGTCGGCGCCGGCATCCTGTGCCAGATCATCCAGGTGGCCGTGTCGATCCGCGACCGCAAGAAGACCGTGGACCTGACCGGTGACCCGTGGGATGCCCGTACGCTGGAGTGGGAAACCTCCTCGCCGCCGGCCTTCTACAACTTCGCGACCCTGCCGGACGTCACCGAGCTGGACGATTTCTGGGAACGCAAGCAGCGTGGTGAAGCCTGGCCGAAGCCGGCCAAGTACACCGACATCCACATGCCGCGCAACACCGGCACGGGCGTTGTCATCGGTGCCTTCAGCCTGGTGTTCGGCTTCGCGATGATCTGGCACATCTGGTGGCTGGCCATCGTCGGCTTCGTCGGCATGATCGCCACGTTCATCTACCGCACCTTCGACCAGGACGTGGACTACTGGGTCCCGGCCGCCGAGGTGGAACGCATCGAGAACGCACACCGCAAGCACCTGGAAGCCCAGGGCCTGGTGAAGTCGGAGCTGAAGGCATGAGCACCAATACCTCGACCCTGAGCCACGGGCACGCCGCACACGCGGCGGCCCATGGCCATGACGACCACGAGCACCACGACACCGGCGGCAACACCGTCTTCGGTTTCTGGGTGTACCTGATGAGCGACTGCCTCATCTTCGCCTCGCTGTTCGCCACCTACGTGGTGCTGGCAGGCGGTACCGATGGTGGCCCCACCGCGAAGGACCTGTTCGAGCTGCCGTTCGTGGCGTGGGAAACCGCGCTGCTGCTGACCTCGTCGCTGACCTTCGGCCTGGGCATGATTGCCATGCACCGCAAGCAGATGGGCCAGATGTACCTGTGGCTGGGCATCACCTGGCTGCTGGGCTTCGGCTTCATGTGCATGGAAGTGTGGGAGTTCCAGCATCTGATCCATCAGGGCTACGGTCCGGACCGCAGTGCCTTCCTGTCGGCGTTCTTCGCCCTGGTCGGTACCCACGGCCTGCACGTCAGCGCGGGCCTGCTGTGGCTGCTGGTGATGTTCGTGCAGCTGAAAAAGCACGGCCTGACCGCGACCAACAAGACCCGCATGGCGTGCCTGAGCCTGTTCTGGCACTTCCTGGACCTGATCTGGATCGGCGTGTTCTCCGTCGTCTACCTCAATGGAGCGCTGTAATGGCACATGACAACCATGCACACGACCACGGCACCGGCGGCGAAAGCCACGGCAGCGTGAAGTCGTACCTGATCGGCTTCGTGCTGGCGGTGGTGCTGACCGTCATCCCGTTCTGGATGGTGATGTCGGGCGATTTCTCGCGCACCGTCAACGGTGTGGTGATCGCGGTCACCGCGGTGCTGCAGATGCTGGTCCACCTGGTGTTCTTCCTGCACCTGGACCGCTCTTCGGAAAGCCGCTGGAACGTCAACGCGGCGGCCTTCACCGTCGTGGTGATCGGCATCATCGTGATCGGCACCCTGTGGGTCATGCACAACATGAACGTGCACATGATGCACTGACGTCCTCGCGACGTTGCCACGCAGAAAGGCCGCCCTCGGGCGGCCTTTCTGTTTGTCGCGCCCACCGGGAATGCCACGCGCGGTGGTAGTGCCGGCCGCTGGCCGGCAATCGCGGGAAGCCGGCCAGCGGCCGGCTTTACCCTGCCACCCGGCGCAGGAATTCCTCTGCCTCCATCGGCCGGCCCAGGTGGTAGCCCTGCAGCTGGTCGCAGCCCAGCTCGCTCAGGTACTCGCGCTGCGCCTGCGTTTCCACGCCTTCGGCCACCACCTGCAACTGCAGGGTGCGGCCCAGCGCAATGATCGACGACACGATGGCGGCATCTTCGTCGTTGCATTCCAGGTCACGAACGAACGCGCGGTCGATCTTCAGTTCGGTGGCCGGCATGCGCTTGAGGTACAGCAGGCTGGAATAGCCGGTGCCGAAGTCGTCGATGGCGATGTGCACGCCCATCGTGGTCAGGTCGTTGAGGATGGCCAGGCTGGCATCGACGTCCTTCATCGCGGTGGTCTCGGTGATCTCCAGGGTCAGCCGGGCCGGTTCGATCCGATGCCGCTGCAGTACTTCGCGCACGCTGTCCAGAAGCGCCGGCGAGGCGAACTGCAACGGCGACAGGTTCACCGCCATCGACCAGTCTGCGTGGCCGGCGTCATGCCAGGCGCGCAGCTGTGCACAGGCGCGGTCCAGCACCCAGTCGCCGATGGGGAGGATCAGTCCGCTGCGTTCGGCGATCGGAATGAACACATCCGGCGCCAGCAGCCCCAGCTCCGGGTGCTGCCAGCGCAGCAGCGCTTCGGCGCCGGTAGCCGGTGCGCCCGCGGCCGGGAATTTGGGCTGGTAATGCAGGATCAGTTCGTTGCGGGCGATGGCCTTGCGCAGGTCCTGCAGCAGGCGCAGCTGGCGATTGGCACTGAGCTGCATCGAGGGAGTGAAGAAGGTATAGCCGTTCCGCCCGGTTTCCTTGGTGTGGTACATCGCCGCATCGGCGTGCGCCATCAGTTCGCGCTCATTGCTGGCGTCGTCCGGGTACAGGGCGATGCCCAGGCTGGCGCTGACCTGCAGTTCGGCCGCATCCAGCGTGAACGGCTCACCGGCGGCGGCAATGATGCGCTCGGCCACCACCACCGCATCGTCGGGAATATCGATGGCCAGCACGATCACGAACTCGTCGCCGCCGAGGCGGGCGAACGTGTCCTGCGGGCGCAGCAGGCCGCCGATGCGCTGCGCCACCGCCACCAGCAGGCGGTCGCCAAGCTGGTGGCCATAAGCATCATTGACCGCCTTGAAACCATCCAGGTCGCAGAACATCACCGCCACCGCATGATTGCGGCGCCGCGCCTTCTCGATGGCCTGCTCGATGCGGTCCTGCAGCAGCATGCGGTTGGGCAGCTGGGTCAACGGGTCGTGCAGTGCCGCCTGGATCAGCTTGTCGTTGGCGTGCGCCAGCGAATCGGCCAGCAGCCCGGTGCGCACGCGCATCTGCCGGTCGAACAGCGAGGCCACCAGGGCGATGCCCAGCGTGGCCACGGTGGTGACGATCACCAGCACCGCCAGCCAGCGCGTGTCGACGCCGCCGCTGCCGACGGCGCCACAGATGCTGCCTTCGGGGAAGCGCGCCGCCGCCATGCCGGTGTAATGCATGCCGACGATGGCCAGGCCCATCACCAGCGATGCGAGCGCGCGCAGCAGCAGGGTGTTGCGCTGCTCGGCGCGCAGCCGGAAGGCGATCCACAACGCTGCACCTGCGGCACCGATGGCCACCGCAATGGAGGCGGCGAACCAGCCGGGGTGATAGTCGATGCCCGGCTGCATGCGCATCGCGGCCATGCCCAGGTAGTGCATGGTGGCAATGCCCAGGCCCATCAGTACCGCACCGGCCAGCAGCCGCCGCCACGGCAGGCTGGGGCGCGACACCAGCCACAGCGCATAGGCCGAAGCGCCGATCGAGACGGCCAGCGAGTACAGGGTGATGCCCAGGTCGTAGCCGACCGGAATCGGCAGGTCGAAGGCCAGCATGCCGATGAAATGCATCGACCAGATCCCCAGGCCCATGGCCGCCGCGCCACCCGCCAGCCACCAGCGTGCCACGCGCCCCTCGGCCGTGGCCAGGCGGCCGGCCATGTCCAGCGCCGTGTACGAAGCAAAAATGGCCACCAGCAGCGAGATGGCGACCAGGCTCTGACTGTAACTGCCAGTCATGTTGAATCCAGAGGGAGAGGGAGGGGCGCCCGCAAGGCGCACGCCCGCGACAGCTATCGGCGCGGGTGGACGGGACTTGAGCGGTCGCAGCACCTGCGACCCGGCTCGGCTATCCTGCCACGCCTGTTCCCATTGCTGGAAATCATCCGATGGCAAAAGCCCGCACCGCCTACGTCTGCAATGAATGCGGCGCCGAATTCAGCAAGTGGCAGGGGCAGTGCACCGAGTGCAACGCCTGGAACTCGTTGTCGGAGATCGTGCTGGAGAGCGCGGCGGCGGCCAAGGCGCCGGCCTCGCGGCGGGCCGGCTGGGCCGGGAAGATCGACCCGCCGAAGATCACCGCGCTGAAAGACGTGGAGCAGACCGAGCATCGCCGGGTCTCCACCGGCATCGGCGAGTTCGATCGCGTGCTGGGCGGCGGCCTGGTCGAAGGCGCGGTGGTGCTGGTGGGCGGCGACCCGGGCATCGGCAAGTCGACGCTACTGCTGCAGGCGGTGGCGAAGATGGCCGCTGAACTGCCAGTGCTGTACGTCACCGGCGAGGAGTCGCTGGCCCAGGTGGCTGGCCGTGCGCATCGCCTGGAGCTGCCGCTGGACGGCGTCAATGCGCTGGCCGAGACCGGCGTCGAGTCGATCCTGCAGCACGCGGCCAAGGCCGGCCCGCGGCTGATCGTGGCCGACTCGGTGCAGACCCTGTGGACCGAAACGCTGACCGCGGCGCCCGGCTCCGTAAGCCAGGTGCGCGAGAGCGCGGCACGGCTGGTGCGCTTTGCCAAGGAAACCGGCACTGCGGTGTTCCTGGTCGGCCACGTCACCAAGGAGGGCGGCATCGCCGGCCCGCGCGTGCTGGAGCACATGGTTGATGCGGTGCTGTACTTCGAAGGCGAGAGCGGCAGCCGCTTCCGCCTGTTGCGCGCCTTCAAGAACCGGTTTGGTGCGGTGAACGAACTGGGCGTGTTCGCGATGGGGGACAAGGGCCTGAAGGAAGTCTCCAATCCATCGGCCATCTTCCTGTCCGGCGGCAGCACCCATCAGCCGGGCAGCTGCGTGATGGTCACCCGCGAGGGCACGAGGCCCCTGCTGGTGGAGGTGCAGGCGCTGGTCGATGCATCGCCGCTGTCGAACCCGCGCCGTGTCGCGGTCGGCCTGGAGCAGAACCGCCTGGCGATGCTGCTGGCGGTGCTGCATCGGCACGGCGGCGTGCTGGTCGGCGACCAGGACGTGTTCGTCAACGTGGTCGGCGGCATCCGCGTGCAGGAGACCGCCGCCGACCTGCCGGTGCTGCTGGCGGTGCTGTCGTCGCTGCAGGATCGGCCGCTGGCGGAAAAGACGATTGCCTTTGGCGAGGTTGGCCTGTCCGGCGAGATCCGCCCGGTGCCCAATGGCGAGGACCGCCTGCGCGAGGCGGCCACCCATGGTTTCAAGCGCGCCATCGTGCCCAAGGCCAACGCGCCCAAGGGCGGCTCGGTGAAAGGCATGGAAGTGATCGCGGTAGAACGCCTGTCCGAGGCCATCGACGCGGCGTGATGCCAGCCCTGTAGAGCCGAGCCCACGCTCGGCTGCTTTCTGTGGAGTCGAGCCATGCTCGACTGGTGGTCGAACAGCAGCCGAGCATGGGCTCGGCTCTACAAGTGTCCAATGCAGTAACGGTCAGCTTCACTGTGCTAGTTTTTCCCGCTCGACGAAGACGCCCTCTGGCGTCTTTCCGTGCCCAGGAGTAAACGATTACATGCAGGACACCGCGCTCACCGCCCCCAACGCCGAGATCCGTCGCGCCGGGGTCGATCTCAATGGACTGATGACGGTGCTGGGCAAGCACCTGTATTCCACCCCGGTGGTGGCGCTGCGCGAACTGGTGCAGAACGCGCACGACTCGATCATCCGCCGCCGCATCGAACAGCCCGGCGTCGCAGTGCCGTCGCGCATCTCGGTGCAGGTCGATGCCGGTGCCGGCGTGCTGCGCATCTCCGATACCGGTGCCGGCCTGACCCGCCAGGAGATCCACGATTACCTGGCCACCGTCGGCGTCGGCTATACCCGTGGCCTGCGCCAGGGCGGCGAGGACGATGAGGGCCTGATCGGCATGTTCGGCCTCGGGTTCCTGTCGGCCTTCGTGCTGGCGCGCCGGGTCAGCGTGCGCACCACCTCGTACCAGACCCCGGACCTGGGCCATCTATACGTGTCCAGCAATGCCGAGCAGTACACGGTAAGCGAAGTGCCGGCACGTGCGGTCGGCACCGAGGTGGAACTGGAGCTGCATCCGGATTTCCTGCCGCTGGCCAACGAGGCGCGCCTGCACGAGGTGCTGGGCCGCTACTGCGCGCTGCTGTCCGAGCCGATCTTCATTGGCGCTGCGACCGAGGCGATCAATCCCGAGCCGCCACCGTGGCGCGGTCAGGGGGATGTTGCCGTGCATCCGGTGCAGGCCCGCCGCCAGGCGCTGCAGTTCGCCGCGCGGTTCGAGCATGATTTCGAGCCGATCGTCACCGTGCCGTTGCGTGCCGATGGCAACAGCGATGCCACCGGCCTGCTGTGGGTGCAGGACGGCGCCACCTATGGCACCAGCGACAACCGCAACCTGTCGGTGTTCGTGCGCGGCATGCTGCTGGATGACGACGCGCGCGACCTGCTGCCGCCGTGGGCCGGTTTCATCGGCGGGGTGATCGAATCCTCGCGGTTGACGCCCACCGCCAGCCGCGAAGACCTGCAGCGCGATGACCAGTACCGCGCGGTGCAGCATGCACTGCTGGAGGCGCTGATCGACGGCCTGGCCGACGTCGCGAAACAGCAGCCGGAAGCCTGGCGGCGCGTGCTGACCCGCCACAACGAGGCGCTGCTGGGTGCGGCACTGTGCGATGAGCGCCTGTTCGAACTGCTGATGGAGCATGTGCGGGTGCCGACCTCGCAGGGCGATCTGCCGGCCAGCGCGTTGCCGGCGCGCGGTGCCGTGCATGTCATCCTCGACAACGGCGGTGGCTTTGAAGAGATGCTGTTCCGCGCGATGGGCGTACCGGTCGCGCATGGCCATCGCTACGCGGTGGTGCCGTTCCTGCGACGCTGGGCACAGGCCAAGGGCCTGCGCCTGCTCGAGCTGGGTACCGAGCAGGGCAACCGTGCGCTGTTCCGCAGTGATGACAGCCTCGACGAGGCGCAGCTGGCCTGGCTGCGCGAACAACTGGGTGACGGCGAACAGTTGCTGCCGGCACGCTTCAGCCCGGAGGCGCTGCCGGTGGTGGTGGTGCCCGACCGCGAGGCCGAGCTGAAGCAGCGCCTGGAAGACGACGAGAACGACAAGCGCGTATCGATGGCGGCGCTGCGCCTGGCGCGCCAGTTCACCGCGCGCATCGAATCACGCGCACCATCGCGGCTGTACCTCAACCTCGACAACCCGGCGGTGCAGGCGCTGTTGCGCGCCCAGCGCGAGGGCCATCCGCAGGCCGAGGCCGCAGCCCGCCTGCTGCGCTCGCTGAAAGTCATCGTCGCCGCGCAGGGCCGCCCGCTGGCACGCGCGAACGCTACGCCCGGCCCGGATCTCAACGGCGCGTTTACCGATATCGCCGGTGCCCTGCAGCAGATGCTGCGCTGAGCACCGCACCTTCTCATCCAGCCTTCGCTAGACAGGAGCAATTACCCCCATGGACATCTGGAACTGGGTCGAAAAGCTGCAGGGTGACCTGCGCCAGGCCGGCCAGGCGCAGAACGCGCACCTGCTGAACCGTCTCGCCGACGAGGTCAGTGAACTGCAGATCGACCGCGTCGATGCGCTGCTGCCCGAAGCGCGCGCATTGGGCAAGGCGTTGGACAACCCGTGGGTTGACGTCTATGTCGGCCACTGGGCGCTGCGCAACCGCGTCGGCAACCGCGTGGAAGGCGAAAGCGCACTCGGCGAAGCCGTAGCGCTGTTTGAACGCGCGCACCGCGAGGACACGCTGGAATGCCCGCAGTCGATCTGCGTGACCCAGGACCTGGCCGCCTGCTATGGCAACATCGATGGCCCGGGCTGGGTGCCCGAGCGCATCGAGGTCTGCGATGAAACACTGGGTCGCATCGACCCGAGCTGGGCCTGTTTCCAGTGCCTGAGCTGCGAGAAGGCCGATGCGCTGCTTGATGATGGCCGTGGCCAGGCGGCACTGGATTACCTGCAGGTGCAGGCCGATGCCGTGGAGGCCTGTGGCAAGGAAGTGTTCGACAGCTTCCCGGAGATGCAGATCAAGATCCTGCTGGGCATGGGCCGTGCCGATGAGGCACTGGCGCTGATCGAAAAGCGGGAGGCCGAAGTTGCTGCGTCCGGAGAGTACGAGCCGGCCAACTGCACGGTGCCGCGCCGCCTGTCCAAGGCCTGGGCGCTGGCCCAGCTGGGCCGCGACGAAGAGGCGCTGCAGCAGCTGGTGCCGTGGAGCGAACTGACCCCGAACTACTGGCGGCTGTGGGCAAACACCGCGGCAGCGCTCTGTCAGCGGGATCCTGCGCGCAACAGCTGGGACCTGGGCACGCGCTTCAACACGATCATCGAGCACTTCGCCCGGGTTGGTTCGCATCGCCTGCTGATCGAAGTGGCTGCGCTGAGCCTGGAGCTGGCGCTGCAGCGTGGCGCGCGCTGGGTCGCACTGCGGCAGCTGGAACTGGCCCGCACCCATCTGGCGCAGCTGCGCCAGGACCGTGGTGCCGCGGCCCTGGTGGCCGGCCTGGCCGCGCGCATCGAGGCATTGCCGGACGTCGCGCCGCTGCCGGTGCCGGCCGGCGAGCTGCTGGCATGGCTGGACGCGCAGGGCGAACAGAACCAGTCGCGCGATCCCGAGCGCGAAGCGCAGTGGTTGCTGCAGGCGCATGCCGAGCTGCCCGATGACGAGCCGCTGGCCGACATGGCCGCCTCGGCACTGAATGCCTGCGGCGCGCAGGCCGAGGCGCGGTCGCTGCTGTGGCGGTTCGTGCGCGGCCATGCGCAGCACGATGGCCCCGCGGCCTACACGCTGATGCGCTGGCTGGCCGAACAGGGCGACGACGACGGACTGCGCCAGCTGGCCGATCTCTATCGCGGCAGCGTGCCGGTGTTCGCGCACTGGTGCGAGGTGCAGCGTGCACGCCGCGTGTCCGACTGGCCGGCGCTGGAGCAGGCGGCCCGATCGCTTCTGGAGCTGTCTCCGGGCTCGCACGGCGCGCGCGGCACGCTGGCGCGTATGTACATGGAAACCGGCCGTTTCAGCGACGCCCAGGCCTGTTATGCACAGCTGGTGGAGCTGCTGGAGGAGCCCAATGCCGCGCATTGGGACCACATGAGCGCAGCCAGCGCGGCGCGCGACTGGGACGCCGTGCGCCGCTCGGCGGCGGCGCTTGGCATGGAATTGTCCAGCCAGGAAGGTGTGGTCGAGGAGCCATGGGGCTGGGTGATCATCCGCAGCGAAGAGAACGGCGAGCCGATGGAGTACTACGCCCGTCGCAGCGGTCCGGTGACCGCGCGCATCGTCGAGAACGCGCCGTCCAACCGCGCCCAGCAGGTGGGCGACTGGGTGGTGTTCGATGCCGCGCTGGTGCATCCGGCACCCGAGGAGGAGGAAGCGCGCGAGCATTTCATCCCGACCTACTCGCAGGTGCATGTGCTGGAGCGCGGCGGCTTCGCCCGCAGCTGGATGATCGATGGCGCGCACCCGGGCGAAGAGGCGTGGAATGCCTTCGTCGAGGCGGCCGAAGCACAGGGTTGGAAGGTGTGGTCGCACAGCCGCCCGGACTACACCGTCACCGATCCCGATAGGGAGGAGGGCACGCTGCCCGGCCTGCTGTTCACCGTCGCCCAGCCGCAGGACCATGCGCCGCTGGCGCTGCACCGCTTCCTCCAGCAGCAGACCGCTACGTGGCCGCATCCGCATTGCTGGCTGCGCCTGGCTGAAGCCTGTGACCAGGATCGCCAGCCGCATCTGGACGTGATCGAGCGTTACGGGCTGTAAGTAGAGCCGAGCCTGCGCTCGGCTTATGCTGGAAAGCAGCCGAGCATGGGCTCGGCTCTACAAGAGATCGCCATCACGACCAAAGGGATTGGACATGCGAAAGACAGGGATGTTGATGATTGCCGGCCTGCTGCTGGCGCCAGCAGCACAGGCTGCACCCGCCTGCCAGGAGCCTGCGGCTGTCGCCCGCGCTTTCTACGAGGCGACGACCGGCAACGGTGATCTGCTGGAGCCGCCGGCCGCGCTGGTCAGCGTGGCCTTCGGCAAGGCGCTGCGTGATGAGCGCGCCTGCCAACAGCGCGAGGAGGGCATCTGCACGATCGATTCCGATCCGTGGCTGGATGCGCAGGACGGCGACATCGAAACGCCGGTGCGCTACAGCTGGGAAGAGGCGTCGGCCACCGCCGGCCAGGTTGAGATGCGCTACTCGGTGTGGAAGAAGGCTTACCTGACCCGCCTGCCGATGGTGCGCCAGGGGCAGGGGTGCTGGCAGGTTGATGACATCCTCACCAACAGCGGTCGTTCGGTCCGGAAAATCCTGGCGCAGCCGATTCCCTGACCGGCGGCAGCGTCCGCGCATTGCGTGGCTGCCGGCCAGCGGCCGGCACTACCAGGGTGGGTGGGGGCGGCCGGTGGCCTGCAGTACCGGGGTGGGTGGGAACGGCCGGTGGCCTGCAGTACCGGGGTGGCTGCCGATCGTTGGTCGGCACACGGCCTATCGCGTATGCCCGAACACCAGCTCGATCACGAACTGGCTGCCGAAGAACGCCAGCAGCAGCAACAGCATCGCCGCCAGCGTCCAGTGCACCGCCTTCATGCCGCGCCAGCCGTAGCGGCGGCGGCCGATCAGCAGCACGCCGAACACGATCCACGACAGCACGCTCAGCACGGTCTTGTGCACCAGCTTCTGCGCCAGCAGGTCATCGACGAACAGTACGCCGGTGACCAGGGTCAGGGTCAGCAGCGCGAAGCCGACGGTGATCACCCGGAACAGCAGCGACTCCAGGTCAGCCAGCGGTGGCAGCGCGCGCAGCCATGGCCGGAACTCGCGGCGGCGCAGCGCGCGCTCCTGCAGCCACAGCATGATCGCCAGCAGGGCGGCGATGCTCAGCGTGGCATAGGCCAGCAGGGCCAGCCAGGCGTGGCTGGCCAGGCGCCAGCCCAGCACCTTGCTCGGCTCGTGGCCGTAGCCGTGGTAGGCCAGCAGCAGCACGGCAGCCAGTGGGAACACCACCACGCCCAGCGCCGACATCCGCCCGCGCGCGCCGACCAGCGAGGTCAGCCAGGCCATGCCCAGGCCGACCAGCGACAGCGCGGCGAAGAAGTGCATGTCTGGCCCGCCGGTGGTACGCATCGCCACCATCACGTGGTAACCGCCATGCAGCAGCATCGCCGGCAGGGCGGGCCACAGCCAGGTGGGCGAGCCGGTGGTTTCATCGCGGCCGAGCGCGCGCACCAGCAGGGCACTGGCAGCCAGGTAGAGCAGGACGGCGATGAGAACGATTGTCATCGTTGCAGTTTCGCATACCCCTGTGATGCTGGCGACGGCCCTGTGGTCGCAGTCCGGGGCGACGGCCGGACCCGTTATACTGTCTGCCTTATTGTCCCCCGCTTTCAGACAGGTTGCGCCGCATGTTCGAGTCCCTGACCCAGCGCCTTTCCGGCACCATCGAGCGCCTGCGTGGCCGTGGCCGCCTGACCGAGGAGAACATCCGCGAGGCGACCCGTGAAGTGCGCATCGCACTGCTCGAAGCCGACGTCGCGCTGCCGGTGGTGCAGGCGCTGATCGAGCGCATCAAGGTACGCGCAGTCGGCCAGGAAGTGCTGAAGTCGCTGACCCCGGGCCAGGCCCTGATCAAGGTTGTGCGCGACGAGCTGACCGCCGTGATGGGCGCCGAAGCCAGCGACCTGAACCTCAACGTTCCCGCTCCGGCCATCATCCTGATGGCAGGCCTGCAGGGTGCCGGCAAGACCACCACGGTCGGCAAGCTGGCCAAGCACCTGAAGGAAAAGCGCAAGAAGAAGGTGATGGTGGTGTCGGCCGACGTCTACCGCCCGGCCGCGATCGAGCAGCTCAAGACCCTGGCCGAGCAGGTGGGCGTGCTGTTCTTCCCGTCCAGCGCCGACCAGAAGCCGGAAGCCATCGTGCGCGCGGCCATCGACGATGCGCGCAAGTCGTTCGTGGACGTGCTGCTGGTCGATACCGCCGGCCGCCTGGCCATCGACGAAGCGATGATGGCCGAGATCAAGGCCCTGCACGCGGCGGTGAATCCGGCTGAAACGCTGTTCGTGGTCGACGCCATGACCGGCCAGGACGCGGCCAACACCGCCAAGGCCTTCGGCGATGCGCTGCCGCTGACCGGCGTGGTGCTGACCAAGACTGACGGTGATGCCCGCGGCGGCGCCGCGCTGAGCGTGCGCTACATCACCGGCAAGCCGATCAAGTTCGTCGGTGTTAGCGAGAAGCCGGAAGGCCTGGACGTGTTCCATCCCGACCGTATCGCCAGCCGCATCCTCGACATGGGCGACGTGCTGTCGCTGGTCGAGCAGGTCGAGCAGCAGGTCGACAAGGACAAGGCGGCCAAGCTGGCCGAGAAGGTCGCCAAGGGCAAGAAGTTCGACCTGAACGACATGCGCGACCAGCTGGAGCAGATGCAGAACATGGGTGGCATCGGTGGCCTGATGGACAAGCTGCCGGGCCTGGGCAACATCCCCGATCATCTGAAGCAGCAGGTCAGCCAGGGCAAGGAAGTGCCGCGCATGATCGCCATCATCAACTCGATGACCAAGAAGGAACGGCGCAACCCGAACCTGCTCAACGGCTCGCGTCGCGCGCGCATTGCCAAGGGCTCGGGCGTGACACCGGCCGACGTCAACAAGCTGATGAAGCAGTACATGCAGATGGAAAAGATGATGAGCAAGATGGCCGGCGGCGGCATGAAGGGCATGTTGCGCAGCATGAAGGGCATGATGGGCGCCATGGGTGGCCGCGGCATGCCGTTCCGTTGATGACGGCCCCGGTCGCAGTCTGATGTAGCGCCCGAGCCCACGCTCGGGCGGCGGCGCACAGTCGCCGCAGCAGGCCGTCAGGCAGCAGGCTCGACTCTTCCCCTGTCCTGCGCGCACCATGAGGGCCTGTCCAAAATGATGGGCCGTCATGCAGAGTTCCGCTGTAGCTTCCCGCGCCGAGGCGTTCTGCCGGCGCTTTGGCGTTTCCGTTCCAATCCTGCTGGCACCGATGGCCGGCGCCTGCCCGGTGCCGTTGTCGGCCGCGCTGGCCAACGCCGGCAGCATGGGCGCGATGGGCGCGGTGTTGTCCTCTTCGGCCGATATCGGTCGCTGGATGGACGAATTCCGCACCGCTTCGACCGGCCCGGCTCAGGTGAACCTGTGGGTGCCCGATCCCGCACCGACCCGTGATGTTGCCGCCGAAGCCGCCAGCCGCGCCTTCCTCGCGCAGTGGGGCCCGGACGTGCCCGCCAGTGCCGCCGACGCCACGCCCGCCGACTTCGAAGAACAGTTCGCCGCACTGCTGGCCGCGCGCCCGGCGGTCGCCTCGACCATCATGGGCGTGCTGTTGCCGCATCACGTGCAGCAGCTGAAGGACGCCGGCATCGCCTGGATCGCCTGTGCCACCACCTTGTCCGAAGCGCGCGCGGCACAGGACGCCGGTGCCGATGCGGTGGTGGCGCAGGGCGCGGAGGCCGGCGGCCATCGTGGCGCGTTCGATCCGGCGATGGCCGAGCGCCAGTTGGTCGGGTTGTTCGCACTGCTGCCGCGCCTGGCCGATCACCTGCAGATTCCGGTGATTGCCGCAGGCGGCATCGCCGACGGCCGTGGCATCGCTGCCGCACTCACGCTGGGGGCCAGCGCCGTGCAGATCGGCACCGCCTTCCTGCGCACGCCCGAAGCGGCGATCGCTTCGGCGTGGGCTGATGGGCTGGCCGCCAGCGAACCGGAAGACACTTGGCCGACCCGTGCCTTCAGCGGTCGCCTGGGTCGTGGCCTGGCGACACCCTATGTGCGCGCCGCTGCCGCAGAAGGAGCCCCCGCGCCGCGTCCATACCCGGTGCAGCGTGGGCTGACCGCGCCGATGCGCAAGCAGGCCGCGCAGGAAAACCGCCTGGCGGCGATGCAGGCCTGGGCCGGGCAGTCGGCGTGGATGGCGCCGGCGCAGCCGGCCGCCGACGTGCTGCGCGGCATGTGGGAGCAGGCGCAGGCACTGTTGCCATGATGGTGAGCTGCAACGGCCGGGCGGCGCAGGTGGAGGATCTGCTGCCGGCGCTGGTGAACTACGGCCACTTCACT
Organism: Stenotrophomonas sp. YJH_SMC_33; assembly: GCF_059372295.1. NCBI lineage: Bacteria > Pseudomonadati > Pseudomonadota > Gammaproteobacteria > Lysobacterales > Lysobacteraceae > Stenotrophomonas > Stenotrophomonas sp. YJH_SMC_33. Next base: position 265,306 of record NZ_JCAFVJ010000002.1, read on the forward strand.
TCGCTGCAAGTGCGCGACAGCGCAGCGCAGGGCTTGGACCTGCATCTGGCGCGGCTGTCGCAGGCCACGCGCGAACTGTTCGGCAGCAAACTGGATACGGCGCAGGTGCGGGGCTGGATGGCGCAGGCGCTGCGGCAGGCCGGCCTGGCCGATGCCTCGCTGCGGGTGACGGTGTACTCGCGCCGCTTCGATTTCCGCAATCCGCTGGCGGCGGTGCCGGTGGACGTGCTGGTGGCGGTTTCAGCGCCGGTGACGCTGACCGCCTCCAAGCGTGTGCGCAGCGTGACCTGGCAGCGCGAGCTGCCGCAGCTCAAGCATGTGGGCACCTTCGGCCTGTTCGCCGAGCGCCGCGCGGCGATGGCCGAAGGATTCGACGACGTGCTGTTCGTGACCGCCGATGGCGAAGTGAGTGAAGGCAGTACCTGGAACCTGGCCGTGCACGATGGTGAACGGCTGCTCTGGCCGCAGGCGCCGGCCCTGCGCGGTACGGCTGAGGCGCTGCTGAAGCGGCACTGGCCCGATGCGCAGTTGACGCGGCCGTTGGCGCTGGCTGAACTAGGCAGTGTGAAGGCCGCTTTTGCCTGCAACGCCAGCGGCCTGTGGGCACTGGAGGCCATCGACGGACATGTCCTGCCCGGCTCGCAGACGCTGGCTGAACAGGGCAGGGCGGTGCTGGCGGCGGTGGCCTGGCAGCCGCTCTCCTGAACGAGGCGCGCGGGCTGCCGGTCGCCAAGCATGGCCGCACGCTACCTTGAAGCGTTGCAGCTGGTAGCGCCGGGCCATGCCCGGCGGATGCCGCCGCAGCGAACAACGCACCGGGGTTCCAATCCGATATGAGTACGGTCACCGAGCAGCATCGCGCGGTAGCGATGCACGCAATCAAGATCATGGGCGGTGAGGCGCGGCCCAAGGTCCAGACCTTTCACGATGATCATCGCCTGCGTTCGGTCGATATCCTTACGACGTCCAACTCGCCGGAAGCAGGGCTGAAGTCCATCTCGTCCATCGGACTATCGGACTATCGGATTTTGCTTTACGTCATTCAGAGGGGCACGAGCTGGAAACCCGCGTCGAGCTGTGCGCGTGTGCGGAAGATGACACGCAGCACTGGGACAACGTGGTCGCCTCGACCGCCTTTGCAATCATGCGTGATCGTGCGGCGGTGTGGCCGGGCTGCGTGATTCCCGACATCCTGCAGGACTACTTCCCATCGACCCGGATGCCGCACGTCTATCTGGTGCTGCCCTTCTTCTGGAATGACGCAAGTTTTCCAGGGTTGGAGGTTCCGCCCGTGGCGATCAATTGGCTGCAGTGCATCGCCATCCACGAATCCGAGCGGCAACTTGTCGAGCGGATTGGCGGCGATGCATTTGACGACCTGCTGCAGCGGCACGAGGTAGATGTGCTGGACATGCATCGGGCGCCTGTCGCTGGAGCACGTTGACGTTATCGCCATGGGGACGTCGGCGGGGTAAGTCAGAAGTTGATCACATTGCTGAACAAAAGCCGCCGGGCATGGCCCGGCGCTACCGTGAGGGCGCGGCGTCATATGGGGTTGGCTAGGCCGGGGTCTGCCGCTATAATCGCCCGCTTACCTCGCCATCCTGGCGACTGGGCAATAGGAAAAACACCATGGTCAAGATCCGACTGACCCGCGGCGGCGCCAAGAAGCGTCCGTTCTACCACATCATCGTCACCGACGTGCGCAGCGCGCGCGACGGCCGCAACATCGAGCGCGTTGGCTTCTACAACCCGGTCGCCCAGGGCGCCGAGAAGCGCATCGAACTGGACCTGGCCCGTGTTGACCATTGGGTCAAGAACGGCGCCCAGCCGACCGACAAGGTCCGCAACCTGATCAAGGAAGCGACCAAGTCCCAGGCCGCTGCGGCCTGATCCTGACGGGCCACGCTTCGGCGTGGCCCTCTTGGTTGAAGCAGATGAAAGATATCGAGCGCCGCATCCTGCTGGGCAGGGTTGTCGGCGCTTTTGGTGTGCGCGGCGAGATCAAGCTCGAGTCCTGGACCGAGCCACGTTCCGCCATTTTCCGTTACCAGCCGTGGATCGTGCGCAGCCCGTCCGGCGTGGAAACCACGATAGAAGGTGTGCGTGGCCGTGACAGCGGCAAGCACCTGGTCGCCCGTTTCCCGGGCGTCGAGGACCGCGACGTGGTCGAAGCGATGCGCGGCACCGAAATCTACGTGGCCCGCAGTGCATTGCCGCCACCGAAGCCCGATGAGTACTACTGGGTGGACCTGGAAGGCCTGGACGTGACGACCACCGAGGGCGTCGCCCTGGGCCAGGTCTCGCACCTGTTCAGCACCGGCGCCAATGATGTGGTGGTGGTCCGTGGTGACCGCGAGCGGATGATCCCGTTCGTGCTGCCGGACTTCGTCAAATCGGTCGATTTCGAGGCCAATCTGGTCGTGGTCGACTGGGATCCCGAGTTCTGAGCAGACGCATGCGTTTCGACGTCATCACCCTGTTCCCCGAGTTCCTCGCCCAGTCCGCTGGATTGGGCGTGGTCGGGCGCGCGCGGGAGAAGGGGCTGTTCAGCCTGCATGGCTGGAACCCCCGTGATTACGCCGAAGGCAACTATCGCCGGGTGGACGACCGTCCGTTCGGCGGTGGCCCGGGCATGGTGATGCTGATCGAGCCGCTGCAGGCCTGCCTGCAGGCGATCCGCGATGCCGATCCAACCCCGGCGCGGGTGATCTACCTCAGCCCGCAGGGCGCGCGGTTGACCCAGGCCAAGGTGCGGGAGCTGGCGGCGCTGCCGCGCATGGTCCTGCTCTGTGGCCGCTACGAGGGCATCGACGAGCGTTTCCTGGAGGCCAATGTCGACGAGGAAATCTCCCTCGGCGACTACGTGCTGTCCGGGGGCGAGCTGGGCGCGGCGGTGATCATCGACGCCGTGGCCCGCCTGCAGGAGGGGGCCCTCAACGATGCGGAGTCGGCGGCGCAGGACAGCTTCGAGGGCGACCTCGGCCTGCTCGACTGCCCGCATTACAGCCAGCCGGCCCAGCACCCGCTGGGAGACGTGCCGGAGGTGCTGCGCTCGGGCAACCACGCAGCCATCGCCGCCTGGCGCCGCCAGCAGTCGCTGCTCCGGACTGCCCAGCGACGCCCGGACCTGCTGGATGAACAGGCGCTGGGCAAGGCCGACCGCAAACTGCTGGACCAGGCCCGCCAGGCCCGGAAACCCAAGGCCAGCCCCTAGCGCAGGGCTGGCTTTATCGGCTATCATGGCCAATTCCCGCCAGCCCCGGTTGGCGCGCGCAGTACCCAAAACAAACGTGCAGCACAGTCCGGTGACTGCATGAGCCCACGTTGTCGATACGACACGCCCACCCGAACAAGAATCGGTGTAACCCATGAGCAAGCTGAACAAGTCCATCGTCGCGGAATTCGAATCCGCCCAGATCACCCGTGAACTGCCGAAGTTCAGCCAGGGCGACACCGTTGTCGTCAACGTGAAGGTGAAGGAAGGCAGCCGCGAGCGCGTGCAGGCCTACGAAGGCGTCGTCATCGCCACCAAGAACGCCGGCCTGAACTCCTCGTTCACCGTGCGCAAGATCTCGCACGGCTACGGCGTCGAGCGCGTTTTCCAGACCCACAGCGCCATCATCGACTCGGTCGAAGTGAAGCGTCGTGGTAAGGTCCGCGCCGGCAAGCTGTACTACCTGCGTGGCCTGGAAGGCAAGGCTGCCCGCATCAAGGAAGACCTGGCTGCCGCTGCTGCCGCCAAGGCTGCCCGTCTGGCCGAGAAGGCCTGATAAACAACTTCGGTTGTTGCCGCGACGGCCACCTTCGGGTGGCCGTTTGCGTTTCCGGCATTGCATCGGCCACGATCGGGTGATGAATGACGTCAATCCGCACTATCCCGTCGTGATCCAATCGGCGCTGCGCTTTCTTGATGACAAGGGGCTGGCACGCGCGCAGTCGGCGCCGCTGTTGCATCGGCTGCTGTGGCGCGCAGGCATCGCACTGCCGCCCCCGATCCTGGCTGGTTTCGGTACCAATGCGCTGGTGCAGGGCCTGCTGTTCGGGCTGTTCTGGACCGCGCTGATGTGGCTGATGCTCTGGCAGGGCAGCGAGCGCCCGCTGGTGCTGTTGCTGGTGGCAGGCCTGTCGGCCGGAGCGCTGTTCGGCCTTGTGATGGCGGTGCTGATGCGCTCGCTGCGCCGCCACCGCCAGCTGCCGGAGTGGCGCCGGTTCCGCGCGCGGCAGGCGGACTGAGCCGATGGCGCACTGCGCCGTGACGCCCGGCACAGGCCGCGCTAGGCTGCAGCGTCATTCCGATGGTCGTACCGTGCGATGCCTGCCAAGCGAACCGCACCCACCGCTGTGCCCGCGCTGCTCACCGGTGGCAACCCGCAGATCGCCAAGGGCGAGGGCGATGCTCCGGTGCAGGCGTACATCGCCGCAATGCCGGATTGGAAACGTCCGATCGGCGCACGGCTGGATGCCCTGATCGAACGGGCCGTACCCGGGGTGCACAAGGCGGTGAAGTGGAACTCGCCGATGTATGCGGTGGCTGCGGGCGCAGGCTGGTTTCTCAGCTTCCATTGCTTCACGCGCTACATCAAGGTGGCCTTTTTCCGCGGCGCGGCCTTGACGCCGGTGCCACCGGAGCCCTCCAGGAGCGCCGACACGCGCTACCTGCACATCCACGAATCCGGCCTGTTGGATGAAGCGCAGTTCCTGGACTGGGTGCGCCAGGCCGCTGCGCTGCCCGGCGAGCGCATGTAAGCCCGGCATTCCGTTTCCCTTCCCGACGAGAGTCCCTGATGGCCACGCATGCTCCCAACCCTGACGATGCCGGAACACCGGCGGCCGAACTGATCGATGCACGCATCGCCGCGCTGGGGGACTGGCGCGGCGAAACGCTGGCACGCGTGCGTGCATTGATCCATGAAGCGCTGCCGGACGTGCAGGAAGCCTGGAAGTGGCGCGGTACACCGGTGTGGGAGCACAACGGCATCCTGTGCACCGGCGAAACCTACAAGCAGGCAGTGAAACTGACCTTCGCCAACGGTGCCGCGCTGGCGGACCCGAAGGGCCTGTTCAACGCCAGCCTGGAGGGCAACACGCGGCGTGCGATCGACATCCATGAAGGTGCGATGCCCGATTCCGCGGCGTTGAAGGCACTGCTGCGCGCGGCGGCGGCGTTCAATGCGGCGAAGAAGAAGAAGCGCTGACCGTCTTCTGTAGCGCCGAGCCCATGCTCGGCTGACAGGCCTGTGCGGACCAACGGTCCGCACCCACCTCACCGTGGCGGGGCTGACTCCAGCGCGGCATCCGGGTCGGCCACCGGCGACGGCGGACAGGCCGGAATCTCCGACGGCGTGGCCAGTTCCTCAGCGTGCGAAGGCTTGCCGATCATCTTCGCCTTGCGCCAGCCGCCCCAGCGGTAATACGCCAGCGACAGCAGCATGGACACGAACGAGCTGACCGGGAAGCTCCACCAGATCGCGTCGGCGCCCCAGTACGGTTGCAGCAGTTCGGCAAACGGCACGCGCACGCCCCACAGCGAGCCGGCCAGGATCAGCAGCGGCGGAATCACCGCGCCGGTGGAGCGCACTACGCCGGAGATCACGAAGCTGACGCCGAAGAACAGGAACGAGCCGATCACTACGTGGTTGAGGTGGCGCGCGATGTCCAGTGCCTGGCTGGCCGGTGGCAGGAACAGCGCCAGCAGCTGGCGATCGAACACCACCAGCGGCAGGATCAGCGCGCCGGTCAGCAGGAAATTGAACAGCACGCCCTGGCGTGCGGTGCCGCGTACGCGGTCCCAGCGCTGCGCACCGACGTTCTGCGCCGCCATCGAAGAGCACGCCGCGCCGATCGCCATCGCCGGCATCTGCAGGTAGTTCCACAGCTGCAGGGACGCGCCGTAGCCCGCGGCGGTGTCGGTGCCGTACTGGTTGACCATGGTCATCAGCAGGATCACCGACAGCGAGATCAGCACCATCTGCAGGCCCATCGGTACGCCCTTGATCACCAGCGCCTTGAGGATGGTCAGGTCGAGCCTGAACAGGCGCATGTCGGCGCGGCCCAGCCACAGGGTGTGGCGCTTGTGCCGCATGTACAACAGCAGGCCGGCCAGCGACAGCGTCTGCGCGATCAGCGTGGCCCACGCCGAGCCGGCGATGCCGAGCGCGGGGAGCGGCCCCATGCCGAAGATCAGCACCGGGTTCAGCACGATGTCCAAGGCCACCGACACCAACAGGAAACGGAACGGCGTACGCGAATCACCGGCGCCGCGCAGCGCCGCGGTAAGGAAGGCGAACGCGTACAGCGTCGGCATCGCCAGGAAGATGATCTGCAGGTAGGCCTCGGCCAACGGCAGCGAGGCGGCCGGCGTGCCCATCGCCGCCAGCAGCGGGTGGGCCATGAACCAGCCGGCGATGGCGATGATCACCGACAGGCCGATGAAGAAGGTGGCACTGGTGCCGACCACGCGCCGCGCCTGCGCGATGTCGCGCGCGCCGATCGCCTGTCCGATCAGGATGGTCGAGGCCATGCCGAAGCCGAACACCGAGCCGATCAGGAAAAACATGATGTTGTTGGCGTTCGCGGTGGCGGTCAACGCCGCCTCGCCGAGGAATCGCCCGACCCAGACCGCGTTCACCGACCCGTTCAGCGACTGCGCGATGTTGCCGGCCAGGATCGGCAGCGAAAACAACAGGAGATTGCGCCCGATCGGGCCGGAGGTCAGGTCAAGCGGCGCTTTGGCCATGGAGTGGTGATCGAATCCCGGGAGGCGCACACTAGCACCAAGCCGGTTTGCGGGATGTGGCAATGCATCAACGACTGCAGGTGAAGCGGAGCGTGGCGCTGGCCTTGATCGGCGCCGCCCTGGCCGCATGTTCGACGGGTGACCGGCTGGGCGATACCCAGGTGCGGCCGACCGACCGCCCCGAGTGCCTGGTCGGCAGCCAGCGCCAGGATCTGTCTGCTGGCGTACCCACGTTGATCGGCGGCAGCGGCTGCCGCACCGACCCCGACAACCCGCGTCCCCTGAACAAGCGAACGGAGTAGTCCCTGCCGATGACCGAGCTTTCCCCGCTGTCGCCCAGTGTCCGCCTGGACATCTGGCTGTGGGCGGCCCGTTTCTTCAAGACCCGCAGCCTGGCCAAGCAGGCGATCGAAACCGGCAAGGTGAGCGTGGCCGGGCAGCGCCCGAAATCCTCACGCGCGGTGCGCGTCGGCGAGCACTTGCAGGTCAACCGTGGTGAGGAGCATTTCGAGATCCAGGTGCTGGGCCTGAGCGACCAGCGCGGGCCGGCGCCGGCGGCGCAGCAGCTGTATGCCGAGAGCGAGGCCTCCAAGGCGCGCCGTGCCGAACAGCGTGCGCTGCGCATCGCCGCACGCGATGGTTTCCAGCCGCCGGAGCACAAGCCGGACAAGCGCGCACGCCGGTTGATCCGCGCGCTGGGTGATATCGACGCGTTGTAGGCGTGCGCCGGGTCATTGCCCGGCGCACACAAGCCTCAGCGTTTGCTGCCCAGCAGGCTGCCGCCGATCTTCAGCAGGTCGCCGACACCGAGCTGGCCGTCACCGTCCTGGTCCAGCACGCTGCCGAGCAGGCCACCGGCGATGCCACCCTGCTGCTGCACCTGCTGTTTTTCCTGGCCGAGGGCCTGGCTGAGCGCGCCTGCATCGGCTTGTCCGCCGCCGAGGCGCTGGGCGAGGAAGGCCATCACGATCGGTGCCAGGATCTGCAGCAGCTGGCTGGTGCGGCCGCTGTCGAGCTGGGTGGCCTGGGCCAGGCCGGTTTCCACCTTCTGCTGGCTGCCGCCGAAGATGTGGCCGAGGATGCCGGCGCCGTCGCTGGCGGCACCACCGCCACCGCCGCCCAGCACTGAACCGAGCACACTGCCCAGGTCCAGCCCACTGTGGTTGTTCTGCAGTGCGCCGAGCAGCGCCTGCGCGCCCTGCGGCTGCGAGGCGTTGTTGCCCAGCGCGCCCATCAGCACCGGCAGTGCGGCACTGATCGCACCGGAGGCCTGGGTGTCGCTGATGCCGAGCTGCTGCGACACCTGCTGCAGCGGGGCGCCCTGCAGTTTGGCGAGAAGTTCATCGGTCAGGCTCATCTGCGGAATCCTTGATTGGGGTTGGGCGTGCAGAAGGTACGACGCGGACCGTTAAAACGGCGACGCCGCCCCACACGGAGGCGGCGTGCCGTACACGGGGCAGGGCGATCAGAGCTCGATGTCTTCGGCGCCCGGGGTGGCAGTGGGGAAGTCCGCTTCCGGCTGCGCCGGCTTGAACGGATCCGACGGCTGGCTGGCCAGCGCCTTCAGCGCCGCAGCGACGCCGGCACCGTAGGCCGGGTCGGCCTTGCTGCAGTTGTCGATGTGGCGCTGCTTGATGAAGTCCGGCGCATCGCCCAGGGCGCGGGCGGTGTTGGCGAACAGGCGGTCCTTCTGTGCCTGGTTGTAGCTGCGGAACAGCGCACCGGGCTGGCTGAAGTAGTCGGCGTCGTCCTCACGGAAGTTCCAGAAGTCGGCGTCGCCCCGGATCTTCATCGGCGGTTCGCGATACTGCGGCTGCTCCTGCCACTGGCCGTAGCTGTTGGGCTCGTAGTGCGGCAGGCCGCCGTAGTTGCCGTCCACGCGCATCGCACCGTCGCGGTGGTTGCTGTGCACCGGACAGCGCGCGGCGTTGACCGGAATCTGGTGATGGTTCACGCCCAGCCGGTAGCGCTGCGCATCGGAGTAGGCGAACAGGCGCGCCTGCAGCATCTTGTCCGGCGACGGGCCGATGCCCGGCACCAGGTTGCTCGGCGCGAACGCCGACTGCTCCACGTCCTGGTACCAGTTGACCGGGTTGCGGTTCAGTTCGAACTGGCCCACTTCGATCAGCGGGTAATCGCTCTTCGGCCACACCTTGGTCAGGTCGAACGGATGGATGCGGTAGGTTTCCGCTTCCAGCTCCGGCATGACCTGGATGAACAGCTTCCACTTCGGGAAGTCGCCCTTCTCGATCGCGGCAAACAGGTCGCGGCCGTGGCTTTCGCGGTCATGGCCGACCAGGATCTGCGCCTGTGCGTCGGTCAGCGATTCGATGCCCTGCTGGCTGACGAAGTGGAACTTGACCCAGAAGCGTTCGCTGTCGGCGTTGGTGAAGCTGTAGGTATGCGAGCCGAAACCGTGCATGTGGCGGAAGCTGCGCGGGATGCCGCGGTCGCTCATCACCACGGTCACCTGCAGCAGGGCCTCGGGCAGCAGCGTCCAGAAATCCCAGTTGTTGCGCGCGCTGCGCAGGTTGGTATGCGGGTCGCGCTTCACGGCCTTGTTGAGGTCGGCGAACTTGCGCGGGTCGCGCAGGAAGAACACCGGCGTGTTGTTGCCGACCAGGTCCCAGTTGCCTTCTTCGGTGTAGAACTTCAGTGCGAAGCCGCGGATGTCACGCTCGGCGTCGGCGGCACCACGCTCGCCGGCCACCGTGGTGAAGCGCGCGAACATCTCGGTCTGCTTGCCCACCTTCTCGAACAGCTTGGCGCGCGTGTACCGGGTGATGTCGTGGGTGACGGTGAAGGTACCGAACGCGCCCGAGCCCTTGGCGTGCATGCGGCGCTCGGGAATGATCTCGCGGTTGAGGTTGGCCAGCTTTTCCAGCAGCCACACGTCTTCCATCAGCAGCGGGCCGCGCGGGCCAGCGGTCCTGCTGTTCTGGTTGTCCACCACCGGTGCGCCGAAGGCCGTGGTCATCGGCGTGACCGGATCGTCGCCGTGCTTCTGCTTCGGCGTGGTGCTCAGTTCACCCTGCTGCTGGGCGCCTTCTGCCGGCGACGGAGCGGTGTGATACGGGCACTTGGGACTGGTGTTATCGGACTGGCTCATGGCTGGCTCCTGCGGGTGAAGACGGGGGTGGAACATCTTCACTCGACTTTAGCTAGGGCCAGATGAAATGAATAATCGAATGATCCGTTCAGGCCGATAGTTTCTGTCAATTGAAACGTGAAGTAGGATTTGCAGAGCCTTTCGGACGGCCGCCCGCGCCGTGGCGGGAGCCGGAGCCGGGCGCGGCAGTCCTAGAGCAGCGCCTTCAGGCGGTACAACGCCTCCAGTGCCTGCTTCGGGGTCAGCTCATCGGGGTCGATGGCCGCCAGCGCTTCCTGTGCCTTGTTCGATGGCGCGGCGAACAGCCCGAACTGCTGCGGGGCATCCAGCGCCTGCGGCGCCAGTTCGGCGGCATGGCTCTCCCCGCCGCGCTGCTCCAGTTCGGCCAGGCGACGCCGTGCCTGGGCCACGGTGGCGCGCGGCAGGCCGGCCAGTGCCGCCACCTGCAGGCCGAAACTGCGGTTGGCCGGGCCATCCTTGACCGCGTGCATGAACACCAGCGCCTCGCCGTGCTCGACCGCATCCAGGTGCACGTTGGCGATGCCGCTGCGGCCGCCTTCGTACTGTTCGTCGGCCAGCGCGGTCAGCTCGAAATAGTGGGTGGCGAACAGCGTGTAGCAGCGGTTCTGATAGGCCAGGTGACGGGCCACCGCATCGGCCAGCGCCAGGCCGTCGTAGGTGGACGTGCCGCGGCCGATCTCGTCCATCAGCACCAGCGAATGGGCGGTGGCGTGATGCAGGATGTAGCTGGTCTCGGCCATCTCGACCATGAAGGTCGACTGTCCGCGGGCGAGGTCGTCACCGGCGCCGATGCGGGTCAGGATGCGGTCGATCGGGCCGATCACCGCACGGCTGGCCGGCACGAAGCTGCCGATGTGGGCCAGCAGCACGATCAGCGCGTTCTGCCGCATGTAGGTCGATTTACCGCCCATGTTCGGGCCGGTGATGACCAGCATGCGACGGTCCGGATGCAGGTCCAGGTCGTTCGGTTCGAACGGCTGCTCGCGCACCGCTTCGACCACCGGGTGGCGGCCACGCTCGATCTTCAGGCACGGTGCCGTTTCCAGTTCCGGCCGCGACCAGTCCAGTGCCTGCGCGCGCTCGGCGAAGGCGGCCAGCACGTCCAGTTCGCTCAGCGCAGCGGCACACTGCTTCAACGGTTCCAGCTGTTCGCCGAGGGTATCCAGCAGCTGCTCGTACAGGTACTTCTCGCGAGACAGCGAACGGTCGCGCGCGGACAGCACCTTGTCTTCGAACGCCTTCAGCTCTTCGGTGATGTAGCGCTCGGCATTGGTCAGTGTCTGGCGGCGGGTGTAGTGCACCGGCGCGCGGTCGGACTGGCCCTTGCTGATCTCGATGTAGTAGCCGTGCACGCGGTTGTAGCCCACCTTCAGGGTGGGAATGCCGCTGCTTTCGCGTTCGCGCTGTTCCAGGTCCACCAGGAACTGGTCGGCGTGGGTGGACAGGCGGCGCAGCTCGTCCAGCTCCTCATCGAAGCCGTCAGCCAGCACGCCGCCGTCGCTCAGTTTCAGCGGCGGCATATCGGCGATGGCACTGGCCAGCAGCTGCGCGCACGCATCGTGTTCACCTAGTGCGGCATGCAGGGCCTGCAGGCGCGGTGAGTCCAGCGGTGCCAGCACCTCGCGCACGGCCGGCAGCAGCCCCAGGCCGTCGCGCAGCGTGGAGAAGTCGCGCGGGCGCGCCGAGCGCAGCGCAACGCGCGTGAGGATGCGTTCCAGGTCGCCCAGGCGGCGGAACTGCTCGCGGATGTCGGCGTCCGCGCCGCGATCGATCAGGGTTTCCACCGCATGGTGGCGCTGCACCAGCACCTCGCGCAGGCGCAGCGGACGATGCAGCCAGCGGCGCAGCAGGCGCCCGCCCATCGGCGTGACCGTACTGTCGAGCACGCCCAGCAGGGTGCTGCGGGTATCCCCGTCCACGCGCGTATCCAGCTCCAGGTGGCGGCGGGTGGCGGCGTTCATCGCGATCGCCTCGCCGGCGGTTTCCATCGCGATCGAGGTCAGGTGCGGCAGGCGCTGCTTCTGGGTCTCCTCGACATAGCCGAGCAGGGCGCCCGCGGCTGCGGTCGCGCGCGGCTTGTCATCGATGCCGAAGCCGCTCAGGTCATGCAGCTTGAAAAACGCCAGCAGCTGGCGGCGGCCGCTGTCGGCGTCGAACAGCCACGGTGCGCGGCGGCGCACCCCGGTGCGCTGGCGCAGGAACTCCGGCCAGTTCTCCTCGTCCGGCACCAGCAGCTCGGCCGGTTCCAGACGGGCCAGTTCGGCTTCCAGAGCGTCGTCGGTTTCCACTTCGTTGACCAGGAAGCGGCCGCCGGCCAGGTCGGCCCAGGCCAGGCCATAGCCCTGCTTGCTGCGCGACAGGGCCATCAGCAGGGTGTCGCGGCGCTCATCCAGCAGCGCCTCGTCGGTGACCGTGCCGGGGGTGACGATACGCACCACCTTGCGCTCGACCAGGCCCTTGGCCAGCGCGGGATCGCCGATCTGCTCGCAGATCGCCACCGACTCGCCCAGCGCCACCAGCCGTGCCAGGTAGCCTTCGTACGCGTGCACCGGCACGCCGGCCATCGGGATCGGTGCGCCACCGGAACTGCCTCGCTGGGTCAGGGTGATGTCGAGCAGGCGCGCGGCCTTGCGCGCGTCGTCGTAGAACAGCTCGTAGAAATCGCCCATGCGGAAGAACAGCAGCAGGTCCGGATACTCGGACTTGGCTGCGAAGAACTGCTTCATCAGCGGGGTGTGTTCGGCGGACTTGTCTTTGGACATGGGACTCGTGAATCGGGGCGTCCGGCCGCGCCGGAGGGCGGCGGCAGCGGAGCCGGTACAGGGCCGTCCATGGTAACTGCTGGGGCGCAGGGCTGCCGCCACTGATGGCAGGCCGGTGCGGCACGAAAAAGGGTTCAGGCCGGTACCAGGGTGATCTGCCGATGGCTGTCGAAGATCTGCATGACGATCTCGAAGTAGGTCGGGCCCTCGCCCTGTCGCACCGCCTGCAGCCGGCGGGCGATCGCCCGCGCGTTGAAGCTGCCTGGTGCGTCCAGCTTGGCCTGCAGCCACTGGCAGGTCGCCTCCACGCCCAGGGCCGCACGGCTGTGGGCGATATCGCGCCAGATCAGCGTGGCCTGCGCCTGCCCGGCCAACGCGCCATAGCCGCCATGCAGCAGGTCGTCCAGTGCGTCCAGGCTCGGCCCGAGCTGCCATGCCTCGCCGGCCATGAACACGCGGTTGATCTCCGTGTAAAGGCTGGCGATGTCATCAATGGCGGCGCCTTCAATCTGCAGGACGAGGGTCATGCGCCGACTGTAGCGTGGTCCGCGCTGTTGTTGATGGCCCAGCACGAGAGAGCTTTGCGCGGTCGCTCCGGGCTGAATGCCATATGGCATCGCGGTGCGCCTTTGCCACAGGTCACGACGGACGTCGAAGGATGCGTAGAGGGCCAGCGACGATGCGAATCATTGCACTGGCTACGTGGTGGCTTGCTCTGCAGTGGGCGGACGCCACGCCGCCATGCATCTTCTGCATCGGTCATGGATGCCAGGGACTACTCCGGAGAAACACCGATACTGAGCGCGAGTTCATGAGGCTCTCCCGAGAAAGTATCGAACGTTCTTTCCCAGGCCAGAGGCGGAAGGAAGCGTGGCACATGCCTCTGGTGGCTTCTTCGCAGCCCAAGTTAATGCTGGCTACTCGTTCTCCATGCGCCGTCACCGGCTCGCAAAGTGAATAACCCGCATTCAGGTCGGACAGTGGGTGGTCCGATGCACGTTTGGAAATGTGCGGTTGCAGGAATTTGCCGGTGCGCGGTTTTCACAACAGCCCGCACATTTCAGGATATCTGGATCGATACAATAATATCGGCCCATAAAGTTTCCCCTGCCTGCGCCGCCATCGACCGTACGGCCATTGATCAAGGGAATTGAGATGCTCGCCTTACGCAACCTCCGAGTGGGATCCCGGCTGGGCGCCGGGTTTGGTTTGCTGCTGCTGTTCATCGTCGCCATCGTCGGCCTGGCGCTGTACGGAAATCACCTGAAGTCCACCCAGTTCGAGAAAGTGGTGGACGTCAACATGGTGAAAATGCGGTTGTTGAACGAGATGCTGGATACCAACAATGCGGTGCTGATGCAGCGCCGGCTGATGGTGATCAAGCGCGGTGAGGATTTCGACAGGGATTATCGGAAGGCGCAGGAGCTGTCGCAGGCTTACGACGCCATATGGGCCAAGTACATCAAGATTCCGCGTGATGCCACCGGCGATACGCTGGTCGCGCGGATCGACGCGGCACGCAAGGCCACCGACGCGTCCACCCGGCAACTGCATGAGCGCATGAAGGCCGGCGATTTCGACGGTGCAGCCAAGGAGCTGCTTGCCGAGCAGGGCCTGGCGACGGCCTGGAACGAGGCGATCTCCACCCTGCTGCGGCACCAGGAGGTGCTGACGGCGCGCAGCCGCGAGGACTACCGCGCGACCGAGGCGTGGACCGGCACCTTGTCGATCGTGTTCGGCGTGCTGAGCCTGATACTCGGCTCGCTGGCCGCATGGGCCATCACCCGCAGCCTGACCCGGCCGCTGGAGGGAGCCGTGAAGCTCGCCGATGGCATCGCCAACGGGCGGCTGGACAGCAGCATCGACGCCTCCGGCAACGATGAGGTGACGCAGCTGCTCAGGTCGATGCAGCGCATGCAGGCGCAATTGCAGTCTGTGATGGCGGCGCAGGGGGAACTGGCTCGCCAGCACGATGCGGGCAGCCTCAGCTATCGCATGGATGAGAGCGCCTTCCCCGGTGACTACGGGCGCATGGTGCACGAGACCAATGCGCTCGTCGGCTCGCATGTGCAGGTGCAGAACCGGTTGATCGAAGTAATGAAGCACTACGCCAGGGGCGATCTGTCGGTAGACATGGATCCTCTGCCGGGCGAGAAGGCCGCGATCACCCAGGCGATGGACGAGACCAAGGCCAGCCTGTCAGCGATCAACGGTGAGATCCGCAGGCTGGCGACGGCAGCAGCGGCGGGGGACTTCAGCCTGCGCGGTGACGAGCAGCGCTTCGCTCACGATTTCCACGACATGGTGGCCGGGCTCAACCGGCTGATGCAGACCACCGACGAGAACCTGGTGCAGGTATCGAGCCTGTTGCAGTCCATCTCGCGCGGTGACCTGACCGTGCGCATGCAGGGGGACTTCCACGGGGTGTTCGCCCGGATGCGCGATGACTGCAACGCCACCGTCGACCAGCTCACGCAGATCGTCGGCCGCATCCAGGCCAGCGCGTCCAGCATCAACCTGGCGGCAGGCGAGATCGCCGCGGGCAACACCGACCTGTCGCGGCGCACCGAGCAGCAGGCGGCGAACCTGGAAGAGACTGCGGCGTCGATGGAGGAACTGACCTCCACCGTGAAGCAGAATGCCGAGCACGCACGCCAGGCCAATCAACTCGCGATCGGCGCGCACGGTGTCGCTTCGCAGGGCGGCGAGGTGGTCGGCCAGGTAGTCACCACGATGTCGGCGATCGAGGCCTCGTCGAAGAAGATCGCCGAGATCATCTCGGTCATCGATGGCATTGCTTTCCAGACCAACATCCTGGCGTTGAACGCGGCGGTGGAAGCCGCGCGAGCCGGTGAACAGGGCAGGGGCTTTGCGGTGGTGGCCAGTGAGGTGCGCACACTGGCACAGCGCTCGGCGGGTGCGGCCAAGGAAATCAAGGGCTTGATCGAGGATTCGGTTGGCAAGGTCGCCGACGGCTCGGCGCTGGTCCGCCAGGCTGGCACCACCATGGGCGAGGTGGTGGCCTCGGTGCAGCGGGTGACCGACATCATGGCCGAGATATCTGCCGCATCGCAGGAGCAGAGCTCGGGCATTGAACAGGTCAACCAGGCGGTGGTGCAGATGGACGAGACCACGCAGCAGAACGCGGCGCTGGTGGAAGAGGCCAGCGCCGCGGCTCGTTCCATGGAGGAGCAGGCCAATCTGCTGGCCGAAGCGGTTTCGGTGTTCCGCATCAGTGCGGCAACCACGGCCGCAGCCGTGCGCCCGGTCCTGGCCGCGGTCGCGGCGAAAGTGACTCCGGTACGCCGGCCGGGGGTACTGGTACCACGCATCGAGCCGACGCTGGCTGCGAACGCGGGCGGCTGGGAAGAGTTCTAGCAACAGCGCATGCCGGCAGGGAGACGGCGCCCATCACGATCGTTGACCGTGATGGGCGCGGATTTTTTCCCTGAACGCGCGATGGCCGGCGAGAATGGGGACACGCCCATTTCACTTCCGGTTGCCAACCGCTGGGGGACACTGGCCCCGTACCGGAACTCAGGAGATGGCCATGAAGACCTCGACCCGATTGCTTGTGCTGGGTACCCTGCTGGCGGCCTCGTCGGTGGCCGGCGCGCAGACTTACGGCCCGCGAGATGAGGGGCGCAGGTTCAACGACGGTAGCCGCGTGGTCTGCAAGAACGTGGAAGTGCAGCGCAACTCGCGCGATCCGAACCGCATTGCCGGTACGGCAACCGGCGCGGTAATCGGCGGCCTGCTGGGCAACCAGGTGGGCGGCGGCAACGGCAAGAAGCTCGCTACCGTGGCGGGCGCCGTGGCCGGTGGTGCGGCTGGTCGCCAGATCCAGGGCAACAGCCAGCAGAAGAACGGCGACCGCGTCGTCGAGCGCCGCTGCGAACGCGTCTATCGTTGATCGGTCGCTGCCACACCTGTTCGGCCCTTCCACATCGCAGTATTCGAACGCCGGCCCCGCGCCGGCGTTCGTCGTTCCGGACCCGTATCGCTGAATCTGGCGTCATGCCTATACTGCGCCGACTCAACGGATGAACGTCCAGTGAACGAATCGGCTCCAGCTCCCCAACCGGCACCGCTCGCCGGGCATGACCCGATAGCGGAAGCGACCGCCCATCCCCAACGGGTGCGTGATCGCACCGATGAACTCGAGCTGTTCATTTCGGGCCTGCTGGCGTTCGCGCTGCTGGCCGTGCCGGGCTATCTGTTCGACGCCTGGGCGCGCAGCAGCCTGCACACCGAAGGCATGTACTTCCAGATGCTCTGGTTCGGTTTCAGCATCAGTGTCGGCATGTGCTATGTGCTGGCAGTCGCCTTGATCATCCACCTCACGGTGCGCGGCTACTGGATCGGGCTGATCGGCCTCCGGTCGCATTTCCCCGATGGCATTGACTGGGCGCGCCTGCCAAGAATGGGGGCGGTCACGCGCGCTTTCCTGCAGGCCCGGGACGGAGGCCTCGATGGCAGCATCGAACGGGCCGACCGGCTGGCGACGATGCTGTTCTCGACCACCCTGCTTGCCTTACAGACATTGGCGGGCACGCTGGTGTTGGCCGTCCTGACGCTCGGTGTGTCGATGGTGATCGGCGCGCTGTCAGGTGGCGCCGATCATGTCGCCATGCTCGCCCTGTGCAGCGTGCTGGCCGCACTGTTGATGCTGGCTGTTACCCCCGGGATCCTGGAAAAGATCGTGGCGCGGCGGCAGGCGCGCGGGCAGCCCCATGAGCGACCGCAGCGACTCCTGCAGGGCATGCTGGCGGCCCTGCAACGGGTTCCGCTGTTGCGCCTGATGCAGACCATGCAGCTGACCATGCAGAGCAACCTGCGCTCGCGCTCGTTCACGGCGGCCTACCTGTTCGCGGTGCTGGTAGCGATGCTGCTGGCCGCCGTGCAGGTGATGGCGTCGTTGAAGTTCTCGCTGTTCAACCGGTACCAGATCGTCACGGAAGCGGCGGTTGAGCACGGCATGCTGAGTGCGCATTACGAATCGATGCGTTCGGCGCATGACCAGCTGCTGCCGTACCCGATGATCCCGTCGGACACGATCAGCGGTGGGCAGCTTCGCGTGTTCATTCCGCATCGCCCGCAACGCGACAATCCGCTGGCGCGCCAGCATTGCACCGCACTTCCGGACGCGCACAATGAAGCCTCCGGGCAACAGGCCGCCAACGCCGCAGTGGAGTGCCTTTCCCGGCTCTGGCAGGTCAAGCTGGACGGCACCCCGGTCGACCTGCATGGCTTCGTGCCCATGGAGCGGCGCGACCTGGATATGCGCGGCCTGGTGGGGTACCTGCCTACCCGCGGCCTCGCGCCCGGACGCCATGACCTGGAACTGGTGTGGAATGCCACAGGCGGCGAGCGCGGGGGCGGACGGCGTCGCGCGTTCCGCATCCCGTTCTGGTACGCCCCGGATCCCTGAGCGTCGGCTCGAAGCGGCCATGCCGCGGCCCTTGAACAGGTTGCCTGCGACTTAATCCCCTCCGTCCCCTTTTCGGGCCAGGAGGCGCCAGGCGGCGAGGCTGCCGTAAAGCAGCAGCAGAAGGGTGAGGGTGATCAGTTCGTGGCTGACGTCGGTCAGGCGGGCATCCATCTGGTTCAGGCGCACCATCAGGTTGATGCCCGAGGTGGTGGGCAGCAGCTGTGCCAGCCAGACCAGCGGTTGCGGCGTCATCACCGCCGGCCACGACAGGTTGGCCAGGAAAAACAGCGGGATCGAGGTGGCGACGATGTACTGGAAGGCGCGCTCGCGGGTGCGGAAGAAGCTGCCGACCAACAGGCCGAAGGCCACGGTGACGGCGATGAACAAGGTGCCGCCCAGCAGCTGGCCTATCGGGTTGCCGCCGCGCGGGTAGTCCTGCGCCCAGGCAGTGAAACCGGCGTACCAGAACAGGCCGAACAGTCCGATCAGGCCGAAGCCCAACGCCATGCCGGCCAGCGTCGGCAGGTCGAAGCGCAGGCGCCGGCCCAGTGCGAGGCGGCGGCCGCCGAGCAGAACGCCGATGCCCATCAACAGCGTCTGGTGCACGATCAGCTCGGCCACCCCGGGCACGATCGCGCTGCCATAGCCTTCCTGGGTGTTGTACAGCGGACGCTGCACAAGCGTGACCGGCGGGGCCTGCGGTGCACCCATGAAGGCGGCCTGGCCGACCACGGCATCACGCCCGAACGCACCCAGCGCGTCAGCTACGCTGCCCAGCACCCAGCTGGCGCGGCCCAGGTAGGCGCCGTTGCCAAGCAGTACCAGCTTGGCTGGATGGCCGCGCAGGATGTCGCGCTCCAGGTTGGCCGGGATCACGACGATGCCTTCGGCGTGGCCGGCTTCGAGCTGCTGGCGTGCGCTGTCGACGTCCGCCGGTTGCCCGACCACGCGCGCAACGCGCAGTGCGTCGAGCTTGCGCAGCAGCTCGCGGCTGGTCGCGCTGTGGTCTTCGTCCACCACCAGCACCGGCAGGTTGCCGGCCACCTGGTGCCGGTAGGCGGCTGGATAGAAGAACGAATACAGGATCACCGCACCGACCATCACCACGATCGCGTAGCGGTCGCACAGGACCGCCATCAGGGTCTGCCGGAGGCTGCGCCAGAGTACGCTCATGCGTCGCCCCCCGCCGGCTGTGCGGCTTCTGGGGTACGCGCAAAGGCGATCAGGCGCAGCCCGCCGATGCCCCCGGCCACCACCGTCATCAATAGCAGCGTAGCCAGCGGCCATGCCGAAACCTGCAGCGGCGAGCCGATGAACTGCTGTTGGGTCTGCAGCTTGATGTAGGCGCTCAATGGCAGCAGCTGATGCCAGATGCGGGTGAACAACGGCCCGTCCAGCACCGGGAACGTGGCGCTGGAGAACGCCAGTGCGGTGCCGATGCTGAGGCCCACCGCGGACAGTGCGGTGCCCATGTCGCGGGTGACGCCGACGAAGAACAGCGCGTAGGCGGCGGTGGCCAGGTAGAACAACGGCTGCGCGAGCAGCAGCAGAAGTACGCTGCCGGCCACGCCGTCGCCACGCAGCCATGCCAGGTAACCGATGCCGAGCGCGCCATACAGCGAGAACAGCAGGAGGTACGGCGCGACCTTGCCGGCAATCGCCGACCACGGCGTGCGGCCCAGCCAGGCGGGCAGGGTGCCATCGCGGACCTCGCGGCCGAGGCTGCCGGCCACCGCAAGTGCCAGTACCAGTGACAGCACCGCCGGGAAGATCAGCGGCAGCAGGAACAGCTCGTAGCTGCGTGCCGGGTTGTAGAGGATGTCCGACTGCACAGCGATCGGCGCCGCACGCAGCTCGCCCGGGCCGACCTGCAGGCCAATGCGCTCGCGCAGCAGGCGTGCATTCCATGCGGAAACCGCCTCGCCGATGTCGCGCGCCGCCGACTGGCCGGTGGTCATGTACGTGGCGTTGTAATAGGCGAACACCGTGCCCTGGCGGCCGCGCAGCGCTTGGCGGGTGACGTCGCGCGGCACCAGCACGATGGCGAATACATCCAGGCGGCGCAGCTGCGAACGTGCGTCTTCCATGTCCGCTGGCTGGCTGGCGACGCGTACGCCGGGACTGGCGTCGAGCATGCGCAGCAGCAGGCGGCTGTCACTGCTGTGGTCAAGGTCAACCACAGCAATCGGGATGTCGCGCATCACCGACGGCGTGAACATCCATGCCATCACTACCAGCATCAGTTGCGGCAGCAAGGTGACCAGCAGCAGGTCGGCACGGTTGCCGCGCAGCGACTGCAGCTCGCGTCGCCACGAAGCGGCGAAGCCGTTGCGGTCCGGGCTCAGTGCTGGGGCCATGCGAACAGCACGCTCATGCCGGGGCGGAAGCCCTCGATGCGGCGTACCGGGCGCACCCGCACCTCGAAGCTGCGGACGTCATAGCCGGACGACTGGCGGGTGGTACGCCAGGTTGCATAGTCACCGGCCGGATTGATGAAGTAGACCTCGAATTCGCCGTCCAGGCCGAGCGCCGGCACGCTGCCCTGCAGCTTGCTGCCGACCTTCAGGCCCTGCATCTGCGATTCGCGCAGGTTCATGGCGACCCACATGCGGTCGATGTCGACCAGGGTGAACACCGGATAGCCGGCCGGCACCAGCTCGCCCGGGTCGGCCATGCGCTTGTTGATCTCGCCCGCCACCGGCGCGCGTCCCTCCACTTCGGCACGCGCCGCGTTGACTTCGGCCACCGCGCCCTGCGCCTGCTGCACCTGGCCCTGCGCGGCGCGCTTGTCCTGCTCTCGGGCGCCGGCCAGGGCCATGTCGTACTGCGCGCGGGCGGCGCGGGCCAGTTCGCGCGAACTGGTGGCCTGGGCATGCGCTTCATCGCGCTTCTGCCGGGTCATCACCCCTTCGTTGAACAGGTTCTGCACGCGCCGGTAGGTGGCTTCGGCCAGTGCCGCGCCGGCTTCGGCGCGCTTCCAGTTCGCTTCGGCGGCGCGGATGTCTTCGCTGCGCGCGCCTTCGTCGGCCTTGTCGGCCACCGCCTGCGCAGCCGCCAATGCGCCGTGCGCCTGCTGTTCCTTGGCGGCGACTTCGGGGCTGTCGAGCAGGAACAGCACCTGCCCGGGCTGCACGCGATCGCCCTCGCGCACCTTCAGCTCGGCCACGCGCGCGGTGATCTTGGCGGCCACGTTGATCGTATCCGCATCGGCCATGCCCTGGATCTGGTCGGCCGGGCTGCGCCAGGCCAGCCACAGGCCCAGCACCACCGCGACCAGCAGGACCACCAGCAGGATCGGTCCCAGCCGTCGCTTGCCGGGGGGCGTCGTCGCATCGTCGTGCAGCACATCACTCATGGTCGATCACCTCGTCCGCACGCCGCCGGAATTCTTCGAAACGGTCCATCTGTCCACTGATCTCCAGCAACTGTGCCAGCGCAATGTCGTATTGGTAGGCGGCCTGTGCGCGCTCGACACGGGCGCCGCCCAGGCCGAGCCGCGCATCGATCACATCCAGCGAGGTGGCCTGGCCTTCGCGGAATGCCAGCTCCTGCAGGCGCAGGTTTTCCTGTGCCTGGGCGATGCTGCTGTCGAGCAGCACGAACTGCTGGCGCGCGGTTTCCAGTTCGTTCCAGGCCTTGCGCACACCCAGTGCGACCTGGTTCTCGGCCTCGCGCAGGCCGGCTTCGGCCTGGTCCTGTTGTGCACGCGCGGCGCTGATCTGCGCCGGCCGCGAGTTCGGTGACAGGAAGGTGTACTTCAGCCCGATGCCGAACGCCCAGTCCGGGTCGGTCAGCATCTCGTCGCGGCGACGGAAGTCGTATTGGCCGAAGGCGAAGATCTGCGGCTTCAGCTTGGCCTGCTGCACCCGCACGCCCTGTTCGGCCTGCGCCACCATCGCGCGCAAGCGCGCGATCTGCGGCTGGCGCGCCTGCGCCGTGCGCTCGAAGCTGGTCACCGGTTCCAGCGGCACGCGCTGCACGAACAGCGGCGACACCGGCTGCACCTCGCCACCACTGCGCAGCAGCGTGGACAGCGCGGCCTTCAGCGTGGCCAGGTCATTCACCGTCTTCTGATACTCGCGCTCGGCCTTGTCGCGGGCCACGGTGGCCTGCAGGCGCTGGGCGCGGGTGGCGAAGCCCTCGCGTTCGAGCTTTTCGGCATCGGACAGGTGGCGGTTGAGGCCGTCGCGCACGTCGCGGCGCACGTCCACCGCCTGCTCGGCCAGGCGCTGGCCGAAGTAGGCCTGGGCCAGCTGCACGGTCAATGATTGGCGCTGTGCCTCGCGCTCGGCGTTGGCCTGCTCATGGGCGGCGCTGGCCGCACGTTGCGCGGCCGGGATCACGCCGCCGGTGTACAGCGGCAGCACCGCGGTCACTACCGGGCGTGTACGCCAGTCGCGCTCGGTGAACGACAGTGGCGAATCGATACCGAAGGCTTCAGCCACCGGCGCCAGCGAACCCAGTGGCAGGGTCAGGGTCTTCTGGAACTGCAGCCGGCGCACTTCGCCGGTGATCTCCGGCAGGCGCAGCAGGCGCGTGGCGTCCTGCAGGTCCTGCTTGTTGCGTACCGCTGCATCAGCGGCCGCCAGCGCATCGGAGACCTGCTCCAGGCGTTGCCGTGCCTGTTCCCAGTCCAATGCGGGGGCGTCGCTGGTGGGCTGCGCGGGGGCAGCGGTTGGCAGGCAGGTCGCCAGCACCAGCGCCAGTGCGGCCTTCGCGCGGTGCATCCTTGTACGTCGGCCGATCACGCCCATGCCGTCCCAGTGGTAAAGAAGTGCGCAAACGGTAGTGCGCGCGGCGTGAAGCCCGGGTCTGCGATCATCGTTTCGTCCTCAACGAAGGGTGCCGCTGGCCGCAGTGCGCAGCGCCTGGGTGATGTGCTGCAGCGTGCTTGAGCGCACGGCGGCATGCTGCCAGTACAGCGGCACATCGAGCCAGCGGCGGGGTTCCAGGACCACCACGCGGCCAGCGCACACGGCGGGCGCGACCAGGGTTTCTGGGGCCATGCCCCAGCCGAGTCCGCACGCGGCGGCTTCGACGAAACCGGTGGAGGAGGGCAGGTAGTGTAGCGGCGGCTGCAGGCGCGCGCGGGTCAGGCGCCGCACGAAGCGCCATTGCAGTTCATCTTTGCGGTTGAACACCAGCATCGGTGCGCGCGCCAGTGCCGCAGCCTGCATGCCGTCGCTGAAGTACTGGCGGGCGAAGCTGGGCGAAGCAATCGCTTGGTACCGCATGGCGCCGAGCGGGTATACGTTGCAGCCCTTCACCGGCTGGCTTTCGGCGGTGACCGCGCCGAGCACGCTGCCATCGCGCAGCAGTTGCAGGGTGTGGTCCTGGTCGTCCATGCGCAGGTCGAACAGGTAGCCATGGCGCTGGTGCAGGTCGGCGATGGCCGGCACGAACCAGGTGTCAAGCGAGTCGTCGTTGACCGCCAGGGGGATGGGCGTACGCGCAGCGTCGTTGCCACGCTCGGGCAGCAGCTCGGCCAGCGCCTCGGCTTCCAGTGCCTGCATCGGCCGTACCCGGCGCAGCAGTGCTTCCCCCGCGGCGGTCGGTCGGCAGGGTGCCTGGCGCACCACCAGTACCTGGCCGAGGCGGTCTTCCAGCGCCTTGACCCGCTGCGACAGTGCCGACGGGCTGATCGACAGGCGGCGTGCCGCGGCCTCGAAGCTGCCTTCTTCCAGCACCGCAGCGAATGCGGCCAGCTGCGGATGTACCAGGTCCATGCCGTCGCCTCTTCAGTTTTCCTGCACAGGATAAAGAAAAATCAGATTGTCTAAACAGGGCAATTGGCCGCACCCTGCGCGTCCCCTCGCTGCCTGGGCCTTCCTGATGTGGATCGCCGCCATTGCCGCCGGCCTGTTCGCGGGTGCCGGCCTGATCATCGCCATCGGCGCACAGAATGCCTTCGTGCTCCGACAAGGATTGCAGCGTCGGCATGTCGGAACGGTGGTGGCTGCCTGTGCCGGCGCGGACATCGCGCTGATACTGGCCGGCGTCGGCGGCATGGGCGCGCTGGTGCTGCAGTGGCCGCTGCTGCTGCAGGTGCTGCGCTTCGGTGGCGCCGCGTTCCTGCTGTGGTATGGCCTGCGGGCAGGGCTGCGCGCGTGGCGCGGAGGCAGTGCACTGGCCGCGGCCGAGGCGCAGGGCGGCAGCGCGCGCCAGGTGCTGCTGACCTGCCTGGCCTTCACCCTGCTCAATCCGCACGTCTACCTGGATACCGTGGTGCTGCTGGGCAGTCTGTCCACGCGCTACCCGGGTGACCTGCGCTGGGCCTTCGCCGCCGGGGCGTGCCTGGCCAGCGTGGCCTGGTTCTGTTCTCTGGGCTATGGCGCGCGCCTGTTGCAGCCGGTGTTCCGCAGGCCAGGTGCCTGGCGGGTGCTGGATGCCGCCGTGGCGGTCTTCATGTTCTGCCTGGCGACACTGTTGCTGTTGCGTCCGCTCTAGGCCGCGTCCACCGCGCACAGTGGCGCTTCGCCGGGGCGCAGGGTCAGTACGCACACACCGGTGCGGGTTACCGCCACCGTGTGCTCGAACTGCGCCGACAGTTTGCCGTCGCGGGTGTAGACCGGCCATTCGTCCGGCTGTTGGCGGATGGCCGGCTTGCCCTGGTTGAGCATCGGCTCGATGGTGAACACCATGCCTTCTTCCAGCACCCTGCCGGTGTTGGGATGGCCGTAGTGCAGGATCTGCGGTTCCTCGTGCATTTCCTGGCCGATGCCGTGGCCGCAGTATTCCTTCACCACGCTGTAGCCGTGGCTGCGCGCGTGGCGGGCGATGGCGTGGCCGATATCGCCCAGGTGCGCGCCGGGGCGCACCGCAGCGATGCCTTTCCACATCGCCTGGTAGGCGGTCTGCACCAGCCGGCGCGCGGCGTAGTCGACCTCACCGACCAGGTAGGTGGTGCTGGAGTCGGCGATGTAGCCGTTCTTCTCCAAGGTGATGTCGAGGTTGACGATCTGGCCGCTGCGCAGCACGTCGGTGGTGCTGGGCACGCCGTGGCAGATGACGTTGTCGATCGAGGTATTGAGCACGTACGGGAAGCCGTACTGGCCCTTGCTGGCCGGCCGCGCCTGCAGCTCGTCGACGATCATGCGTTCTACGAAATCGTTGATCTCCATCGTGCTGCGGCCCTGCAGCGGCAGCTGGTCGAGTGCGGCGAACACCTGGGCCAGCAGGCGACCCGATTCGGCCATCAGTGCGATCTCGTCGGGGCGCTTGATGATGCCCATGGACTCAGGCCTGACCTGGCGCCAGCAGCGGCGGCTGCACCCCGGCCGCGCGCAGTTCACTGGCGACGATGTCCTGGAAACTCAGCGTCGGGTTCATTTCGCACAGCATGCCGACCCGGATCCAGAAGTTGGCCTGGGCGTTGATCGAGCGGCTGGAAACGGTGCAGGCACGGCGCAGCTGGTCGTGCAGGGTGTCATCGATGTTGACGATGCCCATGGGCGGTCCTGGAGGGGTGAATATACGAATCGTATGTGTTTCGTATATCCAGCTCAAGGCCGCATCGTTCAGTCCACGTCGGTGGCAAAGCGCAGGCGGTTGCCGTCGGGGTCACGCAGCCGCATCTCGCGGCTGCCCCATTCGGTGTCATGCGGCGGCTGTTCGATGGGGACACCCGCGGCGCTGAAGGCGCGGTGCAGCGCGTCTACGTCCTCGACGATGAAGTACACCGCGCCGCCGACCTCACAGTCGCCGCTGTGCTCGGTGAGGAAGATCGTCTGGCCGTCGCGGGTGAGCTGGGCGAACAGTGGGAAGCCTGGTTCGAAGTGGTGTTCCCAGTCGACTACGAAACCCAGTCCCTGCACGTAGAACGGCAGGGTGGTATCGGCGTGGTGCATGCGCAGTTGCGGGATGACGGTCTGGGGCATCGCGGCGGCTCCGGGGCGGAAGTCCAGTGTAGTGCCGGCCGCTGGCCGGCATCCGCATGCGCCCGGGAACAACGAGGTTGCCGGCCAGCGGCCGGCACGACCGGACGCGGTCAGCAGGCGGTTGGCACCGAAGCCATAGCCGCCAGCAGCTCGCGGTTCACCTGCTGGTGCCGCGCCTGCCACGAGGGCAGGTCATCGACACGGATGTCGGGCTGGCCATCCAGCGAGGACAGCCAGCGCTTGAAGCGGCTGCGGTAGTGGGCCAGCGACACTTCGCCGGTGATGTCACTGCCGACCAGGCCACCGGCGCGCAGTGCTTCGATCACCACCAGCGCGTGTTCCAGCTGGAAGCGGCCCTGGTCCCAGTTGCTGCGGGCAACGTCCTCGGCGAACACATCCTTGTCGATCGACAGATAGGTCGGCTGCGGTGACGTGGCCTGCTCGGCGGCGAACGCGGCGACCAGGGCCTCGGGATGCTCGAAACGGCGGAAGGCGTGGCCCATGCCGAGGCGATGGCCCCAGCCCACGTCCACATCCATGCACCAGTAGGTCAGGCGACCGCACATCAGCGGTCGCCAGTGGTTCTCCCAGGCATGACCGAGGCCGATGTCCCTGGAGGTGACGCCGAGCACATGGATGTGCGAGATCTGCGGCAGCTTGCTGGCGGCGTTTACCCACGAGCCGCAGTGCATGCCGAACGGGAAACGCATGTTGTCCGGATGGTTGTCCAGCACGACCAGCTGGAATGGCGCCTGCCCATGCATGCGGCGCAGCAGCGGCAGGCTGAGATGGTGGAAGTCACCACTGCCGAGCATGACCGTGCCGAGCTGCGCGGGCAGCGGTGCCAGCACTTCGGCGGCGAAACGGTCCAGGGTGGCATTGCTGCAGGCAAAGCGCAGCGGGTCGTGCCACTGCGGCAGGGCCAGGATCTGCGCCCGGGGCAGCGGCAGCACGCCACCGTCCAGGTCCAGGATCAGCGGCGAACGCACCGGCATCGTTCAACCGCCTCCATCAGGTTCGCCCTGCAGGTACGGGGCCAGCCTGCGAAGGGCGGCACGCAGCAGCGGGGAACGGGCATGGATCGCATGCCGGGTGGAGGTGAAGCGCGCACCCAGTTCGGCCTTGATGCGCGAGTCGGTCCAGCCGGCCACGTAGTGGCTCAGGCCGTGCTGCAGGGCGTACTCGATGTTGTGCATCCAGCTGACCGCGTACAGGTTGTGCTCGCGTGATTGCGGGTAGGCCAGGCCAATATACTTGTCCACCAGCTTTCCGGCGTGGATGTAGCACAGGTTCCAGCCGATCAGCAGACCCTGGTGGCGGTACAGGAACATGCGGCCCTGGCCCTGGCTGTCGGCCAGCAGGTATTGGAAGTAGGGCAGGTCGAGCTGGTCGAAATGCACCGCGCTCTGCGCATACACGCCCAGGTACAGCGCGTACAGTTCGCCCTGCAGTTGCGGGTCGGCCAGGGCCGGATCACCGGTGGCGATGCAGTCGATCTGCAGCTCACCGCGCGAGCGCAGCTTGCGCCGGATGTTCTTGCGGCGCGAGGACGACAGGCGGCCGAGATAGCCATCGATCGAATCGAAATCGATCGCCACCCAGGCCAGTGGCATGCCTTCCAGTTCAACGAAGCCGCGTGCCAGCAAGGCCTGCAGGAAGGCGCCGCTGTGCGCGTTGGCGGCATCATCCAGCAGCGGTGAATCCATGGCCAGGTCCTTGACCACCAGCAGCCGGGTATCGCCGATCGCGTGACGCGTCACGTCCTCGGCCAGCGCCTCCGGCGCCACGTGCGCCGGCAGCGGGGTGTACTCGGTGCTGGTGGCACCGACGAAACGGGTCTTCCAGGTGATCCATGGCCGCCACAGGCGCGACAGCGGCAGGCCGAGCAGCCTGCCGCGCAGTTCGTCGTCCATCGTGGTGGTCAGGTCCAGCGGCGCACGGAAGGTCGGCAGGCCACTGGGAAGGCGGCCTGCCTCGAACCCGAGCGGCGGGTGGGCCAGGAAACCCTCCAGCAGCGCGGCCGGTTCCAGCGCGGTGCTGGATGCGCGTGACGTCATCTCCATCGGCACGGGAACCGGCAGCGCAGCCAGCCTCAGCCCTTGGCCTTGGTCAGCGCCTGGTCGAGCAGGGTGATCGCCAGGTCGATCTCTTCGTAGCTGATATCCAGCGACGGCGCGAAGGTGATCACGTTCTTGTACCAGCCACCCACGTCGAGCACGAGGCCCATGCGCTTGCCGTCGTGCAGCAGGTCACCGGCCAGGCCGATGTCGACCATGCGGTCCAGCAGCTCCTTGTTCGGGGTGTAGCCGTCGGCCTGGCAGATTTCCGCACGCAGCGCCAGGCCCAGGCCGTCGACGTCGCCGATCTCCGGGTGACGCTTCTGCAGGCCACGCAGGCCGTCGAGGAAGTACGCGCCCTTCTCCGGCACGGTGCGCTCGTAGTCCATTTCCTTGCCCAGCTTCAGCACTTCCAGGCCCAGGCGGGTGCCCAGCGGGTTGGAGTTGAAGGTGGAATGGGTGGAGCCCGGCGGGAACACGGTCGGGTTGATCAGCTCTTCGCGAGCCCACAGGCCCGACAGCGGGTTCAGGCCGTTGGTCAGCGCCTTGCCGAACACCAGCACGTCCGGGGTGACACCGAAGTGCTCGATCGACCACAGCTTGCCGGTGCGCCAGAAGCCCATCTGGATTTCATCGACGACCATCAGGATGCCGTACTTGTCCAGCACGCGCTTGAGGCCGGTGAAGAAGTTGCGCGGCGGAATGACGTAGCCGCCGGTGCCCTGGATCGGCTCAACGTAGAACGCGGCGTACTCGGCCTGGCCGACCTTGGGATCCCACACGCCGTTGTACTCGCTTTCGAACAGCCGCTCGAACTGCCACACGCAGTGGTCGGAATACTCGTCCGGGGTCATGCCCTTCGGGCGACGGAAGGGGTACGGGAACGGGATGAACATCGCACGCTCGCCGAAGTGGCCGTAGCGGCGGCGGTAGCGGTAGCTGGAGGTGATCGACGACGCACCCAGGGTGCGGCCGTGGTAGCCGCCTTCGAAGGCGAACATCAGGCTCTTGCCGCCGCGCGCGTTGCGCACGATCTTCAGCGAGTCTTCAATGGCCTGCGCGCCGCCGACGTTGAAGTGCACGCGGCCGTCGAGGCCGAACTTCTCGTGCATGTCCACGGCAATGGTCTTGGCCAGCTGCACGCGGGTCGGGTGCAGGTACTGGCTGGCGACCTGCGGCAGGGTGTCGATCTGGTCCTTCAGCGCGTCGTTCAGGCGCTTGTTGCTGTAGCCGAAGTTGCAGGCCGAGTACCACATCTGCAGGTCGAGGTAGGGCACGCCCGCACCGTCGAACATGTAGCTGCCTTCGCCGCGCTGGAAGATCTTCGGCGGGTCGACGTAGTGGACGGTATCGCCGAAGGAGCTGTAGCGGGCTTCGTCGGCCAGCAGCCGCGCATCGGAGGCAGCCGCGTCGGCGTTCTTGTCAAAAATGTTCATGCAGTTCGGTTCCGTGAAGGACGTTCGAAAGAGATGGCGGGGGCGTGCTCAGGCGGTGGCCAGCAGCAGGGGCAGTGCGGTGGGCTGCGGGCTGGCGTCGATGCGGCGTGGCTGCAGCAGGCTGCCATCGAGCAGGCGCGGCAACAGCGCGATTGCATCGTGGAAGGTAGCGATGGCGGCATGCCCGATGCCGGCATTGGCGCAATGGGTGATCAGGCGGCGCTTGGCGAACACGAAGTCGGCATCTTCGGATACGCAGAAATCCGAGCTGCCGTCACCGATCATCAGCACGCGCGGTGCTTCGTTGGCGCGCGCCTGCGCGGCGCAGGTGCATTTGCAGGTGCCACTGCGGCAGCCTTCGGCCTGGTAGGGCGACTCCAGTTCCCAATGGTCTTCGCACCAGCGCAGGTGGTTGGCCACCACCGGCAGCGGTGGCAGGCCATGGTTGGCAAGGATGCGGTGGATCGCGTAGTCCAGGCCGTCGCTGACGATGCGCAGTGGCAGGCCCAGCTGTTCGGCGCGGCAGACGAAGGCCGCGAAGCCCGGATCGATCTGCACCTGGTCCAGATGGGCATCGAGCGTGGCCGGGTCCAGCTTCAGCAGCCGCACCTGGCCCTGCATGCATTCACGCGAGCCGATCTTTCCCGCCTTCCACTGGTCTTCCAGTTCCTGCCAGCCCGGCTGGCCGTACTTTTCCAGCAGCGAGTCGATGACATCTTCGAGGCTGATGGTGCCGTCGAAGTCACACAGGATGCTCCAGCGCATGGGCAGGTCCGTCGATGAAAGAAGCGTCCGGCACGATGCCGGGGCAGGCTCAATGTAGGCAGGCCGCCTTTCGTGTTCCTTTCCTGTTGAAAGCCTGCACCGCAGGCTGGGGAAAGTGTTCAGGAATCGCGCTTGCTGAAGGGGCGTAATGCCCTGGAAACCGCGGTTTCAGAACTGCGCAGCGGCCAGCGCCCGCAGGATCTTCGAGGTTTCCTCACGGGTCTGCCAGGCGCTGTTGCCAAGGGTCAGCATGCGTGCGGCGAAGTCACGTGCATTGGGCACGTTCTCCTGCGGCACGATGCCACGCAGGTAGGCGTAGTCGGGCAGGGCATGGATGAACATGCGGCTGGCGCCGAGGCCGCGCGGCCACAGTGTGTCCAGTGCGGCGTCACGCGCGCGCTGGCTGGGCAGCAGCAGCATCAGCATCGGCCAGGTGCCGCCGCTACCGGCCAGGCCATCGACCACCTCCACCGCCGGCAGTTGTGCCAGCTGCACGCGCAGCTGCAGTGCGCGCAGGCGCCCGGCCTGCAGGAACGCCGGCAGCCGCCGCGCGGCATGGGCACCGATGTTCTGCCGCCATCGGCTGACCTGGTGCTGCGGTATGTCCAGCGGGAAAATGTCACCGACCGCGTCTTCCAGATCGCCACGCTGCAGTGCGCTGCGCAGCGGATTGCCGTACACCAGCGACAGCAGCGATGGGCGATAGCAGGCGGCAAGGCCAAGCAGCTGCACACTGCGAAGCAGCTCCCAGCGCAGGTTGAAGCGCACGTGTTCGGCGGCATGCTCGGCCAGTTCGGCGCGCAGTTCGTCATCGCGGCTGACCAGCAGGCCGCCTTCGTGCAGGCTCAGTCCCTTCCCTGCAGCGAGGCTGAAGAATCCGATATCGCCACGCAGGCCGACACTGCTGTTGCCCACCCGTGCACCCAGCGCCTGTGCGGCATCTTCGATGACCCGGGTGCCGGCGCCGCGTGCGATGTCGCAGGCCTGTTCGACATCGGCGATGCGCCCGCCCAGGTGGGTCGGCAGGATCGCCAACGTACGCGCATCGGCCAACCGTTTGAGCTGGCCGGGATCGAAGTCGAAGTGGCCGTGCCGGGTATCGCACAGCTGCACGCGCAGGCCGAGGCTGTGCACCGCGATCGGCACCAGCGGGCAGGTGTAGGCCGGCATGATCACTGTGTCGCGCTTTGGCGCACGCTTGCGCAGGGTGCGCAGCGCGATCAGCAGCGCGTGGGTACCGGAACAGGTCAGCTGCAGCGGCGGTGTGCCGAGCTGGTTGGCCAGGATCTCGCGCAGGTCGCCGCCACCGGGAAGGAAGTCGCTGGCCTGCATCGGCAGGCCAGCCGTCGGCGGCAGTTCGCGCGCGAACAGGCTCATCGCCGCGCGCTCATGGCGTGCTTGCCGCGGGGCTGTGCGGATCGTCTGCTTCGGCGCGACCGAGGCAGGCGATGCCGGCCACGATCAGGACCGCACCGACCAGGTGGTGCAGGGTCAGTGGTTCGTTCAACAGCCACGCCGACAGCAGCAGCACGCTGATCACTTCCAGGTGCGAAGCCGCGAACGCCGGACCGATCGGCGCATGCCGCAGCAGGCTCATCCAGGTGAAGAACGCCCCCACGTAGCCGAGGATGGCGCCGTACACCCACGGCTGCGACAGCACGCGCAGCAGCCACGCCGTGTTGGCCTCCACCGGCAGCGCGGCGTCGCCGGCGTATTTGAAGCACAGCTGGGCCAGTGTGTCGAAGGCCATCAGCAGCGGGAAGCCGATTACATACAGGCGCCTCATGAGCCGGCCCCCACCACCGCCACGCCCGCCGTGACCAGCAGCATGCCGGTCACCCGCAATGGCGTGAGCTTTTCGCGGAACAGGATGCGGCCGGCGATCATCAGCGCGACGATGTTGATCGAGCCAAGCAGCACGCCCTTGGACAATGGAACCAGCGACAGGAACGCAATCCAGGCGACGAACTCAAGCACGTAGCAGGCGATGCCGATCCACAGCCAGGGGCGGCTGAGCATGTGTTTCCAGCGTTGCAGTCCCTCACCCTCCTGCGGATCGCTGGCGGCGGCCTTGAAGGCGAGCTGGCCACCGGTATCGAGCACGACATTGGCCAGCCACAGCAGCGTGGCAAGTGCCCCCATTTCAGGCCACCGCCTTGAGGACGCCGCTGCGTTCACCGATCCCGGTGAAGAAGCGCGCGCTGCGGCGGATCACCTCGCGGCGTTCGCGGTCGATGGTGATCATGTGGTAGCTGTCCTCCAGCACCACCAGTTCCTTCGGGCCACTGACCCGCGACATCACCAGTTCGGCATTGCCCATGCTGGCCACGTCGTCTTCGCGGGCGTGCATCACCAGGCACGGGGCGGTGACCTGGTGCAGGTGGCGGCGGGTCCAGTTGCTCAGCGCACGCATCTCGGCCAGCGCGTGCCAGGGATTGCCCGGAAGGCCTGCCGCCGCGCTGTCGCCGGACAGCATGGCGGCGCTGACCTGCGCACGCAGGCGCTCGTCGCGCAGGCCGTACGGCGGTTCTTCCATGAACATGCGGTCGCGGCCGATGTTGAAGCGCTTGAACCACGGCAGCAGGAACGAGAGGCGGGCGACAGCGGGTATGTTCCAGCCGTCGTAGCGGAACGTGGCGCCATACACGCCGACGCCGGACACCCAGTCCGGTCGTCGAGCAGCAAGTGCCAGCGACAGCACCGCGCCCATCGACAGGCCACCGACGAACAGCTGGTCGACCTTGCCGCGCAGGCTTGCCGCCGCATCTTCCACGCCCTGGTACCACTGTTCCCAGGTGGTCGCCAGCAGGTCATCCACGGTGCCACAATGGCCGGGCAGCTGCACGCCGTGTACGGTGAAGCCGGCGTTGTTCAGGCCCTTGCCCAGCATGCGCATTTCCGCCGGGGTACCGGTCAGGCCATGGACCAGCAGCACGCCCTGGCGGCCACCGGGGAGGAAGAAGTCGTGCGATTCGGTCACCTGGCGGCTCCGGGACGGCAGTGGGGAGGGTCAGGATCGCAAGCGCGATTTTCGCCAGCCTTTCAGCGTCCCGGCCGGGTCAGGATGCCTTCAGCAGCGGCAGCGAGATGGCGACCTTCAGTCCACCACCGGGCCGGTTGAGGAAGCTCAGGCGGCCGCCGAAGTGCTCCACCGCCTCGTGGGCGATGGCCAGGCCCAGGCCGGTGCCGCTGGCGGTGGTGCCGGGGGCGCGGAAGAAGCGCTCGCCCAATCGTGGCATCAGCTCCTCGGGTACGCCGGGTCCGTTGTCCTCCACGTACAGTTCGACGTCATTGTCATCCAGCGCGTGCACGCCGACGGTGACGGTCGCACCGCGGCCGGCATAGCGCAGCGCATTGTCGATCAGGTTGTCCAGTGCCTCCTGCAGCTGGGCACCGTTGCCGAGCACGCGCAGAGGGTGGGGACTGCCGAGGTAGCCCAGGTCGATGCCGTCGCGGATCGCTTCGGGCACGCGCATGCCGACCCACTGTGGCACCCGTTCGCACAGGTCCAGTGCCTCCACGGTATCGGGCACGGTCTGCGCCCGGCTCAGCGCCAGCAGCTGGGTGCTGACCCGCGCGGTGCGCTGGTTGAGCCGGCGGATGTGCTGCAGTGCCTCGCGCACCGTGTCCGGGTCGCCATGCGCCAGTGCCTGGTCCACGTGCAGGGCCATGCCGGCCAACGGCGAGCGCAGCTGGTGCGCGGCGTCGGCGATGAAACGGTTCTGCAGGGTGATCATTTCCGCCTGGCGGGCAAACAGATCGTCGATGGTGCTGATCAGCGGCTGGATCTCCTCCGGCACGTCGGCGTCGGAGATCGGCGCCAGTTCGCCGCGGCGCTGTGCCAGGCGGGTCCTCAGCGGGGTCAGGATGCGCAGGCCATGGGTCACCCCGAACCAGACCAGCGCGGCGGTGCCCAGCGCCAGCATGGTCATCAGCGGGATGATGATCATCAGGATCTCGCGCGCGCGCTGGCGTCGTTCGGCCATGCTTTCGGCCACCGTCACCGCCAGCTGGTCCTGCGGATCGTTCATTGCACGCGTGCAGACGGTGGCCATGCGCACCGGCTGGCCGTTGAGAATGCCGTCGTACAGGGTGGGGTCCACGCCGGTGCATTCCTGCGAAGGCGCGTAGGCACTGAAATCCGCATTGCCGCTGAGTGTCCCCTGGCGGCTGCTGTCGACGTTGAAATAGCGATGGCCGTCGGGCTCGTACTCGATCAGGAAGCGCGCCTGAGGTGACAGCTCGCTGGTCACCGGCATGCCGCTCAGCATCTGCGCGAAGGAGTGCGTGTCGTCGATGAGGTTGCGGTCGTGGATGCGGTTGGAGTAGTCCAGCGCAACGTAGTAGGCCAGGATCGTATTGAAAGTGAGCAGGGCCAGCATCGGCAGCGCCAGGAAGGCAAGCAGGCGCCGGCGCAGGCTGGGCGGTCCACTGATCACGGGGCGCTGTCGTCCTGCGCGTCTTCCAGCATGTAGCCCAGCCCGCGCACGGTGCGGATGCCCATGCCGCCGGGCTGCAGCTTGCGGCGCAGGCGGTGCAGGGCGATGTCCAGGCCGTTGTCGGTCAGGTCCTGGCCCCAGTCGCACAGCGCTTCCACCAGCTGCGCGCGCGATACGATGCGCTCGGCGCGAACGGCCAGCGCCGACAGCAGGCCGAACTCGCGTGCGGTCAGTTCAAGTGATTGGTCGTCGATCCAGACGCGGTGCCCGGCCAAGTCCAGGCGCAAGCGGCCGACGCGCAGGTCCGGATTACCATTGCTGGTGACCCGCCGCAGCTGTGCTCGCACGCGGGCTTCGAATTCGTCCAGTGCGAACGGCTTGACCAGGTAGTCATCGGCGCCGAGGTCGAGCACGCGTACCCGCTCGGCCAGGCCGTCACGTGCGGTCACCACCAGCACCGCCAGGCCATCGCCGCGCTGGCGCAGGCGTTGCAGCACGTCGCGGCCATCCAGTTGCGGCAGGCCCAGGTCCAGCACCAGCAGCGCGTACTGCGTCGAGCCCAGTGCAGCATCGGCGTGCGCACCGTTGTCGACGTGGTCGACCACGTGCCCCTGCCGGCGCAGCGAGGCGCACAGGCCGGAGGCGATATCCGGGTCGTCTTCAGCAATCAGAACGCGCATGCGCGGGGCTCCTGTAACGGTCAGGCCCACCGGATGGACGGGTTGGACCTCTCGGCTGCCGAAGGGTAGCCGCAAACCGGGTGAAGGTGGAGCGCGCCGGCACCTCCCGGCACCGTCGCGCTGTCCCTCCATTCAGTCCTGCAGGCCCGGCTCACCCAGCGCCAGCGGCACCCGCGAACCATCCAGCAGGCCACGGCTGAGCTTGCCATCCTCGATGAACAGCAGTTCGCCGTTCTCGCCGTTCTTGATGCTGCTGTCGATCGCGATTACGCGGTCGCCATGGAAGCTGCTGACGTGCGGCATCGAAGTGTGGCCGACCACGATGCGGGTGAGCTGCAGGCGGTCGAGCACGGCCTGCACACCCGCGGTGTCGAGGCGGCCATCGAAATAGCCGCGGTACCAGATCGGGCTGGTCTTGCCGTCATACAGCGGTGCCGTGGCCGGGTCGGCCTTCACTTCGGCTTTGGGCAGGCCCAGCGAGGCCTGATAGGCCGCGTTGGTGCGTGCCGGGTCCAGCGCCAGCTGCACCGCCTCGGGCGAGATGCCGCCGTGCAGGAACAGGGTATCGCCGATCTTCAGCAGCACCGGACGGGTGCGCAGCCACTGCCCGATCACCGAATCGGCACCATACAGCTGCGGGTAGCTGCGGCCCAGCAGCTGGGCGCTGCGCAGGTACTTCGGGTTGACGTAGCGCAGGTCGTCGTACAGCACCATGGTTTCGTGGTTGCCGAGCACGAAGTGCACGGCGCCACCGGCGGCGGCCGCCTGCTGCTGCAGGCCGTAGAGCAGCCAGAACGCCTCGGTCACCTGCGGGCCGCGGTCGAACACGTCGCCGGCGATGACCAGTGTGTCCTTGCCCAGCGCCCAGCGATCCTCCGCGTCGATCACGTGGTGGGCGCGCAGCAGGCGCACCAGCAGCCCGTACTGGCCATGGATGTCCGACAGCGCGACGATGCGCGGTGCAGCCGGCAGCACGGAAATCGAAGGTGCGTTCGGCGCGGCCACATGTACGGTGTGCTCGTAGCCACAGCGCGGCGCGATATCGGTGCCCGTCGTGTTGATGGCCAGCGTGCGCGACTCGACCTTGTCGTCGCAGATCCACTTGGCCTGCAGCTGGTCGCCCTGGCGGAACACATAGGGGCCATCGGCCTGCACGTGGTCGGCGGGCGCGGCAACCTCGCGGGCCTGCGTGGTTGCTGTGGCGCAGGCCAGCAGCGGCAACAGCAGGGCGGTCAGCAGGGAAGGGCGACAGCGCGACATCGGCGGCATCCAGCGGCGGAAAGATCCGATGCTAACCGGCGCGGGCGTCCGTCGGTGTGCGCGAGTGGGCGGATCAGGCGCCGCGCCGGTCGTCCTTGAGCTTGCGCACGCGGGTGGCGGCGGCCTGCAGCGGCTGACCGTCGCGCCCGT
The DNA here is from genome assembly GCF_059372295.1 of Stenotrophomonas sp. YJH_SMC_33. Classification (NCBI taxonomy): domain Bacteria; kingdom Pseudomonadati; phylum Pseudomonadota; class Gammaproteobacteria; order Lysobacterales; family Lysobacteraceae; genus Stenotrophomonas; species Stenotrophomonas sp. YJH_SMC_33. Next base: position 302,032 of record NZ_JCAFVJ010000002.1, read on the forward strand.
GTGGCTGCATGTAGGGCAGTGGTCGCCGCGTGCTGGATTCGATCAACTGCGAATGGGTTTCACCGGCGCTGAAGCGATGGCGTTCTCCCCACTGGCGCAGCGCGACCAGCAGCGGGAACAGTTCCTGGCCGGCGTGGGTGAGCACGTATTCCTGGTAGGCCGAGCCATCGGAGGCCGGTTGCAGTTGCAGGATGCCGGCCTCGACCAGCCTGCGCAGGCGATCGCTGAGGATGTTGCGCGCCGCGCCGAGGCTGCGCTGGAAGTCGCCGAAGCGGCTGACGCCGTCGAAGGCATCGCGGATCACCAGCAGTGCCCAGCGATCACCGAGCAGGTCGGCGCTGCGGGCAACGGGGCAGGGACTGTTGGCGTGCATGCTGGGGCCTCCGAATGTGGTTGCAGTTTAAAACCAATGGCGATAGCCTGCATCAAGTTTCAAATTGCAACTACATCATGAGCGCATCGATGTCCCGCCCATTGCTGACCCTGCTCGCGGTCGCGGCCGGCGCCAGCGTGGCCAACGTCTATTACGCGCAACCGCTGCTGGATCGGCTGGCACAGGCCTTCGCACTGGACCGTGCCGTGGCGGGCGCAGTGTTGGCGGCAACCCAGGCCGGCAGCGTGCTTGCATTGCTCGGCCTGCTGCCGCTGGCCGATCGCGGTGACCGGCGGCGCCTGCTGCGGCTGCAGCTGGCGGCACTGGTGGCGGCCCTGCTGTGGCTGGCAGCGGCACGCACGACCGGTTGGCTGCTGTCGGCCATGCTGCTGGCCGGACTGCTGGGCACCGCGCTCACCCAGGGCTTGATCGCCTATACGGCAGCGATGGCTCCGGCCGCGCAGCGCGGGCGCGTGGTGGGGGTGGTGCAGGGTGGGGTGTTCATCGGGCTGCTGCTGGCGCGTGTGCTGTCCGGCACGGTGGCGGCCATTGCCGGCTGGCAAGCGGTCTATCTGCTTTCGGCAGCGCTGATGGCGGCCTTGGCCGTACTGCTGTGGCGGCGCCTGCCGGCCGTGCCGATACCCGCAGTGCCGCCGCGCTGGCGCGACCTGATCGGCTCGATGCTGGGCATGCTGCGCCGCGATCGAACGCTGCGCGAGCGCGGGCCGCTGGCATTGCTGCTGTTTGCCGGCCTCAATGTGTTCTGGGCGGCGGCACCCTTGCCGCTGTCGGCACCGCCGCTGCACTGGTCGACCGCAGCCATCGGTGCGCTCGGCCTGGCCGGGGTGGCAGGTGCATTGATGGCGTCGCGGGTCGGGCACTGGATGGACCGTGGTTTCGCGCATCGGGTCAGCCTCGGCGCGCTGTTGTTGATGCTGGTCGCGTGGTGGCCGCTGCTGGGCCTGCCGCGTTCGCTGTCCTTGCTTTTGCTGGGTGTGGTCGTGCTCGACCTCGGCGGCCAGGCACTCCATGTCTCGAACCAGGCATTGTTGCTGCGTGCACCGGCAGAACAGCATGGGCGCCTGGTGGCGTTGTACATGTTGTTCTATGCAGTTGGCAGTGGGGCGGGTGCGGCTGCGGGGCCTTGGGTGCAGGCCCGGCATGGCTGGCCAGCAGTGTGCCTGTTGGGCGCCGGCATCGCGCTGCTGGCGCTGCTGTGGTGGGCAGCATGGCGGGTGGTGGCGTTCAACGCATCGGCTGGCGCGCGAACCGGTAGAGTCGACTGTCGGTAGAGTCGACTGTCAGTCGACTGCTCTTCGCCCCGCGTGCGAAAAATCCCGCGCTGCGCGCGATAGTCGACCAGCGGTCGACTCTACCTGTCCTGTCGTCATCGCTGCAGTGCACGCCGCCCCGGGGCTTCCTGCAGGTCCGCGCTGGCCACCACCACGCGGTTGCGGCCGCTGCGCTTGGCCTCGTACATCGCCGCGTCTGCGCGTGCCATCAACCGCTCGTAGTCCGGATGACCATCGTGACCGGCCACGCCGATGCTGGCGGTCAGCTCCAGCACCTGGCCATTGGCTAGTGCTACCGGTGATTGTGCGATCTGCCGGCGCAGGCTCTCGGCGATCACGGTCGCCTGCGACTCGCTGGCCGCCACCAGCACCACCACGAATTCTTCGCCGCCATAGCGGAACAGGTAGTCGCTGCCCCGCGTGAGTTGGCCGAGCAGGCCGGCCACGTGCTGCAACGCGCGGTCGCCGGCATCGTGGCCGTGGCCGTCGTTGATCGCCTTGAAGTGATCCAGGTCGAGCAGCAGCAGCGAGAACGGCGTGCCGTTGCGCGTGGCCAGCTCGATTTCCCGCCGCAGCACGGTCGGCAGGAAGCGGCGGTTGAGCAGGTTGGTCAGCGCATCGCTGCCGGCATCCAGTTCGCCGATGCGCTCGAACAGCAGGGTCATCAGGGTGCGGATGGCGGCCAGATCCTCGCGGATGGCCGGCAGCACCGCCAGCCGCTGCGCCGGGGCATCGTTGCTTGCCTGTTGCAGGTTCCCGTCGATGCGGGCCATCAGCTGGCCGACCTGCTGGGTTTCGCTGCTCTCGCCGAAGCTGGGGATGCCCTTGTGGGTGAACCACAGGCCGAATTCCGAGGTCGCCAGGCTGGCGCTTTCGCCGGCCTGCACGTGGCCGGCCAGTGCGTACAGCAGTGCGTTTTCCCAGTCCAGCAGCAGGGCGCGCTGGCGCTCGCGCTCGGTGCTGACGTTCTGCACCAGCGAGAACAACCGGTAGGCCGCATCGGCACGGGTGGATCGTTCGCGCGCATGGGTGTAGGCCAGGGTCATGCCTTCCATGGCGATGTCCATGATCGCGCTGAGGCAGTCGATGGCGGCGAACGCGGTGGCACTGTCGGGTGCGTCGTCGCGCAGGCGCACGAACAGCTCGTGCTTGAGCACGCGCGCGCCGCGGGTGACCAGGTCGACCGGAATGCCGACCCGGGCATGCACATCGCCGATCACCCGTTGCGAGGCCACGGCACTGGCGATCCTGTCGCGATCAGTGGTCAGCAGTTGCACCAGCCAGCGCTGCATGGCCGGCTGCAGGCGCTGCTTGACCTGGTCGTGGGACAGGAAGCGGCGTGCACGCCCGTCCTGCAGCAGCACTTCGTAAAAGCGCTGTGCCAGCACGGCTGGGGCATCGGTGGCTGCGGCCTTGAGCAGCGCGGTGGCGGCAGGGCCAGCCTGTTGCAGGCAGTGCTGCCAGGCTTCGGCCAGCGGCTGGCTGGCATCGTCCAGTTGCGGTGTTTCCACGTCGATCTCTGACTGCGTACGACAAACCACGGGTATCGGCCGTGGCGGCGTGCGGTTGATGGCGGGTTAGCCGGCCAGTTTACGCGCGGTGCAGCGTTGCACGGTGCGCAAAGCACATCCGTGCCCCTGCGGCAATGAGTTAACGCATTTGAGAATCACTCGTATTGATGGGAGAATGTACGCACGGATCGGGCCGCAGGCGACTGCAGCGACGCTCCCCTCCCCCTTGTCGTTGCCTCAAGCCCTTTGCCAGAGGCCCCGTAGCCCTGCCAGAAGGTCCAGATCATGTCTCCTGCCGTTGTCCTCTCGCCGCGCCCGCTGGCGCTTGCCGTTGCCGCCCTGCTGGCGGGCAGCGCCCTGACCGCCAAGGCTGAAACCGACGCCACCGATATCGACACGGTGCATGTCACCGCCTCGCAGATTGCCCGCCAGGCGTTGGGCACTTCGACCATCACCGCTGAGGACATCGCCAGGCGCCCGCCGGCCAACGACATCGCCGAACTGCTGCGCACCATGCCGGGCGTCAACCTGACCGGCAACAGCGCCTCGGGCCAGTACGGCAACAACCGCCAGATCGACCTGCGTGGCATGGGCCCGGAAAACACCCTTATCCTGGTCGACGGCAAGCGCGTCGGTGCCCGTGATGCCGTGCGCATGGGGCGCAGCGGCGAGCGCAATACCCGCGGCGATACCAACTGGGTGCCGGCGGAAATGATCGAGCGCATCGAAGTGCTGCGCGGCCCGGCGGCGGCACGCTACGGCTCCGGTGCTTCCGGCGGCGTGGTCAACATCATCACCAAGCACCCGACCGGCGATCTGACCGGTGCGGTCGACCTGTTTGGGTTGGTGCCCGAGCACAGTGCCGAAGGGGGCAGCGAGCGCGTCGGCCTGCAGCTCAGCGGGCCGATGACCGATACCCTGTCGTTCCGCCTGTACGGCAATCTCAACAGGACCGACGCCGATTCGCTGGACCTCAATCGCCGGTACGCGACGAATCCGAACGCGGTGCCGCCAGCCGGCCGCGAGGGTGTCAAGAACCGCGACGTCAACGCGCTGCTGCGCTGGGACGTGACCGCCAACCAGGTGGTGGAGTTCGAAGCCGGCACCAGCCGCCAGGGCAACATCTACGCCGGCGACCGCGCCGTCAGCACCACCGGTACCTCGACCGGCGTCGATCTGGCGGCACTGGCCGAGGGCGAAGCGGAGACCAACCGCATGTACCGCAACACCGGTGCGGTCACCCACCGCGGCCGTTGGGGTGATGTCACTTCGCGGGTGACGGCCGCAGTCGAGGCGGTCAACAACTCGCGCATCAATGAAGGCCTGGCCGGTGGCCCGGAAGGCAGCTTCAACGGCACCGACTGGTCTACCTCGCGCCTGCGCAACTACCAGCTGGATGGCGAAGTGAGCTTCCCGACCGCGCTGGGCGGCGCAGAGAACATCTGGACGCTCGGCTTTGAATACCTGGACAGCCGCCTGACCGATCCGTATTCGATGAGCCAGTCCAGCAGCAGCGGCGGCGGTATTCCAGGGTTGTCGGCCGACCGTGCGCGGGGCAAGGCCGACGCGCAGACCACGGCGGCGTTCGTGGAAGACAACATCTACCTGGGTGAGCGCTGGATCGTTACCCCGGGCCTGCGCTTCGACCACCACAGCCAGTTCGGCAACAACACCAGCCCCAGCCTCAATGCGCAGTTCCGCATCAACAGCGACTGGGTGGTGAAGGGCGGCATTGCCCGCGCGTTCAAGGCGCCGAACCTGTACCAGTCGAATCCGGACTATCTCTACTACACCCGCGGCAACGGCTGCCCCAATGCGCTGCCGAGCCTGGGCGCCGGTTGCTACATGCGCGGCAACGCGGACCTGAAGGCGGAAACCAGCCTGAACAAGGAACTGGGCATCGAGTGGGCACCGCAGAGCGGCTGGCAGGCGTCGTTGACCTACTTCCACAACGATTACAAGGACAAGATCCAGGCCGGATACACCCAGATCGGGCTGACCGCCGACACCAAGGGCCGCATCTTCCGCTGGGAGAACGCGCCGAAGGCGATCGTGCAGGGGCTGGAAGGCAACCTGGTCATTCCGCTGCTGGGCGAGCAGGGCAACCGCCTGAAGTGGAGCAACAACTTCACCTACATGGTGGAAAACGAGAACAAGACCACGCATCAGCCGCTGTCGGTGATTCCGAAGTACACGATCAACACCATGCTGGACTGGCAGGCCACCGACAGGCTGTCCGTGTTGCTGACCGGCACCTTCTACGGCAGGCAGGAACCGGCCACGACCAACATCAACAACGACCCGCGCTGCACTGGCAGCTGCGATGCATCGATCGCGCTGCAGGATCGTGGCGCGTACAACATCTGGGGCGTGAGCGCGCGCTACAAGGTGACCGAGACGGTCAGCTTCGGTTTCGGAGTGAACAATCTGGCCGACAAGCGCTTGTTCCGCGAGGCCAACAGCAGCGATGCCGGGGCGGCGACCTACAACGAGCCGGGCCGCGCATACTGGGCCAGCCTGCGCTTCGGCTTCTGACCGCAGGCGGTCGTCGGTCTGCAGCCCTCGCCGGGCCATGCCCGGCGAGGGCTCGTGTGGCCTGCAATGTTATAAACATCGTAATAGTCTCCCCCGCCGGCACCGCGTAGCCTGCACCGCATCGCAAAGGAGCTGTTGCCATGGGCCACGACCACGGCCACCTGCCATCCCAGATCCGCCACGAGAAACCCCTGTGGTGGGCACTCGGCCTGACCACCACCTTCCTCGTCGTCGAAGTGGTGGGCGCGTTCTGGACCAACAGCCTGGCGCTGCTGTCCGACGCCGCACACATGGCCACCGATGCGCTGGCGCTGATGATCGCGCTGGTCGCGGTGCGGCTGAGCCGGCGCCCGCCGGATGCGCGCCGCACCTACGGCTATGCACGGCTGGAAGCGTTGGGCGCGATGATCAACGGTGCCATGCTGTTCGTGGTCGCCGCCTACATCCTGTGGGAGGCGGTCGGCCGTTTCCGCCAGCCGCAGGAGATCGCCTCCTCCGGCATGCTGGTGATTGCTGCGGCGGGCCTGGTCATCAACCTGATCTCGATGCGCCTGCTGCAGGCGGGCAGTGGCGAGAGCCTCAACGTGAAGGGCGCCTACCTGGAAGTATGGGCCGACATGCTCGGCTCGGTGGCAGTGATTGCGGGCGCATTGTTGATCAAGTGGACCGGATGGAAACCGATCGACCCGATCCTGGCGGTGCTGATCGGCCTGTGGGTGCTGCCGCGTACCTACGTACTGATGCGTGAGGCGATCAACGTGCTGCTGGAAGGCGTGCCCAAGGGCATGGATGTGGCCAGGGTGCGCGACAGCCTGGCCGGCCACGCCGCAGTCCTGGACGTGCATGACCTGCACGTGTGGGCGCTGGCTTCAAGCACGCCGGCGCTGACCGCGCACATCGTGATGCGCGACGGCACCGACGCCGATGCATTGCGCCGCGAGCTGGGCGGTCGCCTGCATGATGACTTCGGTATCGAGCACGTGACACTGCAGATTGAAGCGGACCATTGTGGCGAAGCCTGTGGCGGGCCGGCGCCGGCCAAGGGCGGCGGACACGAGGGCCACGAGGGCCACGAGGGCCACGACCATGGCGAGGACGCGCAGGGCCATCGTGGCCACGTGCATCGTTGAATGGCATAAGAGAGACGCCGGCTGGGTGAAACCGGCCGGGTGAAAACGGTCGGACAAAACCGATTGGACGAATCCGCCTTGGTAGAGCCGACTGTTGGTCGACTGCTCTCCCGCGAGGCTGCGACGAAGCCCGCGCTGCGCGCGATAGTCAACTGACAGTAGACTCTACCCAATCGTCCCGACACGACCGCGCAGGCTGCCTCCGTCCAGAGCAGCGAAGGTCATTCGTCCCGCCTCGAGGCCAGCCGATCCGCCAGCCGGGTCGGCTCCGGAAGCCGATAGCCACGCAGGGTGTGCTGCACCCAACCCAGCGCGGTGTCGGCACTGACCCGATGGCCACCGGCCACGAACAGCGGCTTGCAGCGCACCTTGCTGCGCAGCACCCAGCCCAGTTGCTCGTCGCCATCCAGCAGCGGTGTATGCGCACCAGCTTCGGCGCCCGGTTCGACGAACCTTCCCACCAGTTTCGATTTCGCCACGCCGATGCTCGGCAGATCGGTGACCACGCCAAGATGCGCGGCGACGCCAAGCCGGCGCGGATGGCTGATGCCGTGGCCATCGACGAACACCAGGTCCGGCGTTCGTGGCAGCAGTGCCAGTGCGGCCAGCAATGCCGGCAGCTCGCGGAAGCTGAGCAGGCCCGGGATATAGGGCATCAGTGTGGGAACCCGCGCGATCTCCTGCGCCACGGGCTGCAGCGTCTTTGCATCCAGCAGTACCGCCGCGGCGCGGGTGATGGCGCCGTTGTCTTCGAAGCCGACATCCATCCCGGCCAGCCAGCGCACGCTGCGTGGCAGGCGGTCCTGGCGCTCCACGCGGCCCGCCAGTTGCAGCTGCTGCGCACGGGCGGCAGCGACGCTGCCTTCCCAGCGCCCGGGATCGATCACCGTATTCATGGGTCACAGCATCGCACGGGCGGCGCCACGGCCCGGTGAGCGGCGGCCGGGCTACAATGGCGGCCTGCCTATCCTCGCGTTGGAGACCCTGCAGTGACCCGTAGACTCGTACTGTTGCGCCATGGCCAGAGCCAGTGGAACCTGGACAACCGCTTCACCGGCTGGGTCGATGTCGATCTGACCGAGCAGGGGCGCCGGGAAGCGGCCGCCGCCGGTCGCCTGATGCGCGAGGAAGGCCTGCAGTTCGACGTTGCCCATACCTCCGTACTGAAGCGCGCCATCCACACCCTGCAGGGTGCGCTGGCCGAGCTGGAGCAGGACTGGCTGCCGGTGAACAAGTCCTGGCGCCTCAATGAGCGCCACTACGGCGGCCTGCAGGGCCTGGACAAGGCCGAGACCGCGGCCAAGCACGGCGAGGAGCAGGTCAAGGTGTGGCGTCGTTCGTACGACATCCCGCCGCCGCCGATGGAACTGGAAGATCCGGGCCACCCGATCCATGACCGCCGTTACGCCGGTCTGGACCGCAACGCGCTGCCGGGCACCGAGTCGCTGGCCACCACCCTGGATCGCGTGCTGCCGTACTGGCACGACGCCATCGCCCCGCAGCTGAAGGACGGCAAGACCGTGCTGGTCACCGCCCACGGCAACTCGCTGCGCGCGCTGTACAAGTACCTCAACAATGTCTCGCGCGAGGAAATCCTCGAGCTGAACATCCCGACCGGCATCCCGCTGCTGTTCGAACTGAACGATGACCTGACCGTGCAGTCGTTCCGCTACCTGGGCGACCCGGAAGCGGCGCGCAAGGCCGCCGAAGCCGTGGCCAACCAGGGCAAGGCGAAATAAGAAGCAGAAGGCCGGCGCAAGCCGGCCTTCGCTTCTGTAGAGCCGAGCCCACGCTCGGCTGCTTTGGGTTTTTGCCGCACGAAGCATGAACCCGGAACGGAGAGCAGTCGAGCATGGCTCGACTCTACAGAAGGACGCTCTGTGACCTTTGGCCGGTCCCCAACCTCACGCCCCCGGCTACCCTGTGAAATTACCCGCAGGAGAGCCTCATGAACGTCCGCAACCTGGTCCCGCTGGGCCTGACCATCGCCATCGCTGCTTCGCTGGCGGCCTGTGGCAAGAATGACGCCGCACCGGCGGCCAGCGCCGACGCCAAGCCAGCCTTCGACCTGTCGCAGATCAAGACGCCGCTGATTTCGCTCAACAGCGCTGATCTCGATCCGTCCATCTCCGCCTGTACCGACCTCAATGGCTTCGTCAACAGCAAGTGGCTGAAGGCCAACCCGGTGCCGGGCGACCAGACCACCTGGGGCAGCTTCGAGATCCTGCGCGAGCGCTCGCTGGAAGTGCAGCACGCGCTGGTGCAGCAGGCCGCCGCCAGCCAGGCCAAGGCCGGCTCGGTGGAAGCCAAGATCGGTGACATCTGGAAGACCGGCAACGACGAAGCGAAGATCGAAGCTGCCGGCCTGGCGCCGCTGCAGCCGCAGCTGGACAAGATCACCGCGCTTAACGACACCGCCGCCATCACCCGGTACCTGCGCGACAGCCAGGCCGAAGGCAAGGGCGTGCTGTTCTCGCTGTTCGCCAATGCCGACTACAAGGATTCGGCCAACGTCATCGCCTACGTCGGCCAGGGTGGCCTGGGCCTGCCGGAGAAGGGCTACTACTTCGACGATGCGCAGGCCAAGATCCGCGACGCCTACGTGGCCTATATCGCACAGGTGCTGACCCTGTCCGGCGTGGACGCGGCGCAGGCCGCCGAGCAGGCCAAGGCCGTGATGGCCTTCGAAACCCGCCTGGCCAAGGCCTCGATGTCGCGCATCGAAATGCGTGACCCGGCCAAGCGCTACAACCCGCTCAGCGCGGCTGAGGCCGACAGACTGACCCCGAACTTCAGCTGGACCGCGCTGTTCGACACGCTGAAGGTGCCGGCCGCGCAGAAGTTCTCACTGGCCCAGCCGGGCTTCTTCGGTGAAATGGACAAGATGCTGGCCGACGTGCCGGCCAGCACCTGGCAGGCCTACCTGCGCTTCCACACCATCGACGATGCCGCGCCGTACCTGAGCAGCCAGTTCGAGAAGGCCAACTTCGAGTTCTACGGCACCACCCTGCGTGGCCAGAAGGAAATGCAGCCGCGCTGGAAGCGCGTGCTGGAGTCGGTCAACGGTGGCATGGGCGAAGCCCTGGGCCAGCTGTACGTCGACGCCGTGTTCCCGGCCGAGTCGAAGGTGGCCATGCAGCACCTGGTGGAGAACCTGTCGCAGGCATTGAAGGCGCGGCTGGAGCAGCTGCCGTGGATGGGCGAGGAAACGAAGAAGAAGGCACTGGAAAAGTGGGCCAGCTTCACCCCGAAGATCGGCTACCCGGACAAGTGGCGTGACTGGTCGGGCCTGCAGACCAACGGCGACAGCTACCTGGGCAACATGCAGGCGGCGCGTGCGTTCAACTACCGCTACATGCTGGACAAGATCGGCAAGCCGGTGGACAAGACCGAATGGGGCATGACCCCGCAGACCGTCAACGCGTACTACAACGCCACCAAGAACGAGATCGTGTTCCCGGCAGCGATCCTGCAGGCGCCGTTCTTCGACGCCAAGGCCGATCCGGCGCTGAACTACGGCGGCATCGGTGCGGTCATCGGCCACGAAATGATGCACGGCTACGACGACTCGGGCAGCCAGTTCGCCGCCAACGGCAACTTCGACAACTGGTGGACCGACGCCGACCGCAAGGCCTTCACCGAGCGTACCGACCAGCTGGTCGCGCAGTTCGACGGCTACGAGTCGGTGCCGGGCGTGTTCGTGAAGGGCAAGCTGACCCTGGGCGAGAACATCGGCGACCTGGGCGGCCTGACCGTGGCCTATGACGCGCTGCAGATGGCGCTGAAGGAAGACCCGAAGGCGAATGTCGAGGTCGATGGCCACAGCCAGGACCAGCGCTTCTTCATGAACTGGGCCACGGTGTGGCGCCGCAATTTCACCGATGGTGAGCTGCGCGTCCGCCTGAACACCGATCCGCACGCCCCGGCCAACTTCCGTGCCAACGGCGCACCGTCGAACATGCCTTCGTTCGCGGCCGCCTTCCAGTGCAAGGCCGGCGATGCAATGGTGCGTGCCGACGACAAGCGCGTGGTGATCTGGTAATCGATCACCCGTGATGCGTGGAGCGAAAGGCCCGGCGAACGCCGGGCCTTTTGTCTTCCAGGCCGGCAGCGCAGCGCCGGCTAGTAGAGTCGACTGTTAGTCGACTATCGCGCGCAGCGCGGGATTTTCTCGAGCTGAACGACGAGCAGTCGACTAACAGTCGACTCTACCGGCGGGTCGTTTCACCGTCGGGAAGATCTCAGGCCAGCGCAGGTTCCCGCGCCAGCATGCGATGGAAGCGCTGCAGCACGTAGGGGTCCACCAGCCCGCCGGACTGCGCTTCGATGATCCGCAAGACGGTTTCGTGCTCCATTGCGTCGCGATACGGGCGTACGCTGGTCATCGCATCGTAGGCATCGACAATGGTGACGATGCGCGCGCCCAGGGGGATGGATTCGCCGCGCAGCCCATCGGGGTAGCCGCTGCCATCGAAGGCCTCGTGATGGGCGCGGATCAGCCGCGCCACCGGCAAGGCGTCGCTGCGGCCGGTGGCCAGGAAGATGTGTTCGCCGCGTACCGGATGCTCGCGCATGATCGCGCGCTCCTCATCGGTATGCCGGCGTGGTGCCAGCAGCACATCATCGGGTATGCCGATCTTGCCGATGTCATGGAAGCGCGCGGCCAGGCCGATCTGCGCACGGGCCTCGTCATCAAGATCGCAGTGCGTGGCCAGACACTGCGCGAGCAGGCCAACGCGGTCGCAGTGGTGGCGGGTGTAGGCGTCGCGCATCTGCAGCGACATCGCGAGAGCATCGATCAGGCAGGCCTGCGCGTGCAGCAGGTCGGGGGCGGGTACGGCGTCAGGGAACATGGTCATCCGCCCGCACCGGGTGGGGGCCGGTGCGGGGTGTTCGGGGGGTGATCAACCCGGGGCGAGGGTGGTCAGAAGGGCGCGGGCCGCGTTGAAGCGGTCTTCCGGCAACGGCAGCGGGTGCTTGATGCGCAGCTTGTCGGGCCCTTCCATGGCATAGAGGTTCGGTTGTTTCTGGATCAGCTGGATCACCGCCATCGGATCGATGTTCGGCTTGGACTCGAACACGATGCGGCCGCCGTTCTCGCCCAGGTCGAGCTTGCGGATGCCCAGCGTATTGGCTTTCAGCTTCAGCTCGGCGATGGCGAACAGGTGCTTGGCTGCATCCGGCAGCAGGCCGAAGCGGTCGATCATCTCCACCTGCAGCTCGCGCAGTGCATCGCTGTCGCGCGCGCTTGAAATGCGCTTGTACAGGGTCAGGCGGGTGTGCACGTCCGGCAGGTAGTCTTCCGGGATCAGTGCCGGCACATGCAGCTCGACCTCGGCGCCGCGCACTTCCTCACCGGCATCCAAGTCGGGCAGCTTGCCCTGCTTGATGCTGCGTACCGCGCGTTCCAGCAGCTCGGTATACAGGCTGAAGCCGACCTCGGCCATCTGCCCGCTCTGGTCCTCGCCAAGCAGTTCACCGGCGCCGCGGATCTCCAGATCGTGCGTGGCTAGGGTGAAGCCGGCGCCCAGCTCGTCCATCGAGGCGATCGCTTCCAGGCGCTTCTCGGCGTCGGGGGTGATCGCGCGACGGTCGGGGGTGATCAGATAGGCGTAGGCACGGTGGTGCGAACGACCGACGCGGCCACGCAGCTGGTGCAGCTGGGCCAGGCCGAAACGGTCGGCACGGTTGATGATGATGGTGTTGGCGTTGGGGATGTCGATGCCCGATTCGATGATCGTGGTCGACAGCAGCACGTTGAAACGCTGCTTCTGGAAATCCAGCATCACCTTTTCCAGTTCGCGCTCGGGCATCTGCCCGTGGGCGATGCCGATGCGTGCCTCCGGCACCAGCTCGGACAGCTCGCGCTGCATGCGGCCGATGCTCTCCACGTCGTTGTGCAGGAAGTACAGCTGGCCACCGCGCGCGAGCTCGCGCTGGAAGGCTTCGCGCAGCAGCGCGTTGTCCCACTGGGTGATGAAGGTCTGCACCGCCAGCCGGTTCGGCGGCGGCGTGGCGATGATCGACAGGTCGCGCAGGCCGGCCATGGCCATGTTGAGCGTGCGCGGGATCGGCGTGGCGGTCAGCGTCAGCAGGTGCACGTTGGCGCGCAGCGCCTTCAGTGCCTCCTTCTGGCGCACGCCGAATCGTTGCTCCTCGTCGACGATGACCATGCCCAGGTCCTTGAACTTCACGTCCGGCTGCAGCAGGCGATGGGTGCCGACGATGACGTCGATGGTGCCGGCAGCGACCTTTTCCAGTTCGGCCTTGATTTCCTTGCTGGTCTTGAAGCGCGACAGCACCTCGACCTTCAGCGGGTAATCGGCGAAGCGGTCGCGGAAGTTGCGGTAGTGCTGTTCGGCCAGCAGCGTGGTCGGCACCAGCACGGCCACCTGCTTGCCGGCACTGGCGGCGGCGAACGCGGCGCGCACCGCCACCTCGGTCTTGCCGAAGCCGACGTCGCCGCAGACCACGCGGTCCATCGGCTGGCTGCTGGCCAGGTCGCGCAGGGTCGCATCGATCGCGGCCAGCTGGTCCGGGGTCTCCTCGAACGGGAAACCGGCCGCGAACGGCTCGTACATCGCGCGGTCGACCTGCAGTGCCAGGCCGGCACGCGCCTGGCGGCGGGCCTGGATCTCCAGCAGCTCGGCAGCAACGTCGCGTACTTTCTCGGCGGCCTTGCGCTTGGCCTTGCTCCACTGCTCGCCACCGAGCGAATGCAGCGGCGCGGTTTCCGCCGACGCACCGGAATAGCGGCTGATCAGGTGCAGCTGGGCGACCGGCACATACAGGCGGTCGCCCTTGGCATATTCGATTTCGAGGAACTCGCCGGGCATGCCGCCGACGTCCATCGCGATCAGGCCACGATAGCGGCCGACGCCATGATCCTCGTGCACGATCGGCGCGCCCTCGGTCAGTTCACCGAGGTCGCGGATGATCGCTTCCGGCTCGCGGCCGGCACGGCGCGTGCGCCGGGTGCTGCCGGCGCGCTCGGGGAACAGCTGGCGCTCGGTCAGCACCGCGATGCGCGGATCGTCCAGCGCAAAGCCATCCTCCAGCGGTGCCACCGCGATCGCGAAGCGCGCGTCGTCGGCGAGGAAGCTGGGCAGGTCGGCCACCACCGGCGGCTTCAGCTCGGCGGCCTGCAGCACTTCCAGCAGCGCCTCGCGGCGGCCGGGTGAATCGGCGGCGATCAGTACCCGGCCCGGATAATGGCCGAGGAAGGATTTCAGCGCATCGCCGGCGGGGGCTTCGCGCGCGGCCACCGGCAGCGGTGGCAGCGGCTGGTCGCCCAGCGCGTGCGCGTCGGCGATGCGCGCATGGTCAGCCGCCCACACCTCGATGCGCGGGGCATCGTTCAGGCGCTCGCGCAGCAGCTCCGGCGACAGGTACAACGCCGAAGGCGGCAGCAGCGGGCGCTCCACATCATGGCGGCGCTGCTCATAGCGGTCCGCGGTCTGCGCCCAGAACGCGACGGACGCCTCATACGCACCGGCGCAGACCACCGGCAGGCTGCCGTCGGGCAGGTAGTCGAACAGGGTCGCGGTGCGTTCGAAAAACAGCGGCAGGTAGTACTCGACGCCGGCCGGGGCCAGCCCGGACTTCAGATCCTGGTACAGCGAACTGCGCCGGGTATCCACATCGAAACGCTCGCGCAGCGTGGCCAGCACGCGTGCGATGCTGGCCTCGTCCATCGGCACTTCGCGGCCGGGCAGCATGTGCACCGCCTCGACCTTGTCCAGCGAACGCTGGCTTTCCGGATCGAAGGCACGGATCGAGTCGATGTCCTCGTCCAGTAGTTCTACCCGCAGCGGCTCGTCGGCGCCCATCGGGAACACGTCCAGCAGGCCGCCGCGCACGGCGAAGTCGCCCGGGTCCATCACCTGCGGCACGTTGCGGTAGCCGGCGCTTTCCAGGCGGCGCTTCTCGGCCTCCAGGTCCAGGCGCTGGCCGACCTTCAGGTCGAAGCTGCCACCGATCACATAGCTGCGCGGGGCCAGCTGCTGCAGCAGGGTCTGCACCGGCACGATCACCAGGCCACGCTTCAGCGTGGGCAGGCGGTGCAGGGCAGCCAAGCGCTGCGAGATGATGTCCGGATGCGGGCTGAAGCGGTCGTAGGGCAGGGTTTCCCAGTCAGGGAAGGCGACCACCGGCAGGGCCGGGTCGCCGCCAAGCAGGGTCTGCAGGTCGGCTTCAAGCTGGTTGGCACCGTGGTTGTCACGGGCGATCACCAGCAGCGGGGCGTCGTGCGCGCGCGCGGCCTGGGCCAGGTACCAGGCCAGGGCGGTCGGCGAGGCGGGGGCGCGCCACCAGGCGCGGAGCTGGCCGGCACGCGGCAGCGGCGGGGCGGGGTATGAGGTACGCGACATGGACTCCGGATTTTAGCAGAAGCCCCTGCCGGGCCCATGATCGTGACGTGAGCGGGTGTAGCGCCGGGCCAAGCCCGGCGAGCGCGGCGGTTGAATCAACGTCGCCGGGCAGGGCCCGACGCATCCGTCAGTTGTCCAGCTCCAGCACCATCCGCACCAGGCCTTCGGCCCCGTTCGGATGCGGCACCGGCTTGAAGCCCAGCGAGGCGGCCAGCTGCTTCATTGGCTCGTTCTCGGCGGCAACGTCGCCGTACAGGCGGTCCAGGTACTTGCCGCGGCCCCACTTCACCAGCTTGCGCATCAGCTGCCGGCCCAGGCCCTGGCCGATCAGGAAGCGGCTGATCAGGATCGCGTACTCGGCTTCACGGGTGCCGGGGATGATCGAGGCCCGGGCAACCGCGCCGACCACCGCTTCGCCAGCGGGCAGGGACTCGGCTGCGACCAGGGTGATCTCGGTCTTGGGGTTCGGGTGGGTCAGGCGCTGGGTAGTCTCCGGCGACAGTTCGGTCACCGCCTGCAGGAAACGATCACGGATTTCTTCCGGCCCGAACAGGCTGAATGCCGCTTGCAGCGGTGCGCCATCTTCCGGGCGGATGGGGCGGATCAGCAGCTCGTGGCCGCTGGGAGCCTTGAAGATCTCATGCCAGGGCGGCATGCGGTTGCGAGTGGCCATACCGGGTGATTCCTTGGTGGTCCATCGATTGTGGCATCACCGGGGCTGCATTCCGTGAACGGAAGGCTCACGGCGGTACAGCCTCGTGAAGGCCGTTATTCGGGGGCTTTGAGCCAATCCAGGCGGGTGCTGGCACCGGGTTCGCCCAGGTGCTGGCGCAGCGCCGGCAGGGCCGGGCCGACCACCCGGTCGAACTGCCAGGGCGGGTTGAGCAGCAGCATGCCGCTGCCGTTGAGCCGCAGCGGCGAGTCGTCAGGGCGCACCAGGAACTCAATCGTCATCGCCGACTTGACCGGCAGGGCAGTGGCCTTGCGCAGGAAGTGCAGGATGGTGCGCCGCTGCTTGATCGGGAACCAGACCGCACAGGTGGCCTGCGGCCAGCGTGCCAGGGTCTCGGCCAGGGCGGCCAGGACGTTCTGGTATTCCGCGTCCTGGGCCTCGTACGGCGGGTCGATCAGGACCAGGCCACGGCCGATCTTGCTGCCGTTGAACTTCGGCGGCAGCAGCGAGCGCAGCAGGGCATAGCCATCGCCGGCGCGCACGTCGACGCGGCTGTCATGGGCGAACAGGGCCTTCAGCGTGGCCGTTTCGGCCTCCTGAAGTTCACAGACCGCCATGCGGTCCTGCGCGCGCATGGCCTGTGCGCTCAACAGCGGCGAGCCCGGGTAGTTGGTCAGCGCGCCCACCGGATTGTCGGCCTGCACCGCCTTCAGGTAGCGCTCGACCACCTCGGGCAGCTTGGGCTGGGCCATCAGCCGCATGATTCCGGACTCGGCCTCCAGCGTCTTGCGGCTCTCTTCGCTGGCCAGCAGGTAGCGGCCGGCACCGCCGTGGGTATCGAGCACGAAGAACGGGCTGTCCTTGCGCTTGAAGCTGTCGATCAGGGCCAGCTGCACGATGTGCTTGAGCACATCGGCGTGGTTGCCGGCATGGAAGGCGTGGCGGTAGTTCATGGGCGGCAGTGTACGGGGCGGCGGCCGCAGCGGCTATGCTGCGCGCCATGACAGCTCCCGTTGCCCATGTCCTGGTGGTCGAGGACGAAGCCGCCATCGCCGAAACCGTGCTCTATGCGCTGCGCAGCGAAGGCTATGCCGCCAGCCACTGCCTGCTCGGCGGCGAGGCCCTGCAACGGCTGCAGGCCGGCGATATCGACGTGGTGGTGCTGGACGTGGGCCTGCCCGACCTGGGCGGTTTCGAGGTGTGCCGGCGGCTGCGCGCGCAGCCCGGGCCGGCGGCCCAGCTGCCGGTGATCTTCCTGACCGCCCGCAACGATGAAGTGGACCGCGTGCTGGGCCTGGAACTGGGCGCCGACGATTACATGACCAAGCCGTTCTCGCCGCGAGAACTGGTGGCGCGGGTGCGTGCGCGCCTGCGCCGCGCGGCACCGGTCAACGCAGGACCCAGCGCCGATGCGGGCTGGCAGGAACATGGCGCCTTTGCCATCGACCGCGAAGGCCGGCGTATCCGCTTCCGCGGCCAGGCACTGGACCTGACCCGCTACGAGTACGCGCTGCTGGAAGCGCTGCTGCAGCGCCCGGGCGCCATCCTCAGCCGTGCCCAGCTGATGGACCGTGGCTGGGACAGCAGTGCCGACAGCGCCGACCGCACCGTTGATACGCATGTAAAGACGCTGCGCGCCAAGCTGCGCGCGGCCGGTGCCAGCGAAGACCCCATCCGCACCCACCGTGGCCTTGGCTACGCGCTGGAGGTCTAGCCGATGCGCCTGGTATTGAAGCTGTTCCTCGGCTTCTTCCTGATAACCGGCATCGCCGCGTTCTTCGTGATGCGCGTGTTCGTCAACGAAGTGAAGCCCGGCGTGCGCCAGGCGATGGAATCGACCCTGGTCGATGCGGCCAACGTGCTGGCCGAGATGGCCGCCGCCGACGTCAAGGCCGGCACCATCGGCAGCGGCAGCTTCACCCGCAACCTCGCCAAGGCGCGGCAGCGTGACCTGAAAGCGATGGTCTGGCGCTTTCCCAAGCGCTCACTGGACTACCGGGTGACCATCACCGATGCCAAGGGCATCGTCATCTACGACTCGCTGGGCCGCGACCTGGGGCGCGACAACTCGCGCTGGAATGATGTCTATCGCACCCTGCGTGGCGAGTACGGTGCCCGCTCCAGCCCGGAAACGCCGGGCGAGGAAGGCAATACGGTGATGCATGTGGCGGCGCCGGTATACGACCCGGACGATGGGCGCACGCTGATCGGCGTGCTCAGCCTGGCCCAGCCCAACCGCAGCATCGATCCGTTCATCGCTGCAAGCCAACGCGCCATCATCGAGCGCGGCGCCTGGCTGATCGGATTGTCGGCGCTGGTCGGCGTGCTGGTGACGATGTGGCTCACCACGGGCCTTGGCCAGCTCAGCCGCTACGCGCGTGCGGTCAGCGCCGGCGAACCGGTGCCACCCCCGCGGCGGCGCCGCGACGAGATCGGCGACCTGGGCCAGGCACTGGAAACGATGCGCCGCAAGCTGGAGGGCAAGGCCTACGTCGAGCAGTACGTGCAGTCGCTGACGCATGAAATGAAGAGTCCGCTGGCGGCGATCCGCGGTGCCGCCGAGCTGCTGCAGGAGCCGCTGCCGGAGGCCGACCGCGTGCATTTTGCACGCAGCATCGTCGATCAGCAGGAGCGGCTGACCGAGACGATCGACAAGCTGCTGGCGCTGGCCGAAGTGGAACAGCACGGCTGGCTGCAGACCCGCGATCCGATCGCGCTGCCAACCCTGCTGGCCGATGCGGCGGCGGCCGCGCAGGTGCGTGCGCAGGCGGCCGGCGTGCAGGTGCGCATCGGCAGCGTACCCGACATGCGCGTGCAGGGTGATGCCTATCTGCTGCGGCAGGCGTTGCACAACTTGATCGACAACGCGATCGCCTTCTCACCGCCCGGCGCGGACATCGCGCTGCTGGCCGAGGTGGACGGGCAGGGAGTACGCCTGCAGGTAGCGGATCGCGGTGCCGGCATTCCCGACTATGCGCGCGAACGCGTGTTCGAGCGCTTCTATTCGCTGGCGCGACCGGGCAGCGGCCGGCGCAGTTCCGGCCTGGGCCTGCCGTTCGTGCAGGAGGTCGCGCGCCTGCATGATGGGCGCGCCAGTGTCGATGCCCGCGACGGCGGCGGTATCGTGGCCAGCCTGTGGTTGCCGCTGGGTACACCAGGCCAGCGCCCCCGCCGCTGACTTCACATTCGCTTCAAATTCGCCACAAACCCCGCTCACCGTGGCGGTCCATCCTGCAGTCCTCTCCAACGAGGATGGACCATGAAATCCCTGAAGATGCTGCTGCGCTTCGCCATTGTCGGCGGCCTGATCCTGCTGCTGCTGGTTCCGCTGACGATGATCCGCAGTGTCATCAACGAACGCAGTGCGTACCGCGACGAGGCTTTCTCGCGGGTGGCCGACAGCCGCGCCGGCGCACAGCAGCTGGTGGGCCCGGTGCGGGTGGTGCCATGGGTGGAACGCAAGCAGGTTGAACTGGTCGACCCCCTGGGCGTCAAGAAGACCGAAGTGCAGGTCACCGAGGGGCACTGGCTGCAGATGCCGGCATCGCTGGAGGTGGGCGGCGAAATGCTGCCGAGCCAGCGCGAGGTGGGGCTGTTCAAGGTGCCGGTGTACAGCTGGAACGGCCAGATGAAGGCGACCTTCGCCGCAGACGACTACCCGGTGAAGGCCGGTCGCAGCTACGGCAAGCCGTATGTGGCGGTGGGCATTTCCGATGTGCGCGGCCTGGTCGGTACGCCGAACCTGCGCGTGGATGGCAAGCAGTTGCGGTTGCTGCCGGGCGTTGGCGCGGCCAGCGAAGTCGGACGCGGTCTGCATGCACCGGTGACCGGGTTTGCCGAAGACCACGGCGGCACGCTGGCCGCCAGCACCGTTGAACTGGAGCTGCGCCTGGATGGCAGTCGCATGCTGTCGGTGGTGCCGGTGGGCGATGACACCCACATCGCGCTGCGTTCGAGCTGGCCGCATCCGTCGTTCAGCGGAGCTTTCCTGCCCAACGAGCGCCGCGTTGATGCGCAGGGATTCGATGCGCGCTGGGCGGTGTCCTCGCTGGCCTCCGACGCACAGCGGCAGCTGCGCAATGACGGTTCGGTGGACTCGCAGGCGGTGACGGTGTCGCTGGTCGATCCGGTCGATACCTACACCCAGGCCGACCGTGCCTCGAAGTACGGCGTGCTGTTCGTGCTGCTGACCTTCCTCGGCTTCATCCTGTTCGAGCTGATCAAGTCGCTGCGCATCCACCCGCTGCAGTACCTGATGGTCGGCCTGGCGCTGGCGATCTTCTTCCTGCTGCTGATCAGCCTGTCCGAGCACATCGCGTTCTGGAAGGCCTACCTGGTTTCGGCGGTGGCCTGCATCGGCCTGCAGGCGGTGTACCTGGCCAATGTGCTGGGCCACTGGAAGCGCGGCTTCGGCTTCGCGGCGCTGCTGACCGTGCTGTACGGCGCGCTGTATGGCCTGCTGGTGTCGGAGAACAATGCGCTGCTGATGGGTTCGCTGCTGCTGTTCGTGATCCTGGCGCTGGCGATGTGGGTGACCCGTCGGGTGGACTGGTACGCGCTCGGCGCGGACCTGAAGTAAGGAGCAGGCCATGAGTTGGCGCCAGGGATTGCGGCAACGGGCACGGCAGGGTATTCCGGCCCTGTTGGAAGTGGATGCACTGCTGCAGGCACATGGCGTGCTGGCGGCCCTGCCGGGGGCACGGATCGCCCCCGGCCTGGTCCGCTTCCAGCTGGCGGCGGCGACCTGCCAAGGACTGCGGGGCAAGGGCCTGGGCTGGTTGCAGGGTGCGCGGCAGGGACGTGGCGCAGTGGCCGGACGGGTGCCGCGCTACCGGCCCTGGAAGGCCGGGGCGGAAGCGCTGGCCGAAATCGGCATCGACGGCCTGCCCGATGACTGGCCGGCACACGCGGCGGTGTACGGCTGCAGCAGTATCGACCGGCGGCACTGGTTGTTGTTGCTGCCGGAGCGGGCGCAGTTGTGGTTGGGGTGGAGGGGGTGATCGGGTTGTTCATCCACGCATGGCGTGGATCTACTGCTGTCCATGACCGATGGGACGGTATCGGCGCGCCCCTGCTGGCTAGACTCGATGGGTTGAAGATCGAGCCGAAGGGCAGGGGTGCGATGTGTTGAAGTGGGGCGTGCTGGCTGTAGCGCTGGCGATGGGTGGCAATGCAATGGCGCAGCAGCGCGAACCGGTGGACCTGGACATGGTCAGCCGCATCCGCCAGGAGGCCTTCCACCGTTCGCAGGTGATGGATACCTTCAGCTACCTCACCGAACGCATCGGCGCGCGCCTGACCAATTCGCCGGCGATGGGCCGCGCCAACGCGTGGACCCGCGGCAAGTTCAGCGAATGGAAGCTGGACAACGTGCACGACGAAGCCTTCGATGATTTCGGCCGTGGCTGGGAATTCACCTCGGCGAGCGTGGAAATGCTGGGTGACCGCGTGCAGCCGCTGCATGCGCTGCCCAAGGCCTGGACCCCCGGTACGAAGGGCCCGGTCGAAGGCGAGCTGGTGCAGGTCGACATCAAGAAGTCCGAAGACATAGAGAAGTACCGCGGCAAGCTGCGTGGCAAGATCCTCCTGCTGGGCGAGGCACGCGAATACAAGCGGGGCACCGAGCCCGATTCGCACCGCCACGACGCCACCTCGCTGGAGGGCCTGCAGGAGTTCACCCTGCCCAAGGACAAGGACGCCACCGCCGAGCGCGCCAAGCGGGTCAAGGAATACCAGGAACGCCAGCAGCTGGCGGCCAAGGTCAATGCCTTCTTCGTGGAAGAGGGCGCGCTGGCCTCGATCGGCATCAGCAGCTGGGACAACGGCATCATCCGCGTTGCCGGTGGTGGTTCGCGCAAGGCCGGTGAGTCGGTGGGCATTCCCGAGCTGGCGATGATCAGCGAGCACTTCAATCCGCTGGTACGCGCGCTGGAGGCCAAGCAGACCGTGCGCCTGCGCGTGGATGTGGCCGCACGCTTCACCGACGAGGCCGACCAGCCCGGCTACAACACGCTGGCCGAGATCCGTGGCAGCAGCAAGCCCGATGAAGTGGTGATGATCGGCGCGCACCTGGATTCCTGGCACAGCGGCACCGGTGCGGCCGACAACGCCGCCGGCGTGGCGGTGATGATGGAGGCGATGCGCATCCTCAAGGCCACCGGCGCCAAGCCCAGGCGCACCATCCGCGTGGCGCTGTGGAGCGGCGAGGAGCAGGGCCTGATCGGCTCGCAGGCCTATGTGGCCAAGCACTTCGGCAAGTTCCCGGAGCCGACTGACCCGGCGCAGAAGGCGCTGCCGGCGTCGCTGCGCGAGCCGACCGGCGCACTGCAGAAGACCCGCGACTACGGCAAGTTCCAGGTCTACTTCAACATGGACAACGGCTCGGGCCGCTTCCGTGGCATCTACGCTCAGGAAAACCTGGCGGCCATGCCCATCTTCGAAGCCTGGCTGGCGCCGTTCCATGACGTGGGCGCCACCACCGTGGCCACCCGCAACACTGGCAGCACCGACCACATCAGCTTCGACCGCATCGGCCTGCCGGGCTTCCAGTTCATCCAGGACCGGCTGGACTACTTCACCAACGTGCACCACAGCCACTTGGACACCTGGGACCACGCCGAGCCGGAAGACCTGAAGCAGGCCGCTGCCATCGTCGCCTCGTTCGCCTACAACGCCGCGATGCGCGAGCAGCCGTTCCCGCGCAAGGTGGAACCGTAAAAGGGGACGGAGGGGATTAAGTCGCATCTCCCCTCCGTTTCCCGGTTGCAGTGCCCACGGGCTGGGCAATCGCGACTTAATCCCCTCCGTCCCCTTTTTCCGTCGGGGGCGGCGGGCTGGTAAAATCGGGGGAGTCCCGTTCCTCGAGCCGTCCATGACCTGCCGCACCCGCTTCGCCCCCAGTCCCACCGGCTACCTCCACATCGGTGGTGCCCGCACCGCGCTGTACTGCTGGCTGGAGGCCCGCCATCGTGGCGGCGAGTTCGTGCTGCGCATCGAGGACACCGACCGTGAACGCAGCACCCAGGGTGCGATCGACGCCATCCTGGAGGCGATGGAGTGGCTGGGCCTGGACTATGACGAAGGCCCGATCTACCAGACCGACCGCGTTGCCCGTTACCAGGAAGTGGCCGAGCAGCTGATCGCCGAGGGCAAGGCGTACTACGCCTACGAGACCCGCGAAGAGCTGGACGCGATGCGCGAGGCTGCCATGGCCAGGCAGGAGAAGCCGCGCTACAACGGCGCTGCGCGCGATCTGGGCCTGCCCTACAGGGACGACCCGAACCGCGTCATCCGCTTCAAGAATCCGCTGGAAGGCACGGTGGTGTTCGACGACCTGATCAAGGGCCGCATCGAGATCGCCAACAGCGAGCTGGATGACATGGTGATCTTCCGCCCGGACGGCTACCCCACCTACAACTTCGCGGTGGTGGTGGACGACTGGGACATGGGCATCACCGAGGTCATCCGCGGCGACGACCACATCAACAACACCCCGCGCCAGATCAACCTGTACGAAGGCATTGGTGCGCCGGTGCCGAAGTTCGGCCACATGCCGATGATCCTGGACGAGCAGGGCGCCAAGTTGTCCAAGCGCACCGGCGCGGCCGACGTGATGCAGTACAAGGACGCCGGCTACCTGCCCGATGCGCTGCTGAGCTACCTGGCCCGCCTCGGCTGGTCGCACGGTGACCAGGAGCTGTTCAGCCGCCAGGAGCTGATCGAGCTGTTCGACGTGAAGGACTGCAACTCCAAGGCCTCGCGACTGGACATGGCCAAGCTGGGCTGGGTCAACCAGCACTTCCTGAAGACCGAGGATGTGGCCGCGATCGTGCCGCACCTGGTCTACCAGCTGCAGAAGCTGGGGCTGGACGTGGCTGCCGGACCGGCACCGGAGGACGTGGTGATCGCCCTGCGTGAACGCGTGCAGACCCTGAAGGAGATGGCCGAGAAAGCCGTGGTCTGGTACCAGCCGCTGACCGAGTACGATGACGCGGCGGTGGCCAAGCACTTCAAGGCCGGTGCCGAGGTGGCGCTGGGCAAGGCCCGCGAGCTGCTGGCAGCCCTGCCGGAATGGACCGCCGAGTCGGTGGGCGTGGCCCTGCACGACGTCGCCGCCGCGCTGGAGATCGGCATGGGCAAGGTCGCCCAGCCGTTGCGCGTGGCCATCACCGGTACCCAGGTCAGTCCTGACATTTCCCATACCGTGTACCTGGCTGGCCGCGAGCAGGCCTTGAAACGCATCGATGTGGCCATCACCAAGGTAGCAACGGCCTGAGGCATCCTTGCCAGGCCCGAACCGGAGAACGCGCATGTCCGCCAAGACCGCCACTGCTTGTACCGCCCCGCACCACCACGTCCACGACGCATCGGATTTCGTGGCGGTGGTCGAGCGTGTCTCGCGCGAACGCGGGCTGCGCCTTACCCCGATCCGCGCCAATGTACTGAAGCTGATCGCCGAGGCCGGCAAGCCGGTCAAGGCCTATGAGTTGCTGGAATGGGTGCGCAACGGCAAGGGTGTGGGTGCTGATGCCCCGCCCACCGTGTACCGCGCCCTCGACTTCCTGATGGCCAATGGTTTCGTGCACAAGCTGGAATCGGTGAATGCCTTCGTGGCCTGCCACCACCCCAGCAGCGCCGCGCATTCGGTGCCGTTCCTGATCTGCAACAGCTGCCACAGCGCGGTGGAACTGGAAGACCGGGAAATCGTCAGCCAGCTGGAAAAGCGCGCCAAGGAACTGGGCTTCCAGCCGCAGGCACAGACCCTTGAAGTGCACGGTCTCTGCGCGCGCTGCGCGGGTTGATCGTGTCGGCGGTAGAGTCGGTCGGCGGTAGAGTCGACTGTTAGTCGACTGCTCTTCCGTGAAGCCCAAGAGCAACCCGCCCTGCGCGCGATAGTCGACTAACAGTCGACTCTACCCAGCCGTCTCTACCCAGCCGAGTCCTGCAGGGGCGCGCCCTAGTCCATGGGTTTGCCTGCCGTATCCACCCGCACGATCACCGACATGCCGGGCCGCAGCCGCGCCGCCAGTGCCTGACCCGGATCGATCGAGATCCGCACCGGCAGCCGCTGCACCACCTTGGTGAAGTTGCCGCTGGCATTGTCCGGGCGCAACACGCTGAACTCCGACCCGGTGGCGGGCGCGATCTCTTCGACACGGCCCTTCAGCACCTGCCCCTGGAACGCGTCCACCGAGAACGTGGCCGGCTGGCCGATCGCCATCCCCCAGGTCTGGCCTTCCTTGTAGTTGGCCACCACCCACAGCGTGTCAGGTACCAGGAACAGCAGCTGCGAGCCGGCCGCGACGTACTGGCCCACGCGTACGCTGGCTTCACTGATCTGGCCGTCGCGCGGTGCGTGGATCACCGTATTGGCCAGATCGATGCGGGCCAGCTCCAGCTGCGCCTGCGCGCTTTCCACCTGGGCCTCCAGGCTTTTGCGCGCGACCTGGGTCGACACCAGCGTTTCCTCGGCGATGCGGATCTGCGCCTGCGACTGCTGCACGCTGGCCTGCGCCGAGGCCTGGCTGGTGCGGAACTTGTCGCGGTCATTGATCGACACGAGTTGCTGTGCGGCCAGTTCCTCGTAGCGCTTCAGCTCGTTGCGCGAGCGCTGCAGTTCGGCCTGGCCGGCCGAGAGCGTGGCGCGCGCCGAGGCGATCTGCGCACGGTTCTGCGCCTGCGACTGGTCGGAGTTGGCCAGCGCCGCACGCGCGCTGTCCAGCGTTGCCTGCGCCTGGGCGACACGCTGCGCATAGATGCGGTCATCGATGCGCAGCAGCGGCTCGCCTTCCTTCACGTGCTGGAAGTCCTTCACCAGCACCTCAGTCACATAGCCGTTCACCTGCGGCGCCATCACCGTGATCTGGCCGCGCACATAGGCGTTGTCGGTCACCATCACGCTGCTGGTGAACGGCCACAGGTGCCAGGCACGCAGGATCAGCGCAATGCCCAGCAGGGCGACAATCACCATCACCGCCACGCTGCGCGCGCTGGGCTTGAGGTACTTCGGCGCGACCGCGGGTTCTACCGGCGTGGACGCGGGCGCCGCGTCGGTGGGCGGCGGCGGGGTGACGTTGTCGGCGTCGTCGGGTCGGGGCGGCACGGGAGGCATGGGGGGACTCAACGGGATGCGGCCGGCGTGGCCGCGGTGGACACGGGCGGGTGGCGCTTGCGCCATTGCTTCAGTACGGCGGTACGCAGCGACAGCAGCAGCAACCAGCACAGGAAACCGATCGCCAGCCAGCCGCTCAGGGTGAACACATCGTTGAAGCCACGCACGTTGGCTTCTCGGCGCGTGGTCTGTGCCAGCTGCGCGCTGCCCTGTGCGCTGCGCAGGACCGGGTCGGTGATCTGGGCGCTGTACAGCTGCTGCTGGAGACGCAGGCGTTGCGCTACCACCGGATCGGCCGGATCGAGCTGGCTGGTCAGCGCGCTGGAATACAGTTGCTCGCGATGCAGCTGGAAGGTGCCCAGCACCGCCGAGCCGGCCAGGCCGCCCAGCGTCTGCGTGATCGACAGCGTCACCAGGAAGGTGATCATGTGGTCCACGCCCTGTTTCAGCGCAGCAGAGATGCCAAGCATGATCAGGGGCCCCATGAACATGCCCGCACCGACCGAGGCCAGGAACTGGCTGGCGTAGAAGTCGTGCGGCCGATCCATGCTGGTGCGGTGCTGGTCGAAGAACGCGGCGGCGCCCAGCAGCAGGATCGCCATCAGCAGCTGGGCGATCAGCCGCTTCGGGCCGAAGGTAAGCGAGGCACCGGCGATTCCGGTGATCACCCCGGCCAGGATCACCACGAACAGCGGCCGCATCTGGTCCGGTCCCATGCCCAGCGTGCGCATCAGGTTGACCACGCCGTAGGACTGCTCGGTGGTCAGGAAGCGGATCAGGAAGGCGCCGACGATGAAATGCAGCACCGGCAGCGTCGACAGCCAGCGGATCTGCAGCAGTGGGTTACGCCGGTAGTGCTCGATGATCAAGGCGGTGGTGGACAGCACGATCGAAGTGATCAGCGCCCAGCCCAGCCACGCTGTATTGAGCCACCAGCGCGTGTAGCCCTGCGCCAGCACGATCACCAGCAGGGCGACGGCCGGGGCGAGCAGCGCGAACGTGAGGAAGTCCAGTGGCTCGAACGCCTTCACCTGGATGCCCGGCGGCAGCTTCAGCACTACCACTGCGGCGAAGGCGCACAGGGCCAGGCCGGCCTCGAACGAGTACAGTTGGTGCCACTGGCCGGTATCGACCAGGCCCGGGGAGACGATCCAGGCGATCGGCACCGCCAGCTGGGAAAGGCCGACGCCGACCACCAGCAGATTGCCGGTGAAGCGCCGCGGCAGCGCCTGCAGCATGTACAGCGTGCCCAAGGTCGAACAGGCCGCGCCGGCGAAGCCGCTGGCGGCTCGGGTCAGCATCGTGGTCTCGAAGCTGCCGACGAACAGGTGCAGGACCGCCAACGCCGCGTACAGGCCCAGCCCGATTTCGGCGAACAGGCGGATGCCGTATTGCTGGCGGAACTTGAAGGCCAACAGGTTGGCGGTGACATTCACCATCGCATAGGCCGCTACCAGCCAGCTGCCCTGGGTCGGGGTCAGCGCCAGCTGGCCCTGCAGGAACGGCAGGTTGGCGGTAACCAGCGCATTGCCGAGGCCGCCGGTGATCGCCACCAGCAACGATACCAGCGCATAGGCCGCGCGCCGGTACGGCGGGTGCCAGGGCATCGACGCCGAGCCGGGCATGGTCGGCTTCTCATGTTCCTCCCAATCCGGAACCGGCTTCAGATACGGCTGGACCATCAACGGGCCTCGCTGGCAGCTCCCTGGAGACCCCCACGCAGCAGCTGCAGGGCGCGCCCGGCCAACTGGGCGCGCTCGTCGCGGGTCTTGCCGCGCAGGGCCGCACCCAGCATGCCCGAGATCAGTGAAATATCCGTCTTTTCCAGGTCGGCACGGCACAGTCCGGCGGCCTTGGCGCGCGCGATCGGTTCCTCCAGCAGGTCGCGCACGGTCTCGCGCGCAGCGCGCATGGACGGCACGTCCGAATCGACCGCGCGCCAGTAATCGGCCAGCGCCGGCGAATCGATGATGCGCTGGGCCATGCCCTCGAATACCTCGAACAGGGCGTCGTCGCGGTCACCGAGCTGTTCGACCTGGCGCCGGATGCGGTCGACCGTACGCTGCAGCAGCGCCTGGATCAGCGCGGTGCGGTCGGGGAAGTTGCGGTACAGGGTGGCGCGGCCCACCTGGGCGCGTTCGACCACCAGATCCAGCGGGGCGGTGACGCCATGTTGGCCGAAGACATGATCGGCGGCGTCGAGGATGAGGGCACGGCGGGCAGCAGCATCGGCACGTTGGGCAGTCATGGGTATATTTTCGGACATTAGTGTCCGGTTGGCGAGACATTGAGTGACGGGATTGTCCGCTTGTTGTCGTACGCACATCTTTGTGACGGATACGTGATGGTGAGAATCTGAACGAAAGCGGGGCCCGAAGGCCCCCCGCTGGAGTTGCTGTAGATCCACGCCATGCGTGGATGAAAAGGCTTGGCGCCGGAACGGATGCGGCTAGCCGGTGGCTGATCCGCTCATCTGGCCTTCTTCCTGCTCTTGATGAAATCAATGAACCCCTTCTCATGGCCCTCAAAGGCACGTCTGCCGTACTTGCGGTGCTGCGGTTCGAACAGCGCGTAGGCTGCATCAAGGTTTCCCGATTCGAACTCAATCGTTGCAAGGAGCTCGTCCATGTACTCGCTTGAGGCTTCTCCTTGTCCATAAGTGTCTCTGGCGACCGTCGCCCACGCTCTGGCCTTCTCAAACTGGGCGGTATCGCGATAGAAAACTGCTATTCCATACGATGAACTCTGGGCGTGGTCATAGGATGACTTGGGCTCTGGAATCATGTCCCAGCTTTCAAGGAAGCGATGCTCTGCCTCCGCGATGTCGCCGGCCAGCCAAGCGGTTCTCCCGCGTTTGGCGATTGCAAGGAAGCGTTCTTCCAGTTCGGCATCGAGACTCAGGGCCGTGCAAATGTTTCCGCTCAGTTTGTCTATTGGATTGACACCGGGCTGAGTCTAGCCGCGTAGCAGATGGTGATGCGTCGGTAGTGCGCCGCTTCCACCAGTTCATGCCATATGCGACAAAGAAAAGGGGGCCTTTCGGCCCCCTCAGGTAATGTTCCGGCGGCGTAAGCCGATCAGAAGAACGCGCGGATGCCGAATGCGACGCCACGGCCCGGCAGCGGCGAGTAGTCGCGCAGCAGCGAGGTGTGCGGACGGACTTCGCGGTTGGTCAGGTTGCTGCCATCCAGGAACACCTCGTAGCTGTTGCTGGCGTTGCGGTCCCAGCGGTAGGCCAGGTGGGCGTCGACCAGGGTGTAGCCATCGCTCGGCTCCTCGTTCTGCGCCACGTCCTTCTGGCGGCTGTAGCGCACCGCACCGACCGAGGCGCGCCAGCCGTCCTTCGACCAGCGCAGGTCGGCGCCGACGCGGGCCGGGGCGATGCGCGGCAGGTAGCCGGTGTTGGCCAGTTCCACGTTGTAATTGTGGTTGTGGTCGCCGTGCGGCACGGCGATGTCGAGGTTGCGGCTGCCGCTGCCATCCAGCTTGGCTTTCACGTAGTCACCGAACAGGCGCAGATCCCAGTCACCGGCGCCACCCTCGAACAGGTGCACCAGCGCTTCGGCCTCGGCACCGCGGAACACCGCGTCCTGCTGGGTCCAGGCGCGGACCGGCAGGCCTTCGG
The DNA here is from genome assembly GCF_059372295.1 of Stenotrophomonas sp. YJH_SMC_33. Lineage (NCBI taxonomy): Bacteria > Pseudomonadati > Pseudomonadota > Gammaproteobacteria > Lysobacterales > Lysobacteraceae > Stenotrophomonas > Stenotrophomonas sp. YJH_SMC_33. Next base: position 331,651 of record NZ_JCAFVJ010000002.1, read on the forward strand.
TAACACCGGTGTCGGCCAGGTAGATGAAGTCCTTGAACCTGGTCTGGTAGACCGACGCGGAGAAGTCCAGGCGCTCACTGTGAGTGTGGATACCCAGTTCCACGCGCTGGCCGCGCTCGGTCTTCAGGTTGGCGTCGCCGATCTCCAGCGAACGGGTGGCGATGTGGGCGCCGGCGGCATACAGCTCCTCGTTGGTGGGTGCACGCTCGGAGCTGTCCACGCCGATACGCAGGTCAACGGCGTCGTTGAGCTTCCAGATGCCGGCGGCAGACAGGTTGGTGGCGCCGAACGTGCGGCGCCGGTAATCACCGGTCGGGTCCAGCTTGACCTGGTCGTGGCGGCCGCCCAGTTCAAGCTTGAACGGTCCGAACTGCTTTTCCTGCAGCACGAACAGGCCGATGTTCTTCGTGCCTGTATCCGGAACGAACGCCTCTTCGCCCTTGGCACCGAAATCACTGTTGCCGAACTGCAGGCCGAAGGCACCGTCCCAGCCACCGATCTGCTGCTGCACCGCTTCCAGGCGCGCTTCGATGCCACGGTTGGTGAAGCGGGTCGACGGCGTGCCGGCCTCCAGCTCCACGTGCTCGTAGTCGGTATAGGCCACGCGTGCGTTGATGTTCTTCAGGAACGAGACCGGGTCATAGATGCCGGCCTTGGTCTCGAAGCGGTTCTGCACCATGTCGATGCGCACGTCATGCTCGTCGCCGCCTTCCTCTTCGTCGCCATGGTCGTGGCCGTGGTCATGGCCGTGATCGTCGCCATCGGCGTGCACGTGTGCGCCGTTGGGAATGCCGTAGTTGGTGCGGTAGGTGCTGGCCGACACGCCGAAGTAGCCGCCTTCGCCCAGCCAGGTCGCACCGACGCCACCGGCACGGGTGCGGATCGAGCTGTTGTCGAGGCGGCCGCGACGCGGCTCTTCGCCTTCCTCGCCCGCGTGGTCATGGTCGTGGTCGTCATGGTGGTCTTCCAGGCTGTCGATCACCGCGTAGCCAGGGATACGGTAGTCGTCGCCATTGCGCACCAGGCCGTCCACATGAAGCACGACATTGCCGCTGACGCCATCGAGGCGGAACATGCCGCTGCGCTCATTGTTCACCGAATTGCCGCGCAGTTCGGCGCGGCCGCTGAGCGGCCGCTCCGGCAGCTCCCGTGCGATGCGGCCATCGACCACGTTGACCGCACCACCGATGGCACCGCTGCCGAACAACAGCGTGGCGGGGCCCTTCAGCACTTCGATCTGGTCGGCCAGGAACGGCTCGATGCTGGTGGCATGGTCGGCACTGACGGTGGATGCATCCATGTTGCCCATGCCGTTGGACAGCACGGCCACGCGCGGGCCTTCCTGGCCGCGGATGATCGGGCGGCCGACGCCGGGCCCGAAGAAGGTGCTCTGTACGCCGGGCAGCTTGGCCACGGTATCGCCGAGGGTGCCGGCCTTCTGCTCGTCCAGGCGCTCACCGGCCAGAACCTCCACCGGGCGGGCCAGCGATTCGGCATCGCCCTGCAGTGGCGACGCGGTGACCTGCACCGACGACAGTTCAGTCAGGTGGCGGTCACGATGGGAATCGTCTTCGCTGGCGGCGAAGGCAACGGTCGGAAGCAGGGCGGCGAGGGCCAGGGCCAGGGAATGCGGCTTGAGCCGTGGGGTGTGGGCAGGCATGGATCGGTCCTTTGTTACACTGTATCAATCGCAGGGCGCACGAATCCCGCCGATGGGAGAGGGGGAGGGGAAACCGTGCGGTTCGGGAAGGGATGTTATATTATTCCATAACGATTCGCCGACCCTGCTGGAAGTCATGTCCCTGTCCTCACGCCTGCGCCATCTGCTCGACCGTTTCGGCGCTACCGGTTCGATGCTGTGCGCGGTGCACTGCGCGGTGATTCCCGTACTGCTGGCGGCGGCGCCTTCGCTGGGCCTGTCGTTCTGGCTGGGCGATGGCGTGGAGCAGGCGCTGGTGGTGTTCGTGACCCTGCTCGGGCTGTTCAGCCTGGTATGGGGCTACCGCCGCCACGGCGCGCTGCGCGCGCTGGGCTTCCTGATTCCCGGCCTGGTCGCGTTGTGGGCCGGTGTGCTGTACGACCCGCTGCACCACAACGCCGTGCCGCATGCGGTGGTGATGACCATCGGCGGCCTGCTGGTGGGGGTGGCCCACCTGGTCAATCTTCGCCTCAACCACGGCCACGTGCACGACGCCAGCTGCGCGCACTAGGCGCTCCGTGATAGGATTTTCGATCGTGCGCGGGGGCGCCCAGCAAGGCGGCCCCGCCGAACCCGTGTCAGTACGGGGTAACCAGATTTCACACTTGAGGAGTTGAAGACATGGGTAAGGGTGACCGCAAGACCGCCAAGGGCAAGCGCTACAACGCCAGCTACGGCAACGCCCGTTCGCACACCGCGAGCAAGGTCGCCGTAGGCGCCGCCGCCCCGGTTGCCAAGAAGACCGTGGCCAAGGCTCCGGCGAAGAAGGCTGTGGCGAAGAAGGCCGTCGCCAAGGCCTGATCCGGCCGACCGACCGGTCCAAAGAAAAACGCGGCGCCTGGCGCCGCGTTTTTTTTATGCACGTTCTTGTAGAGCCGAGCCCATCCTCGGCGCAATGCAGCCGAGCGTGGGCTCGGCTCTACAATCGGATCAGCGCAGGGTCTTCTTCAGCGTTTCCGGATTTCCGTCGTTCGGCGCGGCCGGCACCTGCAGCAGGTGCGCCAGCAGCGGGTAGACGTCGACATTGTCGAAGCCATCGATCACCAAACCCTGTCGGAATGACGGGCCGCTGGCCACGAACACGGCACGCATGGAGGGCAGGGCATTGTCGTAGCCATGCGAGCCGCGATCCTGATGGTCGCGTTTGGCGATTTTCTCCTGATGCAGGGCATCCCAGCCTTCATCCATGACACAGACGATGGCCGGAACCCGCGGATGCGTGCCATAGTGCCAGCGTGCCGGCAGGTTCTCCTTCTTCCAGCATTCGTAGTGCGCGTGGCGTCCGAGCAGGGCGCGTTCGGCTTCCGCTTCGCGGCCGGCGACCGGCGCAAAACCCACCGACTGGCCCTGGCTGATATTGCGTGCAATGGCCGGGTCGGCCATCGACTCGGTGGAGATCACCTGGCCGACCGGCACGCTGGCCATGCCATGGTCAGAGACCACGATCACGTTGGTGGTCGCGGCGAGGCCGCGCTGCTGCAGCCCATCGAGCACCCGGCCGACGATCTGGTCGGCGCGCACGATGGCGTCGGCATACTGCTTCGACTCGGGGCCGTAGTTGTGGCCGGCCTTGTCCACGTGTTCCATGTACAGCGTGGTGAGGCGCGGTGCATCAGCATCGGTCTGCGCCAGCCAGTCGAGCACGATGCCGGCCCGCTGTTCCAGCGGTTGCTTGCCGTCGTACACGCGCCACTTGCTGGGGCGCACGCCGCGGATTTCAGACTCACTGCCCGGCCACGCCGTGGTGGCCGAACGTACGCCAGCGTTCTCGGCACTGACCCAGATCGGTTCGCCACCCCACCAGCCGCTGGTGGTGACCGCGTCGCGGTTGCTCAGTTCGAAACGGCCCAGGGTTGCATCGTCCATGCTGTTGTTGACGATGCCGTGGTGGTCCGGACGCAGGCCGGTGACGATGGTGTAGTGGTTGGGGAAGGTCAGCGAGGGATAGGACGGCGTCATCCAGCGTGCACGCACGCCGCCGTCGATCAGTCGCTGCAGGTTCGGGGTCAGGCCGCGGTCGAGCGCGTCGGCACGCAGGCCATCGATGGAGATCAGCAGCAGCTTGGGCGGCGCAGCCGCAGCGACGGGTGTGGGAACGGAGGCGGAAGGGGCGGGCGCGGTGGTGCAGGCGGCCAATGGCAGCAGCAGCGCCAGCGCGCAGGTCAGGCGTACGGAAGTCATCCGCGCATGATAGTGCGAGGTAATGACGCGCCCAAGACACGGCGCACTATTGCGCGCCGTGTCCGCGCATTTTTCCTTATCCCCGCGCCTGTCGGCGCGCCCCCTTCAACAAGAAGGGGGCTTTTCTCCAGATATATTCCTGATGCTTCCATTCACGCACGGCGTGGATCTACCGTGTCGACCAAGGTCGACACCTACCAACAGTTGCGCAGAATGACGTTCGGACAGATCGCCGGAACCTGTCGAAGGCGGGGTGGGTCCGGTTGCGGGGGCGTCCGCGGCATGGATGCCGCGGCCAAGCCCCCATGGACGGGTTGACGGCGTCCCCCGCAGCCGGACCCACCATGCCATGCCTCGGAACGCTGCTGTTGCTTCGGCCGTTGCGGTTGCCTCTGCGAGTGCTGGGCGCAGCCCGGCCAGCCCTCTCAGGCGAACAGCGGGGCCTGGCGTTGTTCCAGCCGCAGCAGCGCCGCCTTGGTTTCCAGGCCGCCGCCGAAACCGGTCAGTGCGCCGTTGCTGCCGATCACGCGGTGGCAGGGCAGGATGATCGGCAGCGGGTTGCGCCCGTTGGCTGCACCGACCGCACGGGTCGCGCTGGGTTGGCCCAGGTGCTGCGCCAGCTGCAGGTAGCTCCAGGTCTGGCCGAACGGAATCAACGCCAGCGCCTGCCACACACGCAGCTGGAACGGCGTGCCGCGTGGTGCCAGCACAAGGTCGAAGCTGCTGCGTTCGCCGTGCAGGAACTGCAGCAGTTGCTCGCGCGCTTCCGGCAGCGCATCCGGTGCGTAGTGCCAGTCATCGCGCCCGCGTGCCGGATGGCGGTTCTCGGGGAAAAGCACATGTGACAGGCCACGTTCGTCACCGGCGATGGTCAACACGCCGATCGGGCTGTCGAAACGGTCGAACAACAGGGTCATGTCGGTTCTCCAACGAACGTGCCGGACAGGTGCCACAGGTGCAGCACCGCGTAGGCGCGCCACGGCCGCCACGGTTGCGAGCGCGCTTCGGTTGCACGTTCGCTCAGGCGCTGGCCCTGCGCGTGGCCGAGCACCTGCTGCAGTACAAGATCGCCGGCCGGGAACGCATCGGGCTGGCCGAGCCCGCGCAGGGCGATGTACTGCGCCGTCCACGGGCCGATGCCGGGCAGCGCGACGCAGCGCGCAACGAATTCCTCCAATGCCTGCCCGGGCGCGAAGTCGAGCTGGCCGCTGGCGCAGGCGGCCGCCAGCGCACGCACGGTGGCGGCGCGGCTGCGCGGCAGGCCGATCGATTCCAGGGGCGCTTCGGCCAGCACCTCGGGCGCCGGGAACTGGCGATCGAATTCCGATGGCATGCCCGGCAGGTGCGCGCCATAGGCGTCGACCAGGCGCCGCGCGAAGGTGGTGGCTGCGGCCACACTGACCTGCTGTCCGAGCACGGCGCGTACGCCCACCTCGAAGCCATCCCAGCCGCCGGGTACGCGCAGCCCGGGGCGTTCGGCGATACCGCGCGCCAGCAAGGGTTCTTCGCTCAGCGCGGCGTGCACCTGCTGCAGGTCCGCGTCCAGATCGAATACGCGGCGCACGCGGCGCACGATGTCCGGAATCAGACGCGGATCGACCGCGCCCAGCTGCAGGCGCAACTCCGGGCGCTTCGGGTCGGCGGTGACCCGCAGCAGGGTGGGGCGTTCGGGCGTGCCCAGCACACGCTGGTAGCTGTCTTCGCCGATCAGTTCGATGCCAGGCAGGCTGCGTTTGCGCAGGAAGGCCAGCATGCGCGGGAAGTCCAGCGGCGGGCGATACACCAGGCGCAGCACCAGGCCGCCGTCATCGGCGGCCAGCGGCTGGTGCTGGCGACGCAGCGCCGTCGGTGCCATGCCGCAACCCTGCAGGAAGGCGGTGTTGAAGCGGCGCAGGCTGTTGTAGCCGGCGGCCAGCGCAACGTCGGTCACCGGCAGCGTGGTCTCGGTCAGCAGTTGCTTGGCCAGCAGCAGGCGATGGGTGGCGTGGATCTGCGCCGGCGTCGCGCCCAGGTGTTCAACGAACAGGCGCTGCAGCTGGCGCGCGCTCAGGCCGATCTTCTGCGCGAGGTCCGCGACGGGCTGCTCCTGAAGGAAGCCGCCATGGATCAGGGCGAGTGCGCGCTGCACGGTCTGCCCGGCCAATGCCTGCTGGGCCTGCGGTGCCAGTTCAGGACGGCAGCGCAGGCACGGGCGGTAGCCGGCAGCTGCGGCCGCAGCGGCGGTGGGGTAGTAGGTGATGTTGCGCGGCTTCGGTGGCGGTGCCGGGCACACCGGGCGGCAGTAGATGCCGGTACTGCGCACGGCGGTGAAGAACACGCCGTCGAAGCGCGCGTCGCGGGCCAGGCGGGCACGGTCGCAGGCGGCGGTGTCGAGGGCGAGGGCGGTATCCATGGCGCCAGTCTAGGCGTGTGCGGCTGGAGATACTCGCCACATTCGGACATGGATGCTGAAGAGGATTGGGCAGGGCTGCGCCCTGCACCCGCAGAGGCAACAGCAACAGCAGGCTTCCTGCGGGAGGGCGGGGTGGGGCCGGTGGCAGGGGGCGCTGCAAGTACGTCCCTGTAGCTCGGTCGCGCCATCCATGGCGCTCACGCCCCTGCCACCGGACCCACCCCGCCTTCGACAGTTTCCCGCGGCCTGCCGGAACGGCATCCCGCTCTGGGTGTCGACCTTGGTCGACACGGTAGATCCACGCCATGCGTGGATGGAGTGGTGCAAGACGTTGTAATGAAAAGGTTGGAGCCAGAGGGTCAGAAGGGGTTCAGTGCCACGCGCTGAACGGGTGCCCCGGACGGGTAGACTGTGGCTCCTGCTCACGTGAAGACTGGTTGCCCGATGTCCGCCAAACGCCGCTGGTTGCCCCTGTTGTGCCTGGCCCTGGCGGGCTGCAGCCAGCTGGAAAATCCGGGCAATGTGACTGCTGCCGACAAGGCGGCGCGGGCACCGGCCAGCGATGGCGAGAACATGGTGTCGATCAATGCGGCCGATGCACCGCCACCGCCAGCGCCGCCGCGCAGCCAGGCGGATCGGCCGTGGCCGCAGGCGCAGCTTGAGAATGGCCGTGCCTGGGTCAGCTGCAGCACGGAATATGCTGGCGATGCCGGCGACGGTGTCGAGCTGGAAGGCCTGCAGCGCGAGCAGATCACTCAGGCGCTGGCGCCGTGCGCCGAGCGCGGCCTGATGCGCGTGCGTTACGCCGGCAAGATCAATCCGGGCTTCGCCGAGATGATGTGGCGGTTGGCGGTGGTCGCCGACCAGCAGAAGATCCACAAGCGCATCCTCGATCTGGATTCCAGCGGCGGCCAGGTGGAATCGGCGATCGTTGCCGGTGACAGCATCGGTGAATCCAGCTGGACCATCTGGGTGCGCGAAGGCTCGATCTGCCACAGCGCCTGCGTGTTCGTGCTGGCCGCCGGTGACAACCGCCTGCTGTCGGGCAAGGTCGGCATCCACCGCATGATGCGGATCAGCTCCAAGGCCACCTCGCGCGCGGAACTCAACCGCGAGCTGCACGAGGTCTACGACAACGTGAAGGACTATCTGCAGCGCAATGGCGTGGCGGTGGGCGTGGCCGATCTGATGATGACCGTGCCCAACCGCAGCCTGCGCCTGCTGACTCCGGACGAGCTGCGCCAGTACGGCCTGGATGGGACCAATGCGGTGCAGGATGATCTGGAACGGATCAAGCAGATGCGTGCCTGCGGCGATGATTTCGTGCAGCGCAAGGACGCGTTCCTGGTCGCCTTCGACCAGCAATGCAAGCGCGAAGGCGCCGACATGGAGTCGATCAACAGCTGCGGCCAGGCGTTGAAACAGCGCTTCGGCTTTCCCGACGCGGTGTGCCCGGACGAAAGCCCGCTGTCGGAGATCGATGTGGCGACGCTGCCCCCGGCACCGCCGGAACCGCCGATGGCCGAGCAGGCAGCCGACGATGCAGGCAAGTCTGCGGCGCAGGCCGATGCGGCGGCGGTGGAAGGCAACGCCCACGCGCGCTGACGAACCGCTCACCGCGCTGGCGTAGACTGCGGTCCTTTCCTCGAGAACCGGCGGTGTCCATGAAGCGCGCGCTCCTGCTGCTGTCCCTGCTGCCCCTGACTGCGTTGGCGCAGGCACCTGCGCCGGCCACGCCGGCACCGGCACCCGCGCGCCCGGCCCCGGCATCGCCGGCGGCTGCGAAACCGGCCACCGCCGGCGCTCCGGCATTGACCGCCGCGCAGCAGGCCCAGGTGCAGAAGCAGGATGCCGAAATGGGCGCGGCTGCGTTGAAGGCGGCGCAGCTGGTCGATGCCAACCGCGCCGGCGAACTGTGGGATGGCGCTTCGGCCGTCGCCCGTCGTGCGGTGCCGAAGGCCGCCTTCGTCAGCCAGCTGACCACCGAGCGTGCGCGCCTGGGTGCGTTGGCCGGGCGTGGCCAGCCCACCATCACCCGGGTCAAGTACAGCGCCGGTGCTGCGGTGCCGGAAGGGCTGTACATCAACGTCAGCTTCCCGACCCGTTTCGCCAACAGCGCGCAGCCGGTGCGCGAGCTGGTCTCGTTCCGTTTCGACGAAGACCAGGTGTGGCGCCTGGCCGGTTACAGCCTGCGTGCGTCGGCACCCTGAGGAGATGATCGATGGCAACTGAACTGGCAATGCTGGCCTGGTCGATCGTGCTCGGCTTCGTGTACATCTTCGCCACCTCCACCGTGGTCACCCGCGAGCGCGGGATGAAGTGGAATGCCTCGGCACGCGATGGCGATGCAAAGCCGCTCAGCCCGCTGGCCGGCCGCCTGCAGCGGGCCCAGGCCAACTTCCTGGAAACCTTCCCGTTCTTCGCCGCCGCCGCCATTGCAGTAGTCGTGTCCGGTCGCGGCAACGGCACCACGGCGCTGGCTGCGCAGGCCTACTTCTGGGCGCGTGTGGGCTATCTGCCCCTGTACGCGGCCGGCGTGCCCTACCTGCGCAGCCTGGTGTGGCTGGTGTCGCTGCTGTCGATCCTGGCGCTGGTGTTCGCGTTGTTGTGACCCGCGCCTGATCCAGATCAAGGCCGGTCAGGCGCGCGGCGCTATGCTGGCCCGGACTGAATCAACGGCAGGAGACGCGCATGCGCAGGATGGACGTGGTGGTGGTCGGCGCCGGACCGGCGGGCCTGTGCTTCGCTCGGGCGCTGGCCGGCAGTGGCCTGCAGGTCGGGCTGGTCGAAGTTCAACCGCGCCAGGCGCTGGCCGAGGCCGCCTTCGATGGCCGCGAGATCGCGTTGACCCATGCCTCGCGGCAGAGCATGGAGCAGCTGGGGCTGTGGCAGCGCCTGCCGCCGGCCGAAGTCGCTGAACTGCGAGATGCCAAGGTGATGAACGGCGGTTCGCCGTTCGCGCTGACCTTCGCCAGCAGCCAGGTCGACGGCCAGCCGCTGGGCTGGCTGGTGCCCAACCATCTGATCCGCCGCGCTGCATGGGATGCCGTGCAGGACCAGGATGGTCTGGACCTGTTCGACGGGCGCAAGGTGCAGCGCGTCCAGGCCGATGCGCAGGGCCACGTGGTCAGACTCGATGACGGCAGCCAACTGCACGCCCGCCTGCTGGTCGCGGCTGACAGCCGCTTCTCCGCCACCCGCCGCATGCTTGGCATCGGTGCGCAGATGCGCGACTTCGGCAAGTCGATGCTGGTGTGCCGCATGCAGGTCGAGCGCGACCATCACCACACGGCCTGGGAATGGTTCGGTTACGGCCGCACCATGGCGCTGCTGCCGCTCAACGAGGGCCAGGCATCGGCGGTGATCACGCTGCCGCCGCGGCAGATCGAAGAACTGCTGGCGATGGATGAGGTGGCCTTCGGCGATGCCATCAGTGCGTGCTTTGAACATCGCCTGGGCCGCATGCAGCCGGTGGCGACGCCGCAGGCGTACCCGCTGGTGGGTGTGTACGCGCACCGTTTCGTCGGCGAGCGTTCTGCGCTGATCGGCGATGCCGCAGTCGGCATGCATCCGGTCACCGCGCATGGCTTCAACCTGGGCCTGGCCAGCGCACAGCGGCTGGCGCAGGGCATCGTCGCGCAGCAGCGTCGCGGTGCCGACATTGCTGCCGCCGGCATGCTGACCAGCTACCAGCGGGGCCATCGGCTGGCGTCGCGGCCGCTGTACGAAGCCACCAATGCGATCGCCAGCCTGTACACCGACGACCGTCGCCCGGCGCGCCTGCTGCGTGCGGCTGGCCTGCGCCTGGCGCAGGGCGTGGCACCGTTCAGGCAGCTGATCGCCTCGCACCTGACCCAGCGCGTGGCCTGAACGGCTTCAGATCAGCCGGCAGCCAGCACTCGGATCTGGCTGCCGGAAAATTCGACCACCTGGCCCGCGCGGATCTTGCAGGCCTTGCGCAGCTCGATTTCGCCATCGACCCGCACCTGGCCTTCACTGATGACCATCTTGGCCTCGCCGCCGCTGGTGACCAGGTCGGCCAGCTTGAGCAGCTGCTTGAGTTCGACGTAGTCACCGTCGAGGTCGAATTCGAGAGTCTGCATGGAGCGGGTTCCTGGGAAGAGGGCGCAGGCCAGCGGCCGGGCCGGGAAGCGGGCGCGTATTGTGCGCCAGCACGGGCTCGACGGCACGCGCACGGAAAGCTGTACGCCTCGTTCAGGATCAATGCGGTATCATCCCGCTCTGAGCGAGTGAAATCTCCTCCGACCGAGCAGCGCCAGGGCACGCGATAAGAAGGGCGCCCAAAGCGCGGACCATCCCTTTTTTATCGCACTGCCAGGAAGACGGCAGTGCCTTCGGAGTTCCCCATGTCCCAAGATTCCCAAGCGCCGCTGCAGTTCGCGCAGCTCGGCCTGTCCGAGCCCGTGATGCAGGCGGTCACCGCCATCGGCTACGAAACCCCGTCGCCGATCCAGGCCGCCACCATCCCGGCGATGCTGGAAGGCCGCGACGTGCTGGGCCAGGCCCAGACCGGTACCGGCAAGACCGCTGCGTTCGCACTGCCGGTACTGTCCAACATCGACCTGCAGCAGATCAAGCCGCAGGCCCTGATCCTGGCGCCGACCCGCGAACTGGCCATCCAGGTCGCCGAGGCATTCCAGTCCTACTCGTCGAAGATCCCGGGCTTCCGCGTGTTGCCGGTGTACGGCGGCCAGCCTTACGGGCAGCAGCTGTCGGCGCTGCGCCGTGGCGTGCATGTCGTGGTCGGTACCCCCGGTCGCGTGATCGACCACCTGGACCGCAGCACCCTGGACCTGTCCGAGCTGAAGACCCTGGTGCTGGACGAAGCCGATGAAATGCTGCGCATGGGCTTCATCGACGACGTCGAAGCGGTGCTGAAGAAGCTGCCGGAGCAGCGCCAGGTGGCCCTGTTCTCGGCCACCATGCCGCCGCAGATCCGCCGCATCGCGCAGACCTACCTGCAGGATCCGGTGGAAGTGACCATTGCGGCCAAGACCACCACCTCGGCCAACATCCGCCAGCGTTACTGGTGGGTGAGCGGCATGCACAAGCTGGATGCGCTGACCCGCATCCTGGAAGTCGAGCCGTTCGACGCGATGATCATCTTCGCGCGCACCAAGGCCGGCACCGAAGAACTGGCCAGCAAGCTGCAGGCCCGTGGCCTGGCCGCTGCCGCCATCAACGGCGACATGCAGCAGGCCCAGCGTGAGCGCACCATCGCCATGCTGAAGGAAGGCAAGCTGGACATCCTGGTTGCCACCGACGTGGCTGCGCGCGGCCTGGACGTGGAGCGCATCAGCCACGTGCTGAACTACGACATCCCGTACGACACCGAAAGCTACGTGCACCGCATCGGCCGTACCGGTCGTGCCGGCCGCAGCGGCGAGGCGATCCTGTTCGCGACCCCGCGCGAGAAGGGCATGCTGCGCCAGATCGAGCGCGCCACCCGCCAGCCGATCGAAGAGATGCAGCTGCCGAGCGTGGAAGCGGTCAACGACACCCGCATCAACAAGTTCACCTCGCGCATCAGCGAAACCCTGGGTGCCGGTGGCCTGGACTTCTACCGCCAGCTGCTGGAGCGCTTCGAGAACGAGCAGAACGTGCCGGCCATCGAGATCGCCGCCGCGCTGGCCAGGATGCTGCAGGGTGACACCCCGTTCCTGCTGCAGCCGCCGGTGCGTGCCCCGCGTGAAGAGCGCACCCCGCGCGAGCGTTTCGACCGTGGCGACCGTCCGGAGCGTGGCGATCGCTTCGACCGCAACGAGCGCGGTCCGCGCTTCGAGCGTGGCCCGCGTCGCGACGACGCCGAAGGTGGTTTCGAGCAGCGTCCGCGCCGTGAGGTTCCGCCGCGTGGTGCACCGGAGCAGGGCATGGAGACCTACCGCATTTCGGTGGGCCATCAGCATGGCGTGAAGCCGGCCAACATCGTCGGCGCCATTGCCAACGAAGCGGGCCTGGAAAGCCGCTTCATCGGCCGCATCGACATCCACGACGACTTCTCGCTGCTGGACCTGCCGGCACAGATGCCGCCGGACGTGCTGTCGCACCTGCAGAAGGTGTGGGTGTCCGGCCAGCAGCTGCAGATGCGTGCGCTGGCTCCGGGTGAAGACACCAACCCGGCCCCGCGTCCGTTCAAGCCGCGCTTCGACAAGCGTGGCCCGGGCGGCCCGGGTGGCCCGCGTCGTGGTGGCCCGGGTGGTCCGGGTGGCCATGGTGGCGACCGCGGCGGTGACCGCGACAGCCGCCCGCCGCGTCGTGACGGCTTCAAGCCGCGCGGCCCGCGCAGCTTCTAAGCCGCACCCGCAGCCGTCCATAACGACGCCAGCCCCCGGGCTGGCGTACAGGAAAAGGGGACGGAGGGGATTAAGTCGTAAATGGCAGGCCATGCGCTTATGCCGAAAACGACTTAATCCCCTCCGTCCCCTTTTTCGCATGGCCCACACATTGCCGGTCATAGGCTGGGCCGGTTCCAAGGCAGGTTGTCACCGCAGCACATTCGGGGGGATCCGGGATGGGTAGAAGTGGCACGGACCAGCAGAGCCGGCGGGTGCCGATGACCCGTGGGCTGGGATTGCGCTTTGCGTTGTTGACGGGCATGGCGATCGGGCTGGTCGCATTGTCCGCGTTGATCCAGGAACTGCAGGCGGCTTCGACGGCCTGGATCGCCGGGCAGGGTTACTGGTCACGCGGGCAGCAGGATGCCACTGCTGCGCTGAGCCGCTACCTGGCGCGCGGCCATGCCCAGGACCTGGAGGACGCGCGCCAGGCCCTGCGGATTCCGTTGGGAGATCTGCAGGCCCGGTTGGCGCTGGAACAGGCGGTACCGGACGAGGAGAAGGCCCGGCAGGGCTTCCTGCAGGGTGGCAACGCACATGCCGATATCCCGCGTCTGGTGTTCTCGTTCCGCTATGCACGCGACATCGGCGCCTTCCGCGAAGCAACCGCGTTGTGGCGGCAGACCGACGATGACCTGTTGGCGGTGCAGCGGCTGGTCGCCGAGCTGCAGTCGGCGCACGCCGAAGGCACGCTGCCAGTGGCCGACCGCGACCGTTACCTGCAACAGCTGCGCGATCTGGACCGGCGGCTGCAGGTGCAGGCGCAGTCGTTTTCCCGAGCGTTGCTGCGCATGGCCACGATGGTGCGGATCGCCACGCTCGTGGTTGGTGGGCTGTCGGTGCTTGCGATCAGCCTGATGGCGGTGGCCCTCGCGCGCCGCGTCGGCAAGGACCTGACCGAACATGAAAGCCGCTTCCGCGCCGCCTTCTATCAGGCCAATGTCGGCATGCTCAAGCTCGACACCGAAGGCAAGGTGATCGAAGCCAACCAGGCGATGGCCGATATCCTCGACTACCGGCGCGACGTGCTGCTGCAGATGTCGTTGGGCGATCTGCTGATGGACGGCGAGCTTGTCATCGATGGGGTGGGCCGTATCGACTGGGACCGGCAGCTGCGGCCGAGCGAACTGCGCTTCCGCCGTCGCGATGGCAGCCTGGTCTGGGGCCGCTGGAGCGGCACCGGCGTGCGCAGCGCCGCCGGTGGCCTGTCGGTGTTCGCGATCATCGAGGACGTCAGCCAGAACCATGCACTGGCGCGCGAGATCGAGCACCACGCCAGCCATGACCCGCTGACCGGCCTGATCAACCGCCGCGAGATCGAACGGCTGCTGGAACGCGCGCTGTTGCAGGTGCGCAGCGAAGGCGGCACGCACGCGCTGTGCTATATCAACCTGGACCATTTCAAGCTGGTCAACGACAGCTTCGGCCACGCCGCTGGTGACCAGATGCTGCGCGCCTTCGCCGAGTACCTGGTGGCGGCGGTGCGTGATGGTGACTGGGTCGGCCGGCTGGGTGCGGACGAGTTCGCGGTGTTCCTCGCCCATGCCGGGCAGGACGAGGCCAAGCGCGTGCTGCAGCGGGTGATCCGCAACCTGGGCCAGGCCACGTTTCCGATCAGCGAGGGCAGCCCGCAGCTGAGCTGCAGCATCGGCGTGGTCGAGGTCAGTGCAGACGCGCCGGACGTGAACTGGTTGATGAGTGCCGCCGACAGCGCCTGCTATGCCGCCAAGCAGGCCGGGCGCAACCGCGTGCACTGCTTCAATGAGAACCGCATGGCGCTGGAGGAGCGGCGGCAGGAGGCCGAGCGCCTGCAGGGCGTCAGCCTGGCGATGGCCGAGAATCGCATGCTGCTGTATGCACAGCGCATCGCCCGCGTGGGGGATCCGTCCTACCTGCACTACGAGGTGCTGGTGCGCATGCGTGGCACCGATGGCAGCCTGCATCTGCCCGGCCAGTTCATGCCGGCGGTGGAGCGCTATGGCATGGCGGTGGCGCTGGACCGGCACGTGCTCGGGCTGCTGTTCCGCCACCTGCAGGTGTGCCCGGCGCACGTGCGCCAGCTGGGCCTGTGCAACGTCAACGTGTCCGCGCAGTCGATCGCCGAGCCGGGATTCCTCGCCTTCGTCTGCGACCTGCTCGAGCGCAACCGCGCGCTGGCCTCCAAGCTGTGCTTCGAGATCACCGAGACTGCGGCGATCAGCAACCTCAGCCAGGCCCGCGCCTTCATCGATGCGGTGAAGGCACGGGGGTGCCGGATGGCGCTGGATGACTTCGGCTCCGGCCTGTCTTCCTTCGGCTACCTGCGCCAGTTGCCGGCGGACATCCTGAAGATCGACGGCGCCTTCGTGCGCGACATGGATACCGACCCTGTCAGCCACGCCACGGTGCGCGCGATCAGCGAGCTCGGGCGCGAGCTGCAGATGGAAGTGGTGGCCGAGTGGGTGGAGACCGCCGAGGTTGCCGGTGCGCTGACCCGGCTTGGCGTACAGGGGCTGCAGGGCTATGCCATCGAACGGCCGCAGCCGCTGGAGCGGCTGACCCTGGTCGATCTGCGCCCGGTACGGCTGGTCGCGGTGAAGGGGCCGCCGGCGGCTGGCTGAACCGCGGGCGCCGACTTTGGTGTACACATGCGTGGCGTGCCCGGCTGCGATAATGCGCGTCAGGGGCGGCGCGCAGTGGGCGCGGACGTAAGCAGGAACAGGACGTGGCGTGGGCGGCAGGCAGTGGCGGTATGGAACAGGAGCGGTGCTGGCCGTCCTGATGGTGTGGTTGGCGTTGCCGTGGCCGCTTCAGGCTGCAGAGGCCGTGTCGGGCCATGATTATCTCCTGGTCGGCGGCGCTACCGACGAGCCGACGCCGCACCGCGCATGCACGCCGCAGATGCTGTCCGGCGCCCGCCAGCAGGTGCTGGTACCGGCTCCGCCGCAGGGCTGGTCAGGCCAACCGCAGGCGCTGGACGTGTTCAACGTCTTTGCCGGTGAAGTGCGCGTCCAGCATGGTGACCGCGAGATCTGCGGCAACATGCACGACGCGCGCACCCGCGATTCACGTTTCCGGGCTGGCATCGGCCTGGTGGCGGTACCGCCGGCCGGCAGCCATGAGCCGTTCCTGGTCTCCTGGCAGACACCGCTGAAGACACGTTGGGTACCGACCCTGCGGCTGGGCGCGCCCAGCCCGGTGCAGCAGAACGACACCGCCCGCCTGCTGGTGCGCGCGGCCTGCATCGCGGTGGCGATCGCGCTGGCGCTGTCGGCGTTGATGGCCTTCCTGACCACCCGGGACCGCAGTTTCCTGGTCTACATCGCCGGCACCACCGTGATGGTGCTGTGGCAGGCAATCCTCGGCGGGCTCAGCGGCTATCCGGAACCCTGGCTGCCGGTGGGCGAGCACGGCGCATGGTGGCTGCTGGCGCTGACCGCTGCTACCCAGGCACTGGTGCTGCCGGCGCTGTGGCGGCTGAACGGAGGCGATCGCGTGCTGCCTCGATCGCGCCCGGCCCAAGTGGCGGTGTTGTGGGCCCTGATGGCGCTGGCCGTGCTGGTGCCGTGGCTGCGCTGGGAGCATCTGGCCTGGGTCGCGAAGGGCTTGCAGGTGTCCTATCTGTCCGGATGTGGCCTGGCACTGATGGTCGGCGTCTGGGCACGCTGGCGCGGCGACCGTTGGGCGCAGGCGGGTCTGGCCGCGCTGGCACCGATGCTGGTACTGATCATCGCCGATGCCTGTGGTGCGGCGTGGCTGCTGGAATACCGGGTGGAGGCGCTGCAGCTGGCGGTGACCTGGCTGTTGATGATGGCCGCGTATGCGTTGAACCAGCGGCTGGGCCGGCTGCGCCAGCAGCGTGATGAACTTCGCCAGCTGGCCGAGACCGACGGCCTGACCGGGCTTCCCAACCGTCGCGCCGGACTGCAGCAGCTGGCCCGCCACCTTGAGCGGGTCGACCGCGAGCGTGGCCCGCTGGTGATCGGCTTCCTCGACATCGACCTGTTCAAGGACATCAACGACCGCCATGGTCACGCCGTGGGCGACCTGGTGCTGGTGGCGGTGGCGCGTGCCCTGCGCATGGCAGTGCGCAGCCAGGACGAAGTGGTACGGATGGGCGGCGAAGAGTTCCTGCTGCTGATGCCGGGCATGCCGCGCGAGGCCGCTTCGGCGCGACTGGACCGGTTGCGCCAGCGAATCACCGAGGCTGGCCAGGCCCTGCAGGTGCCGGGGCTGGAGGTGACCGCCAGCATCGGCCTGGCGCAGTGGCGACCGGGCGAGGACGATCTGGCCGGGCTGCTGCGGCGGGCCGACCATGCCATGTACGTGGCCAAGCGGGCGGGCCGCAACCGGGTCTTCGACGGCGAGGAGCTCGATCCGCCCGCCCTGGCATGAAGCGCAGCGGGCGGCGATGCCGGATAATGGGCCGATGACCACCCGACTCAACAAACATATCGCCGACACCGGCTTCTGCTCCCGCCGCGAGGCCGATCGCCTGATCGCCGCGCGCCGCGTTACCGTCAACGGCCATCCGGCCGGTACCGGCGCGGTGGTAGGCGAGGAAGACCAGGTGCTGGTCGACGGCCAGCCGCTGCGCGCCCGCGTGGCACGCAAGCCCGGCGCCCGCCGCCACGTCTACATCGCACTGAACAAGCCGGTAGGCGTCACCTGCACGACCGAAACTTCGGTCAAGGGCAACATCGTCGACTTCGTCGGTCACGAACAGCGCATCTTCCCGATCGGCCGCCTGGACAAGGACTCCGAAGGCCTGATCCTGATGACCAGCAATGGCGATATCGTCAACCAGATCCTGCGCGCCGAAAATGGCCACCAGAAGGAATACCTGGTGGCGGTGAACAAGCCGGTCACCGATGAGTTCCTGCGCGGCATGGCGCGCGGCGTGCGCATCCACGACCAGATGACGCTGCCGTGCAAGACCTCGCGCATCGCCAAGTTCGGTTTCCGCATCACCCTGCAGCAGGGCCTGAACCGGCAGATCCGCCTGATGGCTGCCGAGTTCGGCTATCGCGTGACCCAGCTGCGCCGCGTGCGCATCGACAACATCAAGATCGGCGCGCTGAAGCCGGGCCAGTGGCGCAACCTGACCGAGCAGGAGCTGCAGGGCCTGCTGCCGAAGCAGCTGGACTGGTAACGCGCGGTAGTGCCGGCCGCTGGCCGGCTACTCCAGGCATCGAATGCGCGCGGGATGCCGGCCAGCGGCCGGCACTACCCGTTGTGCGGATTACGCGCCGGCATCAGCTAGACTTTGCAGTGACCTGCCGGAAGTGACGCTGCATGATCAAGCCCGACAAGCCTGCCAACGAAGCCCTCCGGCTCGAGGCGCTGTACCGCTACCGGATCCTTGATTCGCAGCGCGAGAAGTCATTCGACGACCTGGTGGCGATCGCCAAGGCGGTCTGCGGTACCTCGATGGCGGCGGTGACCCTGATTGACGTCGAACGGCAATGGTTCAAGTCGATCCAGGGCATCGATGCGGCGGAAAACCTGCGCAGCGAATCGATGTGTGGCCACGCCATCCTGCAGCCGCACGAAATCATGGTGGTCGAGGATGCGTTGCAGGACATCCGCTTCCACGACAACCCGGTGGTGACCGGCGACCCGCACATCCGCTTCTACGCCGGTGCGCCGCTGATCAGTTCCGATGGCCTGCCGCTGGGTACGCTGTGCGTGTTCGATGCACAGCCGCAGCACCTGCCAAGCGACAAGGCCGAGGCGCTGGCCGCGCTGTCGCGGCAGGTGATGCTGGTGATGGAGCTGCGCCGTTTCGCGCTCGACATCCGGAACCACATGCTGGAACGCGATGATTACGAGCGCCTGCTGTCGGAGTACCACGACGTGCTGCTGGCGCAGAACGCCGACCTGGCCGAGCAGAGCCGCACCGATGCGCTGACCGGCCTGCCGAACCGCCGCGCGATGGCGGCGGCGCTGGACGAGGCAGTGGCGGTGACCGGGGATCAGCCCGATGTGGCCTGCGTCGCGCTGCTGGACATCGACCACTTCAAGCACATCAACGATTTCCAGGGCCACGCCACCGGCGACCGGGTGCTGGCCGAGCTGGGCACGCTGCTGCGCTCGCACTTCGCCGGCCGTGGCATGGCCGCGCGCTATGGCGGCGAGGAGTTCGTGGCGGTGATGCCGGCGACCGACCTGCAAACCGCCGAACTTCAGTGCGAGTTCCTGCGCCTGGCCGTTGCTGATCTGCCGCTGGGGTTCCCGGTCACGATCAGTATTGGAGTGGCCCAGCACCAGCCCGGTGAAAGCGTGGATGAGACGCTGGCACGTGCCGACAAGGCGCTGTACCGGGCCAAGGGAAAAGGCCGCAACCGGGTGGAACGGGCGGACTGAAACACGGCGGTTCGCGCGTTGAACGCATGCGACGCGTGGATGATTCGATGCCGCTCCAGTAGATCCACGCCATGCGTGGATGCTCTTCCCGTTTCACTTGGCGTCGCAGCTCCTGCGATCAGAACCGGCCAGCATGACGCCCTGTTTCCCCGGACGCCGCCCATGCTGCAGACCCTGGCCATCGCCCACTATCGTTCGCTGCACGGGCTCGTACTGCCGCTGCAGCAGTTGAATGTGGTGACCGGTGACAACGGCAGTGGCAAGTCCAGCCTGTACCGTGCCCTGCGCCTGCTGGCCGAGACCGCGCAGGGCGGCGTCGCGGCGGTGCTGGCCCGCGAAGGCGGGCTGGGCTCGGCGCTGTGGGCGGGTCCGGAAAAAATGGACCGTCGGGTTGCTGCCGGCGAAATCCCCCTGCAGGGCGGCCCACGCCAGGAATCGGTGGGATTGAAGTTGGGCTTCGCCACTGACGAATTCGGCTACGCCATCGATCTGGGCTACCCGCCGCCCAGTCGATCGGCCTTCGCACTGGACCCGCAGATCAAGGCCGAGGCGATCTGGGCCGGCCCGTTCCTGCGCAGCGCCAACCTGCTGGTTGATCGCCGTGGGGCAATGGTTCGGCAACGCCATGCGCGCGGTTGGGATCTGGTGGATGACAGGTTGTCGCTGTTCGACAGCCTGTTCACCCAGGTCGGCGATCCGCAGCGCCTGCCGGAAACCATCGCCCTGCGCGAGTACATCCGTCGCTGGCGCTTCTACGACCATTTCCGCAGCGACGCCGATGCACCGGCGCGGCAGCCGGCGATGGCCACGCGCACGCCGGTGCTGCATCACGACGGCCGGGATCTGGCCGCGGCCTGGGTCACCATCCTCGAGATCGGTGACCCGGTGGCGTTGGCACGCAGCGTCGACGATGCGTTCCCCGGTGCCACGGTCGGCTTCGAAGAGCTGGACGGTCGACTGGCCCTGCGCTTCCACCAGCTGGGGTTGCTGCGGCCGTTGTCGATGGCCGAACTGTCCGACGGTACGCTGCGCTTCCTGCTGCTGGCTGCTGCGCTGCACACGCCGCGTCCACCGCCGCTGCTGGTGCTCAACGAGCCGGAGACCAGCCTGCATCCGGACCTGCTGCCGGCGCTGGCGCGGCTGATCATCGCAGCCAGTTCGCGCAGCCAGGTATGGGTGGTGTCACACGCCAGCCGCCTGATCGCGGCGCTGGAACAGGCGCCAGGGTGCCATTCGCTGCATCTGTACAAGGAACAGGGCCGCACGCTGTTGAGCGGGCAGGGCCTGCTGGATGCGCCGGCCTGGCATTGGCCGCAGCGTTGATACGGGCGTCCACGCCATGCGTGGATGCATTCAATCGGCGATGTTGCGCGCCTCGGCCGTGCCAAGAATCTCCGGATGCTGCACCGGCTTGCGGCGGTTCAGCAGCGGATGCAGGAACACCGCGCCGACGATGATCGCCACGCCCAGGTAGAACCACGGGGTGACCTCGTGCTGCTCGCGCAGCAGCACCACCGCCAGCACCACCGCATAGACCGGCTCCAGGTTGGTCACCAGTTGCACCGTGTAGGCGCTCAGGTGGCGCAGTGCGACCAGGGCCAGGGCAAACGGCAGCAGCGTGCAGAACCCGGCCAGCACCAGCAGCAGGATGCCGTCGTGCAGGTCCGGGACCACCCACAACGGGCTGGCCAGCGCAGGCAGCAGGTAGGGCATCAGCGGCGCCAGCAGGGTCAGGGTGAGGGTGCCCGCACCCAGCTCCAGCGCGGTGACCGTGAGCGGATCGGCGTGGCTGACCATGCGCTTGTTGAGCGAGCCGAACACCGCCACCAGCAGCGCTGAGATCGCGCCGATCAACACACCCAGGCGCATGCCATCGGGCACGCCACCGACCACCAGCGCAACACCCGGCAGCACCGCCAGGCCGAACGCCAGCTCACGCAGCTGGAACGGCCGCTTGGCCACCCACGGTTCGATGATCGAGGTGAACACCGGCGCCAGTGCGATGCAGGTGGCAGCCACCGAGGCATTGGCCAGCTTCACCGCGCCATAGAAGGTCAGCCAATGCAGGGCGACCAGCGCGCCAACGCCGGCGTAGCCGGCGACCAGCCGCAGGGGCAGGGTGCGCAACCCGCGCCAGACCCGTGGCAGCAGGGCCAGCATCGCCGTCACCAGCAGCATGCGCCACCACACCAGCGGCAGTGCGGGCAGGGTGATCAGCTTGCCGAGGATGGCGGTGATGCCCCACAGCAGGACACAGAAGTGGATCTGCCACAGCGCTTTGCGGGTGTCGGGTGTGCTCATCAGCCTATTGTGAGGCAATCGCGCGGCCGTCGGCGATGACTGTGGCATGCTCGCGGCATCGACCCAGAGAACCGAGCCATGGCAGCCGATTGCTCCCTTCTGCGCGGATGGGCCGCACTGACTGCCCTGATGGCGGCAGCCTCGCTGCTGTTGCAGTACCTGTTGCTGGTGCAGGGGCCGGGGGCGGCGGCCGGGATCGGCGTGGCGACGCTGCGTTTCTTCGGCTATTTCACCATTCTCAGCAACCTGGCTGTCTGCGTCGGATGTGGGTGGGTGGTCCTTGGCAGAGTGCTCAAGCCGGCGGTGGCGGCGAGCCTGGCGCTGTGCATCGGTGTGACCGCGTGCGTCTACGTGCTTGCATTGCAGGGGCTGTGGCAACCGACCGGGCTGCAATGGTGGGTCGATGCGGGCCTGCACTATGTCGTGCCTGCCCTGTTCCTGCTGGGGTGGCTGCTGCTGTTGCCGCACGGTGAGCTGCGCTGGCGCGCGCTGGGCGGCGTGCTGCTGGTACCGCTGGCCTACCTTGGCTGGGCGATGCTGGTCGCTGCAATGACCGGACAGGCGCCGTATCCATTCCTCGAACTGCAACGCCTGGGCCTGGCGGCCTTCCTGCTCAACGTGCTGCGCGTTGCGGGCGTGTTCGTGGTGGGCTGGACCCTGCTGTGGGGGCTGGACCGCTGGCGCCGTCGATGAGGCGCTGCAGGGCCATCGCTGCCGCCGGGTTGCGGGCCTTGCCGGCACCGATGCACAGCAGGTAGACCTCGCGCGGGGTTTCCGGGGCGTGCCCGGCCAGACAGGGCAGGTCGTCCACCGGCTCGCCGCGTGACCAGCGTCGCGCGCGTTCAGCCCAGCGCTGCTGCACGGGCGCAGGCAGGCCCTCTTTCAAACGGGCCTGGCTGCGCTTGATCCGCGCGTAGACGAAGCCCGAACTGACGTCGCCGTGCAGCGGCGCCTCGTCGCTGTCCTCGATCACCAGTGCCACGCCGTGGCGGCGCGCGGCGGCGACCAGTGCGGGGCCATGTGCTGCGGCATTGCGGACCTCCAGCGCATGCTGCAGCGGCACCCCTTCCAGCTGCTTCGGCAGCTGCGCCATCAGCGCGTCCAGTGCATCGGCGTCGGCCGGGTGGCGTGGATCGAACTGCCACAACAACGGGCCAAGCCGGTCACCGAGCGCGATCGCTGCCTGCAGGAAGGGCGCGGCTGCCTCCACCGTGCTGGACAGGTCGCGGCGCTGCACCAGGTAGCGTGGTGCCTTCATCGCAAAGCGGAAGCCTTCCGGCGTCTGCGCGGCCCACTGCGCGCACTGTGCGGCGGTGGGCGTGCGGTAGAAGGTGCCGTTGATTTCGATGCAGCGCAGGGCGCGGCTGGCATGGGCCAGCTCTTCACGCTGCGGCAGGCCCACGGGGTAGAAAACGCCGCCGCGCCATTCGGGAAACACCCAGCCACCGATGCCGCAGCGGATCTCCGCCTGCCGGGCGGTCGCGGTCACTGGCCGTGGTCCGTGCGCCACGGGTCGTAGCTGCCGAACCACCACAGATAGCCTTCCGGGTCGGCGCAGGCATAGCCACGGCTGCCGTAGTCCTGCTCGGCGATGTCGATGACGATGCGGGCACCGGCGGCCTTGGCCCGGGCGTAGTGCGCGTCGGCATCGGTGACGATCACGCAGGCACTCTGCGTCTGGCGGCCGCCGACCTCATCAGGCAACGCCGCATGCTCGCTCCACGCGCTCTGGTTGCTGGCCGAGCCCAGCATGATCATGCCGGTGCCGAAGGTCAGCTGCGCATGGAGCACCGTGTCGCCGTCGGCATACACGGCCTGGGCATGGAAGCCGAAGGCGCGCTGCAGCCAGTCGATGGCGGCCTGCGCGTCGCGATAGCGCAGGCACGGAATGATGGTGGAGCCGTTGCTCGGTTGGCCGTTTCCGCCCATGACACCCCTCCAATGGCACAGGGCAGGGTGCGCCGCAGACCGTTACCATCCCGCGAAACCCCGGTGACGGCCTGCACATGGCCGCTACCCCTGTTCGGAGATCGTGCTGGATGAAACCCTGGATTGGAGGAGCCGTGCTGCTGGCGTGCACGACCATGGCGAGCGCTGCCACCCCGGCGCAGCTGCAGGAGCTGGATGCGACCGTCGAGCGCGTGCGCGCGCAGTTCGACGTGCCCGGTATTGCGGTGGCGGTGGTCAAGGATGGCGAGGTGGTGCTGGAGCGCGGCTGGGGCGTGCGCGAGCAGGGCAAGCCGGAACCGGTGCAGGCCGATACGCTGTTTGCCATTGCGTCCAACACCAAGGCGTTCACCGCCACTTCGCTGAACCTGCTGGCCGAGGACGGCAAGCTGAAGATGGATGACAAGGTGATCGACCACCTGCCGTCGTTCCGCATGTCCGATCCGTTCGTGACCGGGCAGATGACGATCCGCGACCTGCTGTCGCACCGCAGCGGGCTGAGCCTGGGTGCCGGCGACCTGCTGTTCTGGCCGGCCACCTCCTACAGCAATGCCGAAGTAGTCGAACGGCTGGGCAGGGTGCCGCTGAAGGGCGGTTTCCGCGAGAGCTACGCGTACGACAACATCCTGTACGCGGTTGCCCAGCAGGTGATCGAGCATGTCTCGGGCGTGAGTTACCAGCAGTTCCTGCAGACGCGCATCTTCGACAAGGTGGGCATGACCGGCACGCGCTACAACGCCGATCACCTGAAGCCGGGCGACAAGGCCGCGGTCGGCCACGCCAAGTACGATTTCAAGGACCTGCGCACCGTTGCGCCGCTGACCTGGTCGAACAATGCCGGCGCCGGCGGCATCTATTCCAGCGCGCACGACATGGCGCGCTGGATGCAGGTGCAGCTGGCCGAAGGCAAGCTGGCCGACGGCACGCCGTTGTTCAGCGAGAAGAGCCAGCAGCAGATGTGGCGGATGATCACGCCGCAGTCGATCCCGGCGCCGAGCGTGCCGGAGCTGGCACCTGCGCGGGCCAACTTCGCCGGCTATGGCGAAGGCTGGAGCCTGAGCGACTACCGTGGGCAGAAGCTGGTCTGGCATACCGGTGGCTGGCCGGGCATGGTTTCGCGGCTGACCCTGGTACCGGGCGAGAAACTGGGCGTGGTGGTGCTGACCAATCAGGAAGTGGGCGCGGCGTTCAATGCGATCACGCTGAGCGTGCTTGATGCCTACCTGGGCGGTGAAAAGCATGACTGGGTGGACGCCTATGCCAAGGCCGTGGCCAAGGGACAGGACAAGGCCGACGAGGCCTGGGCCAAGCACCAGAGCGCACGCGACAAGGGCAGCAGGCCATCGCTGGCGCTGGCCGGCTACACCGGCAGCTTCCGTGACCGCTGGTATGGCGACATGCAGATCAGCGCCGAAGGCAAGGGCCTGCGCCTGCGCTTTGCGAAGACCGCGCAGCTGAGCGGGCGCCTGGAGCACTGGCAGCACGACACCTTCATCGTGCGCTGGGACGACCGTTCGCTCAACGCCGACGCCTTCGTGAACTTCAGCCTGGACCCGGATGGCAAGGTGCGCGAGGTGCGCATGCAGCCGATTTCCGACCTGACCGATTTCAGTTTCGATTTCCAGGACCTGCTGTTCACCCGGTGAAATGACGCCGCCGGGCGTGCCCCGGCGCTGACGTTTGACGAATCCGATGGGTAGTGCCGGCCGCTGGCCGGCCACTTCAGCTTCCCGGGAGGCGTCACAAGGTTGCCGGCCAGCGGCCGGCACGAACGCAGCCGCAGCGATCGTCGGCCGGCGTACACATGCGGCGTGGGATACTCCGCCGGCTAAGATGGCGAGGGAATGCGATGTTCCGTTGGTTTGAATCCCTGATTCCGGTGTTCCCGCCCGTGGATGGGCGCATGCCACCGCGCAAGGTGCTGCCGTTCTACCTGCACTACCTGCGCCCGGTGTGGCCGGTGCTGCTGGCCACGCTCATCGCCGGCCTGCTCCTGGCGCTGGTGGAAGTGGCCATGTTCGATTATCTGGGCCGCATCGTCGACATGGTCGCCGAGCAACCCGGTGCCGATTTCTTCAAGCGCCATGCCAATGAACTGGGCTGGATGCTGTTCATCACGGTCATCGCGCGGCCGATCCTGGTCGGCCTGCACAACCTGCTGGTCAACCAGGCCATCGTGCCCGGCCTGAGCAACCGCTCGCGCTGGCTGATGCACAACTACGTGGTTCGGCAGAGCCTGAGCTTCTTCCAGAACGACTTCGCCGGCAGCGTCGCCAACCGGGTGATGCAGACCGGTACCTCGCTGCGCGAGTCGGCGGTGCAGATGGTCGACTCGCTCTGGTACATCGTGGTCTATACCGGCACCGCGCTGTACCTGTTCGCGCAGGCCGACTGGCGGCTGATGGTGCCGCTGATCCTGTGGCTGCTGGCCTACGTGGTGATCATGGTCTACTTCGTGCCGCGCGCGAAGGAGCGGGCCTGGATCGCCTCGGAAGCACGTTCGAAGGCAATGGGCCGCATCGTCGATGGCTACACCAACATTCCCACGCTGAAACTGTTCGCCCATGGCGGGCGCGAGCAGGCCTACGTGGCCGAGTCGATCCAGGAGCTGGCAGTCAAGCACCGCGCGCAGACCCGGGTGACCACCGGCATGGACCTGACCATCGCCATCGTCAACGGTTTCCTGATTGCCGGCACCTGTGGCCTGGCCCTGTGGCTGTGGAATGGCGGCCACATCACTGTCGGCGCGATCACGCTCGCGACCGGCCTGGTGATCCGCATCCACAACATGTCCGGCTGGATCATGTGGACCATCAACGGCATCTTCGAGGACATCGGTACGGTACAGGATGGCATCACCACCATTGCCCAGCCGCTGACCGTGCAGGACCGCGAGGACGCGGTGCCGTTGCAGGTGACCCGCGGTGGCGTGCACTTCCAGGACATCCACTTCCACTACGGCAAGAAGGGCGGCGTGATCGCAGGCCTCGACCTGGTGGTGAAGCCGGGCGAGAAGATCGGCCTGGTGGGTCCTTCCGGTGCCGGCAAGTCGACCCTGGTCAACGTGCTGCTGCGCCTGTACGACCTGGAAAGCGGCCGCATCCTGATCGACGACCAGGACATTGCCTACGTCACTCAGGAAAGCCTGCGCCAGCAGATCGGCGTGGTCACCCAGGATACCTCGCTCCTGCATCGCTCGATCCGCGACAACCTGCTGTACGGCCGGCCGGACGCGACCGATGAGCAGTTGCGCGCTGCGGTGGCCAAAGCACGTGCCGAGGCCTTCATCGATACGCTGGTGGACGGGCAGGGGCGTCGTGGCTACGACGCGCATGTCGGCGAGCGCGGCGTGAAGCTGTCCGGCGGCCAGCGCCAACGCATCGCCATTGCCCGCGTGCTGCTGAAGGACGCACCGATCCTGGTGCTGGACGAAGCAACCTCGGCACTGGACTCGGAAGTGGAAGCGGCAATCCAGGACAGCCTGGATGAGCTGATGGGCGGCAAGACGGTGATCGCGATCGCGCACCGGCTGTCGACCATCGCGCGCATGGACCGGCTGGTGGTGATGGACCAGGGCCGCATCGTCGAGACCGGCACCCATGCCGAGCTGATTGCTGCCGGTGGCCTGTATGCGCGCTTGTGGGCGCGGCAGACCGGGGGGTTCGTGGCGGCCGATCAATGAGTGTTTTCGGGGTCCGAGCCCTTCCCTTCGAAAAAGGCTCCGACCCCGGCGTGCTTCTGGGGACCTGCATGATCCGCTCCCTATGCTCCCTGCTGCTGGCGCTCGCGCTGGCCGGGAGCACTGCGACCGCGATGGCCGCACCCGTGGCCGACGAGCAACTGCAGCAGCTAATCCTGCTCAGCCGCCACAACCTTGCAAAAAAAATGGCCCGGGTTTCCCCGGGCCGCTCCGCTTCACCTCACACCGGCGCGATCACTCGATCGGCTGGTCCAGCATCAGCTGGCGTGCGAAACGCACCGGCGGTGCGCCGTAGGACAGTACCTGGTCGTGGTACGCCTTCAGGTTGAACTTGTCGCCCAGCTTCTCCTGCACCGCCTTGCGGGTGTCGAAGTGTTCCTGCGCACCGACGAAGTAGGTCGGCAGCTGCGCCGAGGTCAGCTGCGCGCGCACCCACTTGCCGGCCGCTTCGCTTTCCTGCTGGAACGCGTCGTGGGTCATCAGGTGCATCGCCTTCTCGCGATCCCAGTTGTCCACGTGCACGCCCTGGTCGAGGATCGCGTTGGAGATCGTGCGCAGGTAGAACTTCAGCTGCACCAGGTGGAACAGCGGGTCGTTGTTGAGGTAACCCTGCTCCTGCATCATGCGCTCGGTGTAGACCGCCCAGCCTTCGGCGAACAGGCCCGAACGCAGCACCGCACGCAGGGTGGAAGGGAACTTGGCCGAATGCCAGCCCTCCAGGTAATGGCCCGGGGTGCCTTCGTGGATGCTCAGCAGGTGGATCATGCGCGAGTTGTACTCACGCAGGAACGAGTCGACCTGCTTGTCGTTCCAGTCGTCCGGAATCGGCGACACGGCGTAGAAGGTCTTCAGGTTCTTGTCCAGCGGACCCGGCGAATCGCAGTAGGCCACGGCCACGCCACGTTGGAATTCCGGCATCAGGATGATGTCCACCGGCGCATCGGGCAGGGTCATCAGGTCGTGCTCGCGCACGAATGCGGTGGACTGCTCCAGCGCGGCCTTGGCATCGTCGACGACCTTGTCGCGTGCCGGCTTGTCGGCGTAGGCCAGTTCCAGCGCAGCTTCGATCGCCTTCTGCTGCTGCTCGTCGGTCGGCTGGGCCGGCATCTCCGGCGCACCCGGCTTGTCCTTCAGCACGGTCTGCGCGATGCCGTACATGTCCTCGCGCACACGCTTGAGTTCGGCGCGCGCACGGTCACCGATCTCCTGGCGCGACAGCGAGGAGCTGAGCGCGAACTTCAGCTTCTGGTCGTACTTTTCCGCACCGATGCGGAAGTCGCCCTTGGCGTTCGGCACCAGGGTCTTGTCCAGCCAGGTCTGCTGCTCGTCCACCGCCTTCTTCAGGCCGTCGATGGCCGCCTGCAGGCGCTGCTGGTCGGCCTGCGGCAGTTCACCGATGTGCGGGGTGATGAAGGTATCGACGATGCTGAGGATGCCCTTGTTCTGCTTGGCCACCGTCTCGGCGTGGATCTTCGGCACGCGCGCCGGATCCAGGTTCTCGCGGGCCTGGGCGAAGATCGCCGGCAGCTTTTCCATGCGCGCGGTGGCCGACTTCAGGCGCTCCGGCAGTGGCGCGAACTCGCGCGCCATCAGGCCGTAGATCGCGCTGCCGGCGATGCCGTTGTACAGCTGCGGGTCCCACTTGCCGGACTGAAGCACTTCGGCGTTCCAGATTTCCGACTGCAGCTGGTTGCGCAGGATCGCCGCGTCCACCTGGTTCTCGCGGCCCAGCTTGGCCACGTCGATCTTGTCCAGCTCGCCCAGCAGCGCCTTGTAGGCGGCCACGGTCTTCTGCTGGCCGGCGGCACTGAGGTCGTCCAGCTCGCTGTCGTAGCGGTGGTCACCGATCTGGGTGGCGCTGACCGGCGACAGCTGCATCCAGGTATCCAGCGCGCGCTTGGAGAGATCGGCGAAGGCGGCATCGACCGCCGCATCACCGGCCTGCTGGCTGGCGGCCGGGGTGGAAGCGTTGGTCGGGGCGTCGGCCGGCTGGCAACCGGCCAGCGCAGCGACCAGGGCGAGGGCAAGAAGATGCGGGCGCATCGGCATTCCTGTACGGGGTCAAACCCTGAGCATAGGGCCCCGTCGCTGCTTTGTCCCCGTGCCATAGGATTACCATGGGCGGATTCAAGGACCCTCCAAAGGAGCGCAGGACATGGAATACCAGGGAAGCTGCCATTGCGGCAGGATCGCATTCACCGTACAGGCCGAGGCGCCGATCAGCGACGTCATCGACTGCAACTGTTCGATGTGCCAGCGTCGCGGCAGCCTGCTGTGGTTCGCCCCGCGTGCGGCGTTCCAGCTGACCACCGATCCGGCTGACGTGGCCACCTACCACTTCAACAAGGCCCACATCGACCATCACCACTGCCGCGAATGTGGCGTCGCCCCCTACAGCGAAGCGGTCGATCCGCGTAGCGGCACACCGATGGTGGCGGTGAACGTGCGCTGCGTGCCGCAGGTCGATCTGGCTGGCCTTTCGGTGACCTCCTACGACGGAGCCGCACTGTGACGGGCGCGCGCGCCTGGACGCGCAGCCTGGCGATGCCGGTGGTGCTGCTGGCATTGGCGGGCTGCGCCAAGCAGGGCGACATGGCCGCGGATGCGGGCGCCCCGGCCGCCGAAGCGGCCGTCGCGTCGCCAGAAGGTGCGTTCCTCGCCTATGAACATGACGTGCAGGTGCAGCTGGAGGCGGCAAAGATCGCGCCGCGCATCCAGCAGATCGCCCAAGCCTGCCAGAGCGCGAAGTTCGGCGACTGCGCGGTATTGCAGGTCGACCAGCGCAGTGGCGAGCGACCCAGCGGTGAGGTCAAGGTGCGCATCGCGCCGAAGGGCGCCGAGCCGCTGATCGCGATGGCCGGTGAGGGCGGAACGCTGCAGTCGCGCACCACCCGCGCCGAGGATCTGGCACAGGCCGTGGCAGACACGGCGCTGACCAAGGCGCGGCTTGAAAAGGAGCACGCCCGCCTGCTGTCCTACCAGGACCGCAAGGACCTGAAGATCGAAGATCTGATGGCGATCACCACGCGCCTGTCAGAGATCGAGGCGGGTGTCGAGCAGGCCAACAAGGACGCCGCGCAGCAGCGCCGGCGCATCGATACCCAGCTGGTGACGCTGCACTTCGAGACCACTTCGGGCCAACGCAGCCGAAGTGAGATCGGCGAGGCGCTGAGCGAGTCGGGCAGCATTCTCAGCACCAGCGTGGCGTTCCTGATTCGTGCTGTTGCCGCGCTGCTGCCGGTGGCGGTGCTGGCCCTGGTCGCAGCCTGGGGCGTGCGCGCATGGTGGCGTCGCCACCGTCGCAAGCTGCCGCCCAACCGCTGAGGTCAAGGCTGATGCCGGCAGCCCGCCGGCATCAGCCCTCGTCGGTTTCGTACTCGACGAACACATCCAGTTCCAGCGCCAGATCCTGCACGGCGTCGCGCACCTTCTGCGCGGTGCTTTCATTGCCCACTTCCACTTCCAGCTCGTGGATGCCCGGGCCGATGTCATCGGACAGCCCGGCCGAGCTGGAGTCGTCGTCGTCCATGTGCGGCATCAGGTCGTCGGTTTCCTCGACATGCTCGATGCCATCCAGGCCGAGCAGCAGGTCGCTGATGGCACGGGCGTCGTCTTCGGTTCCGGTAATGCGCAGTCGCAGCATGGCCATGGCGTAGGTACGTTGTGGAGTTGCCTGCAGCCTAGCCAGCATCGGGCAAAGAATGGGTGAGGGCGAAGTCAGGTGGGCGTGGCCGGGCGCCCGAGCAGGCTGTCCGGCAATGCCGGAATCGGTGTGCGTTCGTCCTGCGCCTGTTCCAGCAGCCAGTCGATGAACAGGCGTGCGGCCGGGCTGGGCGGTTGTCCTTCGGCATGCACTACGTGATACGCATAGCGCGCCTTCAGCGCCGGGCCGGGCAGGCGCACCACCTCGTAGCGCTGCAGGTAGGGCTGGGCGATGTGGGTGCGCGCCAGCACCGCGCCCATGCCATACACCGCTGCACGCATCGCGTCGGTGCTGTCGGCGAAGGTGTGCATGGGTGGCAGCGGCGACGGCGTGCGCACGCCGGCGTGGCGGAGCCAGTCGCGCCAGCCCTGCGGCGACAGGTCGGTCAGCAGCGGCAGGTCGGCGATGCGCGCCGGATCGACCAGCGTTTCGACGCCGGCCAGTGCCGGTGAGGCGACCGGGAACAGGTAGTCATCCATCAGGTGCTGCGCACGCAGGCCGGGCCATTGGCCCAGGCCGTAGCGGATGCCCACTTCCGGGCCGTTGTCGTCATAGCGATCCAGCCCGCTGCCGGTATGCAGCTCGATGCGGATATGCGGATAGGCCTGGGTGAAGCGCGGCAGCCGTGGCAGCAGCCAGCAGTAGGACAGCGAGCGCAGCGTGGTGATGCGCAGCGGCACGCTGTCGGCATCCGGCTGCAGGTGATGGGCGACGGCCGCGACATCGGTGAAGGCGGCGCTGGCAGCGTCGGCCAGTTGCCGGCCCTCGGCAGTCAGGCGCACGCCGCGGGCGTGGCGTAGGAACAGCCGTACTTCCAGCACTTCTTCCAGGCGGCGGACGTGGTGGCTGACCGCGCTGGCGGTCAGGTGCAGCTCCTGCGCGGCCTGGGCGAAGTTCTGGTGGCGCGCCGCGACCGCGAACACGGCCAGTGCGGGTAGCAGGGAAGGGCGTAGCAGCATGTCGAGCCTCAAACCATATTTGTGGCTGGCAGCGATACTACGCGCTTGTGCCGCGGGCGTCTGCGCCTGATCCTGTCCGCATTGGCGAAGAATTGACGATGTACGGAGGCAAGGCATGAATGCGGTCCCACAGGCGGCCGAGCGCGATTGGCGCACGCCGCTGGAATTGACCCTGCTGGGCGCCATCTGGGGTTGCTCGTTCCTGTTCATGCGGGTGGCGGTGCCGTCGTTCGGCCCGTTCGCGCTGGTCGAGGTGCGGCTGGTGCTGGGTGCGCTGGTGCTGCTGCCGTTCCTGTGGCGCGCCCGCGCGCAGTTCCCGCCGCGGCGCTGGCTGTGGCTGGCGCCGATCGGCCTGATCAACTCGGCGTTGCCGTTCGTGCTGTTCGCCTATGCAGCGGAACAGGCGCCGGCGGCGATCGGCGCGATCTGCAATGCGATGACGGTGCTGTTTGCCGCGCTGATCGCGTTCCTGTTCTTCGGCGAGAAGATCGGCATGCGCCGTGCCGGGGCGCTGCTGGTCGGCTTCGCCGGCGTGGTGGTGCTGGCCACGGCCAAGGTTTCCGGCCTGAGCATCGGCACCGCAGTGCTGGCCGGTGCGGCGGCATCGCTGCTGTACGGCCTGGGCGTGAACCTGGTGAAGCGGCACATGACTGGGTTGCCGTCGGCCGCCGCCGCGGCGGCAACGCTGTCCTGCGCCTCGCTGTGGATGCTGCCGATGGCGGTGAACCACTGGCCGCAGGCGGCGATTCCGGGCAAGGCGTGGGGCGCGGCGATTGCCTTGGGCGTGGCCTGCACTGGCTTGGCGTTCCTGATGTTCTACCGCCTGATCGGCCGTATCGGCCCGTCGCGTGCGTCGACGGTGACCTACCTGATTCCGCTGTTCGGCGCGGCGTTCGCGTGGTTGTTCCTGGGGGAGGCGGTGACGGTACAGATGTTGGTGGCGGGGGCGTTGATTCTGGGGAGCGTGGCGGTGAGTCAGAAGGGCTGAGGCGTTGGCGTTTTGCGCGTGGCGCGTGCTGAAGGTGCTTCATTGTTCATGGGCGTTACTTTTCTTTGTACGCAAAGAAAAGTAACCAAAAGAAACGTGCCGCCGGCCGCGAGCCGGTGCTGCGCACCGGTACCCTGCGCTCCTCGGCCCGTCGAGGGACGGCGCGGGAACTCGCTGCGCTCAAACACCCGCGCCTCTTCGCCCTCGCCGGACCTGCGGTGCTCGGCTCGCTCAAGGCGGACCCAAGATCAAAGGCAAAAGCGGTCGCTTCGCTCGCCGGGCCCGGCCCGGCACTACCAAACATCGTCGTGCAGCTGTGGCTCTTGACCTTGAGTCCGCCTTGAGCGAGCCGAGCATCGCAGGGGAATCAGGGGCGAAGAGGTGCCGATGTCTGAGCGCAGCGAGTTCGGCACCGTCCCCTGATTCACCGAGAAGCGCAGGGGACCGACGTGCGAAGCACGGCGGCTCGCGACCTGGCGGCGCGTTTCTTTTGGTTACTTTTCTTTTCGCGCGAAAAGAAAAGTGACGCCCATGAACAGTGAAGCACCTTCAGCACGCGCCACGTGCAGGAAGCCAGGCTCCTACCGCACCGGCACCGGAATATTGCACAGATCGATATGCCCGGCCGGGCGCTTGTAGAAATCATCCACGCGGTTGCGCCGCGCCTCCACCGTATCGGCGAAGGTCTTCGAGTCGGTACGCAGTACCTGGATCGGCGTGCGCTCGGCCGCCGGCACGTCGCTGGCACGGCGGATCGACAGGATCGGCGTACGCAGCTTCGGGTCGGTGTAGAAGCCCATCGGCGCCGGTCCGCGCCGGGTCGCGCTGAGCAGTTCCATGCCCTTCAACACGCGACCGACCAGAGTGATGTTGCGGTCCAGCTGGCGCGGCGACTGACCGGTCACCACGTACAGTTCGGCGCCGATGCTGCTGTCTTCCTCGTTGCTGCGGCCGGCACCGAGCATGCCGTAGCAGTGCGCCAGCCAGGCCTTGCCGGCTTGCGGGTCCTGGCCGACCGGGAAGCCGTCGACGAAACCGGTCTGCGCGGCCCAGCCATCGCGATCCGGCAGCACGCTGACCTTCAGGCCGGCGCTGGCGCGTTCGAACTCGGCCGGCAGCTTGCGCGCGGCGCTGCCGAACGGCCTGGCCTTGGCCGCGTCATCGGCGTCGGCATCGCCGAACTGCACCACGAAGTTGTCCTGCGAGCGGTAGATGCTGGTGCCGTCCCAGAAGTGCTCGTGGGCGAAGGTCTGGATGTTGGCGACATGGCGGGGGGCGAACTGCGGCGCCAGTTCGATGATCACGCGCCCGGCCGGCAGGTCCATGTACAGCAGGTTGGCCGGGTCCGGGGTGCGCCAGTCGCTGGCCGCCGAGGCGTCGAGGACCTGCTGCGGGCTGCGGTACGGGGCGGCAGCGCTGGCCAGCGAGGGCAGCAGGCAGGCCAGGGCGAGGGCGGTCAGGGCAAGGCGACGACGGTGCGGCATGGGAACCCCGGAACATGAACGAGGGTTCGATTCTGCGCGACTAGAGACCACATCGCCAAGCGAGATGTAGGGCAATCGCGTCAGCCTGCGCACGGCCTCTTGGCCGATCCAATGGGTCTGGAATCAACGCCTATCGTTCTTCTGCAATTAGACCGGAGTAATGGCCGAAGACAGGAACAGGTTCATAGTTGCCTGTCGGATCGTGCGTAGTTGAAGACTCTTCCAGATGATGAGGTGAAAAATTCTCCCTGGTTATCGTAAGCCGACCATCTTCATTGAAGAGGTAGCTTGTCCCTTCGGCAATGCCGTCACTCTTCTCATCGAACGTTCTATGTACCGCCATGCTCAGGAACAGATTTCCCGGCGCTACCTGCTGGAATTGATACGTCAGGCGCTCCCTTAGATGTTCATCCAGAAAGTCGACGCCAATCATTTCTTTGTCCAACAGCACATCGATAATCGCTGATGGCGTGGTGGGGGAGCCAACGAGAACCGTATAGCGAGCCTGGCTCTCATGTCTCGATTTGGCTTCGGATTCACTGATTATGTTTCGGGCGGACTTCTTTGCGCCAAACCAGAAGTCGCAATAATAAAACTCAGTCATAAGTGGATACTCCCGGGACCGTCGTGCTCGCAGGAGCTGGATCAGCCGCTGCGCTGTTGGAAGGTGACGGTATGCCGCGGTTCGCAGAGGGACAAGCAAGCCAATGGGCCTGCCGGCCAGGTGGTCATCCGGCCCTCGCCAACCGGCAGAGTGACTAACGACACATTCGCTATACCGAACTTCGCACTACTGTGGACTTCAACGTAGTGGAGGGCCGGCCATGTCCGAGGACGATGTCCACCTGAAGAAGTTCCAGAAGGAGCTCAGCGCCGGAACGGTGTCGCTGGCCCTGCTGGCGGTGCTGGCCCAGGCCGGGGAGCCGCTGTACGGCTATCTCATTGCCAAGGAGCTGGAGCGGGTGGGCGAGGGCGTGCTGAGCGGCAAGCAGAGCGCGCTGTACCCGGTGCTGCGCAACCTGGAGGGCGCCGGGCTGCTGGAAAGCCATGTGGAGCCATCCAGCAGTGGTCCGCCCCGGCGCTACTACCGCATCAATGAACGTGGCCGCGAGGTTCTGGCGCAATGGCGCCAGGCCTGGCAGGCCACCCGCGATTCCGTCGATTCCGTGTTGGAGGGGGTACCGCAATGAACGACCCGAGCCTGGCAGGCCGCGCCCTGCCGACCACCATCCCGCAATACCTGGCGCAGCTGCGCGCGGCGCTGGAAGGTGCCGATCCGGCGATGGTGCAGGACGCGCTGTACGACGCCGAGGAGTACCTGCGCTCGGAGCTGGCCGCGCAGCCCGGCCGCAGCGAAGCCGAGGTCATCGCCGACGTGGCCGGCAGCTATGGCGCGCCGGACGAAGTGGCCGAGATCTACCGCGAGACCGAAGTGACGGTGAACCGCGCGCTGCGTACGCCGCGTGCGGATACCGCACCGGTGCTGCGTGCGGCGGCCGAAGCCAGTGGCGTCGAGCCGGCCTCACCGCCGCCGGCGCCGGTGCAGCGTTCGCTGCTGGCGCGTGTCTTCGGCGTGGTGACCGATCCGCACACCTACGGTGCGCTGTTCTACATGCTGCTGTCGCTGGCCACCGGCATCTTCTTCTTCACCTGGGTGGTGACCGGCCTGTCATTGTCGCTGGGCCTGCTGATCCTGATCGTGGGCATTCCGCTGACCGTGCTGTTCTTCGGCTCGGTGCGCGGGCTGGCGCTGCTGGAAGGGCGGTTGGTGGAAGCACTGCTGGGCGAGCGCATGCCGCGCCGCCCGCGTTACACCGACCGCAGCCGCACCTGGCTGCAGCGCATCGGCGACATGTTCACCGATGGCCGTACCTGGCTGACCCTGCTGTACTTCGTGCTGATGCTGCCGCTGGGCGTCATCTACTTCACCATCGCGGTGACGTTGCTGTCGCTGTCACTGGGGTTCATCTGGGCACCGGTGGCCGCACTGTTCAGCGGTGACATTCCGGGCGTGTACGTCGACGGCGTGAACGTGTTGCCGATGGCCGCTTCGCCGCTGGTGGGCATCGTGATCGCCGCCGTGGGCGTACTGCTGCTGTTGTTGACCATGCACCTGGCACGCGGCGTCGGCAAACTGCATGGTCTGATCGCCAAGAACCTGCTGGTGCGGTTGTAAGCGGGAGCCCAGGCTTCGGTAGGTGCCAACCTTGGTTGGCACGATCGATCAGATGCCGGGATCCATGGTAGAGCGCCAACCAAGGTTGGCATCTACCAGGGCCTGGTTACCCCGCCTTTCGCCGCAACGGGGTGACGTTGCTCTTCTTCTTCGTAGCCTTCGCCGCCGGGGTTTCGGCATGCGCGGCGAAGAAGTCGCGTACCTTCGGGTACACCACTTCGCGCCAGCGACGGCCACTGAAGATGCCGTAGTGGCCGGCGCCTTCGACGATGAAATGCTCGCGGCGGTCAGCAGCAATGCCGGTGCACAGCGCCTGCGCGGCTTCGGTCTGGCCGAGGCCGGCGATGTCGTCCAGTTCGCCCTCGATGCTCAGCAGCGCGGTATCGCGGATCGCCGACGGGTCGACCTTCTCGCCATTGACCACCCACTCGCCACGCGGCAGCAGGAAGTCCTGGAACACCACGCGGATGGTGTCCAGGTAGTACTTGGCCGGCATGTCCAGCACCGCGTTGTACTCGTCGTAGAAGCGACGGTGCGCGTCGGCGTCTTCCAGGTCGCCCTTGACCAGGTCGGTGTAGAAATCCCAGTGCGAGCTGAAGTGGCGGCTCGGGTTCATCGACAGGAAGCCGGCGTGCTGCAGGAAGCCCGGATACACGCGGCGGCCGGCGCCGGGGTAACTGGCCGGCACGGTGTGGATGACGTTGTTCTCGAACCACGACAGCGGGTTCTGCGTGGCCAGGTTGTTCACTGCGGTCGGGCTGCAGCGCGCATCGATCGGGCCGCCCATCATCACCAGCGTGCGCGGCGTCGGCTCGCCACGGCTGGCCATCAGTGAAACCGCGGCCAGCACCGGCACGGTGGGCTGGCACACGCTGACCACGTGCAGGCGCTCGACACCCAGGTGGCGGATGAACTCCTGGATATAGGCGATGTAGTCGTCCAGGCCGAACTCGCCTTCGCTGGCCGGTACCATGCGCGCGTCAACCCAGTCGGTGACGTACACGCGGTGGTCGCGCAGCAGCGTGCGCACGGTATCGCGCAGCAGCGTGGCATGGTGGCCGGACAGCGGTGCCACCACCAGCACGAACGGCTGGTTGAGCATGGTGTGCAGCTGGTCGGCTTCATTGCTGTGGCGCTTGAAGCGCAGCAGCTTGCAGAACGGCTTGCTTACTTCCTCGTGCACGACGATCGGCACGCGCTCGCCTTCGACCTCGATTTCGTTGATGCCCCACTCGGGCTTCTCGTAATCCTTGCCGATGCGATGGAACAACTCGTTGACCGCCGCCAGGCGATCGGCACCCGGCATCTGCGACCACCAGTGGCCCGGGTTGGCGAAGAACTTGGCGTTGGCCTGGGCCTGGTGCACCCAGGGGGCAAGCAGGTTGCGGGTCAGTTCGTGCAGTTGATAGAGCATGACGACCGAATATGTATGGTCATATGTTGCCGCGCAGCATATCCCATCCGGGTGTCCCGCAGGTTAAGTTGCCTGAAAATAATGAATCCGGATTCACATCCGTTCCAGCGCGGCGGCATCGCTTGCCAGGGCGGGGCCGAGCCAGCAGTGCGACCCCACCGACTGCAGGCCGTGCCGGGCCAGCGTGCGGCGGTACCAGCGCGCCGGGCGGGCGTGGAAGCCCTCGTGGTCGCCGTCGAATTCATCCTCGGCGGCGAAGGTCTCCAGGAAGGCCACGCCACCGGTCAGCTCGGCCACCCCGGCCAGGCCGGCGCGCAGTTCACGGTCGGGCACGTAGTGCATCACGTCCGAGCACACCAGCAGGTCGACCGGGGCGCAGGGCCGCAGCCAGGCGAAATCACCGAAGGCGGCCAGGTGCAGGTTGCGGGTCCTGCCGTAGCGGCGCACAGCGTACTCGCTGCTGTCGAAGCCGAGATATTCGACCTTCGGACGCAGCTTCAGCAGCGGCGCGCGCCAGGCGCCTTCACCGCAGCCGATATCCAGCACGCTGCGGATCGGCCGCTCCAGGTAGTACTCGGCGCTGGCCACGGCCAACGCAACCTTGCGCGCCAGGCGGGCGCTGCCGCCGATGTCGGCACGGCGGTACCAGCGTTGGAAGTAGGCGGCGTCGTAGGTCTTGTCCATGGGGCGGTGCGCGATCGGGGAAAACGGCGCCTATCGTACGGTGTTGCGGCGCGCCATGCGTCGATGTGTCGCGGCGGGCGTGCCTGCGGCGGCTTCGCCACGGCATGCGAGAATGGCCGCCAACCTACGCCAGCCGCCGGAGCGAGCGCATGCAGAGCTACTACTGGGTCAAGACCTTCCACATCGTGTTCGTGGTGGCGTGGATGGCCACGGTGTTCTACCTGCCGCGCATCCTGGTGAACCTGGCCGAGACCGCGGGCCAGCCGGCGGTGAGCGAGCGCCTGCAGCTGATGGGCCTGCGCCTGTACCGCTTCGGCCACTCGATGTTCGGCCTGGCGTTCCTGCTCGGCCTGGTGCTGTGGCTGGGCTACAAGGTCATCCCCGATTTCCCGACCATGGTGGCTCCGGGAGCTGCCGGCTGGCTGCACGCCAAGCTGGGGCTGGTGGTGGTGCTGCTGGTGTACTTCGGCTGGATCGGCCGCCTGCTCAAGGGCGTGGCCAAGGGCCGGGCGCTGCCGTCGTCGCGCGCGCTGCGCTGGATCAACGAGATCCCGCTGCTGGCGTTCATTCCGATCGTGTGGCTGGTGCTGGCCAAGCCGTTCTGAACGGGGCGCGCTGCGCGCGCGGCGCATCGCACAGATGCATCCACGCATGGCGTGGATCTACTGGGTGCAGCTGTGGCTTTTGATGTCCAGGTCCGCCATGAGAGAGCCGAGCATCGCAGGTGAAACAGGGGCGAAGAGGCGCCGATGTCTGAGCGCAGCGAGTTCGGCGCCGTCCCCTGATTCACCGAGAAGCGCAGGGAACCGGTGCACAGCACCGGTTCGCGTTCGGCGGCGTGTTCTTTGGTTACTTTCTTGCACGAGCAAGAAATTAACAAGCCGATGAATCAGGCTGCCTCGTACGTGCCGTAACTGCGCAGGCGCGTGTAGCGCTGTTCCAGCAGCTGTTCGGTGGACAGCTTGTCCAGCGCGTCCAGCTCGTTCAGCAGCACGGCCTTCAGGCGCTTGGCCATCTGGGTCGGGTTGCGGTGGGCGCCACCGGTCGGCTCGCGCACGACCTTGTCGACCAGGCCCAGGCTCTTCAGGCGCGGGGCAGTCAGGCCCAGTTGTTCGGCCGCTTCCTTGGCCTTGCCGGCGTCCTTCCACAGGATCGAGGCGCAGCCTTCCGGCGTGATGGTCGAGTACACCGCGTATTCCAGCATCACGGTGCGGTCGCCCACACCCAGTGCCAACGCACCGCCGGAGCCGCCTTCACCGATCACGGTGCAGATGATCGGCACCTTCAGCTCGGCCATCTCGATCAGGTTGCGCGCGATCGCTTCGGACTGGCCGCGCGACTCGGCGTCGATGCCCGGCCAGGCGCCGGCGGTGTCGATCAGGGTCAGCACCGGCAGGCCGAAGCGCTCTGCCATCTTCATCAGGCGCAGTGCCTTGCGATAGCCCTCCGGCTTGGGCATGCCGAAGTTGCGCTTGATCTTTTCCTTGGTGTCGCGGCCCTTCTGGTGGCCGATCACCATTACCGCGCGGCCATTGATGCGGGCCAGGCCGCCCATGATCGCCTTGTCGTCAGCGAAGGCGCGGTCACCGGCCAGCTCCTGGAACTCATCGAACATGACGCGGATGTAGTCGGCGGTGTACGGACGCGATGGGTGCCGGGCCAACTGCAGCACCTGCCACGAGGTCAGGTTGCGGAAGATCTGCGCGGTGCGCATGCGCAGCTTGTCCTGCAGCGCGTGCACTTCCGCCTCGACATTGACCGCCGGCCCGGCACTGGCGTTGCGCAGTTCCTGGATCTTGGCTTCCAGGTCGGCGATGGGTTGCTCGAAGTCGAGGTAGTTCGGATTCATCGGAAGCCGTCGTGTAAAGAAGGGGGCAATTCTAGCCGAATGCGTGCAAACCACCCGTACGCCTTCGTCTGGAAGGCGACGGTAACGCAGCCGGGCAGGCGGCGCCAGTCAGCTCAGGGCACCACCAGGGCGCTGCGGCCCATCAACTGGCTGCGCTGGGAAACGAAGTCGTTGTAGGCCTCGTTGGCCTCCCGGCCCAGGCCGCTGCCCAGGGTGGCGGTGGCCGAGGTGAAGGCCATCTGCGCGTCGAAGTCCTGCTTGCGCAGGGCCTTCTGTTCATCGGCGGTGGTGGCCTTCAGCCAGCGCGCATAGACCTCGCGCAGCGGCGCGGCGTGCGCCTCGAAGGCGGGGTCCAGTGCCGGCAGGCTGGCCGGGGCCGGTTCCAGGCTGAATGCCGGGGCCACGTAGCCGGCCGGCTGTTGGCGCTTGAATGCACCGGGTTCGCCCATGCCTTCTTCGACGTAGGCGATGAAATCCGGGGCCGTGAACACCTTGGCCACGATCTGGCCGCCGCTGGAATCGACGTGGGCGACCACCTTTTCCTTGGGGAAGGGTTCGCGCACGCCGTAGGTCCAGGTCTTGTCGATGAACAGGTCGTGGCGCTTCTCGAAGGGGCCTTCGAAGTTGACCCCGCCCAGTTCGATCCCGTTGTTGCCGACGCCGAAATTCTTCAGCTTGCTCTCGTCGGTGACATAGACCTCGCGAGCAATCACGTACTCGCTCAGGGTCGGGTTGATCAGGCCGCCACGACCGTCGACGTAGACGATGAAGCGCACGTCGCCAAGCGCGTCGGTGTGCAGGCGATGTTCGCCAATGGCGAGCGAGATCGGGCGCGAGCCGTGCGCGGCCACTGGCACGT
The DNA here is from genome assembly GCF_059372295.1 of Stenotrophomonas sp. YJH_SMC_33. NCBI lineage: Bacteria > Pseudomonadati > Pseudomonadota > Gammaproteobacteria > Lysobacterales > Lysobacteraceae > Stenotrophomonas > Stenotrophomonas sp. YJH_SMC_33. The sequence continues at coordinate 372,688 of NZ_JCAFVJ010000002.1, forward strand.
CCTGGCCGTCGATGCTCAGCGCCAGTGGCGCGTCGGTCGGGTTGTCGATCTGGAACTCGATCTTCGACGGCGAGCAGGCGGCCAGTGCCAGTGCGGCAACGAACGGAAACAGCAGGGTCTTCATGGGCAATCGTCCTTGATGGTTGGAACGGGAAAACAGGAACACGAAGGAGCCAGCCTCAGCTGGCCCACGGCGGGCTGTAGCGCACCTTCAGCGTGCGTACGGCCGGGTCGGCGCGCAGCGCCTCCATCAGCTTGGAATCGATGCGTACCGCGCTCTGCCCGGAGACATCGAGCATGCCGGCGACACCGCCGTGCGGGCCCTTCAGCAGCAGGTCCAGGCGCAGCGGCGTGCGCCCCGGGCGATGGCGGTCGAGCAGGGCATTGATGCGCTCCCAGACCGGGCGCTGCTGGCGCAGGTCCAGGCGCAGCGACAGCCGCGTGGCGTAGTTGGCGCAGACTTCGTCGAAGTCCCAGCACTGGCGGATGCGCAGCGCGTAGCCACCGTTGAACTCGTCCTCGCGCAGGCCGCCCTTGACCACCAGGATGCGGTCCTTGGTCATCAGGTGGCCGAACTCGGCCATTGCATCGGAGAACGCACTGCACTCGACGCGGCCGCGGCCATCCTCCAGCTGGATGAAGATCTGGCTTTCGCCCTTGCGGCGCACGCCGACCACCTGGCCTGCCAGCACGGTCTGCACCTCCGGGCGCCAGCGCTTCTCGCCGCCACCGCCGCCACCGCTGTTGGCGCTCCAGATTTTCTCCACCGAACCCAGGTCGTTGCCTACCAGATCGCGCACATCGTCGCGCCAGGGATCGAACGGGTGGCCGCTGAGGTAGAAGCCCAGCGTGTCGCGCTCGCCGTTGAGGCGCTGCAGCAACGGCCATTCTTCGGCTTCCGGCAGGTCCAGCTGGATCGAAACGGTGCTCGGGTCGGGCCCGCCAAACAGCGAGTTCTGTCCGGACGCACGCTCGCGTGCCATCTGATCAGTGGCCTTGATCACTTCCGGCAACTGCAGCATCAGCGAGGCACGGTTGCGGCCGAGCTCATCGAGCGCACCGCAGTTGATCATCGCTTCCAGCGTGCGCCGGTTGAGCTTGGCCGAGCCGACGCGGGTGCAGAAGTCCAGCAGATCCTTGAACGGGCCGCCCTTCAGTCGTTCCTCGACCACCGCTTCGCAGGCGCCCTGGCCCACGCCCTTGATCGCGCCCAGGCCGTACTGGATCGTGTCCGGGGTGACCGCTTCGAACATGAAGGCCGACTGGTTCACCTTCGGCGGCAGCACGGTCAGGCCGAGGTTGCGCACCTCGTCGAGGAAGCCGACCACCTTGTCGGTGTTGTCCAGGTCCGAAGACAGCGTGGCCGCCATGAATTCGGCCGGATAATGGCGCTTCAGCCACGCGGTCTGGTAGCTGACCAGTGCGTATGCAGCGGCGTGTGACTTGTTGAAGCCATAGCCGGCGAACTTCTCCATCAGGTCGAAGATCTCGTCGGCCTTGGGGCCATCGACGCCGCCCTTGGCCGCACCTTCGCGGAAGATCTCACGGTGCTTGGCCATTTCCGCCGGCACCTTCTTGCCCATCGCGCGGCGCAGCAGGTCGGCGCCGCCCAGCGAGTAGCCGCCGACGATCTGCGCCATCTGCATCACCTGCTCCTGGTACACCATGATGCCGTAGGTGTCCTTCAGGATCGCTTCGGTGCGCGGATCGGGATAGATGATTTCTTCCTGGCCGTGCTTGCGCGCGTTGAACGAAGGAATCAGGTCCATCGGGCCAGGGCGGTACAGCGACACCAGCGCGATCAGGTCTTCGAAACGGTCGGGGCGCGCGTCCTTCAGCAGGCGGCGCATGCCCGAGGATTCGAACTGGAACACCGCGCCGGTGTTGCCGTTGGCGAAGATGTCCTTGTAGGTGGGCGCATCGTCGAGCGGGATCGCGGCAATGTCGACCGGCGGAATGCCCGCGCGTTCGTGGCGCTTGTTGATCGCCTTCACCGCCCAGTCGATGATGGTCAGCGTGCGCAGGCCGAGGAAGTCGAACTTCACCAGGCCCACTTCTTCCACGTCGTTCTTGTCGAACTGGGTGACCGGGTTCTTGCCGAGCCCATTTTCGTCGTGTTCCGCATACAGCGGGCAGAACTCGCTCAGCGGCTCGGGCCCGATCACCACGCCGCCGGCGTGCTTGCCGGCGTTGCGGGTCAGGTCTTCCAGCTGCAGCGCCAGGTCGATCAGGTCGCGGACATCGTCCTCTGTCTCGTAGCGCTGGATCAGTTCCGGCGACGCCATTTCCGAGCTCGGGCCTTCCTTGCCCCTGCCCAGCGCATCCTTCAGGTGGATACCCAGGATGTTCGGGATCAACTTGGAAACGCCGTCGACCAGGCCGTACGGGAACCCGAGCACGCGGCCGGAGTCGCGCACCACCGCCTTGGCGGCCATGGTGCCGTAGGTGATGATCTGGCTGACGCGCTCGCGCCCATACTTGCGCGCGACGTAGTCGATCACCTCGTCGCGGCGGTCCATGCAGAAGTCGATGTCGAAGTCGGGCATCGACACGCGTTCCGGATTGAGGAAGCGCTCGAACAGCAGGTTGTACGGCAGCGGATCCAGGTCGGTGATCTTCAGCGCCCAGGCCACCAGCGAGCCGGCACCCGAGCCGCGGCCGGGACCGATCGGGATGCCCTGGTTCTTGCCCCACTGGATGAAGTCGGCCACGATCAGGAAGTAGCCGGGGAAGCCCATCTTGATGATGGTGTTGAGCTCGAACTCCAGGCGCTGGAAGTACTCCTCACGGGTCTTGCCCGGCGCCAGCGGATTCTTCTCCAGGCGCTCTTCCAGGCCCTCGCGCGACATCTTCTGGATCCAGGTATCCAGCGTTTCGTCGTCGGGCACCGGGTAGTTGGGCAGGAAGTAGGTGCCCAGCCGCATCTCGATGTTGCAGCGCTCGGCCAGCGCCAGCGTGTTGTCGATCGCGTCGGGGATGTCGGCGAACAGCGCGCACATCTCCTCGGCCGACTTCAGGTACTGCTGGTCGCTGTACTCGCGCGGACGCTTGGGATCGTCCAGCACGCGGCCGGTGGAAATGCACACGCGCGCCTCATGCGCGCTGAAATCGGACGGCGACAGGAAGCGCACGTCATTGCTGGCCACCACCGGCAGGCCACGCTGGCCCGCAGCCATCAGCGCGAACTGGTTGAAGGTTTCCTCGCCCTCGCGGCCGGTGCGGGTCAGCTCCAGGTGCAGGCCATCGCCGAACACCCGTTGCCAGTCGGCCAGCTGCTGCTCGGCCAGCTCATGCTTGCCGTCCAGCGCCAGGCGTCCGGCCAGGCTCTGCCGGCCGGCCAGCGCGAACAGGTTGGCGTTGCCGGCCTTCAGCCAGTCCGGGTGGATGGCTACGCCGCCTTCGGGGCGATGGCCTTCCATCCAGGCGCGGGTCAGCAGCCGCGACAGGCTCAGGTAGCCTTCGCGATCACGGCACAGCAGGGTCATCCGCCACGGGTCCTGGCCTTCCTCGGCGATCAGCACGTCGGCACCGGCGATCGGCTTGATGCCCACGCCTTCGGCGGCCTTGTAGAACTTGACCAGGGCGAACAGGTTGTTGAGGTCGGTCACCGCCAGCGCCGGCAGGCCGAGCTCGACCGAGCGCGACAGCAGGTTGGCCTGCTTGGCCTTCTTCGGGTCCGCCTGGTCCGGCTTGGCCGGCACACGGATGGTGGAGTCCGCCAGCGAGAACTCGGTGTGGACGTGGAGATGTACGAAGCGGGAGTTGGACATGCCGGACCAGGTTGGAGCGCGCGGGCCCCGGGTGCTGACGGAGGTTCGTCGCCGGGGTCGGGAAGCGCTGGAATGCCCGGTCAGGGTAGCGAGGGCAGGGGGTTGCCACAAGGCTTGACAGGGGCACGGCGTGGCGCCGGATTCAGGCGTGCGGGAGGCCGCCTTCTTAGAGCCGAGCCCATGCTCGGCTGTCCACAGCAGCCGAGCATGGGCTCGGCACTACAACTCCAGCTGGCTCAGGCGATGGCCGCCGCCTGCGTCAGGTCCAGACACTCACGCACCGGAGCGAAGCTGCGGCGGTGCTCCATGCAGGGGCCGTGCTCGCGCAGGGCGGCCAGGTGGGCCGGGGTGCCGTAGCCCTTGTGCTGTTCGAAGCCGTACTTCGGATGGCGGGCATGCACCTCCTGCATGTAGCGGTCGCGCGAGACCTTGGCCAGGATCGAGGCGGCCATGATCGCGCGGTCGATGCCATCGCCGCCGACCAGCGCCTGCGCCGGCAGTGCCAGGCCCTTGGGCACCACGTTGCCGTCGATGCGCGCGAAGCCGGCCACATGGGCGACCGCTGCAACGACGTCACGCATGCCCTGCAGGGTGGCCTGGTAGATGTTCAGGCGGTCGATGGTGTCCACGTCCACCAGCACCACATGCCAGGCCAGGGCGCGCTCGATGATGCGGTCATGCAGCTGCTCGCGGCGGGCCGCGGTCAGCTGCTTGGAGTCATCCAGGCCGTTGATCCGTGGTCGCGACGGGTCGAACACCACCGCTGCCACCGCGACCGGCCCGGCCAGTGGGCCACGGCCTGCCTCGTCGACGCCAGCGACCAGGCGCTCCGGCTCGACCACGGGCGCACCGTCGAACAGGGTCAGGCTGGCTGCGGCGGCGTGACGGCGGCTCATGCCTGTGCCTGGTCGCGCATCAGCAGTTCGCCAACGGCGTCGGCGGCACGCGCCGAGGCGTTGCGGCGCAGCCGCTCGTGCAGGCGCACGTAGGCATCCTGCAGATCGGTCACCCGCTGCGGGTGGTCGAACCACTGCTGGATGGCCGCGGCCAGCTTGTCCGGCGTGCAGTCGTGCTGCATCAGTTCCGGTGCCAGGTCCTGCCCGGCCAGGATGTTGGGCAGGGCGAAGCGGTCGACCTTGATCAGGCCGAGCGCCTTCACCAGTCGATAGGTCAGTTCGTTGACGCGGTAACCGACCACCATCGGCCGCTTCACCAGCATGGCCTCCAGGGTCGCGGTACCGGAGGCCAGCACCACCACGTCGGCGGCGATCATCGCGTTGCGCGCCTGGCCATCCAGCACATGCGAATAGGCCACCGGCAGCGCCGAGCGCGACAGCTGTTCCTCGATCAGTTCCCTGCAGGCCGGGTTGGCGGCAGGCACCACCACATGCAGGCCCGGAATGCGTTCGGAGACCTGCCAGGCGGCTTCGAAGAACGGTTCGCCCAGGCGCGAGATCTCGCCCAGGCGGCTGCCCGGCAACACTGCCAGCACCTTGGCCGAGGCCGGCAGTCCGAGCGCGGCGCGTGCTTCCTCGCGATTGCCCTGCAGCGGAATGTCATCGGCCATCGGGTGGCCGACGAAGCGCGCGTCGATGCCGTGCCTGGCATAGATCGGTGGCTCCATCGGGAACAGGCACAGCACCAGGTCGGCACTGCTGCCGATCTTCTCGGCGCGCTTTTCGCGCCAGGCCCAGACCGAGGGACTGACGTAATGCACGGTGCTCACGCCACGCTGCTTCAGCCAACGCTCGATACCCAGGTTGAAGTCGGGGGCGTCGATGCCGATGAACACGTCCGGCTGCCAGTCAAGCGCACGCTGGCGGAACGCCGAACGCAGCTTGAGCAGGCGCGGCAGGTGGCGCAGCACTTCGGTCAGGCCCATCACCGCCAGCTCGCTGGCATCGTGCCAGGTCTGGCAGCCCGCGCTGCGCATGGCGTCGCCACCGATGCCGGCGAACTCGGCATTCGGGAAGCGCGCTTTCAGTTCGCGGACCAGGCCCGCACCGAGCAGATCGCCGGAGGCCTCGCCGGCCACCAGCGCGATCCGCAACGGGCGCTCGCTGAGCACCCGTTGCGCCGGGACGCTGCCGGTCATCGAGGCCAGCGGGATCACTGCGGCGCCGGCCGGCGCCTGGCCGGTCGTGCTGCTCATCGCAGCAGGGGCCTCTCGGCGTGCTCGATGAAGTCCAGCATCGCCTTTACGTCGTCGCTGTCACGCGCCTGCTCGGTCAGCTGCACCTTGGCCTCTGCCAGCGGCAGGCCCGCCACGTACAGCGTGCGGTAGGCACGCTTGATGGCCGAAATGCGGTCAGCGTCGAAGCCACGTCGCTTCAGGCCTTCGCTGTTGATGCCGCGCGGGCGTCCCAGCGAATCAGTACCGACCATGGTGAACGGCGGTACGTCACCATTGGTCAGCGCGCCCATGCCGAGGAAGGCATGCGCGCCGATCCGGCAGAACTGGTGGGCACCGGCGAAGCCGCTGATGATCACGTAGTCGCCCACGGTCACATGGCCGGCCAGGGTGGTGTTGTTGGAGAACACGCAGAAATTGCCGACATGGCAGTCGTGCGCCACGTGCGTGTAGGCCAGCATCCAGTTGTCGTTGCCGATGGTGGTGATGCCGCCGCCGCCGCCGGTGCCACGGTTCAGGGTGACGAACTCGCGGAACACGTTGCGGTCGCCGATCACCAGTTCGGTGCGCTCGCCGCCGAACTTCTTGTCCTGCGGCTCGCCACCGATCGCGGCATGGCCGACGAAGCGGTTGTCGCGGCCGATCCGGGTCGGGCCGTGGATGCTGCAATGGGGGCCCACCACCGTACCGGCACCGATTTCAACGTCGGGGCCGATCAGGGTGAAGGCGCCCACCTGGACATCGTCGGCCAGGCGTGCGGCCGGGTCGATGACGGCGGTGGGGTGGATCCGCGGTGCGTTGTCAGTCATTGCTGCCTCCAGTGGATCAGCCCTTGGCGCCGGCACACATGACCTCGGCCGACGCGACGACTTCACCGTTGACCTTGGCTTCGCCGTAGTACCAGCCCATGTTGCGGATCAGGCGCTTCATCTGCACGTCCAGCATCAGCACGTCGCCGGGGACGACCTGCTTGTTGAAGCGGGCGTTTTCCACCTTGACCATGTAGAACAGCTTGGACTGCGCATCGCGGCCAAGCGTGAGCTGGGTCATCACGCCGCCGGCCTGCGCCAGCGCTTCGATGATCAGTACGCCGGGCATGATCGGGCGGCCCGGGAAGTGGCCCTGGAAGAACGGCTCGTTGATGCTGACGTTCTTCTGCGCCAGGATCCGCTTGGCCTCGACGTCGAGTTCAAGCACCCGGTCCACCAGCAGGAACGGGTAGCGGTGTGGAAGCAGTTCCTGGATCTGGCAGACGTCGATCGGAAGCTGCAGCGAATCGTTCATTCTTTCTCCTTGCCAGCAGCCAGGACGCGGCGAGCCAATGCGTCCAGCTGCTTGAAACGCGCGGCGTTCTTGCGCCACGTACGGTTGTCGGTCAACGGGGTGCCGGATGAGTACTCGCCCGGCTCATGGATGGAATTGCGGACCACCGACTTGCCGGTGATCACGACCTTGTCGCAGATCTCCAGGTGGCCGACAACGCCGACGTGGCCGCCGAGCAGGCAATAGCGGCCGATCTTGGCGCTGCCGGCGATGCCGGTGCAACCGGCGATGGCCGAATGCGCACCGATCTGCACGTTGTGCGCGATCTGCACCAGGTTGTCCAGGCGTACGTCTTCGTCCAGCACGGTGTCTTCCAGCGCGCCACGGTCGACGCAGGTGTTGGCGCCGATTTCGCAATCGTCGCCGATGCGCACGCCGCCGAGCTGCGGCACCTTGATCCACTTGCCGGCGTCCATCGCCAGGCCAAAGCCGTCGGCGCCGAGCACGGCACCGGGATGCACGCGCACGCGCTTGCCCAGCCGGACCCGGGTGACCAGGGTGACCCGGGCGATCAGCTCACAGCCGGAATCCAGGCTGCAGTCCTCGCCGATCACGCTGCCGGCGCCGATGATGCAGTTCTCGCCGACCACGCTGCGCGCACCGACCGAGACGAACGGACCGATGTGCGCGCTGGCCGCAACCTGGGCACTGGGGTCGATCACCGCGCTGGGGTGGATGCCCGGCGGACGGGTCGGCGCGATGTCGAACAGCGCGGCGATCTTGGCGAAGGTGGTGTACGGGTCCTTGGCGACGAGCGCGGCGCCGGGAGCGGACTCGGCGTCTTCGGCACGCAGCACCACCAGCGAGGCTTGGCTGTCGGCCAGCTGGGCGCGGTAGCGCGGGTTGGCAAGGAAGGTCAGCTGGCCAGGACCGGCATGGGCGAGGGTGGCCACGCCATGGATGGCGGTGGCGGGGTCGCCATGGACCTGCAGGCCGAACTGCTCGGCGAGTTGCTGGGCGGTGTAGGTGGGAGTATTCACGGCGGGAGTTTAACGTGTGACGCCATTGCGGTCATGCGGGGGGGGGCAGGGCTTGGCGCCTGCCGGGTACGGTGGGAGGCGGCGGGTGGCCCTGGCCAGGACACGCAAAAGCCCCTCCATGGTGCTCGATGGCGCCTTGCTCGTGTGCGCTGTCCTGCGCACACGGCAAGACCGGGGTTGGGCGTCCTGCCCAACCCGCCCGAGGCATGCCTCGGGCCCATGGCGCCAACGGTCCTGGTCAGCCCCCTGCGCCATCACCAGATGATTTCACGCGAGCGCGGGAAGTAAGGGCGGCGAGCAAGTAAAACGAAAACGCCGGGCAATGCCCGGCGCTTCGCGCCCCGTCTGGTGGAGAGCCCCCCTTTGTTGAAGGGGGCGCCAGCGGCGCGGGGGATAGGTGAAATGCGCGGGCAATTCACCGGAGGTGGATCAGTTCTGAGGAACAGAGTTCCTCAGAACTGGCCACCGAACGTGAATTGCAGGCGTTCGATCTTGTCATCGTCTTCCTTCTTCAGCGGGAAGGCGTAGCTGATCGAGATCGGGCCGACCGGGGCGCGCCACAGCAGGGCCACACCGGTGGATACGCGCAGCTCGTTGGCCTTGAAGTTGTCCACGCCGGTATACACGTTGCCGAAGTCGACGAAGGCGGACACGCGCGCCGACGGGCTGTCGAACAGGCGCGGGAAGTAGGCCTCCACCGAGCCGACGGTCTTCAGCGAGCCACCCAGCGGCTGGCCTTCTGGGTAGCCGCGGGTAACTTCGCGCGGGCCGAGTGTGTTGTCCTCGAAGCCGCGTACCGAGTTGGTACCACCGGCGTAGAAGTTCTCGAAGAACGGCAGGCCGCTGGCGGTGACGGTGCGGGTGGTGCCATCCGGATTGGTCAGCGTACGGGTGTAGTCCTTGCCGTACGCATCACCGTAGCCGATTTCGGCGCGGGTGTTGATCACCAGCGACGGCATGATCGGCCAGTACTTGCTGATCTGGTAGTTCAGCTTGTAGTACTCGATGGTCGAACCCGGCAGCGTGGTTTCCAGGCCCACGCGCTGGTAGGTACCGCGGGTCGGCATGAAGTAGTCGTTGCGCGAGTCGCGCGCCCAGCCCAGCTCGGTGCGCCAGGCATGGAAGGTGCGCTTACCGACGGCGTTGATGTAGTCGATGATCGACTGCGGGGTCGAGCCTTCGTAGGTGGTGATCTGGTTGCTGTCGATGCCGAACATCAGCGAGACGGTGTCGGTCTCGGTCAGCGGCACGCCGAACACCACCTGCGCGGCACCGTTGGTGCTGTTGTACTGCGCGGTGTTGAAGTCGGAGTAATCCAGTTCGCGCCAGGACAGGTTGTAGCCCAGCGACACGCCGTCATCGGTGAAGTACGGGTTGGTGTAGCTGAAACCGTAGCGCTGCAGGTAGCTGCTGCGCGAGGCTTCGACCGACACGCGGTTGCCGCCGCCGAGGAAGTTGTTCTGCGACAGCTGCACCGACGTGGTCATGCCGTAGGACTGCGAGTAACCCAGGCCGAACACGAAGCTGCCCGAGGTGGTTTCCTTGACGTTGTAGACGACGTCGACCTGGTCGTTGCTGCCGCTGACGGCCGGGGTCTCGACGTCCACCGATTCGAAGTAGCCCAAGCGCTGCAGGCGGATCTTGGAACGATCGATCGCGGCCTGCGAGTACCAGCTGTTCTCGAACTGGCGCATTTCGCGACGCATCACTTCGTCGGACGTACGCGTGTTCCCGCGGAACAGGATGCGACGCACCGACACGCGCGGGCCGGGCACGACCTGCATGTTGATCGCCACGGTCTGCTCGGCGCGGTTGGTGGTCGGGATCGGGTTCACCTTGGCGAACGCGTAGCCGATGTTGGACAGCGAATTGGTGATGGTGTCCGAGCTGAACTCCAGCAGCGCACGCGAGAACGTATCGCCGGACTTCTGGATCACCATGCGCTCGACGTCCTCCTGCGGGAGGATGGTGTCGCCGCTGACCTTGATCTCGGAGATCTTGTACTGCGCACCTTCGGTCACGCCGGCGGTGAGGAACATGTCGCGCTTGTCGGGGCTGATCGACACCTGGGTCGAATCGATGCTGAAGTCGACATAGCCGCGGTCCAGGTACCAGGAATTGAGCTTTTCCAGGTCGCCGGACAGCTTTTCCTTGGAGTACTGGTCGTCACGGCGGTACCAGGACGCCCAGTTGTGCTCCTTGGACTCCCAGGTTTCCAGGATGTCCTTGCTCTCGAACTTTTCGGTGCCCACCAGGTTGACGTGGCGGATCTTGGCCGCCTTGCCTTCCTTGATGGCGATGGCGATGTCCACGCGGTTGCGGTCCAGCGGGCTCACCGTGGGGGTGATCTCGACGTTGTACTTGCCGCGGTCGTTGTACTGGCGGCGAAGTTCCTGGGTCACGCGGTCCAGGCTCAGCCGATCAAAGGTGCCGCCCTCGGTCAGGCCGATGTCGGACAGGCCCTTGAGCAGCTGCTCGGACTTGATGTCCTTGTTGCCGGTCACGGTCAGCTTGTTGATCGCCGGGCGTTCCTTGACGGTCACTACCAGGATGCTGCCCTGTCGGTCCAGCTGCACATCCTCGAAGAAGCCGGTCTTGTACAGGGCGCGGATCGTCTCGCCGACCTTGCTGTCGGTGACCGTCTCGCCACGTTCCACCGGCAGGTAGGTGAACACCGTGCCCGAGCTGATGCGCTGCAGGCCGTCGACGCGGATGTCGCTGACAGTGAAGGGCTCGGCTGCCTGGGCCAGGGCGGGGGCGCCGGTGACGGCGGCAAGGGCGAGGGCCAGCAGGCGGCGATTGGGGAGTCGCGTCATGTCACGTCCGGTAGGAAGGTCGATTTCATTGGTGCGGGATGCCGACGCTGTAGACGGCAACAACGTGGAAAAGTTCATCGCGGGACCAGGCCGAGGATGTCGTTGTAGAACGCCAACCCCATCAGCCCGGCCAGCAACGCCAGGCCGATGTACTGGCCGGCGGCGATGGCACGCTCGCTCAGCGGGCTGCCCTTGACCAACTCGATAAGGTAATACAGCAGGTGGCCGCCGTCCAAGATCGGGATCGGCAGCAGGTTGATGATGCACAGGCTGAGCGACAGCAGGGCAAGGAACTGCAGGAACCAGTCGAGGCCGCGCTTGGCCGAGACATTGGCCACCCGGGCGATGGTGACTGGCCCGGACACGTTCTGCAGCGAGGCCTTGCCGGTGACGATTCGGCCCATCATGCCCAGCGAATCTGCCGCCAGGCGGCCGGTTTCGCGCACAGCCACGGTGACCGCGTCGAGCGGGCCATAGCGAAGCAGGGTGTCGTAGGGAGGGCTGAACGAAGTCGGGAACTGCACGCCGATCTGCCAGGTCGGTTCACCCCTGGAATCCTTGCCCTGGCGCGGGGTGACTTCCAGCGCCAGGCGTTCACCGCCGCGCAGGACCTCGATCATGCCAGGGCCGCCGGCGCGGCCCAGCGTCTGGATCTCGCCGATGACCTGATCGGCACCATCGATGCGCTGGCCATCAATGGCCACGATCAGGTCCCCCGGCTGCAGCTGCCCGGCCACCACCGAATCCGGCGTCAGCGAGTCGACCAGCGCCGGCTGCAGCCACGACTGCCAGTACAGGCCGGCCAGGATCGGCACCCGCCGCTCATCGAAACCTGCCGGCAGCTGCGACAGCGGCAGAGTGCGCATGCGTACCTGGTCAGCCGTATCCAGCACCTCCAGCCTCACGTCGCGGCGGTCCATCGCGGCCGCGGTCAGCGCCATGCTGGCTTCACCGAGGGTAACGACCGGGCGCTCGTCCACGCGCAGCACGCGGTCACCGCTGGCCAGCCCGGCACTGGCAGCGATGCCGCTGACACGGCCGATCGTCGGCGAATAATCCTGCTTGCCGATCACGAACATCGCCCACAGCAGCAGGATGCACAGCAGCAGGTTGGCGATCGGGCCGGCGGCAACGATGGCAATGCGCTGCCAGACGCTCTTGTGGTTGAAGGCCTGGCCGCGCTCGTGGGGGTGGACTTCAACCTCGCGTTCGTCGAGGAACTTCACGTAGCCGCCCAGCGGGATGGCGGCAATGGCGAACTCGGTGCCGTGCCTGTCCCGGCGCGACCACAGCGGCCGGCCGAAGCCGACCGAGAAGCGCAGGATCTTGACCCCGCACAGGCGCCCGACCCAGTAATGCCCGAACTCGTGGAACGTGACCAGCAGCCCGAGGCTGACAATCATCCACCAGACCGATCCGATGAAGTCAGTCATGCAGGCTCACAATGGCGGGCAGGGGCGGCGGCGTCATGCTGGGCGAGGCAGTCGTTCAGGCGGCGTCGATGGCGTTCAGGGTGAGCTGGCGTGCCCGCTGGTCGGCGCACAACAGGACCTCCAGTGTATCGGCTGGCTGGGTCGGCAGTGTTGAAAGAGCGTTAGCAACCAGCTTCGGGATGGTCAGGAAACCGATCCGGCCCTGAAGAAACGCTGAAACCGCCTCTTCATTGGCGGCGTTCAGCACCGCCGGTGCGGTGCCGCCGGCCTGCATGGCCTGCCAGGCCAGCGCCAGACAGGGGAACGCGTCCGTGTCCGGGGCCTCGAAATCCAGCCGGCCCTGGGCCAGCAGATCCAGCCCGGCCACGCCCGATTCGATGCGTTGCGGCCAGCCCAGGCCAACGGCGAGGGTGGTGCGCATGTCCGGCAGGCCCATCTGTGCCAGGGTCGAACCGTCAACGAACTCGACCAGCGAATGGACCAGGCTCTGCGGGTGCACCAGTACCTCGATGCGTTCGCCGGGTACGCCGAACAGGTGGTGGGCCTCGATGACTTCCAGGCCCTTGTTCATCAACGTCGCCGAATCGACCGAGATCTTCGGCCCCATCGACCATTTCGGGTGGGCAACGGCCTGGGCCGGGGTGACCTGGGCCAGTTCGTCGCGGCTGCGGCCACGGAATGGGCCGCCGGAGGCGGTCAGCAGGATCCGGCGCACGCCGGCGCCATCAACGCTGGCATCGCGTGAGCGCAGGCACTGGAAGATTGCGCTGTGTTCGCTGTCGATCGGGATGATCTCGGCGCCCGCGCGTTCAGCGGTGCGGGTCAGCAGCTCACCGGCCAGTACCAGTGATTCCTTGTTGGCCAGCAGGATGCGCTTGCCCGCGGCGGCTGCGGCCAGGGTGGAAGACAGCCCGGCCGCGCCAACGATCGCGGCGACCACGGTGTCGCAGGCGTCACTGGCGGCCAACTGGTCCAGCGCGGCATGGCCGGCATGCGCCTCGGTGGACAGCCCCGCATCGCGGAGGCCGTCGCGCAGTTCGGTGAACAGCGCTTCGTCGGCGATGACCGCGTGCGCTGGCCTGTGCTGGCGGCACAGTGCCAGCAGCGCCTGCACCTGGCGGCCGGCAGCGAGCACCGTGGCCTGGTAGCGGTGTGGGTGGCGGGCGATCACGTCCAGCGTGGAAGCACCGATCGAGCCGGTGGCGCCGAACACGGCGACCCGGCGCAGGTCTGCGACAGCATTCATGGTCAGAATCCGAAGATTTCCTTGCCGAGTGCGAACACCGGCACGGCAGCCAGGACACCGTCGACACGATCGAGCACACCACCATGGCCCGGAATCAGGTTTCCGGAGTCCTTGGCGCCGGCGTGGCGCTTGATCAGGCTTTCGAACAGGTCACCCAGCACCGAGGCGAACACGGCCACCACCGAGGTGATCAGCAGGCCTGGCAGGTGCCCGGCGTCGATGCCGGCCAGCCAGCCCAGGCCGAGGGCCACGGCGACACCGGCCAGCAGGCCGCCGAACAGGCCTTCCCAGGTCTTGTTGGGGCTGATCCGTGGGGCCAGCTTGTGCTTGCCGAAGTGACGACCGGCGAAATAGGCGCCCGAATCGGCCGCCCAGACCAGTGCCAGCGCAGCCAGCAGCCACAGGTGGCCCTGCCTGCCCGGCGGATCGCCGCCGGCATGGATCAGCACCAGCGCAGCCCAGGCCGGAACGATGGCCAGCGTACCGGCCAGCATCTTCACGATGCGCGAGGGTGCCGACGGCTGCGCACCGAAGTTGAAGAAGCGCAACCAGACCAGCGCGGCCAGCCACCAGGCCACGCCGGCCAGGGTGGTGATCTGGAACAGCACCAGCGTGCTGCCATCGGCCCAGACCAGCAGCACCATCAGCAGCAGGTTCAGTACCAGCAGCACGGTACGCGCCAGGGTGTCTTCGATGCCGGCCAGCTTCAGCCATTCCCACAGGCCGATCAGCAGCACCGCAGCGGCCGCCGCTGCCAGCCACTGGGTCGGCAGCAGCAGGATCGCGGCAATGGCGACCGGCGCCATGATCAGCGCGGCAAGGACTCGGATCTTGGTCATGGGCTGGAAGTCTCGGTGGCCAGTGCGGCGATCTGGGCGCTGGTCAGGCCGAAACGACGCTCACGTCTGCCATAGGCGTCCAGCGCCTGCTGCAGCTGCCCGGCATCGAAGTCCGGCCACAGGGCATCGGTGAACCACAGCTCGGTATAGGCCAGCTGCCACAGCAGGAAGTTGCTGATGCGGGTGTCGCCACCGGTGCGGATGAACAGGTCCGGCGGTGGCAGGTCGGCCAGGGCCACCTGGCTGCCCAGCAGCGATTCATCGATCTGCTCGGGCAGAAGGCGACCGGCCGCCACTTCGACGGCCAGGGCGCGCGCGGCGCGGGCGATGTCCTGGCGGCCACCGTAGCTGGCGGCGATCGACAGGGTCAGGGTGGTGTTGTCGGCGGTGCGCTGCTCGGCCAGCTGCATGCGGCTGACCAGCCCTGCACCGAAGCGCTCGCGTTCGCCGATGAAGCGAACGCGCACGCCACGCCGATGCAGCTCGTCCACTTCACGGTCGAGCGCGCCGAGGAACAGCTTCATCAGGGCATCGACTTCTTCCTGCGGCCGGCCCCAGTTCTCGCTGGAAAACGCGAACAGGGTCAGCGCCGGTATGCCCAGTTCAAGGCAGCGCTCGATGGTGCGGTTGACCGCGCGCGCGCCGGCCCGGTGGCCGATCACGCGCGGACGACGGCGCTGCTGTGCCCAGCGCCCATTGCCATCCATGATGATGGCGATGTGGCGGGGCAGGGCGGCCGGCAACGGAGGTGGGACTGAAGGCATCGACTTCAGACCGACAGCAGTTCTTTTTCCTTGTCGGCAACGACCTTGTCGACGTCCTTGATGTTGGTGTCGGTCAACTTCTGGATGTCGTCTTCACCGCGCTTCTTCTCGTCTTCGCTGATCGCCTTGTCCTTGACCAGCTTGGCGATTTCCTTGTTCGCGTCCTGGCGGATGTTGCGGATCGCGATCTTCGCGCCTTCGCCTTCCTTCTGCACCTGCTTGACCAGCTCCTTGCGGCGCTCTTCGGTCGGCGGCGGCATGTTGATGCGGATCGCAGTGCCCAGCGTGTTCGGGGTGAATTCGGCGTTGTAGAGACCCTTTTCGATCTCCTTGATCATGCCCTTGTCGAACGGCGTGACCAGCAGCGAGTGCGCGTCGGCGTTGGAGATCGACGCGACCTGGTTCAGTGGGGTGCTGGCGTTGCCATAGGCGCTGACCGTGACACGGTCCAGCAGGGCCGGGGTGGCGCGGCCGGTGCGGATCGAGGTGAGGGTGTGCTTCAGAGCGTCGATGCTCTTGGCCATGCGCGTCTGCGCGTTGTTCTTGATGTCGTTGAGCATCGCCGGGTCCTGGGTGTAACTGGAATCGGGCGATTATAGGCGAATACGGGACGCTGCCGGGCCTGAATCGGCCCGGAGCTCGCCTGGCGCTCAGGCTCAGGCCGGGTCGCGGCCCTGGACCAGGGTGCCGATGTTCGCGCCGCTGAGGATCTTCAGCAGCTCACCCGGCTGGCCCATGTCGAACACGCGCATCGGCAGGTCGCTGTCGCGGGCCAGCGCGAAGGCCGCCGTATCCATCACTTCCAGGCCGCGGCGGATGACTTCGTCGTAGCTCAGGCTGTCGAAGCGGACCGCGTCGCTGTGCTTGTTCGGGTCCTTGTCGTACACGCCATCGACCTTGGTGGCCTTCAGCAGCAGGTCGGCGCCGATCTCGATCGCGCGCAGCGCGGCGCCGGAGTCGGTGGTGAAGAACGGGCTGCCGACGCCAGCGGCGAAAATCACCAGGCGGCCCTTTTCCAGGTGGCGGATGGCGCGGCGGCGGATGTAGTCCTCGCACACGTCGTTGATCTTGATCGCGCTCATCACGCGGGCCTTGGCGCCCAGTTTCTCGAGGGCGTCCTGCATGGCCAGGGCGTTGATGACCGTGGCCAGCATGCCCATCTGGTCGCCGGTGACCCGGTCCATGCCGCCAGCGGCCAGGCCGGCGCCGCGGAAGATGTTGCCGCCGCCGATCACCAGTGCCACTTCGGCACCGGCCTGCTGGGCTTCGATGACCTCACGGGCCAGGCGGTTGATGACCTTCGGGTCGATGCCGTAGTCCTCATCTCCCATCAGCGCCTCCCCGGACAGTTTCAGGAGGATGCGGCGATAGGCGAGCTTGGACATGGGGACCTCGGGTGCGTGGAAATCGCGGGGGATTCTACGCGCATGCGGCGTAGGGCCAAAGTGTTTTGTGCACTGCGGCGCGAAATCCTGCCATCCGCCCCGGTCATGCAGGGCGTCCCGTTCAGCCCAGCTCGGCGCCGGCGGTGGCTGAAAGCTCGTCGTGGCCGAGCGCACCGGGGGAGCGGGCGATCACCCGGTTACGGCCCAGGTTCTTCGAGCGGTACAGCACGTCGTCGGCGGCGCGCAGCAGGTCCTGCACGTCGGCAAAGCGCTCGTAGCCGCCCTGGGTAGCCACGCCGGCGGAGAAGGTGACGAACAGCGGCCCTCCCTCCAGTTCGGCCATCGGCGTGGCGACGATGTTGGCCAGTACGCGCCGGATTACGTCAAGGGCCACGGACTCACTGGTATTGGGCAGCAGCGCGACGAATTCCTCGCCGCCGAAGCGGGCCACGGTATCGCTATGGCGCAGCTGGCCCTGCAGCTTGCCGGCAAAGGCGCGCAGCACCTCGTCGCCGGTCAGGTGGCCGTGGGCGTCGTTGATCTTCTTGAAGTCATCCAGGTCGATGAAGGCCACCGACAGCGGCCAGCCCTGACGCCCGGCGCGCAGGAACTCCTGCTCGAGCACCGCCTCCAGCTGGCGCCGGTTGAGCACGCCGGTCAGGGCGTCGCGGTGGGCCTGGTCAGCCAGGCGCTTGGCCCGCGCCTCGAATTCGTCGGCGCGGCGGCGTGCCTGCTCGGCATCCTGCAGCTCGCGCAGGTTGCGCAGGGTGGCCAGCTCCTGCGCGTGGTCGATCAGCTCGCGGACCCGCGAGGGCGAGTTCAGGCCGGCCTCGAACAGGCTGGCGATATCCGGCAGGGCCTCGCTGATGCGGGTCAGCACCTGGTCGAAACGGGCGCTGTCGAGTTCCAGCCGTTCATGCACCTGGTGCAGGGCGCGCTCGCGGGCGGCATCGGCGTCATCGTCCAGCCAGATGTCGGCAACGGCGCCGGACAGCTGCACGCAGGCCTGGAACGGCGAATCGGCGGCGTCGTCGTCCTCGCTGTGGCTGATGCTCTCAACCAGATAGCGTGGCAGGCCCCATTGCTCGGCCACCCAGGCGCCGACATCGGCGTGGCTGCAGCCGAGCGCGTCGCGTTCGCGGGCGACCAGGTCCGTGTTGTCACGGGCTTCGCGCAGCAGCGGCAGGTAACGCTCCGATTCGGCCTGGGCCAGGCACAGCACGCCCAGGTCCTGCAGCAGCCCGGCCAGCATCAGTTCCTCCAGCCGGCGCAGGCCGCGGGCCTGGCCCAGCTGGCTGGCGGCCAGTGCACTGAGAATGCTGCGCTTCCACGCGCGCTGGCGCAGGTCGTGGTCGGCGCCTGCGCCGCCGGTCAGGCCCTGGGTGACGGTGAAACCCAGGGCAAGGCTGATTGTGGCGTTAAGGCCGAGCATGGTCAGTGCCTGGCCAAGGTTCTCGATGCGGCGGCGGCTGGCGTACAGCGGCGAATTGGCGATGCGCAGCATGCGAGCGCTCAGCGCCATGTCGATGGCGATGATGTCGGCGGCGGTGGCGATATCCGCTTCCGGGTCCTGTGCCAGCTCGATGATGCGCAGGGCAATACCGGGCGGCGAGGGCAGGTTGCGGCAGAGCGCCAGGGCAGCTGTCAGCTCGGGAGGCATGTCGGGTCGTTCAATTCCATTAGGACAAGAATACCTAGGAATGCATCACAGTCCGCGATTTTCCTTCCTGCTACGCGACTGTGGATTCCCTGCGCCGAGTATCGGCTTGATTCGCGCGCAACGCAAAGAGCCCTGATATCGGGCTGTGCCTGGCGTCAGTGCGCGCACCAACGGTGCCCACCCACCGATGCAGTGGGTACAAAAAAAGAGCCGCGGTTTCCCGCGGCTCCTTCTGGTCGCTTCACAGCCGGAGGGCTGGAATCAGACCTGCATCGCCTTGGCAACTTCGGCGGCGTAGTCTTCCACCACCTTCTCGATGCCTTCGCCGACGATCAGCAGCTTGAAGCCAGCCACATCGGCGCCAGCGGCCTTGACCACCTGCTCGACGGTGGTGTCGCCCAGCACGTAGGTCTGGCCGTACAGGGTCACGTCGCTGACGATCTTGTTGATCTTGCCGCTGATGATCTTTTCCAGGATCTCGGCCGGCTTGGCCTTGTCCTTCTCGGACATCTTGGCCAGCTCGATTTCCTTTTCCTTTTCGACGAAGTCGGCCGGAACGTCCGCAGCCTTGTTGTGCGGCGGCTTCAGCGCGGCCACGTGCATGGCCAGGCCGCGGGCCAGCTCGACGTCGCCGCCGATCAGGTCAACCAGCACGCCGACCTTGCCGTTGGTGTGGACGTAGGCGCCGATGTTGCCGGTGGTGTCGACCTTGACCATGCGGCGGATCTGGATGTTCTCACCCAGGGTCTGCACGGCGGTGGCGCGGGCTTCTTCAACGGTGCGGCCATCGGCCAGCGTGGCAGCCTTCACGGCTTCCACGTCGTTGGCGCCCGATGCCAGGGCGGCAGCGGCGACGGCGTTGACGAAGGTCTTGAAGTTGTCGTCGTTGGCGACGAAGTCGGTTTCCGAGTTGACTTCGACCAGCACGGCCTTGCCGCCATCCTGGGCCAGGCCCAGGCGGCCTTCGGCGGCCACGCGGTCAGCCTTCTTGTCGGCCTTGGCAGCGCCGGACTTGCGCATGGCTTCAGCAGCGGCGTTGATGTCGCCGTTGGCTTCGGTAAGCGCCTTCTTGCATTCCATCATGCCGGCGCCGGTGCGCTCGCGCAGTTCCTTGACCAGGGAAGCAGTGATTTCCACGGGATTACCTCACGAAAGAAAGGGGTTGGGCCGGCATGGTGGCCGGCCCGTGTGACACGGTCCTGTCACGCGCCAAGGGCTGCGTGCAGGAGGGTGGACGCCGGGCGTCCACCCTGTGGCCTGGATCAGGCCTGGGCGTCGTCGCCCTTCTTGGCAGCCTTCTTGGCCGGAGCGCGGCGGGCCGGCTTCTCTTCGCCTTCGGCAGCGGCTTCAGCGAACTCTTCCTCACGCACCGAAGCGGCGTGCGGAGCAGCAGCCTTGCCTTCCAGCACGGCGTCGGCAGCGGCGCGGGCGTACAGCTGCACAGCGCGGATGGCGTCGTCGTTGCCCGGGATGGCGTAATCAACCAGTTCCGGGTTGTAGTTGGTGTCGACCACGGCGATGACCGGGATGCCCAGCTTCTTGGCTTCCTTGATCGCGATGTCTTCGTGGCCGATGTCGATCACGAAGATCGCGTCCGGCAGGCGGTTCATGTCCTTGATGCCGCCCAGCGAGGCTTCCAGCTTGTCGCGCTCGCGACGCAGGCCCAGCACTTCGTGCTTGACCAGCTTCTCGAAGGTGCCGTCGGTTTCACCGGCTTCCAGTTCCTTCAGGCGGGCAACCGACTGCTTGACGGTACGGAAGTTGGTCAGGGTGCCGCCCAGCCAGCGCTGGTTCATGAACGGCATGCCGCAACGCTCGGCTTCTTCCTTGATGGTTTCGCGGGCGCTGCGCTTGGTGCCCAGGAACAGGACGGTGCCGCGCTTCTGGGCAACCGACGAGATGAAGTTCATCGCGTCATTGAACAGCGGGACGGTCTTTTCCAGGTTGATGATGTGGATCTTGCCGCGGGCGCCGAAGATGTACGGAGCCATCTTGGGGTTCCAGTAGCGGGTCTGGTGGCCGAAGTGGACGCCGGCTTCCAGCATCTGACGCATGGTGACCTGGGGCATTGCAATACTCCTGATATGGAACCAGCGATTCCGCCCGCGGGAATAGGTATGCGGGACGCGTGGAAGCGCGATCGGTTCCGGGGTTGGGCTTCCCTGTTGCCTCCGTGGCCGAACTCCTTGCGGAGCACCCCGGCACGGATGGGGGCAGCAGGTGTGGATTCACCGGTGACGTCCGGTGTGGACGGGTTCCCGCGCACGCAGGCGGCAGGAATCCGGACGATTATAGCCCGCTGCGGGCGCTCGCTGCAATTGCGGGGTCAGATGCGGCCAGATCGACCTCGCGGCCGTCCTGCAGGCGTGCCCGGAAGCGGCCACCTGCGTAACTGTCCGCGCGGGCGGGCAGGGGCCAGCGTCGTTCATGGCCGGCGAGGATGTAGCCGGCCAGCCCGCCCACCAGCACTGTCGATTGGCCGTCCGCCGCGATGAAGCGCAGGTCGTGCAGGCGGCCGTGCAGCGTACCGCAGTTGCTGAGTCGCAACACAGGCTGCGACCCCAGGGCCTCGATCCGACCCTGCAGGCGGGCGTGCAGGACTGGCGCCGCGGCGCCCCGGAACAGCGGTAGCGAGTAGCGCGGCAGCCCTGCCAGCGCCGGCGTCAGCACGATCCTGTAGGCCTGTTCACCCATTGCCGCGGCCGGATCGCGTGGCAGCAGCCAGACGCGCTGCGTACCGCCCGGGGCGAGATCCAGCCGCGTCGGGCTGACCCGGATCTGGTCGCTGGGCTGCAGTCGTTCGGCGTCCAGCTGCTGATCCCAGGCCAGCACCTGCACGTGGCCCTGCCAGCGGCCGGGCCCGGGATTGCGTAGCCACAGCTCGGCGCGGCCGCCTTCGGCCGGCAGCTGCAGGGTGGTAGGCAACACCTCAAGCGCCGCAGCCGGCTGCGCCAGCAGTGCAAGCAGGATCAGCAGCGCGCGCATCAGTAGATGAGGGTCACGGCGGGTGTTGCGTTCTCGTCCGTCGCCGGTGGTGCGAGCTCGCGCACCTGGGATGGCAGCTGGGGTGTATCGCTGCGCTGGTGCGGCGCCGTACAGCGCGCGCCACCGGTGTCGTCGCTGCAGGAGTCGACCACGGTCAGCCGGATCTGCAGGGAGCTGCTGGGTTCGGCCAAGGCCGGCGTACTGGCGACCAGCATCGCCGCGATCGAAAATGTGCGAACCACCTGCCATCCACCATGCTGAAAGACTTGCTGCGCGGTATCGGCGGGATGTGCCGGAACTGTAGCGCCGAGCCGGCGCTCGGCACGGCCTTCGTCCGGTGGGTGCCGACCGTTGGTCGGCACGCCGGTCAATAGGTGATCGTCACCGTCACCAGGTCGTTGTAGGTACCAGCCGGGGGCTGGCCGGTGACCGGTGGCACCCGGCCGTAGATGGTCAGCTGCTGTGCGCTGCCGGTGCCGGTGCCGCTGGCCGTGTCGACAGTCAACGTATTGCCCCAGCGCAGGCTCCGAGCCGAGTCCCGGTACAGCTCGTAGGGAAGGTAGTAGGTACTGCCGCCGATGGTGGTGGCCATGCGGCGGATGCTGGTCGCGGCAGGGTTGTTCCGGCCGTTGTTGAGTCCGACCTGGAAGGCGGTGTTCTTCAGGCAGGTCAGTGTCAGCGTGGCGGTCCGGTCGATGTTGGCGGGAATGCCGCCGGTGACGTTGCCGAAGTTCATGTCGGTGGTGACGTAGCTGCCGCACTGCGGCAGCACATTGGCGCTGGCGGTGAAACTGAAGGCTGCGCTTGCGCTGTTGGTGCCGGTGGCGCCGCCGTTGCAGGTGGCGGGCACTGTGGCATTGCCGAGCAGGACCTCGTTCCAGGCCCAGGTCAACACCACGTCGGCGCCGCTGAAGGTGCTGCTGTAGGCGCCGGAGGCCAGGATCTGGTTGGCCGGAATCTGCCCGAACAGCTGCACGGACTGCGCACCGCTGCCGCCGGCGACCAGCGGCACGCTGTAGGTCATGGTCAGTTCCTGTGCCGGGGGCGTGCCGCGCGGGACCAACCCCGTCACCTGGCTGAAGTCCGAGGAGTTGTAGAGCTGGAAATTAATGCTGTCGCTGCTGCTGGTCTTCATCGTCCGCCAGCTTGAACTGCTGCCGCCACCACTGCCTGCGCCGATGCCGACGCAGACGCGCACACCGGTTGTGGCCAGCGCGCTCAGCGCGGCGGTGGTGCATGTCACCGTGATGTTGAGGTTGGCCGTGCTCGGGCCAGGCGCATTGCTGTTGATGTTGCCGAACGGCAGCGTTGGATTGGCGACCGCGGTGCAGACCGCGACGGCGCGGGCCGGTGCTGCCGCCAGCAGGCCAGCGAACAGCAGCAGGCCGAGCAGCAACGTCCTCATGGCGCCACCTCCGGAATGCACTGCAGCGGCGCCGGTTTCGGCCGCGCGCCGGTCGCCACCACCCTGGGCGGGTCGGGGACCTTCACCCGGCAGGGGCCGCGGCTGGTGGTGACGTACAGCACGCTGCCGGCGGCAACGTCTTCCAGGTACAGCAGGCCGTCATAGCCGACCGTGGCCTGGCGGCCATCGGGCAGCTGCACCTCGCTGCCCACCTCCAGCGGCTGCCCGTCCATTGCCAGCAGGGTCAGGCTCAGCGACGGTCGCGAGCGCAGCTCGAAGGCAATCCGGGTGCCGGCGCGCTGGCGCGGGGTCACCCAATTCTCGATGCGGTCGGCACGCATGTCCTCGGGCAGGTCCAGGGTGTCGATCGAGACCCGGTTGCGCTGCCAGGACAGCAACGGGCTGACCAGCAGCAGGCCGCGATCATCGGTGACGCCGATCAGGCGGTTTTCCAGCCGCACCGGCACGCCGCCGACGCCACTGGTGCTGATCACCGCGAACGCGTCCGACACTTCGCGCGTGGCGAAGGTGTGGCCACCCATCCACACCACGCTGCCGCTGGCGCTGGCGTAGGCATAGTTCAGCCCGCCCTGGCGCGAGGCGCCGAACGAATAGCGGCCGGTATCGTTGAGGATGCCGACCTCGGCCAGGCCGCCATTGCCGTCCTCGCCATGGCGCAGCTGTGCGCGCCAGCCGACGCCGCCGGCACTGCCATCGCCGGGCACCGGCTGGGTCACGTCCGCGACCCAGCTCTGGCTGTCGCCGTTGCGTTGGCTCGAGAGGCTGGCCTGGCGGTTGTTGCCCAGACTGGCGGTCAGCGACAGGTAGATGCTGCGGTCGTCGCTCTGGTCCAGGTTCTGGTTCATCGACAGGTAGGCCGACCAGCGCTGGCTCCAGCTGCGCGACCAGAACAGGCTGGCGTAGCGGTTGTCGTCGCCGTCGGGGTAGCGCAGGCGCAGGTAGCTTGCGCTGAGCGTGCCCAGCCGCAGCAGGTCCAGGCCGAGGGTGGCCTGCTCGCTGATGCTCGGTGGCAGGTTGCCCTGCAGTGCGCCCAGGTCGCGGTAGTCGCCGTGGCTGCGCACGCTGCGCAGATTGACGTTGAAGCGGCGGTTGTTCCAGCTGTAGCCCAGCGCCCATTGCCCGCCCCGCAGGCCGTGGTAATCACTGCGTGCATAGGCCGCATTGAACACGCCGGCAGCGCCGAGCAGCCACCAGCCGCCGATGCCGGCCTGGGCCAGGCCGCCGCCGCCTTCGGCATGCGCCTCGCCAGTGAAGGCATCGCTGATGCCGCCGCGCCAGCTGGCACTGGCCACCGAGCGATCGTCGTAGCCGAAGGAGCGCTGGCCGAAGTCCTCGCGCAGCTGGCCGACGCCGACCGACCAGTCCGAAAGGCCCTTGGCCAGCAGTTGCTGGGTGCCATAGAAACTGAAATCCAGTGTCTGCATGCGGCCGAACGCATCGGTTACCACCACCTGCGCATTGCCGGTGCCGCTGATACCAGGCTGTGCCGCCAGCTGGAAGGGACCGACCGGGACCTGTCCGCTGTACTGGCGCAGGCCATCCACGTACAGCTCGACCGTGGAGGGCACCACGGCCTGGCCGAGGAAGCTCGGCGTGGGCGTCAGTACGCGATAGGGCTGCAGCCCGTAGTTGCGACCGATCTGCACGCCACCCAGGCGCACTGGCCGGGTCCAGTCGACGAAGCCGCTGTAGAAGTCGCCGACCTCCAGCGTCGTTGCGCTGTCGGGGAAGTCCAGGCTCCAGCGGGTGTCCAGGCGCACGCTTTCGCCGCGCCAACGGCGATCACCGGGTTGCTGGTAGCGGCGGCTGATGGCGGTGTTCTCAAAAGTCCCGTTGCCGATGCCGAACACGCGCAGCTCCGAGCTCAGGCTGAGGTTGCCGAGCGTGTCCACCCGGCTGCCGTATACGTCGTAGTTGAGCAGCACGCCCGGCGAGGCAGTGCCAGTCGGCGCACGCGCCTGCGGCCGGCTGAGCACCGTGGTCGGCAGGGTCAGCTGGTCCAGCGGCACATCCAGCGCCAGGGTCTGCATGTGCGCGTCGTAGCGCACCACCGCGCCACTGATCTGGTCCAGGTAGACCGGTACCTCGCCGCTGGCATTGAAGCCGAGCTGGCGCAACACCTCGGGGCTGGCCTGAAGCCGGCCGCGGTTCTCGATGAACGGCAGCAGGCCGCGTGGCGTGCTGTTGAGCGACACATCCAGGTACAGCGTCTGGCTGGCGGTCAATGGGGTCGGGGGCGGCAGGGTGGCATCGGCCGACACGCCGGAGACATCAACGGCCGCGCCGGACGCATCGGCGGCCTCGGTCGCCGCGGGAGCCAGGGCAGCCAGCAACGCGCCCATCAAGGCCTCAGCGAGCCGGTGGGGGCGACAGTGGCGTCTGTTCCGACTCGCCATTGAGCTTGGCCGTGATCTGGTCGTTGTCGCGGTCGATCGCCACGCGCTCGATCGGCCAGCGCATCACCTGGCCCGGCAGCACGTAGCCCAGCAATCCGGGATGGACGATGCGCGGACGCGTGGCGCTGCCCAGCGCAAGATCGGCGATCTGCGCGTAGCTGTCACCCGTATTGGCCACCTCCACGCCATTGCGGCCATCCGCCAGTGTCACCAGGCGGGCCTGCAACTGTGGGGCGAGGGCGCCGGCCGAAGGCTGCACGAACACGGGGATCGAATAGCGCAGGACGAACTGCATGCCCTCGGCACGCGTGGCCAGGTCCGGGATCTGGTCGACGATCAACCGGTAGTGCCGTTGTGCAGGCGGTGGCTCGATGTCCGGACGCATCACCCGCACCAGTTGCTGCTGGCCCGCGGCCAGCTCCTGCATGGGCGGTGTGGCCATCAGCTCATCGGTGGGCAGCAGCCGTTCCTGGCCGTCCTGCTGCACCCAGCGGAACACGCGCACCTGCAGCTTTACCGGCGCGGTGCCGCTGTTGGTCAGCCATAGCTCAGCCGCACGCTGGCGCGCCTCCAACTGCAGGCTGGTCGGCGCGACCTGCAGGCTGGTGGCGCCGGCGGTGGCGGTGGCCAGCAGGCACAGGGCGAGCAGCGCCACGCCGGTGGCGCGCCACGGGCGGGGTCCGGCCATGCGGGCGTGCTCCATCAATAGGTGATCGTGGCGGTAACCGTATCCAGGTAGCTGCCGGTGGCCGGGTTGTTGGTGCTCAGGTTCAGGATCTGGCCGTAGACGACGTACGGCACGGCCAGGCCGGTGCCGATGCCGGCCTGGGTATTGGTGCCGGTTGTGGATCCCCAGACCAGGGTATGCGCGGCATCCTGGTAGAGCTGGTAGCCGACATAGTTGTTGGCGGTCACGGCGGCATTGGTGTTCTTCATGCGCCGCGTGGTGACGTCGTTGGCGGTGCCCGCGTTGGCGCCCGCATTCAGCGCGATCGTGTACGGCGTCAGCGCCGAGCACTGCGCGGTGACCGTGCCCTGGCCGAGGGTGGGCGTGGCGGTGGTCGACGCCGCCGTGCCGAAGTCGACGTTGGTAGCGGCCGCGGCCGTGATGGTGCAGGCCTTGGTGACCACCAGCGTGACGTTGAAGGTGGTGGTATCTGCGGCCAGGGCCGGGCTGGACAGCAGGAGGCCGGCGAAGGCCCAGGCAAGCGGAGAACGAAGCGCGGATCGCATGGACAACCTCCCTGACCCGAAGGTCCGTTGAACAAGGCGAAGGCGGCACGATCGGCACCGCTTCGGCGACGGTGACCCCAGCTTAGGTGGCGTAAGTGTCTGTAATCCGTGATAAACAGGCGGGCGAAAGGGTGGAGGGCATCACGCTTTCATTTTCCTTGCCGAAAGCGTGCATGGCCCGGTGCATGGCCCGGAATGCCAGTTGGGTGGCGTTCGTTCAGATTGCGGCCGGATCGGCGATAATGGGTGCCATGAGCGTGAATCTGAAAACCCCGCAGGAAATCGAGATGATGCGCATCGCCGGCCGCCTGGCCAGCGAAGTGCTGGACATCGTCACCCCCCACGTCAAGCCCGGTGTCACCACCGAGGAGCTGGACCGCATCTGCCACGACCACATCGTCAACGTGCAGGGCGCCATTCCGGCCAACGTCGGCTACCGCGGCTTCCCGAAGACCGTGTGCACCTCGGTCAACAATGTCATCTGCCACGGCATCCCCAGTGAAGGGAAGGTGCTCAAGGATGGCGACATCATCAATATCGATGTCACCGTCATCAAGGACGGTTGGCACGGCGACACCAGCCGCATGTACTTCGTCGGCACGCCGTCGGTGATGGCCCGCCGCCTGGTGGAAACCACCTACGAAGCCATGTGGCGCGGTATCCGCGCCGTGCGTCCGGGCGCCACCCTGGGCGACATCGGCCATGCCATCCAGAGCTATGCCGAAGGCGAGCGTTTCAGCGTGGTGCGCGAGTACTGCGGCCACGGCATCGGCAAGGTCTACCACGATGAGCCGCAGGTGGTGCATTACGGCCGCCCGGGCCAGGGCCTGGTGCTGCAGCCGGGCATGACCTTCACCATCGAACCGATGATCAACGAGGGCACCCGCTACAACAAGGTGCTGCCGGATGGCTGGACCGTGGTGACCAAGGACCGCAAGCTGTCGGCGCAGTGGGAGCACATGGTCGCGGTCACCGAGACCGGCGTCGACGTGCTGACCCTGTCGCCGGGCGAGTCGCAGGTTTCCTGACGATGCTGCCGGCGAGTTCGCTGCTGGACACGCCGGCCGCGTCGCTCAACGACCCGGACTGGGCTGCTGCGGCGCGGCAGGCGCTGCAGCAGGCCGACGCACGCCTGTACCGCCGTTTCGACCAGGGCGACAACATCGAGCGCCTGCTGGCGTTGCGTGCGCGCGCTGCCGATCACTTGATCCGCCTGGCGTGGCAGCGTTGCCTGCCGGCCGGCAGCGGCCTGTCGCTGTTCGCGGTGGGCGGCTATGGCCGCGGTGAACTGTTCCCGCGATCGGACATCGACCTGCTGGTGTTCGGCGATCCGCCGGCGCAACTGGCGCACGAAGCGGCCCTGGCGCGGCTGTTCGCGCTGCTGTGGGACTGCGGGTTGGCGGTCAGCCATGCGGTGCGTTCTGCATTGCAGTGCCGCGAGGCGGCGGCTGACCAGACCGTGCTGACCGCGCTGATCGAGGCGCGTCCGATCCTGGCCGATGACGCCGCCCGCCGCGCGCTGCGCGAGGCCATCGACGATCGCGAACTGTGGCCGGCACGCACTTTCTTCCTGGCCAAGCTGGAAGAGCTGCGCAACCGTCACCAGCGCTTCGGTGATACCGCCGACAACCTGGAGCCGGACCTGAAGGATGGCCCCGGTGGCCTGCGCGATCTCAACACGCTGGGCTGGATGGCACTGCGCGCGTTCGGCGTGCGCGACCTGGAAGCCCTGGTCGGGCTCGGCCATCTGGGTGCCGACGAAGCCGCGGCGCTCAAGCGCGAACGTGCCGTGCTGGCGCGACTGAGGTTTGGCCTGCACCTGGTAGCACGTCGCCCGGAAGAGCGCCTGCGTTTCGATTACCAGAAGACCCTCGCCGCGCGCCTGGGCTTCGAAGACGACGCCGAGAGCCTCGGTGTCGAGAAAATGATGCAGGGCTTCTACCGCGCCGCGCTGGTGGTGCGGCGGATCAGCGACCGCCTGCTGCAGCGCTTCGAGGAGCAGTTCGACGGCGAGGCGCAGCCGGAGCCGCTGACCGTGGGCTTTTCCCTGCGTCGTGGCTACCTGGCCGCCAACGAGGCCGACTGGCCGCAGGGCGACATTGGCCAAGTGTTCGCGCTGTTTTCCAGCTGGGCCAACAACCCGCAGGTGCGCGGCCTGCACTCGCTGACCGCGCGTGCACTGGCCGAGTCGCTGCCGCTGCTGCCGGCCTATGACCAGGCCGACGCCGACGCACGCGAGCACTTCCTTGCCCTGCTGCGTGGCCAGCGCCCGGTCGACACGCTTTCGCGCATGGCGCGGCTGGGCGTGCTTGGCCAGTGGATTCCCGCGTTCGCCCAAGTCAGCGGGCGCATGCAGTTCGACCTGTTCCATGTCTACACCGTCGACCAGCACACGCTGATGGTCCTGCGCAACATCGGCCTGTTCGCCAGCAGCCGTGCCGACGAGCGCTTCTCGATCGCGCACGAAGTGTGGCCGCGCCTGCGCAAGCCGGAGCTGCTGCTGCTGGCCGGCCTGTTCCATGACATTGCCAAGGGCCGCGGCGGCGACCACTCCGAGCTGGGTGCGGTGGACGCGCGCGCGTTCTGCCAGGCACATGCGCTCAGTGGCACCGATACCGAACTGGTCGCCTGGCTGGTCGAACAGCACCTGCGCATGTCGGTGACCGCGCAGAAGCAGGACATTGCCGACCCGGTGGTGATCCATCGCTTCGCCACCCTGGTCGGCAGCCGCGACCGCCTGGACTACCTGTATCTGCTGACCTGTGCCGATATTGCCGGCACCAGCCCGAAACTGTGGAACGCCTGGAAGGATCGCCTGCTGGCCGACCTTTACTTCGCCACCCGGCGCGCGTTGCGCGAAGGGCTGGAGCATCCGGTGCCCGCCGCCGAGCGTGTGGCCGAGGCGCGTGACAGCGTGCGCGCACTGGTGCGCGAGCAGGGTTACGACGATGCCACCATCGACCGCCAGTTCGCGGTGATGCCCGATGAGG
Organism: Stenotrophomonas sp. YJH_SMC_33; assembly: GCF_059372295.1. Classification (NCBI taxonomy): domain Bacteria; kingdom Pseudomonadati; phylum Pseudomonadota; class Gammaproteobacteria; order Lysobacterales; family Lysobacteraceae; genus Stenotrophomonas; species Stenotrophomonas sp. YJH_SMC_33. Next base: position 402,065 of record NZ_JCAFVJ010000002.1, read on the forward strand.
GCTTCATCCGCCTGCGCCCCGAGCAGCTGGCCTGGCAGGCCGCTGCGCTGGTGCCGGTGAAGCAGGGCCAGACCCTGGTCAAGGTCCGCCGGATCAGTGTCGACGACCCCGCGCTGGAAGTGTTCGTGCACTCGCCCGACCGCGACGGCCTGTTCGCCGCGATCGTAATGACCCTGGACCGCAAGGGCTACGGGATCCACCGTGCACGCGTGCTGGACGGCCCGGCCGACACCATCTTCGATACCTTCGAAGTGAACCCGGCCGACACGTTTGCCGATGGCAACAGTGCCAATCTGGAAGCGGCGCTGCGCGAGGCCCTGAGTGGCGACCTTGCGCGGCTTCGGCCGTCACGCCGGGTGGTGCCGCGGCAGCTGCGTCATTTCCGTTTTGCGCCGCGCATCGAATTCCGCGATGAACCGGGCGCAACCCGTTTTGCCCTGGTCGCCCCCGACCGCCCCGGCCTGCTGGCCGATGTGGCGTTCGTGCTGCGCAACCAGGGCCTGCGCGTGCATGATGCGCGCATTGCGACATTCGGCGAACGCGCCGAAGACACCTTCGTGATCAGTGACGAACACGACCTCCCCCTGACTGAGCCTGCCCGGCAGCAGCTGCATGACGCGATGCTGGCCTGCCTGGACCCTGATCGAAACGCCGGAGACCCCGCCTGATGGCCACCAAGCCTGTTAAGAAGACTGCTGCCACCGCCAAGAGCGCAGCGGCCAAGAAAACTGCCGCCGTGCCGGCCGCGAAGAAGGCTGCCGCGCCGAAGAAAGCCGCGATGGTGAAGGCGCCGGCGAAGAAGGTGGCGGCACCGAAGAAGGCCCCGGCCAAGAGCGCAGAAGCCGCACGCGCCGAAACCATCGCCCGCAAGTCGCTGCGCAAGCCGGCCGCGCCGGGCGTGGAAGAACTGAAGTTCGGCATCGAAAGTGCCTTCGAACGCCGCGCCACGCTGACCCTGCACGAACTGGAAGGCTCGACCAGGCCGCTGGTCAACCGTGTGATCGACGGCCTGGAGAGCGGTGAATTCCGCGTCGCCGAGCCGGACGGCCAGGGCGGCTGGAAGGTCAACGAGTGGCTGAAGAAGGCGGTGCTGCTGTATTTCCGTGTCAACGACATGGCGGTGGTCGATGCACGCCCGGCACCGTTCTGGGACAAGGTCGAATCGCGCTTCGCCGGCTATGACGAAGCGAAGTTCCGCCGAGGCGGCGTGCGCGTGGTGCCGGGCGCGATTGCTCGCCGGGGCACGTATTTCGGCAAGGATGTGGTGCTGATGCCGAGCTTCACCAACATCGGCGCCTATGTCGGCGAAGGCACCATGGTGGACACCTGGGCCACGGTCGGTTCCTGCGCGCAGATCGGCCAGCACTGTCATCTGTCCGGCGGTGCCGGCATCGGTGGCGTGCTGGAGCCGCTGCAGGCCAGCCCGACCATCATCGAGGACCATTGCTTCATCGGTGCCCGCTCGGAAGTGGTTGAGGGTGTGGTGGTCGGCCACCACAGCGTGATCGGCATGGGCGTGTTCCTCAGCCAGAGCACCCGCATCTACAACCGCGCCACCGGTGAGATCAGCTACGGCTACATCCCGCCGTACAGCGTGGTGGTGTCCGGCTCGCTGCCGAGCAAGGACGGTACCCATTCGCTGTACTGCGCGGTGATCGTCAAGCAGGTCGATGCCAGGACCCGCAGCAAGACCAGCGTCAACGACCTGCTGCGCGGCCTGGCCGACTGAAGGTGACTGCGCCGGAGGATCCGGCGCAGTACGCGAGCTACCGGCATCCCTCCGACGTCCTGTTCGGGCGGATGCTGCCGCGCCTGCCGCGTGCGCCGCGCTGTGGCAGGCGACCCACCGTGCCGTGCCGTTCAGGGTCGTGCCCGAACGCCTGTTGTGAGATTCTGCCGCTCTGTTTTCCAGCATCACAGATGGCCATGAGCACCACTGTCTACGGTTTGAAGAACTGCGATACCTGCAAGAAGGCGACCAAGTGGCTGGACCGCTTCGGCGTGCCGTACACCTTCGTCGACTACCGCGACAACAAGCCCAGCCCGGAAACGCTGCTGGAATGGGCCGCGCAGCTGGGGGGGCTGGCGGCGATGGTGAACAAGTCCTCCACCACCTGGCGGCAGCTGCCGGACAACCGCAAGGCCGCGGACTCCGAGGCCGAATGGAAGCTGCTGCTGCGCGAGTACCCGCAGCTGATCAAGCGCCCGCTGGTGGTCACGGCCGACGGCAAGGCCAGCCAGGGTTTCAGTGACAACGGCTTCAAGGCCCGCTTCGGCGTGGGCCAGTCATGAGTGCCGTCCTCGACCTGGCCTGCGAGCTGATCGCGCGCCCCTCGGTTACCCCGGACGACGCCGGCTGCCAGGCACTGCTGGCGGCGCGGTTGAAGCAGGCAGGGTTCCACTGTGACCAGCTGCGTCTGGGTGAGGTCGACAACCTGTGGGCGACCCACGGCCAGGGTGCGCCGGTGCTGGTGCTGCTGGGCCATACCGACGTGGTGCCCACCGGCCCGCGCGAGGCCTGGACCAGCGATCCGTTCACGCCGCAGATCCGCGATGGCGTGCTGTATGGCCGTGGCGCCGCCGACATGAAGGGCAGCGTGGCCGCGTTCGTGGTGGCCGCCGAGCAGTTCGTCGCCGCGCATCCCGATCACCCCGGCACGCTGGCGGTGCTGCTGACCAGCGACGAGGAAGGCGACGCGATCGATGGCGTGCGCCACGTCGCGCGCCTGTTCGCCGAGCGCGGCCAGCGCATCGACTGGTGCATTACCGGCGAGCCATCATCGACAGCGGCGCTGGGCGACCTGCTGCGCGTCGGGCGTCGCGGCAGCCTGTCGGCCAAGCTGCGCGTGCAGGGCGTGCAGGGCCACGTGGCGTATCCGGAGAAGGCACGCAACCCGATCCACCTGGCGGCGCCGGCCCTGGCCGAGCTGACGGCGCGACGCTGGGACGAGGGGTACGAGAGTTTCCCGCCGACCAGCCTGCAGATCTCCAACATCCGTGCCGGCACCGGCGCCAACAACGTGATTCCCGGGGAGCTGGAGGTCGATTTCAACATCCGCTACAACCCGCACTGGGATGCACCGAAGCTGGAAACGGAGATCACCGCGCTGCTGGACCGGCACGGCCTGCAGTACGCGCTGAAGTGGCATCGCAGCGGCGAGCCGTTCTACACCCCGGAAGGCACGCTGCGCGCCACCGCACGCGCGGTGCTGGCCGAGCACATCGGTCGTGCCCCTGAGGAAAGCACCGGTGGCGGCACCTCCGATGCACGCTTCATCGCGCCGCTGGGTGCGCAGTGCATCGAAGTGGGGCCAGTCAACGCCAGCATCCACCAGGTGGATGAGAACGTGCGCGTGGATGATCTGGAAGCGTTGCCGGGGCTTTACCAGCGCCTGGTGGAACGGCTGCTGGCGTGAGGCATGGCGCCGGGCACGGCCCGGCGCTCCCCCTGTGAGTGCCGACTGCTGGGTGCCGACCGTTGGTCGGCACACCTTCACCTGGTTGCCAATGCAACGGTTGCGCAGCGCCGGAATCCGGGGTAGGGTCGATGCCATGTCGATCCGCCTGGCCACCGCCGTCAATAGCAACAACCGCAATAATCTGCGCGCGAATAATCGTGCGCGGCCGATGCGGGACTGCGCCCTGGGTAGATAGACAGCAACACACGCCCGGACACCAGAAAACCCGCATCGGTCGATGCGGGTTTTTTTGTGCCCGGGCGCAGCCCCACCCGGGCCTGGATGGCCGGTCGAACACCCTCCCACCCGTGAAATTCCCCCAACAGGAGCTCCCCCCATGTGTTCGATATTCGGAATCTTCGGCCTGCAGGCCGGTGACGATCTTCCGGCTCTGCGCCGCCATGCGCTGGAACTGTCGCAGCGCCAGCGCCACCGCGGCCCGGACTGGAGCGGCGTGTATCTTGACGAAGGTGCGCTGCTGGTCCACGAGCGGCTGGCCATCGTCGACCCGGCCGGTGGCTCGCAGCCGCTGCTGTCGGCCGATGGCCAGCTGGCGCTGGCGGTGAACGGCGAGATCTACAACCACCAGCAGTTGAAGGCCACGCTGACCACCGCCTACGACTTCCAGACGGGTTCGGACTGCGAGGTGATCAACGCGCTTTACCGCCAAGGCGGATCGCCGGCGCAGTGGCTGGAGCAGCTCAACGGCATCTTCGCCTTCGCGCTGTGGGACCGTGATGCCGGCCGCGTGCTGGTGGCGCGCGATCCGATCGGCGTGGTGCCGTTGTACTGGGGCCACGATGCCCAGGGCCGCCTGCGCGTGGCCTCGGAAATGAAGGCGCTGGTCGATACCTGTGCCGATGTCGCGCAGTTCCCGCCGGGCCACTATTTCGACAGCGCCAGTGGCGAGCTGGTGCGCTACTACCAGCAGTCGTGGCGCGCCTACGCTGACGTGCAGGGGCGCCAGGCCGATCTGGCCGAACTGCGCCAGGCCTTCGAGCATGCGGTGGAACGCCAGTTGATGAGCGACGTGCCATACGGCGTGCTGCTGTCCGGTGGCCTGGACTCGTCGCTGGTGGCGGCGGTGGCTGCGCGCTATGCACGTCGCCGCATCGAGGATGGCGGGCAGACCGAAGCCTGGTGGCCGCGCCTGCATTCGTTCGCGATCGGCTTGAGGGGCTCGCCCGATCTGGCTGCCGCTGCCATTGCTGCCGAAGCGCTGGGTACCGTGCATCACGGCTTCGAGTACACCTTCGAGGAAGGCCTCGATGCGTTGCCGGAAGTGATCCGCCACATCGAAACCTACGACGTCACCACCATCCGCGCCTCGACGCCGATGTTCCTGCTGGCGCGGCGGATCAAGGCGATGGGGGTGAAGATGGTGCTCTCCGGCGAGGGCAGCGACGAGATCTTTGGTGGCTACCTGTATTTCCACAAGGCGCCGGATGCGCGTGAATTCCACGAGGAGCTGGTGCGCAAGCTCGACGCGCTGCACAACTACGACTGCCTGCGTGCCAACAAGTCGATGATGGCCTGGGGCGTGGAGCCACGCGTGCCGTTCCTCGACCGCGAATTCCTCGACGTGGCGATGCGCTTCGATGCCGCGCACAAGATGGTGGGCGCCGGCTTTGGCGGTCGCCGCATCGAAAAGGCGGTGCTGCGCGAGGCGTTCGACGGCTACCTGCCGGACAGCATCCTGTGGCGGCAGAAGGAACAGTTCAGCGATGGCGTCGGCTACGGCTGGATCGACGGGCTGAAGGCACATGCCGAGGCGCAGGTGAGCGACCGTGTACTGGCTGCGGCCGACAAGCGCTTCCCGCACAACCCGCCGCAGACCAAGGAGGCGTACTACTACCGCCACCTGTTCGAGCAGTTCTTCCCCAGCCGCGCAGCCGCAGAGACCGTGCCGGGTGGCAAGTCCATCGCCTGTTCGTCGCCCGCGGCCATTGCCTGGGACGCCAGCTTCGCCGCGGCTGCAGATCCCTCGGGCCGCGCGATCGCCGGCGTGCACGAGCAGGCACTGGCGTAATGCTTCCGCCGGGCACGGCCCGGTGCTACCGAGCGATGGTAGCGCCGGGCCATGCCCGGCGGGCACAAACGACTTAATCCCCTCCGTCCCCTTTTTGTATGATCGCTCCCTGCGCATTGGGGGAATGTTCATGGACGCACAGCGCGGGGGGCACCCGTCGCCGACGAAGTGGGGATGGCGCTACCTGGCCTGGGCTGGAATGCCGTTGCTGGCCGGCGTGCTGCTGGCGCGCTATGCCGGGCCGGCCGCCCCCGAGGCGATTGCGCGTACCACGGTCGCTGCCGAAGGCAGCTGGGCACGGCATCTGGCGTCACCGCTGGGCCTGTTCCTGCTGCAGCTGCTGGTGCTGTTGCCGGTAGCCAAGGGCGCCGGTGCGCTGCTGAAGCGGCTGGGGCAGCCGGCGGTGATCGGCGAGATGGCCGCCGGCCTGATGATGGGGCCGCTGGTGCTCGGCAGCCTGCTGCCGCAGCTGCAGGGTGCGCTGTTCCCGGCCAGTTCGCTGGGCCCTCTGGGCATGCTCAGCCAGCTGGGCGTGCTGATGTTTCTGCTGGTGGCCGGTGCCGAACTGGACCTGGCGGCACTGCGCGGCCGCCGGCGTTTCGCCTTCACGGTCAGCCATGCCGGCATCGCGGTGCCGTTCGTGCTCGGCGTCGCGTTGGCGATCTGGCTGTACCCGCAGCACGGCCCGCAGGGCGTGGGCTTCACCGCATTCGCGCTTTTCGTTGGCGTATCGATGAGCATCACCGCGTTCCCGGTGCTGCTGCGCATCCTCGCCGACCGTGGCATCACGCAGACGCCGCTGGGCCAGACCGCCATCGCCTGCGCGGCTTTGGGCGATGCCACCGCATGGTGCCTGCTGGCACTGATCGTGGCGGCGGCACAGGCCAGCGGCTGGCTGCCGGCCAGTCTCAATCTGCTGTGCGTGGTCGCCTTCGTGGTGCTGATGCTGGGGCTGGTGAAGCCGTGGTTCGCTCGCCAGGAGATTGCGCCGGGCCGTGAGGGGCGCTGGATGCTCGGCATCCTGCTGCTGTCGCTGGGTAGTGCCCTGATCACCGAAATGCTGGGCATCCACGCGCTGTTCGGTGCGTTCGCTGCGGGCGTGGCGGTGTCGTCCAACGCGCAGCTGCGCGGCCTGTTGATGGCCCGCGTCGAACCGTTCGCGGTGACCCTGCTGCTGCCGCTGTTCTTCGCCATGACTGGCCTTCGCATGCGCGCCGACGCGCTGCAGGCCAGCGACCTCGTGCTGTGTGGTGTGGTGATCGCAGTGGCCACGACCGGCAAGCTGCTGGGTACCTTCAGCGCCGCGCGCAGTGCCGGCATGCCCACCCGTGAGGCGTGGCGGCTGGGTGCACTGATGAACACCCGTGGCCTGATGGAGCTGATCGTGCTCAACCTGGGTTACGAACTTGGCCTGCTCGGTGACCGCCTGTTCGCGGTGCTGGTGATCATGGCGCTGGTGACAACGGCGATGACCGGGCCACTGCTGAACCTGATCGAGCGGCGCAGGGGCTGAGCGTCGAACGGTAGTGCCGGCCGCTGGCCGGCAACCTCATGATGCTGGACGCACCTACATGGATGCCGGCCAGCGGCCGGCACTACCGCGATGCCGGCACCAGCGTCATCGTGTGCTGCGCCTTGCCGGGCAGGAACGGCGTCGGCCGCCCATGCACCCAGTCTTCGTGGCCGGCGCCCCAGTACGGCGACAGCGGGTGCCCGCTCTGGCCGCCGGGCATGTGCACGATGCCGTCGGCCTCGTGCCCGGGCGAAACCACCATGCGCTCGGAAGCACCGAAGCCCGGCGTCTGCACGCGCGGCATGTCGCGGTCGCCGGGCAGGCGGTCGGCCGGCATGCACAGCCAGTGTTTGGCGATGTCCGGCAGCGCCCGTGCGATGGGGTGGCAGATCGCCGCCGTATTGCGTTCGCCCCAGCTGCGCTTGGCCAGTGGGCCCTGCCTGGCCAGCTCGCTCTCGGTGCGGCGTGCGGCGTCGATCAGCAGCGCATCCCAGCTGTCGAAGGCCGGTGGCAGCAGATTGGCCGGACGCTGCTGCAGCATCGGCCAGGCCACGCCTTCCAGCTGCGCCAGGCGCGGCTCCAGATAGTCATCGCCCAGCTGCGCATTGGCCGGTGCCAGCAGTGCATTGGACAGTGTTGTCATCACCTGCGTACGGAACTCGCGCACCACCCGGTAGCTGACCGAGCTGGCCGAGGCACGGCCGTCCCATTGATGGCTGGCCTCCTTCAAACGCTTCAGTGCAGGGTCGTCACTGCGCTCGATGACGTCGTGCAGCAGGGCCCACCAGCGCTGCAGGAACACCGCGCGATCGTCGAGCTGGATCGCCAGCAGGTCGTGCTCGTCGAAGCGCTCCTGGATCGCCAGCAGGTCACGGATCTGCCGCGCCCGTGCTCCCAGGTCATAGCCACCGTTGCCGACGCTGGCCAGTGCCTCGCCGTCGAGGACGCGGCCGTTGGCGGTCCACAGGCGGTGGTTGGGAGGATCGATCAATGCCGGTGAAGCATCGCTGCGGATCGGCCACGGCGCACAGTCCTGGTTGTTGCCGGCACTGAAGCCGGCCGGCGCGCAGCCCGGACCGCGATCCGGGCGGGCGCCGATCAGCCGCCAGGCGATGCGTCCGCTGCGGTCGCCGACCACCAGGTTCTGCGCGGGGATGCCGGCGCGGTCGGCGAACTTCAGTGCAGCGTCCAGATCGCCAGCGTGGGCCAGGTCACCGAAGTCCAGCCGCACCGCGCCGGGCAGGTGGGCGACCCAGCGCAGCGCGTCGCCACTGCCATCTGCATGCGTGTGCAGGATCGGCCCCCAGTCGGTTTCGCGTACCGTCAACAGCACGTCGGCCTGGCCGGCCACCGCAATTCGCTCTTCATTCACGGTCACTGCGGCGTTGGCCGGTTCGGTGCGGTAGTCCGCCGTGTCGATGTAGCTGTTGGTGAAGCCCCAGGCCACGTGCCCGTTGCTGCCGACGATCACCGCCGGCAGGCCGGGCAGCGAGAAGCCGGTGACATCGACCTGGCCGCCGGCAGCCTGTGGATCGGGGTAGCGCAGGCGCACGCGGAACCACAGGCCGGGGGCACGCAGGCCCAGGTGCATGTCGTCGGCGACGATGGCGCGGCCGTCGGCGGTGAGTGCACCGGCCACCGCGAAGTTGTTGCTGCCGATGACGTCGGCTTCTTCCTGTTCTGTGCCCGACTTTCCCTTCAGCGTGCGCAGGTCCAGCTGGCTGGCATCGGGCAGGGGGGCATTGCCGGTGGGTTCGCCGAACAGCGGGGCATCCCATTCGGTGCCATCGTGGGCAATCAACGCATACAGCGCCGGAGGTACCACTGCGCGGATGCGGCTGAGCGCAAGCTCGGTCTGGTTGCCGGGGTCCTGCAGGTCGGCGTACATGGCCAGCCCGGCCAGCACGCTGTCGCTGGCCTGCCAGGGTTGTGGCGGTTGCCGCAGCAGCAGGTAGGCCCACGGGCGCACGGAGAGATCGGCCAGGCCTTCGTTGACGCCGTCCACGTAGGCACGCACGGCATCGCCGTTGTCGCCCAATGCAGCGTCCAGCTGCGCTTCGGTGCGTTCACGCAGGCGATGCACGCGCATGCGTTTGTCGGCGTCGATGGCCTTCGGCCCGAACAGCGCTGACAGTTCGCCGGCGGCACTGCGGCGCATCAGGTCCATTTCGAAATAACGTTCCTGCGCGTGCACGCGGCCGAGTGCGCGCATCGCATCGGCCTGGCTGCCGGCGGTGATGGTGACCACGCCCAGCGCATCGCGCTCGAGGGTGACCGGCGCGGCCAGCCCCGGCAAGGCATGCTCGCCGTCCAGGTCGGCCAGGCTGCCCCGCAGCAGGAGCCACAGGACCAGTGCGGCGATCAGCACGATGGCGATCACTACGCCCAGCACCCAACGCCATGTACGTCGCATCGCACGTCCTTTCCGAACTCGTGGGCCGATTGTAGCCGCAGGCGCAACTGCGACTGATTCCGATTAGATCACCGTACTTTGAAATGCGGCACCCTATGCCGCATCGATTCACAGGAGCCCCCCATGAAAGGCAACCCGGACGTCATCGCCTGCCTGAAGGAACTGCTGCGCGGCGAGCTCGCTGCCCGCGACCAGTACTTCATCCATTCCCGCCGCTACGAGGACCAGGGCCTGTTCGCGCTGTACGAACGCCTGAACCACGAGATGGAAGAGGAAACCCAGCATGCCGATGCGCTGCTGCGCCGGATCCTGTTCCTGGGGGGCGACCCGGACATGCGCCCGCATGCCACCGAGCCGGGCAAGACCGTGGAGGAGATGCTGCAGAAGGATCTCGACACTGAATACGCGGTTCGGAACAATCTCGCCGCCGGCATGAAGCTATGCGAGGAGAAGGGCGATTACGTGAGCCGCGACATCCTGCTGGCGCAGCTGAAGGACACCGAGGAAGACCATGCCTGGTGGCTGGAACAGCAGCTGGGCCTGATCAAGCGCATCGGCCTGGAGCTGTACCAGCTGAGCAAGATCGACGGCAACGGCGCCCCGGCGCACTGACCGGCACCGCTTTTTGTAGAGCCGAGCCAATGCTCGGCTGCCTTCCGGTAGAGCCGACCGCTGGTCGGCCGCTTTTCGGTAAAGCAGCCGACTGACAGTCGGCTCTACCAAGAGCAAAGAGCAGCCGACCAGCAATCGGCTCTACCAGAAGCACGGCGTTCTGTCGCCCGCCAGCACCGGAGCATCGCCAGCCAGCCTTCGCCAGCCAGCTGCTCCACCGCCCGCCAGCCGACAACGAAAAAGCCGGGGAATGCCCGGCCTTTTCGTGTCTGATCCCCGGCGAGGCGTGTCAACCAAGGTTGACACCCGCCAGGGGCAGGGCCCCAGCTCTCACTCCACCGACAGCCCTTCCACCTTCTGCCAGCCGCGTGGCAGCAGGTGGCCGCGGGTGGCGCGGGCGCCGAGGTAGGCATCCAGCTCGTTGAACTTCAGGCCCATGGTGCGCTGGCCGCTGCGCACCTGCAGGGTCTGCCCCGGGCTGATCGCCACGATGGCGACCACGCGTTCGGTGGCGAGCTTGGCCTTCGGGATCTCGATGATCTTGTTGCCCTTGCCCTTGTCCAGTTCCGGCAGGTCGTTGGCGGCGATCGCCAACAGGTTGCCCGAACTGGTCACCGCCACGATGCGGTCGGTGGCGACGTTGGCGACCACCGACGGGGTCAGCACCGACGAGCCCGCCGACAGGTTCAGCATCGCCTTGCCGGCCTTGTTGCGGCCGATCAGGTTCTCGAAGCGGGTGACGAAGCCATAGCCGTGGCTGGAAGCCAGCACGAAGCGGGTGTCCGGTTCGGCGCTGGCCAGGGTCACGAAGCTGGTGCCCGGTGCCGGCGAGAAGCGGCCGGTCAGCGGTTCGCCATTGCCACGCGCGGAGGGCAGGGTGTGCACCGGCGTCGAGTAGGCGCGGCCTTCGCTGTCGAGGAACGCGACCTGCTGGGTGCTGCGTGCGCGCACCGCGCCCTGCAGCCCGTCGCCTTCACGGTACGACAGTGCGGATGCATCGACGTCGTGGCCCTTGGCGGCGCGGATCCAGCCCTTCTCCGACAGCACCACGGTCATCGGTTCGCTCGGCACCAGCTCGGTCTCGTCGATGGCCTGCGCCGCCTGGCGCTGCACCAGCGGCGAACGGCGTGCGTCGCCGAACTTCCTGGCGTCGGCGGTCAGTTCATCGCGGATCAGCTTCTTCAGCTTGGCCTTGCTGTCCAGGATGCCGAGGATCTTCTCGCGCTCCTTGGCCAGTTCATCCTGCTCGCCGCGGATCTTCATTTCCTCCAGGCGGGCCAGCTGCTTCAGCTTGGTTTCCAGGATGTACTCGGCCTGTTCCTCGGACAGGCCGAAGCGCGCGATCAGCGCGGCCTTCGGCTCGTCTTCGGTACGGATGATGTGGATCACCTCGTCCAGGTTGAGGAAGGCGACCAGCAGGCCTTCCAGCAGGTGCAGGCGACGCTCGACCTTCTGCAGGCGGTGCTGCAGGCGGCGGGTGACGGTGTTGCTGCGGAAGGTCAGCCATTCGCTGAGCAGCATCTTCAGGTTCTTCACCTGCGGACGGCCGTCCAGCCCGATCACGTTGAGGTTGACGCGGTAGCTGCGCTCCAGGTCCGTGGTGGCGAACAGGTGGCCCATCAACTGGTCGGCGTCGACGCGGTTGGAACGCGGCACCAGCACCACGCGCACCGGATTGGCGTGGTCGGATTCATCACGGATGTCCTCCAGCCACGGCAGCTTCTTGGCGCGCATCTGCGCGGCGATCTGCTCGATCACCTTCGACGGCGACACCTGGAACGGCAGCGCCGTGATCACGATGTTGCTGGCTTCCTTGGTGAAGGTCGCGCGTGCACGCACGCTGCCGTTGCCAGTCTCGTAGATGTTGCGCAGGTCATTGGCCGCGGTGATGATCTCGGCGCTGGACGGGTAGTCCGGGCCCTGCACGTGTTCGCACAGGTCGCGCACGGTGGCGTCGGGGTTGTCCAGCAGGTGCAGCAGCGCACTGACGATCTCGTTGAGATTGTGCGGCGGCACGTCGGTGGCCATGCCCACGGCGATGCCGGTGGTGCCGTTGAGCAGCAGGTGCGGGAGCCGCGCCGGCATCCAGGTCGGTTCCTGCAGGGTGCCGTCGAAGTTCGGTGCCCAGTCGGTGGTGCCCTGGCCCAGTTCGCCCAGCAGCACTTCGGCGATCGGGGTCAGCTTGGATTCGGTGTAACGCATCGCCGCGAACGACTTGGGGTCGTCGCTGGAGCCGAAGTTGCCCTGGCCCTCGATCAGCGGGTAGCGGTACGAGAACGGCTGTGCCATCAGCACCAGCGCCTCGTAGCACGCGCTGTCGCCGTGCGGGTGGTACTTGCCGATGACGTCGCCGACGGTGCGCGCGGACTTCTTCGGCTTGGACGCGGCATTCAGGCCCAGCTCGCTCATCGAATAGATGATGCGGCGCTGCACCGGCTTCAGGCCGTCGCCGATGAACGGCAGGGCGCGGTCCAGGACCACGTACATCGAGTAGTCGAGGTAGGCGCGTTCGGCGTACTCGCGCAGCGGCAGTTGTTCGAATCCGTGGAACACGGGACGGGCAAGTTCGGTCATGCGGCGTTGTTACCTATGTCGGGAGGCGGCGACGGCGGTCGCCGCTCGCAATCCTGTGATTATCCGGATGCGGCGGGGGATGCCAAGCCGCGTGCAGGGTCCAGCCCGGTTTCCAGGCCATGCCCGGCCCGCGCCAGGTAGCGCCCAGGCGGCAACCCGAAGTGACGGCGGAACACGGTGACGAACGCGCTGGCGCTGCTGAAGCCCAGTGCGTGGGCGATGTCGGCCACGCTGCGGCCCTCGGTCAACTGGCGCAACGCCTCGGACAGGCGGGCCTGTTGCCGCCACTGGGCGAAGCTGAGCGTGGTCTCGTCGCGGAAGTGACGGGTCAGGCTGCGCGGCGACAGGCCGGCCCAGTGAGCCCATTCGGCCAGGCTGCGCTCGTCGGACGGGTCGGCCAGCAGCTGCGAGGCGATCTTCAGCAGGCGCCGGTCGTGGGGCATCGGCAGATGCATGCGCTGACGCGGCGCGGTGCGGATCTCGTCCAGCAGCACCTCGATGATGTGCTGGCGCTCGGGCGTGGTGTCATAGCCCAGCGGCCATTCGCAGATGCGCTCGGCCAGCGCCTGCGCCAGCTTGGACAGGCCCAGCACGCAGGGGTCGGCGGGCAGGGTGGCACAGGCGGGTGCGGCCAGCGCCATGCCCCAGCCACGCAGCGGCCCGTCGAGGGTGACCGTGTGCGGCTCCAGAGGGGGCATCCAGCCGGCCGAACCCGGCGCCAACGACCAGGTGCCGTGCGAGGTGCGGGTGGTCAGCAGGCCACGCTCCACGTAGATCAGTTGCGCGCGCTGGTGATGGTGCCAGTCCACCTCACGGACCAGTCCCTGCGGGCTGTCGAAGCGGTAGGCGACCACCGATGGGCCGTCGTTGCGCTCGAACCAGTCCAGCGCGTCGTCGCGCAGCAGGCGCTTGGGAGGGGGAATTTCTGCCTTGTTCATCATATCCGCTGGCTGAAATGTGTCATCCATTGGCTGAATTGTACTACCGGGCCAGCTGACCAGGTCATTAAGGTAGGCGCCTTCACCGATCCAGCCCATTGCTGCAACACAGCATTCGATGCCAGATCGAATATTTCCATTGAGAAATATTTTTTTTGGAAGAGAATGCTCCCCCATGATCTGTCCTGCAACCACTCCCCCCAGCTTCGGCCTGCTGCTGCGCCAAGTGCGCGACGGGTTGGTCCGCCAACTCGACGCGTCCATGGCGGAAGAAGACCTGGGCATCGGCTTCACCCACTACATCGGGTTGAAGGTGCTTTCCAACATGGCGCCGTGCACCGCCAACGAACTGGCCCAGGCCATCGACCAGGTGCCCAGCGCCGTGACCCGGCTGCTGGACAAGCTGGAGGCACTGGGCTGCGTCCGTCGCCAACCGCATGCCCAGGACCGTCGTGCGCTGCAGATCGTGCTGACCGATGAAGGCCGCGCGTTGTGGGCGCGGCTGAAGCTGCGCGGCGACGCGGTGATGGATTACGCCCTGCGTGATCTCTCAACCGACGAGCGCACGCTGCTGCTGTCCCTCCTTACCCGAATCCGCGATTCCTTGACGACCCCATGAACCCGATCCCGCATTTCACTTTCCGCCGGTCCGGGCGCACGCTGCTGGTGTCAGCGCTGGCCCTGGCCCTGGCCGCCTGTGCCAGCAGTCGTGGCCTCAATCCGCAGGGCCACGTGCTGGATGTGGACAGCCTGCACAGCGAACGCACCCTGGCCGACACCGACCTGAGCGCCACCGGCTTCCCGGCGCAGGACTGGTGGAAGGCGCTGGGCGATGCGCAGCTGGACGCGCTGGTCGCCGAGGGCCTGGCTGGCCACCCGAGCCTGGACGCCGCCGACGCGCGCCTGCGCCAGGCCCAGGCCCAGGTCGGCACTGCGCGTGCCGACGAACTGCCGAGCCTGTCGGTGTCTGGTGGCTACACCGGCCTGCGCCTGCCTGAGTCGATGGCAGGCAGCGAGATCGGTGGCCATTACGCCGGCAGCAGCCAGATCGCCTTCGACTTCAGCTACGGCGTGGACCTGTGGGGCGGCAAGCGCGCCGCCTGGGAAGCCGCCGTGGACGGTGCGCACGCCGCCACCGTTGAAGCGCAGGCCGCCCGCCTGAACCTGTCCACTGGCATCACCCAGGCCTATGCCGACCTGGCCTACGCGTGGCAGCTCAACGACGTGGCCGAGGAAGAGCTGAGCCGTTCGCAGAAGTCACTTGAGCTGACCCGCCAGCGCCGCCGCGCCGGCATCGACAGTGATCTGCAGGTGCGCCAGGCCGAGGCCCGCGTGCCGGCCGCGCAGCAGCAGGTGCAGGCCGCCCAGCAGCGTATCGACGCCGCCCGCACCGCACTGGCCGCGCTGGTCGGCAAGGGCCCGGACCGTGGCCTGTCGATCCAGCGCCCGCAGCCGTTGAACCCGGTGGCGCTGCAGCTGCCTGGGGTGCTGCCCAGCGAGCTGCTGGGCCGTCGCCCCGACATCGTGGCCGCACGCTGGCGCGTTGAAGCGGCCGACAAGCAGATCAAGGTCGCGAAGACGAAGTTCTACCCGAGCTTCAACCTGACCGCGCTGGCCGGCGTGGTCGCCCCGAATGTGAGCGACCTGCTGAAGAGCAGTTCCACCTTCGCCTACATCGGCCCTGCGCTGAGCCTGCCGATCTTCGAAGGCGGCAAGCTGCGCGCCAACCTGGCCAATACCGATGCGCAGTACGACCTGGCGGTGGCCAACTACAACCAGACCGTGCTCGATGCGCTGCGTGATGTGGCCGACGAGGTCAACGCGGTGCGCTCGCTGGCACAGCAGGCGCAGTCGCAGCAGCAGGCGGTGGACACCGCACGCGCTGCCTTCGACCTGGCCCAGCAGCGCTACCGCGCCGGCATCGGCAGCTACCTGGACGTGCTGACCGCGCAGTCCACCCTGCTGCAGTCGCAGCAGCAGCTGGCCGGCCTGCAGTCGCAGCAGGTGCAGTCCTCGGTGCGCCTGAGCAAGGCGCTGGGCGGTGGTTTCCAGCCCACTGACGCCGACCGCGCACCGATCGCCTCCCATTCCGATTCCTCGCATTCCTGAAGATCTCCGACATGAGCCAGACCCAAGACACCGCGGCCCCGGCCGCCCCCAACCGCCGCGGCAACCTGCTGCGCGGCCTGTTCGTGATCGTCGTGCTGCTGCTTGCCGCTCTGGCGCTGTGGTACTTCATGTTCGGCCGTTGGTTCGAAGAGACCGACGATGCCTACGTGCAGGGCAACCAGGTGCAGATCACCCCGCTGGTGGCCGGCACCGTGGTCGCCATCAATGCCGATGACGGCATGCGCGTGGAGCGCGGCCAGCTGCTGGTGCAGCTGGACCCGTCCGACACCGCAGTGGCGCTGCAGCAGGCCGAAGCCAACCTGGCCAAGACCGTGCGCCAGACCCGCGGCCTGTACCGCAGCGTGGAAGGCGCGCAGGCGGACCTGAACGCCCGCCAGGTGACCCTGAAGCGCGTGCGCGAAGACTACGCCCGCCGCAAGGACCTGGCCGCCACCGGCGCCATCTCCAACGAAGAACTGGCCCACGCCCGCGACGAGCTGGCCGCGGCCGAAGCGGCCGTGGCCGGTTCGCGCGAGACCGTCGAGCGCAACCGCGCGCTGGTCGACGACACCGTGATCGCCACCCAGCCGGACGTGCAGGCCGCCGCCGCACAGCTGCGCCAGGCCTTCCTCAACAACGCCCGCGCCGGCATCGTCGCGCCGGTCTCCGGCTACGTCGCCCGTCGTTCGGTGCAGGTCGGCCAGCGCGTGCAGCCGGGCAACGCCCTGATGGCCGTGGTGCCGACCGAGCAGATGTGGGTCGAGGCCAACTTCAAGGAAACCCAGCTGCGCCACATGCGCCTGGGCCAGGAAGTGGAACTGAAGTCGGACCTGTACGCCGGTGACGTGAAGTACAAGGGCCGCATCCAGAGCCTTGGCCTGGGCACCGGCTCCGCGTTCTCGCTGCTGCCGGCGCAGAACGCCAGCGGCAACTGGATCAAGATCGTGCAGCGCGTGCCGGTGCGCATCGCCATCGATGCCAAGCAGCTGGCCGAACACCCGCTGCGCATCGGCCTGTCGATGAAGGCTGAAGTGAGCCTGCGCGACCAGAAGGGCGAAGTGCTGCCGAGCACTCCGGCCAAGGGCACGGTGTTCGACACCGACGTGTATGCCAAGCAGCTGCATGATGCCGACGAGGTGATCCACACGATCATCCAGGGCAACCTGCCGCAGCAACAGGCGAAGGTGGGCTGAGGTCGCCATGTCCGCACAAGCTCCAGCCGCGCCCGGCGCTCCGGGCGCACCGGCGGCGCCGGGTGCGGCCTCCGGGTTCCTGCCGCCCAGCGTCGCCCTGTGCACGGTGGGCCTGGCGATGGCGTCGTTCATGCAGGTGCTCGACACCACCATCGCCAACGTCTCGCTGCCGACCATCGCCGGTAACCTCGGTGCCAGTTCGCAGCAGGCGACCTGGGTCATCACCTCGTTCGCGGTCAGCACGGCCATCGCGCTGCCGCTGACCGGCTGGCTCAGCCGCCGCTTCGGCGAACGCAAGCTGTTCGTCTGGGCCACGCTGGCCTTCGTCATCACCTCGCTGCTGTGCGGCCTGGCGCAGAGCATGGGCATGCTGGTGGTGTCGCGTGCACTGCAGGGCTTCGTGGCCGGCCCGATGTACCCGATCACGCAGTCGCTGCTGGTTTCGATCTACCCGCGCGAGAAACGCGGGCAGGCATTGGCGCTGCTGGCGATGATCACGGTGGTTGCGCCGATCTGCGGGCCGATCCTCGGTGGCTGGATCACCGACAACTACAGCTGGGAATGGATCTTCCTGATCAACGTGCCGCTGGGCATCTTCGCTGCGCTGGTGGTGGGCAACCAGCTGAAGGGGCGGCCGGAGCAGATCGAGAAGCCGAAGATGGACTACGTCGGCCTGATCACCCTCGTGATCGGCGTCGGTGCGCTGCAGCTGGTGCTCGACCTGGGCAACGACGAGGACTGGTTCGCGTCGATGAAGATCGTGGTGCTGGCCTGCGTGGCCGTGGTGACGCTGACGGTGTTCCTGATCTGGGAGCTGACCGACAAGGATCCGATTGTCGACCTGAAGCTGTTCCGGCACCGCAACTTCCGCGCCGGCACGCTGGCGATGGTGGTGGCCTACGCGGCGTTCTTCAGCGTGGCGCTGCTGATCCCGCAGTGGCTGCAGCGTGACATGGGCTACACCGCGATCTGGGCGGGCCTGGCAACGGCGCCAATCGGCATCCTGCCGGTGATCATGACCCCGTTCGTGGGCAAGTATGCATCGCGCTTCGACATGCGCATGCTGGCCACGATCGCCTTCATCGTGCTGTCGATGACCAGTTTCCTGCGCTCGAACTTCAACCTGCAGGTGGACTACATGCACGTGGCCGGCGTACAGCTGATCATGGGCATCGGCGTCGCGCTGTTCTTCATGCCGGTGCTGCAGATCCTGCTGTCGGACCTGGATGGGCGCGAGATCGCGGCGGGCTCCGGCCTGGCCACGTTCCTGCGTACGCTGGGCGGCAGCTTCGCGGCGTCGCTGACGACGTGGCTGTGGGCGCGGCGCACCCAGGTGCACCATGCCGACCTGACCGAGCATATCTCGGCCTATCAGCCGGGCATGCAGGACCAGGTCACGGCGATGGGGCAGGGCGACCTGCAGCACGGCGCAGCGGTACTGAACAACATGATCAACCACCAGGCATCGCAGATGGGCTTCAACGACATCTTCTTCCTGCTGGGCTGGATCTTCCTGGCGATCATTACGTTCCTGTGGCTGGCCAAGCCGCCATTCGGCGCAGGTGCGGGTGCGGCCGCCGGTGGTGGGCACTGAAAACTCCCTGGAAACACGTGCTGTATTTTGACCCCGCCGCAAGGCGGGGTTTTTGTTTGTGCAACGTGGGTCGCACGGGCCCTGCCGTTGGGGGAGTGCAGCGGCGCAGGTTCAGCGCGTGCGATAGACGCGCTTGAACACCACCCGATCACGGAACAATCGGGAAATGGCCCACATTCCCGCCACAAGTACGGCGCCGCACGTGATCCAGCCGGCAGTGGCCTGCAATCGGCTGCCGACCAGTGCGCCGCAGATGATGGCGGCGACAAAGACGAACATTACGGCCTCCTTCGATGCGCCGTAGTGGACCTCGGCCTGGCATCCCACGCATACGCGTACGCCGTGGTTCGAGCCGGTGTGGCAGTGAGGGCAGATGATGCTGCGCTGCATTGGGGCGTCCTTTGGGGAAAGGGGGGCGCTGGTTCGGTCGTGTCGATAGACCTGCAACCGGCTCCGGTAAATCTGCCTCCCACCGAAAAGGAATCGGGTGGATCTCGACTAGGAAAAGTACGAATTGAACGGGGAACGTGAAATGCGCCCCAAAAGGGGGGCGTTCAAGGTCTGGTGACGGCGCGCCGGGGGGAGGTATACACCCGCAGGCGACGCCCGGGTGGTGCGAGATACGACAGTCCGAGTGGCGGTTGCGATGCCACGCTCGCCAGGCCCCGGAAACGAAAAAACCCGCTTTCGCGGGTTTGATCATCTTGAGTCGTGGTGCCCAGGAGAGGACTCGAACCTCCACGGTTTTACCCGCTAGTACCTGAAACTAGTGCGTCTACCAATTCCGCCACCTGGGCGACTCAGGAAATGAATTGTGCGGGACGGCAGAGGATGTGTCAACAACATTTCACAGCTTTTTCTGCGGCTGCACGCCCAGGTGAAGCAGCAGGCTGCGCATTGCCGATGACAACTGCGCCCACTCGGCAAAACAGGCGCACAGGCGACGCTGTGCCCACGCATCGGCGAGCGGTACGGCGACGGTATGCGTGCTGCGCCGGTGCTGGCGGGCGATGGTCCGCGGCACGATGCCGATACCAATGTCGTGGCCGACCATGATGCACACCCCTTCGAAGGTCTTCATGCGGATGCGCACGTCCAGGCGCCGCCCGATGTCGCGCGCCTGGTCTTCGATGTAGGCCTGCAGTGCATTGCCGTCGGCCAGCGCGACGAAGGTCTCGCCGGCAACATCGGCGAAGGCCAGGCTGCGCCGCGATGCGAGGCGATGGTCTGCGGGCAGCAGCATCACCAGTGGATCTTCGGCGACCACGTGCTGCTGCAGGCCGGCAGCGTCGACCGCATCACTGATGATGCCGGCCTCGGCCTGGCCAGCGTTGATCGCACGCACTACTTCGGGGCTGGTGCGCTCCAGCAGTTCCACGTGCAGGCGCGGGCGTTCGGCCAGCCACGGTGCCAGCCGCGAAGGCAGGTAGTTGGTCAGTGCTGCGGTGTTGGCATACAGATGCAGTGTGCCGCGCGCGCCGTGCGCGAACGCCTGCAGTTCACCGCGCAGCTGCGCCTGCTGCTGCAGGATCAATCGTGCATGGTGGGCGAGGGCGGCGCCGGCTTCGGTCAGGCTGACGCCGCGGGGGTGCCGGTTCAACAACGCGGTGCCGGCATCGGCTTCGATCGTGCGCAGGCGTTCGCTGGCCGACGCCAGTGCCAGGTTTGCCTGCGCTGCGCCGGCCGTGATGCTGCCCGCCTCGGCAATCGCCAGGAACAGGCGCAGGTCGGCGATATCCATCCGCATGTGATGCCCTCATCGCAACGGCTGCGCCTTCGGATCAGCCGAAGGCAAGGCCGGAAACACCGCATTGTGCGCCGAGCGGCCGGCCGATCCAATGAAGCCATGAATGAATCGATGTACTTCTACGTGCTGCTGGTGGTGGTGTTCGTGCTGGCCGGTGTGGTCAAGGGCGTGACCGGCATGGGGTTGCCGACGGTGGCGATGGGGCTGCTGGGCAGCACGCTGTCGCCGGTGTCGGCGGCGTCGATGCTGTTCATTCCCACCTTCGTCACCAATGCGTGGCAGCTGTTGTCCGGGCCGTCACTGGACCGCATCGTGCGGCGCCTGTGGCCGATGATGCTGGCCGTGGTGGTGGTGACGCTGGGCTCGGCGGCGCTGCTGGTGCGGGTCGATCGCACTTGGTCGCGCGTTGCGCTGGGCGTGGCATTGGTGGTCTATGCCGCCTATGCGTTGCTTGCGCCGGTGTTCCGCGTGCAGCAGCGGCGCGAGCGTTGGCTGGGGCCGCTGGTGGGGGCGTTGTCGGGCGTGGTGACCGGCGCCACCGGCGTGTTCGTGATGCCGGCGGTGCCATACCTGCAGTCGCTGGGGTTGCAGCGCGAGGAGCTGGTGCAGGCGCTGGGGCTGGCGTTCACGGTGTCAACGATTTCGCTGACCGCCGGCCTGGTGCTGCACGGCGCATTCGGCATCCAGCAGCTGGGGCTGAGTGCGCTGGCGGTGCTGCCGGCATTGCTGGGCATGTGGCTGGGGCAGGTGATCCGGCAGCGCATCAGTGCGCGGGTGTTCCGGGGCTGCTTCCTGGGTTTCCTGCTGTTGCTCGGGCTGGAGCTGGTGCTGCGGCCGCTGCTCTGATGCCGGATTCCGGGCATGAAAAAACCCGCTCTCGCGGGTTTTTCTCATTCTCGACGTGGTGCCCAGGAGAGGACTCGAACCTCCACGGTTTTACCCGCTAGTACCTGAAACTAGTGCGTCTACCAATTCCGCCACCTGGGCGTCGAGGAGCGAGATTATGGGGCGTTGTTATGGGGGTGTCAACACTTTTTCTGGATCCGGTGTCGGACCCCGTTTCGCGTGCGGAGCGGGCTCTGACTCCATCTCAATCGCTTGGGTCGGAGCCCTTTCCTTCGGAAAGGAATTCGGCCCCGCTGCTGGATTGCAGGCAAAAAAAATCCCCGCCGAAGCGAGGAGTTTTTTCGTTGGTGCCCAGGAGAGGACTCGAACCTCCACGGTTTTACCCGCTAGTACCTGAAACTAGTGCGTCTACCAATTCCGCCACCTGGGCGTTCCAGAGGCGCAATTGTGAAGATGAATCTGCAGGCTGTCAACGACTTCCTGAATATTTTTCACGCAAGGCCTTCAAGACGGCCACTGACCCGTTCTGCACGCCGTCAACGGCTACCATGTAGGGCGATGACTACCAAAAAACCAAGCAAGGGCGGGAGCACCTCCCGCGGCCAGGCCCCGAAGAAGGGCGCCAAGGCGGGCACGGCCCGCACCACCAAGCCGGGCAAGCCGTTGCCGGGCTGGTTCCCCGAATTGAATGAAGGCGGCGCACCGCCGCGTGGCCGCAAGGTCCGCAGCAGCGACGCACCGGGCCCGGCGCCGGGCCGCAAGTTGCCGCCGACCGGCAAGGTGATCGACGATCCCTATGCCGCCCGCGAAGCCGAGAAGTACGAACAGCCCATCGCCAGCCGCGAAGCCATCCTGGCCCTGCTGGAGCGTTGCGAAGGGCCGCAGACGGCAGAGGAACTGGGCGCACGCTTGGGCCTGACCGCACCGGACCGGGCCGAGGCGCTGTCGCGCCGGCTCGGTGCCATGGTCCGTGATGGCCAGCTGGTGCAGAACCGCCGTGGCGGTTTCGCCCCGATCCAGACCCTGAACCTGGTCACCGGCGTGGTGATCGCCAACCCGGAAGGATTTGGCTTCCTGCGCCCGGTCGAGGGTGGCGACGACCTGTTCCTGCCACCGTATGAAATGCGCAAGGTCATGCATGGTGACAAGGTGCTGGCCCGTGTGACCGGCATCGACCACCGTGGCCGCCGCGAGGGCAGCATCGCCCGCGTGCTTGAGCGCGGCATGACCCGCCTGATCGGCCGTTTCAGTGTCGAGATGGGCATCAACTACGTGGTGCCCGATGACAAGCGCGTGCAGCGCAACGTACAGGTGCCGCCGGACCAGATCGGTGGCGCGCGCGACGGCCAGCTGGTGGTCTGCGAACTGACCCAGGCGCCGGATAGCCGCCGTCCGCCGATCGGCCGCATCATTGCCGTGCTCGGCGACAAGCTGACCGCCTCGCTGGTGGTGGAGACCGCCATCCACGGCCATGAACTGCCGTTCGAATTCCCGCAGGAAGTGCTGGATGAAGCGGCCTCGGTGCCGCTGGTGGTCGAACCGGCGATGATCGGCGACCGTGTCGATCTGCGCAGCATGCCGCTGGTCACCATCGACGGTGAAGATGCCAAGGACTTCGACGACGCGGTGTACTGCGAGCCGAACGTCGATGGCTTCCGGCTGGTGGTGGCGATTGCCGATGTCTCCAACTACGTCCGGCCCGGCACGCCACTGGACGAAGAAGCGCAGAAGCGCGCCACCTCGGTGTACTTCCCGGGCTTCGTGGTGCCGATGCTGCCGGAGACGCTGTCCAACGGCATCTGTTCGCTGATGCCGAAGGTCGACCGCATGTGCTTCGTCTGCGACATGCAGATCGACCGCGACGGCCTGGTCACGCATTCGCGCTTCTACGAAGCGGTGATGAACTCGCATGCGCGCCTGACCTACACCCAGGTGTGGAAGGCGGTGGGCGAGGACGATGCCGATACCAAGGCCTGGATGGGTGACCTGCTGCCGCAGGTGCAGCGCCTGCACCAGCTGTACAAGGTCCTGTCCAAGGCGCGTGCCAAGCGTGGCGCCATCGAGTTCGAGAGCAGCGAAGTGCGCTTCGTGCTGGACAACCGCGGTGAAGTGACCCAGGCCGGCATGCTGGTGCGCAACGACGCGCACAAGCTGATCGAGGAATGCATGATCGCGGCCAATGTGGAGGCGGCGAAGTACCTGCTGTCGCGCCATGTGCCGGCCCCGTACCGCATCCACGAGAAGCCGCCGGAAACCAAGTACGCCGACCTGCTCGAATTCCTCAAGGAGTTCAAGCTGAGCCTGCCGCCGTGGTCGAAGGTGCGCCCGGGCGATTACACCAAGCTGCTGAAGAAGATCCGCGACCGCCCCGATGCCACGCTGCTGGAATCGGTGCTGCTGCGCAGCCAGAGCCTGGCGATCTACAGCCCGGAAAACCACGGTCATTTCGGCCTGGCACTGGAGGCGTACGCGCACTTCACCTCGCCGATCCGCCGTTACCCCGACCTGCTGGTACACCGCGCGATCAAGCACGCGTTGTCCGGCAAGCCGCTGGACAAGTTCACCTACAACGCGCGCGAAATGGCTGCGCTGGCGCTGCAGTGTTCCGAGCGTGAGCGCCGTGCCGACGAGGCCGAGCGCGAGGTCGACGAGCGTTACCGCGCGGCGTGGATGGAAAAGCACGTGGGCGGCCAGTTCGACGGCGTGATCAGCGGCGTGACCAGCTTCGGCCTGTTCGTCGAGCTGGATGAGTCGAAGGTGCAGGGCCTGGTGCACGTGACCCAGCTGCCGCAGGACTATTACAAGTTCGACGCGACCCGCAAGACGTTGACCGGCGAGCGCCGCGGCGGCAGCTACCGGTTGGGCGACCGCGTGCGCATCCTGGTGCTGAAGGCCAGCATGGAAGAGCGCAAGATCGACTTCCGCCTGGTCGAGCACAAGGGTGAGGACGAGGGCGATGGCCTGCCGCCGCTGCCGGAGCGTGGCAAGCCGGCCAAGCGTACGAAAAAGCAGTATTGAGAGACGTGCCGACCAACGGTCGGCACCCCACGTTACCTGGTAGGTGCCAACCGTTGGTTGGCACGACGCTTTGGAGGAACGCACCATGCAGGGCCAACCCGAATACAGCGGCGGCTGCCAGTGCGGCGCGATCCGCTTCCAGGCCCGTGGCGAGCTGACCCACAGCTCGATCTGCCACTGCCGCATGTGCCAGAAGGCCTTTGGTGCGTACTACGCGCCCTTGGTGTCGGTGCGGGGCGTGCAGTTCAGCTGGACCCGCGGCCAGCCGCGCTATTTCCAGTCCTCCAACGTGGTGCGGCGCGGGTTCTGCGCCGACTGCGGCACGCCGTTGACCTACGAAGCGCCCGATGGCGTGGCGGTGGCTGCCGGTGCGTTTGACGAACCCGAACGCCTGCCGCCGACGATCCAGTACGGAGTGGAGCGCAAGCTGCCCTTCGTCGACAGCCTGGCCAGCCTGCCGGCGCGACGTACCGAGGAAGACATCGCCGCGCTGGATTTCCTGGCCAAGATCGTGTCCCACCAGCACCCCGACCACGACACCCCGCACTGGCCGCCGCGCAGCCGTTCAGCCGGGGGATGAACGGCCGGTAGCGCCGGGCCATGCCCGGCGAGCGCGAAGCGCGGCCGCCGCCGATGCTCTACCATAGCCACCCCCTTTCCGGTCCCCGCCCGCATGAGCAAGAACAGCCAGTGGATTGTCGGCGTCAACGCCGTCGCCTCCTCCATCGAGAACGACGCCGAGAACGTCCGCGAAGTGCTGGTCGAGGCCGGTGCGAAGAACCCGCGCCTGACCGAGATCGAGGAAAACGCCCGCCGCAAGGGCATCGACGTGCGCAAGGTGAACAGCCAGGCGCTGGACGGTGTCGGCGGTTCGGTACGCCACCAGGGCGTGGCCGCGCGCTATGCCGCCGCCCGCACTTACAGCGAGAACGAGCTGGAAGGCCTGGTCACCGCAGCCGAGGGCAAGGCCCTGCTGCTGGTGCTGGACGAAGTGCAGGACCCGCACAACCTTGGCGCCTGCCTGCGCTCGGCCGCTGCGGCCGGTGCAACCGCAGTGATCATCCCCAAGGACAAGTCGGCCACGGTGAACGCGACCGTACGCAAGACTTCGGCCGGTGCCGCCGATCTGGTCCCGGTGGTGGCGGTGACCAACCTGTCGCGCTGCCTGAAGGACCTGCAGAGGCAGGGCGTGTGGATCTATGGCCTGGCCGGCGAAGCCACCGCTTCGCTGTACCAGCTGGACCTGAAGGGCAACATCGCCCTGGTGCTGGGGGGCGAGGCCGATGGCCTGCGCCGCCTGACCCGCGAGAACTGCGATGGCCTGGTCAAGATCCCGATGCCGGGTGAGATCGAGAGCCTGAATGTCTCCGTCGCCGCCGGCGTCAGCCTGTTCGAGGCCGTGCGCCAGCGCGGCTGATCTGTAGAGCCGAGCCCACGCTCGGCGATCGCATACCCGATCAAGGAAGCAGCCGAGCATGGGCTCGGCTCCACAGTAGCCGCTACCCCGCGCTGCCGCCCAGCGCCTTGAACAGGGTCACATCGTTGTTCAGCTGGCCCTGCCGCGCGCGCGCCAGTGACAGCTCGGCATCGCGCCGGGTCTGCTGCGCTTCCAGCCAGGTGCGCAGGTCGGTCGCGCCCACGCGGTAACGCACTTCCTGCGCGCGTTCCACTTCCACCGCTTCGTCATACGACGCCTGCGAGGCCGCCACCTGCCGCGCCAGCTGCTCTCGTGCCGACAGCGCGTTGTCCACTTCCGAGAGCGCGGTGTACAGCGTCTTGCGGAAGTTGGCCGCGGCGATCTGGTAGGCGGTGCCGGCGATGTCGGTATCCAGCTGCGCGCGCTGCAGGTTGAGGAACGGCAGGGACAGGCCCGCGCCCAGCGTGGCCACCGGATTGCGCAGCACATTGCCTAGCGAGGTGGCGCTGGAACCGAGGCTGCCGGTCAGGCTCAACGCCGGGTAATACTGGGTTGCCGTGACCTTGATCGTCTTCAGGCTGTTGCGCAGGCGCAGCTCGGCCGCGCGCAGGTCGGGACGGCGGCCCAGCAGGTCGGCCGGCAACCCCTCGACGATGTCCGGGCTGCGTGCGCCCAGCAGGTCCTGCGGTTCGTCCTGCTGCGGCCAGGGCGTGCCATCCAGCAGTACGGTCAGTGCATTGCGCACTTCCACCCGCTGCTGTTCCAGCGCGCTCTGCGCCGAGCGCTGCGACTGCAGGTTCTGCAGCGCCTGGCGCACTTCCAGGCGCGATACCGCGCCGGCGTCGAAGCGGGCCTGCACCAGTTCGCGGGTACGTTCCAACCGCTCCAGGTTGGCCTGGCCGGTGGCGATGGACTGGTTGAGATAGGCCAGGTTCCAGTACTGGGTGATGGTGTCGCCGATCACCAGCAGCGCGGTGTTCTGCCGGTCTTCCTCGCTGGCTTCGGCTTCCCAGCGGGCGATGTCGCGCTGGGTGCGCAGGCGCCCCCACAGGTCCACTTCCCAGCCCAGCGAGACGCCGGTGGAATAGCTGCGGCGCCAGTCATCGGCCTGGTCGGTGGCGCGGCTGGCACTGCCGCTGACGCCCGATGACGAAGGCTGCGGCCACAGCGCATTGCTGGCCAGGCCGGCCTGCAGGCGTGAACGCTGCACGGCCAGGCCGGCGGCGGCCAGATCGCTGTTGGCGGCCAGCGCCTGCGCCACCAGACGGTCGAGGCGTTCATCGCCGAAGCCGGTCCACCAGGTGTCCTGCCGGATGTCGCGGCCGGGTGTATCCAGGCTGCTGCGCGGGCCGTCGGCCGGTGCATTGAGGGTGGCATCGCCACGCCCATACTGCGCCGCCACGGCCGGGTCATGCACCGGATAGCGGCCGACGGAGGCGCAGCCGGACAGGGCGAGTACAACCGCACCGGCCGGCAGCAGGTGCCGGGGAGCGGGGAAGGGCAGTCGGATCATCTTCTTCATTCGCGGGCCAGGGCCTCCACCGGATCGAGTTGCGCGGCGTTGCGTGCGGGCAGGAAGCCGAACGCCACGCCGATCAAGGTCGAGCAGGCAAACGCGGCAACGATCGAGGCGGTGGAGAACAGCACCTGGAAATCGCTGGCGAAGCGGCCGATCATCGAGCCCAGCAGCAGCGCCAGGCCGATGCCGAGCACGCCGCCGAGCAGGCACACCAGCACCGCCTCGATCAGGAACTGCTGGCGGATATCACTCTGCCGTGCACCCACCGCCATGCGCACCCCGATCTCACGGGTGCGCTCGGTCACCGACACCAGCATGATGTTCATCACGCCGATGCCACCGACCAGCAGTGCGATGGCGGCGATGGCACCGATCAGCAGGGTCATCGTGCGCGTGGTCTGCTCGATGGTCTGGCGGATCTCCGCGCTGTTGCTGAGGAAGAAGTCCTCGGTGCCATGGCGCAGGGTCAGCAGGCGGGTGATTGCTTCCTGCGCCGCATCCATCGGTGTGTCGTCGTCCACGCGTACGGTGATGCTGGAGACGTGGCTCTGGCCGAGCATGCGCGACATCACCGTGGTGTACGGCACCCACACGCTGAGGCTGGTACTGCCACCGAAGCCGAAACTCTGGCGCTTGGCCACGCCGACCACGCGTGCCGGCACGTTGCCGAGCAGGATCACCTGTCCGACCGGGTCGACATCGGGGAAGAACTGGGCCTGGGTGTTCTCGTCGATCACCGCCACCTGGCCCAGGCCCTTGACTGCATCGGCATCGAAGAAGCTGCCGCTGAGCAGAGTCACGCCCTTGACCCGGAAGAACTGCTCGCCGACGCCGCTGACCTGGGCGGTCGACGACTGGTTGCGATAACGCGCGGTGACCGAGGTCGATACGCTGGGAGTGGCGCTGTCCACGTAGCTCTGCTTTGCCAGTGCATCGGCATCGCTGGCCTTGAGCGTCTGCACCCGGGCCGAGCGCATGTCGCCGAAACCACGGCCGGGATAGACGTCGATGGTGTTGGTGCCGAGCGCGCTGATGTTCTGCAGGATCTGCTGCTGCGAGCCGTTGCCCAGCGCCACCACCGACACTACCGAGGCGATGCCGATGATGATGCCGAGCATGGTCAGGAAGGTCCGTAGCCGATGGGCGTTCATCGCCAGCAGCGCCATGCGGAACGCTTCGGTGAAGCGGTCTCGGGCCGCCCGCCAGCTGTTGCCGTGGGCGGCCCCGGTACTGGCTTCGCGCTGCGCACGGTAGGCCGGCGCATTCGGGTTGGCGCGGTCGGCGATGATCTCGCCATCGCGGATCTCGATGATGCGCTGTGCGTGCTGGGCCACGCTCATGTCGTGGGTGACGATGATGATGGTGTGGCCTTCGGCATGCAGTTCGCCGAGGATCGCCATCACTTCCTCACCGGATTTCGTATCGAGCGCGCCTGTGGGTTCGTCGGCCAGGATCACCTCGCCGCCGTTCATCAGCGCGCGTGCGATCGACACGCGCTGCTGCTGGCCACCTGACAGCTGGCCGGGCTTGTGATGCATGCGGTCGCCCAGGCCCAGGCGTTGCAGCAGCTGCTCGGCACGCGCATTGCGCACTGCGCCCGGGCTGCCGGCGTACACCGCCGGCACTTCCACATTGCCGCGTGCGTCGAGGTCGCCGAGCAGGTGATAGCGCTGGAAGATGAAACCGAAATATTCGCGGCGCAGTTCGGCCAGTTCGTCCGGCGCCATCTTTCCGGTCTCGCGGCCGGCCACCTGGTAGCTGCCGCGGGTGGGGCGGTCGAGGCAGCCGAGGATGTTCATCAGTGTCGACTTGCCCGAGCCGGACTGGCCGACGATGGCCACCATCTCGCCAGCATGGATGTCGAGATTGACGTCGCGCAGCACGGCGATCACATCATCACCGGCCGGGAACTCGCGTCGCAGGTCGCGCAGGCGCAGCAGCGGCGCCGTCGTGCTCATCGGCGCGGCCCCATGCCCGGGCCGCCGACCCGCATCTGCATGCCGCCTCGGTTCCCGCCACCGGAACCGGCACCGGCGGCGCTGGCTTCGCCGACCACCACGCGCTCGCCTTCCTTCAACCCGGACAGGATCTCGGCGGAGGCGCCATTGTTGATGCCCACCGTGACCTTGCGCGGCTGCGGCTGGCCCTTGTCGTCCAGCACCCGCACCATGCGCTCGTCGCCACGGCGCTTCGGCCCCAGCGCCACCGCCGGCACCATCAGCACGCCCTTGGCCTGCTTGAGCAGTACCGAGACCTGCGCGGTCATGTCGATGCGCAACGTGCCGTCCGGATTCTCCACGTCGAACAGCGCGTTGTAGTAGACCGCGCTGCTGGAACTGGAACTGGACGAACTGCTGGAGCTGGAGGAGCTTTCGTTGGCGATCGAGGCCGGCGCCGGATTGATCTGGCGCAGCGTGGCGTGGTACTTGCGGTCCGGGTCACCCAGCGTGGTGAAGTACACCGGCATGCCGGGCTTGATCTTGACCACGTCGGCCTCGGAGATCTCGGCATTGACGGTGACCACGTCCAGCCGCGCCAGCATCACGATGGTCGGTGCGGTCTGGTTGGCGTTCACGGTGCGGCCTTCCTCCGCCACCACCGCCACCACGGTGCCGTCCATCGGCGCGGTGATGCGGGTGTAGGCCAGGTTGGCGCGGGCGGTGCCCAGTTCTGTTTCGCGGCCCTTGATCTGCGCCTCGTAGGACTGCAGCTGGGCACGGGCGGTCTTCAACTGCGCCTCGGCGGCATCATATTCCTGGCGCGAGGTGGCTTCGGCAGCCAGCATCTGCTGCTGCCGCGCGAATTCCAGTTCGGCCTGGCGCAGGGTGGCCTGCTGCACGGCGCGCTGCGCGGTGACCTGGTCCAGCGAGGCCTGCGCGTTGAGCACCTGGTTCTGCTGGGTGGTGGCATCGATCTCGGCGATCAGGTCGCCTTCCTTCACGGTGTCGCCCAGCTGTACCTTCAGCGACTTGATCTGGCCCGAGGCCTGGGCGCCGACGCTGACCAGCTTGTAGGCGTCGATCACACCGGTGGCCTCCACTGTCTGCTCGATGTCACCACGGCTGACGGGCGCGGTCGCCACCGCCGGGACGGCCGGCTTGCGCAGCAGCCACCAGGCGGCTGCAACGACGGCAAGGGCAAGCAGGGCGACCAGTATCAGGCGACCCCGGCGGGTCGCGGGCAGCAGGCGGAACATCACGTCGTGGCTTCACTCTCGGGGCCGCGTGGGCGGCGTTGGCGGGCATTGTGAAGACCGGGCGACAGGCGGCTCAATCCTCGGGGTATGTCTCTATGTAACACTGTCGGCAAATAGGCGTAACCACAGGTATCCCGACCATCGGTGGATACACTGGTACGCATTGCCCCGGATGCGGTTCAGCTGCCGACACGGGATGATCGCGACATGGAGACTGAAAACACGATGCATCGACTGCTGATCGTCGACGACGACAATGACATCCGCACCCTGCTGGCCGAGCAGCTCGGCCGCGCCGGCTACCAGGTGAGCACGGCGGCTGATGGCACCGCCATGCGCCAGCTGCTGGACCGTGAGCACGTGGACCTGATCGTGCTCGACCTCAACCTGCCGCGTGAGGATGGCTTGACCCTGTGCCGCGACCTGCGCGCGCGCTCGAACACGCCGGTGATCATGCTGACGGCTCGTGCCGAGCCGATTGACCGCGTGCTGGGCCTGGAGATGGGCGCCGATGACTACCTGGCCAAGCCGTTCGAGCCGCGCGAGCTGCTGGCGCGCATCCGCAATGTGCTGCGCCGGACCGAGGCGCTGCCGGCCAACCTGGAGCCATTGGCGATTCGCCGTGCGCGCTTCTCGCGCTGGGTGTTCGACTTGGAACACCGCCATCTGGTTGACCCGGACAACCGCGTGGTGGTGCTGTCCGGCGCCGAGTTCCGGCTGCTGCGGGTGTTCATTGCCCATGCCAACAAAGTGCTGTCGCGCGAGCAGCTGGTCGCGCTCAGCAGCGGGCGCAATTACGAGGCACAGGACCGTGCCATCGATCTGCAGGTCAGCCGGCTGCGCAACAAGCTGGGCGACGACGGTGGCCCGGATGGGCTGATCAAGACCGTTCGCAACGAAGGCTATGTACTGGCCTCCTCGGTGAACCTGGAATAGGCCGCGATGAAACGCCTGCGCCATTTCCTGTCCTCGATGGTCGGGCGGTTGTTCGTGATCCTGCTGCTGGGCATGAGCGTGGCCGCGATCGGCGCGACCATGCTCGCCACCTCCAAGCGGCAGCAGGAGTTCGAGCGGCAGAACCTGAACCGCATCGCCGACCGCCTGCAGGGTTACGTCAACCTGCTGGACGGCAATCCGGAACTGCGCGAGCGCCTGCTCGAGATCGGTGGGCCCAGCGTCCGCGCCCTGCAACCCGGCGCGCGCCTGGGGCGGGCCGATACAGCTCTGATGGAAGTGCTGGATGACCGGCCAGGCCCGGTCGCACGCGCTCACGTGCACTTCGCTTCATTCCGCTCCTGCATCCCCAAGCTGCAGGAACTGCTGCCGCCGCCGCCGCCCGGGCATCGCAAGCACCCGCGCGAGCGTGATCCGGCGTTCATTCCGCCCAAGTGCCGCGCGGTGGACGTAACGCTCACCGATGGCACGCTGCTGAAGCTGGCGCTGGATTCGCCGGCGGTAGCGCACAACGGCATCCTCGCCGTTGACCCGTGGTTCCTGACCCTGCTGGTGTTGGCGATCGCGGTGCTGGCCTATATCGTCGCGCGCATTGCAAGCGCGCCGCTGCAGGAGTTGGCCGCTGCCGCCGAAGACCTGGGCGACGACCTGCAGCGCGATCCCTTGCCGCTGCGCGGGCCGCGCGAAGTGCAGCGCGCCGCCGAAGCCTTCAACGCCATGCAGCACCGGCTGCAGCGGCACCTGGCCGAGCGCACGCAGATGCTGGCAGCGATCACCCACGATCTGCAGACGCCGCTGACGCGGCTGCGGCTGCGGCTGGAGAATGTCAGCGACGAGGCCCTGCGTGAGCGCCTGATTGGCGATCTGGCCGCGATGCAGGCACTGGTGCGCGAGGGCCTGGAGCTGGCCCGCAGTGCCGAGAGTGCCGAGCAGCGTGCAGCACTGGACCTGGATTCGCTGCTGGAGAGCATTGTCGAGGACACCGCCGAAGGCGGCGCCGATGTGGTCTTCGAAGGCGGCAGCGGGGCGGTGCTGATGCTGCGCCCGCTGGCCATGCACCGCCTGTTCTCCAACCTGGTGGACAATGCGGTGATGTATGCGCAACGGGCGCGGGTACGGGTCGAGCGCAGTGGGGGTGCGATCACCGTGGTGGTGGCCGATGATGGCCCGGGCCTGGCCGAGGAGCAGCTGGAGGCGGTGTTTGATCCCTTCGTGCGGGTGGAAACCTCGCGTTCGCGCCAGACCGGCGGGGCCGGGCTGGGCTTGACCATCGCCCGCGCCCTGGCCGAGAAGGATGGGGCGCGGCTGTGGCTGCGCAACCGTGCCGAAGGCGGGCTGGAGGCGGTGGTGCAGTGGCCGGCCAGCGCCCAGGTGACGCCGCCGGGGCGCGCCGGCTGAGCCTTCGCAGCTGGCGATGGTGACGCGGTGGGCCGGCTTTGGCCTATCATCTGCCCAACTTCCCAGTACCCCCCCGATGAGCCAGCCCGTTCCCGCCGGCATGCCGCTCCGCGCTGCCCGGCCGTTCCCGCACGCTGCCAGGCACGGCAGCCCTGCCTGGCCGCCGCCGCTGCACTGATGGCCGCACAGGGGGACATCCGGCGCTGGGCGGAGCGCCGCGGATCAGATATCGGTCGATGGCTGCGACAGGGCCTGCTGTGCCTGCTGCTGGCCCTCGCGCTGCCGGTGGCTGCGCAGGAAGGGGCGCCGCCGCTGCGCGACTATGCCATTGATGTATGGACCTCGCGCAATGGCCTGCCGCACAACTCGCTGCGTGACATCGCGCAGACCCCCGAAGGCCACCTGTGGTTCGCGACCTGGGAAGGCCTGGTGCGCTACAACGGCCTGGATTTCACCGTGTTCGACCGCAGCACCCGCCCGGGCCTGCGCGACAACGGCATCGGCGCGCTGTTCGTCGACCGCCAGGGTGGCTTGTGGATCAGTGATTCGCGCGGCAACGTCAGCCACCGTGGCAGCGATGGCCAGTGGCGCGTCTGGGAGCACCAGGCCGATACGCCGCAGGTGCTGATACAGTCCATGCAGATGGACAGCCAGGGCCGGCTGTGGCTGCTGTACGAGGGCAAGGGCATCGGCTATCTGACACCGGACAATGGCATCGTCTACCAGGCGCCGGCGGCGGACCTTCCGATGGCGATGAGTTTCACCAAGCTGGTGGTCGATGCGCAGGACCGGGTCTGGGTCGGTACGCTGGACGGGCTGGTGCTGCGCGACAACGACGGCGTGCTCAAACGCGCGCCCGCAGCCTGGGGACTGGGGGCCGGCAGTGGTCTTTCATGGCCCTACCGTGCGCCGGATGGTGCGCTGTGGATCGTCGCCGGCGAGCGCCTGTACCGGGTGGAAGATGACCAGCTGGTGCTGATGCACCGTCTGCCGGGACAGCTGCACATGACCTCGATGCTGCAGGATCGCCATGGTGACCTGTGGCTGGGCACCGAGAACCAAGGCCTGCTGCGCATCTCCGCACATGGCCTGGAGCGGCTGCCGGCGGGCCTGAACCTGCCGGGCGGACGCGTGGTCAGCCTGCGCGAGGACGCCGAGGGCAGCATCTGGGTGGGCGCCAACGGCGGGCTGTACCGCCTGCGCGAAACGCTGTTCAGCAGTTACACCGAGCGCGATGGGCTCAGTGGCGACTATGTGCGCACCGTGTTCGAGGACCGCGACCGCCAGCTCTGGGTGGGCAGCGCCAGCGGCCTCGATCTGCAGACGGCCGACGGCCGCTTCCGTGCGATGCCCCTGCACAACCGCGGTGGCAAGGCACCTTCGGTGCTCAGCCTGGCGCAGGGACCGGACGGTGACCTGTGGGTCGGCACGTTCGGCGATGGCGTCTACCGTCTTGGTCCCGACGGCCGGCTGCGGCACAACTACGCCGCTGCCGATGGCATGCCGGGCGGCAACATCCGCGCGATCAGCGTAGACCCGCAGGGCGTGGTCTGGGCCGGCACGCAGAAGGGCGTGGTCCGCATCGACGGCGACCGTGTGCAGGTATCAAGCATGGCGGGCATGCCCGGCGGCCTGATCACCGCGCTTGAGCACGATCATCAGGGCAACCTGTGGATCGGCACCATCGAGGGAATCCGCGTGCTGCGCGGCGACCACGTGCAGTCGATCGACCTCGCGCCGATGGGCGGTGGCCGCAGCGTGTTCGGCTTCCACCAGCTGGGCGACGCGATGTGGATCAGCAGCGACCGTGGCCTGTACCGCTGGCGGAACGGGATGCTGGCGCGGGTGGGGCTCGAGCAGGGTATGCCGGTGGACGCGGTGTTCCAGCTGGTGCCTGATCGTCTTGGCAACGTGTGGGTCAGCAGCAACCGAGGCGTGCTGCGCACCGACATGGCTACCCTGAACGCGGTGGCCGATGGCCGAGCACCCCGGGTGATGGTGGAGCGCTACAACGAGATCGACGGCATGGCCAATGCGCAGGCCAACGGCAGCTCTGGGCCTTCGGCGATCCTGCGCCAGGACGGCACGTTCTGGGTGGTGACTGCCGGTGGCCTGAGCACGGTTGATCCGCAGCGCCTGCAGCGCTTCCGCGAGCGGCCATCGCCGCCCGCCGCGATCGAGAGCGTGCAGGTGGATGGCGCGCCGGTGCATTGGGAAGGACCGGATCGCAACGCCATTCCCGGTGGCCGCCGCCTGGCGGTCAGCTATGTCGGCCTGAGCTACCTGATGTCTGACCGGATCCGTTACCGCACGCGGTTGGATGGGCTTGATGCCGGCTGGGTCGAGCGCGGCCCGCAGCGCAGCGTGGAGTTCGTCGGCCTGCCGCCGGGCGAATACACCCTGCACGTGGCGGCGGCACATCCCGGTGGCAGCTGGGGCCAGCAGGAGGCGGTGTGGAGCTTCACCGTGGAGCCGTTCTGGTGGCAGCGACGCAGCGTGCAGGTGCTGGGGGCACTGGTGCTGCTGGCCGGGCTGGTGGCGCTGTACCGCTTGCTGCTGCAGCAGTTGAAGGCCAGCAACCTGCGCCTGGCCCGTCGGGTGGACGAAGCAACTTTCGACCTGCAGGCCAAGACCGTGCACCTGCAGGCGTTGAACCAGGAAAAGACCGAACTGGCCGAGCGCCTGGCACGCCAGGCTGAGGCATTTGAACGGCAGGCCCGCGAGGATGCACTGACCGGCCTGCCCAATCGCCGCGCCTTCGACGAAACCCTTGCCCGCGACTTCGCCCGTTCGCAGCGCAGTGGTCATCCACTGTGCCTGGTGGTGCTGGATATCGACCACTTCAAGGACGTCAACGACCGCCACAGCCACAGCATCGGCGATGCCGTGCTGGTGCAGGTGGCGCGCTTGATCGCTGCGGCCTGCCGCGATTCGGACCTGCCGGCGCGCACCGGCGGTGAAGAGTTCGCGCTGCTGCTCAACGACACCCGCCTGGAAGAGGCCGCACAGCTGTGCGCACGCCTGCGCGGCCTGTTCCATGACCACCCGGACTGGGCCGGTGTGGAAGGCCTGCGCGTGACCTTCAGCGCGGGCCTGGTGGAGCTGGATGCCGACGACCGCACCCCGGCGCTGCTGTACCAGCGCGCAGACCGCGCACTGTACCGCGCCAAGAGCGATGGCCGCGATCGTACGAGTATTGGTTGATCCCATCCAGGCGTGGCGTGGATCTACCGTGCGGTGAGTGGTGGGTGCGGACCGTTGGTCCGCACTGCGTGGATGCGGTTGCGCCGTTGGCTGCCTTACCGCGGCCAGGCGTTGGCGATGGTGCAGAACAGCCGCGCGGTCTGTTCGGTGTCATACACCGCGCTGTGTGCCTCGTTGGCATCCCAGCCCAGCCCGGCGGCCGTGGCGGCGCGCGCCAGCACGGTCTGCCCGTAGGCGATGCCGGCCAGGGTGACCGTGTCGAACACGCTGAACGGATGGAACGGGTTGCGCTTGTGACCGGTGCGGGCCACGGCGGCGTTGACGAAGCCAAGGTCGAAATGGGCGTTGTGGCCGACCAGGATCGCGCGCTGGCAGCCGTATTTCTTCATTGCTGCGCGCACCGGGGTGAAGATGTGGTCCAGTGCGGCCTTTTCTTCCTTGGCCAGCCGGAACGGATGGTCGAGGATGATGCCGGTCACTTCCAGCGACTTCGGGTCGATCTCCAGGCCTTCGGCCGGCACTACATGGGCGCTGGCGGTCTGGCCCGGGTACAGCAGGCCGTTCTCGTCCATCTCGATCGGCACTGCGGCTATTTCCAGCAGCGCGTTGCGCTGGCTGTCGAAGCCGCCGGTTTCCACATCCACCACCACCGGCAGGAAACCGCGGAAGCGTTGTGACATCGCGCGCTGCGCCTGGGATACTGCGGAATCGGGAGCGGCGGCAGGTGCGGGAATGGGGTCGGTCATGCGTGAATTCTAGCAGAGCGACCCTGGGCGCCCGGCCACGCAGCCCATGCCCGCCACCGTGGCAGAACCCGGTAGGTGCCAGCCTTGGTTGGCACGCGATGCGCCGACCAAGGTCGGATCTACCGGACCGCGGGACGTGCCGTCGTACCCGACGGATGCCACGGCCACAGCAACGCATCCACGCTCAGCCTGCCTGCGCCGGTGAAGACCAGCGGCAGCAGCATCGCCATGAACAGCACCGGCAGCTTGAAGTTGCCGTAGCCCTGGTCGCTGATCGCATACCCCATCGCGAGGTCGCCCAGCGAGTTCCATTGCATCGGCCAGTGCACGGCGTAGGTGGCCACCACGGTCAGCACCAGCAGGCTGGCAGCGGCAAAACGGGTACCAAAACCGAACAGCAGGCAGGCTGCGCCGAGCAGTTCAAACCAGGTGGCCAGTTGCCAGTTCAGGGCAGCGGGGAGCTGGTTGAACGGAAACGGGAAGGCGTCCTGCAGATCGGCGAACCAGTTCTGGCCTTGCAGTTTCTCGCGGCCGGATTCGAAGTATTCCCAGGCCAGCAGCAGCCGCAGGCCGAGCGGGGCCAACCAGGGGGCGAGACGGTCCAGCTGGCCACGCGCGGTGGCCAGGGGCGGGAGCTTCATCGGTGCATCTCCGGGGCGGGGAAGGGAGGTGTCAGGCAGGTGCGGTCAAAGGGCCGATCACGCCGGCCCGCAGGAACTGCTGCAGCAGCGCGGCACCGGGTTCGGCCAGCGCCTGTTCGGCCAGGTCATGCGCGGCGGCCAGTTGCTTCAGATAGGCATGTCCATCGAGGCCGGGCTGCTCCCCGATGCTGGACAGCAGGTACACCGCCAGCGGGCTGAGTACGGCGAAGCGCACCTCGCCATCGGCCTCGCGACGCACCAGCAGGCCGGTCGGCTCGGCCGGCAACTGGGTAGGTGCGTCCTCGGCGCCGAGGCGGTGCACCGGCCATTGGTACAGCAGCGGCCACGCCAGCGGTGAGCGCTGCAGCGGCACCCGCAGCGGGTCGATGTCCGCTACGACCGGCAGCGGTTCGGCGTCCAGTTGGTACAGCGCGGTTTCCACCCACTCGTAGTGGGCCAGTTCGGCCAGCGCAGGGTGTGGCAGCTGCGGCTGTGCCTGCAGCCACTGCACGAATTCGGCGGCCAGTTCGGTGAACAGCGGCGTCTGGCAGCGATGGGTTGCGAAGTAGTGGCGCACCAGTCCGCTCCAGGCTGATACGCCGAGCAGGCGCACGCAGACCGGAAAGCCGTTGCTCAACAGGCCGAGCAGGTTGTTGAACAGCAGCCGCTGGTAGACCGCGACGCGCCGTGGCTCCAGCCCGCCCGGTGGCGGCACGCCCTGGGGATCTCGCAGAAAGGCGGTGAATGCGTGCTGCTGCGCACGCAGCGTGGCGGGGGTATCAGCCATATGCCGCCTCCGCGTGTACGGCCTGCAGGCGGCGGATGGTCTGCAGTTCGCCGCGCAGTTCGGCATAGGGCGGGAAATTGAAATCGCGTTCGAGCAGGGTGGGGCGAGCGCCGATGCGCGCATAGGTGCGTGCCAGCAGCTCCCAGACCGGGTCGATCACCGCGCTGCCGTGGGTATCGATCTTCAGATCCGGTGCCTCGTCCAGGTGCCCGGCCACGTGCAGGCAGACGATGCGGTCTGCGGGCAGGCCAGCGATGAACGCGTCGGCGTCGTAACCGTGGTTGCAGGCGTTGACGTAGACGTTGTTGACGTCCAGCAGCAGGTCGCAGTCGGCTTCGGCAAGCACGGCGTTGGTGAAGGCCAGTTCGTCCATCGCCGGTTCCGGTGCCAGGTAGTAGGACACGTTTTCCACCGCGATGCGGCGACCCAGCACGTCCTGCACGCGGGCGATGCGTGCGGCGGTATGGCGCACCGCTTCATCGGTGAAGGGGATCGGCAGCAGGTCGTACAGGTGGCCGTCGTCGCTGCAGTAGCTCAGGTGTTCGCTGTACAGCGGCACGCGGTGTTTTTCCAGGAACTGGCCAACCTGCTCCAACAGCTGCGTATCCAGTGGCGCAGTGCCGCCCAGCGACAGGGACAGGCCGTGGCAGCTCAGCGGATGGCGCTGTGCCAGCTCGGCCAGTGCGTCACCGGCGGGGCCGCCGACATGGATCCAGTTCTCCGGCGCGCATTCGAGGAAATCGAAATCGCTAGCCGGTGCATCGCGCAGCTCCTGCAACAGCGCCCGGCGCAGCCCCAACCCGACGGCCGCCGCACGAAGCGGCGACCGCAGGTTGGCGATGCTGGCGCGGACCTCAGTGCTTGCCACCGCACTTGCCTTCGCCACACTTGCCTTCGGCGGCCTTCTTGTCGCCGGCCTGAGCCTTGGCGCCTGCTGCCGCACCGGCAGCCTTGCCCTTGTCGGCGCCGCACTTGCCTTCGGCGGACTTGCCATCTGCGCCACACTTGCCTTCGGCATGCTTGGCGGCCTCTGCGGAGGTCTTGGCTTCGGCGCCCTTGGCATCGGTGCTGGCCTTGGCAGCCTGGCCAGCCACCAGATAGCCCTGGGCCAGGTCGCTCATGCTCAGCGCCGAGGCATTGGCGGTGATGCCAAGGCCGGCGGCCAGGGCGGTAGCAGTCAGCAGGGACAGGGTCTTGTTGGAACTGCTCATCGGTCGTGCTCCTGGGTGGTGTGGGCGGGTGCCCGGGTGGCCGGCAGGGATGCCGGTGGAAACGATGGTGCAGCGATCCTACTCAACGAATCCTCGCCAAGACCTCAAATTTTCGTGAGGTTTGTTACAGAAGGGGAACACGGTTCCCGGTGGATCCACGCCATGCGTGGATGAATCGCCGGAACGCCCAGAAACAAGAAGGCCGCTGTCACCAGGACAGCGGCCACCTTGGAGTCGACTCCGGTGTTGCAGTGCAGCGTCAGGGCTGGCCGGTGCTGGAGGTCTCGTCGCGCTTCTCGCGCGGCGGCAGCGGCTGCTCCCCGTGCACCAGGAACCATACGTTCTCGGCGATGTTGGTGGCGTGGTCGCCCACGCGCTCCAGGTTCTTGGCCATGAACAGCAGGTGCGTGCACGGGGTGATGTTGCGCGGGTCTTCCATCATGTAGGTCAGCAGCTCGCGGAACAGCGCGGTGTACTGTGCGTCCAGGCGGGCGTCGTCCTCGCGCAGTTCCAGTGCGGCGTCGGCGTCATTGTCGCGGTAGGCGGCAATGGCACGACGGACCTGCTGCGCGGCCAGGCGGCCCAGCGCACGCAGGCCCTGGATCTGCGGCAGCGGCGGCACCTTGCCCAGCGCGATCGAACGCTTGGCCACGTTCGCTGCATAGTCGCCGATGCGTTCGATGTCGGCCGGGATGCGCAGGCCAGCGAGGATCTCGCGCAGGTCGCGCGCCATCGGGCCACGCAGGGCCAGGCGCATCACGTCATGGCTGATCTGCTGCTCCAGCGCATCAATGGCTTCGTCGTTGGCGATGATGCGATGGGCGGCGTTCTCGTCGCGCTTCTCGATCACGTCCATCGACGCTTCGAGCTGGGCGACGGCCATCTCGCCCATGCGCACGATTTCGGCCACCAGGCGCTGCTGCTCTTCGTCGTAGCTCTTGACGATGTGGTCGTTGGGAAGGTTCATGGTCTGCAATCCGGGTGGAGCCAGGCCGTGCCTGGCTGGGACATGTGGCGAAGGATCAGCGTCGATCAGCCGAAGCGACCGGTGATGTAGTCCTCGGTCTGCCGCTGCGACGGCTGCGAGAAGATCACTTCGGTGCGGTCGTGCTCGATCAGGTCACCCAGGTACATGAAGGCGGTGTAGTCGGAAACGCGCGCGGCCTGCTGCATGTTGTGGGTGACGATGACGATGGTGTACTCGTGCTTGAGCTCTTCCACCAGCTGCTCGATGCGGCTGGTCGAGATCGGATCCAGCGCCGAGGTCGGCTCGTCCAGCAGCAGCACCGACGGGCGCAGCGCCACGGCACGGGCGATGCACAGGCGCTGCTGCTGGCCACCGGACAGGCCCAGCGCGCTCTGCCCCAGCTTGTCCTTCACTTCGTCCCACAGTGCACCCTGGCGCAGTGCCTGCTCGACGCGGTCGGCCATGTCGGCCTTGCTCAGCTTCTCGTGGTGGCGGATGCCATAGGCCACGTTCTCGAAGATGGTCATCGGGAACGGCACCGGCTTCTGGAACACCATGCCGACCTTGCTGCGCAGGCGGTTCATCGGGTACTTCGGCGACAGGATGTTCTCGCCGTCCAGCAGCACTTCACCGCGCGCTTCCAGCTTCGGGTACAGCGCGTAGATGCGGTTGAAGATGCGCAGCAGGGTCGATTTGCCGCAACCGGAAGGACCGATCAGCGCGGTCACGCGCTTTTCCGGAATTTCCAGGTTGATGCCCTTCAGGGCGTGGAACTTGTCGTAGTAGAAGTCCAGTCCACGCGCAGCCAGCTTCACCGGCGACGGTGTGTGCAGGCTCTCGTGCGAGGACGGCACGGCGATGCGCTGCATCGGCACGGCGTTGGAAAGGTCGTTCATGGCGTTGTCCACGGAAAGGTCAGTCATGGGAGATACGGTTGCGCAGCAGGATGCCGCGGGCGGCAAGGCTGACCAGCAGCACGAAGACAGTCAGCACCAGGGCACCGGCCCAGGCCAGTACCTGCCAGGATTCGTACGGGCTGCCGGCGAACTGGTTCATCACCACCGGTACCGAAGCCATCGGCTGGAAGATGTTGTTGTTCCAGTACTGGTTGCCGAAGGCGGTGAACAGCAGCGGAGCGGTCTCGCCGGAGATGCGGGCCAGCGCCAGCAGGATGCCGGTGATGATGCCGGCCGAGGCACTGCGGTACAGCACCTGCACGATCACCTTCCACTGCGGGATGCCCAGCGACAGGGCCGCTTCGCGCATCTGCGAGGGCACCAGGCGCAGCATCTCGTCGGTGGTGCGCACCACCACTGGCAGCACGATGAAGGCCAGCGACAGGGCGCCGGCGAACGCCGAGAAATTGCCGCCGGTCTGCATTACATACAGCGTGTAGACGAACAGGCCCAGCACGATGGACGGCGCCGACAGCAGGATGTCGTTGACGAAGCGGACCACGGTGCCGGCCTTGCGGGCGTTGCCATACTCGGCCAGCCAGGTGCCGGCCAGCACGCCCAGCGGGGTGCCGATGCCGATGGCCAGTGCACACATCACGGCACTGCCGAAGAAGGCGTTGGCGAGGCCACCGTCCTGCATCGGCGGTGGCGTCATCTTGGTGAACAGATCCCAGTTGATGCCGGCCAGGCCCTTGGCAGCCAGGGTGAACAGGATCCAGCCCAGGAAAAACAGGCCGAACAGGGCGGTGGCGCAGGACGCAGTGATCGCAACGACGTTGCCGATGCGGCGGCGCAGGTACAGCGAATCAGCGGTGGTGGACATCAGTTGCCCTCCTTGCGGGACAGGCGCATCAGCATCAGGCGGGCGATGGCCAGCACCACGAAGGTGACGATGAAGAGGACGAAGCCGAGCAGCAGCAGGGCCGAACGGTAGGTTTCAGTGGCTTCACCGAAATCGTTGGCGATCAGCGCAGCGATGGTGGTGCCCGGTTCCAGCAGCGACGGCGACAGGCGCACGCTGTTGCCGATCACGAAGGCCACCGCCATCGTTTCGCCCAGCGCGCGGCCCAGGCCGAGGAAGATGCCGCCGATGACCGCCGAACGGGTGTAGGGCAGGACGATGTCCCAGCTCACTTCCCACTTGGTGGAGCCCAGCGCATAGGCCGATTCCTTCAGGCGGGTCGGCACGGTCAGGAACACTTCGCGCATCACCGAGGAGATGAACGGAATGACCATGATGGCCAGCACGAAACCGGCGGTGAGCATGCCGATGCCCAGCGGCGGGCCCTGGAACATCGGGCCGATCACCGGCCATTCGCCCAGGGTCTCGTTGAGGAACGGGGTGACGTACTCGGTCATCACCGGCACCAGCACGAACAGGCCCCACATGCCGTAGATGATCGACGGGATGCCGGCCAGCAGTTCGATGGCGGTACCGACCGGGCCACGCAGCCAGCGCGGCGCGACTTCGGTGAGGAAGAAGGCGATGCCGAAGCTGACCGGCACGGCGATGACCATCGCGATGACGGCGGTGACCAGGGTGCCGTAGATCGGAGCCAGAGCGCCGAACTTGTTTTCGACCGGATTCCAGTCAGCGGAGAAGAAGAAGCTCAGGCCCTGCATCTGCAGGGCGTGGCGACCGCCCCACAGCATCGACAGCGCGGCGCAGGCCAGGGCGATCAGGACGAAGATGACGGTGCCGACCAGCACCCATCGGAACAGTGTGTCGTTGCGGGCATCACGCGCATCACGCGTGGACGGGGCGGCTACAGGCTGGGCGATGGCATTCATGGGGACGGCTGGGCCAGGAAGGGGCGGGGCGGCACGGCGTGGAACAAGCGGTGCCCGCGCGGGGCGGGCACCGTCGTGTCCATCACTTCAGGTCGGTCGCCCAGTAGGCCTCGATCTGCTTGACCAGTTCGGCCGGCAGCGGCACGTAGTGCAGTTCGTTGGCCTGCGCCTGGCCGTTTTCGAAGGCCCACTTGAAGAAGGCCAGGGTGTCCTGGTTGCGCTTGGCATCCTTCGGCTTCTTCTGCATCAGCATGAAGTTGGTGGCGGTGATCGGCCACGCCTGCTCGCCCGGGGCATTGGTGATGACCAGGTTGAAGTCCTTGGCGCTGGCCCAGTCGGCGCTGGCGGCCGCGGCGGCGAAGGTTTCCGCGCTCGGCTCGACCCAGTTGCCGGCCGCGTTCTGCATGGCGGTGTACGGCATGCCGTTCTGCAGCGCGTAGGCCAGTTCGACGTAACCGATCGAGCCCTTGATCTGCTTCACGTAGGACGCGACGCCTTCATTGCCCTTGCCACCGACGCCGTCCGGCCACTGCACCGAGGTGCCTTCGCCGACCTTGCTCTTCCACTCCGGGCTGACCTTGGACAGGTAGTTGGAGAAGTTGAAGGTGGTGCCCGAACCGTCCGAACGGTGGACCAGGGTGATCTTGCCATCCGGCAGCTTCACGCCCGGGTTGGCGGCGACGATGGCCGGGTCGTTCCAGGTCTTGACCTTGCCCAGGAAGATGTCGGCCAGCAGGGCGCCGCTCAGGCGCAGCTTGCCGGCTTCCAGGCCTTCGATGTTGACCACCGGCACCACGCCGCCGATGGCCGACGGGAACTGCGCCAGGCCGGCCTGGGCCAGCTCCTCGCTGCTCAGCGGCTTGTCGGACGAACCGAAGTCGACGGTGCCGGCCTTGATCTGGGCGATGCCGCCGCCGGAGCCGATCGACTGGTAGTTGATCTTGGCGCCGGTGCTGGCGTTGTAGTCAGCCGACCACTTGGAGACCAGCGGGAAGATGAAGGACGCGCCGGCACCGGACACTTCGGCGGTCACCTTGGCACCGGCAGCGGCCGGGGCAGCGGCAGCGTCGGTAGCCGGCTGCTGCGCGGCCTGCTTGTCGCCACCGCAGGCCGACAGGCCCAGGGCGATGGCCAGGGAAAGGGCGGCAAGGCCGGCCGAGTGCAGTTTCATGGTCACTCCATAGCGGGGAAGAGCCGACGTGGTCGGCGGATGCGGCTATGAAATGATGTTTTTGTTACAGCCGTATTACGACCATGACAGAGGTGCCCTGGATCACGTTCTGACAAGGGTTTCACAGGATTGGCGCCGATCCGGCAGGTGCCCGGAAACCCCCGATCTGCGCACCGATATGACGGTCGGGGCAAGGTAGAGCCGAGCCCGCGCTCGGCTGTTCCCTGCCCTCGGTAGCTGCGGACCGTTGGTCCGCACGCTCCAGAGCGCAGCCGAGCGTGGCTCGGCTCTACAGAGTCAGGCGCATCCCCAAGAACAAGAAGAGCGCGAGATCTCGAGGATCTCGCGCCCGGGTGGGAGCGGCGGGGGAGAGAGGACCCGCCGCCCCCGTTCCTGCGGGGGAACGCGCTTACTTCAGGTTCTGCGACCAGTAGGTCTCGATCTGGCGGACCAGGCTGTCCGGCAGCGGCACGTAGTCCAGCTGGCGGGC
Source organism: Stenotrophomonas sp. YJH_SMC_33 (assembly GCF_059372295.1). Lineage (NCBI taxonomy): Bacteria > Pseudomonadati > Pseudomonadota > Gammaproteobacteria > Lysobacterales > Lysobacteraceae > Stenotrophomonas > Stenotrophomonas sp. YJH_SMC_33. The sequence continues at coordinate 446,557 of NZ_JCAFVJ010000002.1, forward strand.
CTGGGCATCGCCGTTCTTGTAGACCCAGCGGAAGAATTCCTGGGTCGCCTTGCCATTGGCAGCATTCTTCGGCGTCTTCTGCACCAGGATGAAGTTGGTGGCAGTGATCGGCCAGGACTCGGCGCCCGGCGCATTGGTCATCACCAGGTAGAAGTCGCGGGCGCTGGCCCAGTCGGCACTGGCGGCAGCGGCAGCGAACGAGGTGTCGCTCGGCTGCACGAACTTGCCGGCGGCATTCTTCATCGCGGTGTAGGAGAGCTTGTTCTGCAGCGCGTAGGACAGTTCGACATAGCCGATGCCGCCCTTGATCTGCTTCACATAGGCGGCAACACCTTCGTTGCCCTTGCCGCCGATGCCGGCCGGCCACTGCACCGAGGTGCCTTCACCGACCGAGCTCTTCCACTCCGGGCTGACCTTGGACAGGTAATTGACGAAGTTGAAGGTGGTGCCCGAGCCGTCCGAACGATGCACGACGGTGACCTTGGCGTTGGGCAGGGTCACGCCCGGGTTCAGCGCGGCGATGGCCGGGTCGTTCCAGGTCTTGATCTTGCCCAGGAAGATGTTGGCCAGCACGGCGCCGTCCAGCTTCAGCGCGCCCGGCGCGATGCCGGCCACGTTGACCACCGGCACCACGCCGCCGATCACCGACGGGAACTGCGCCAGGCCCGCAGCAGCCAGGTCTTCCGGCTTCAGCGGCGCGTCGGAGGAGCCGAAATCAACGGTCTTGGCCTTGATCTGGGCAATGCCGCCGCCGGAACCGATGGACTGGTAGTTGACCTTGTTGCCGGTTGCGGCGCTGTAGTCGGCCGACCACTTGGACATGACCGGGTAGATGAACGATGCGCCCGCGCCGGTGATATCGGCGGCGTTGGCGGCGAACACGGACGATGCAGCCAGGATGGCGACAGCGGCGCGCGACTTGAAGGCGTGGATCACGGGGAGACTCCTGGGGTGGTGGTCGAAGGGCGGTTGCCCGACGTTTCGGTGCACATTCCATAACGGTTGCGTGACACGCCCGCGTCTGTCACATGACGCGGGCGTGACATGCGTCATGAGGGATGTCACGTCCGCTGCGCCGGCTGGGCAGCGCGGGTGCCGATGCAACGACGAAGGCACGGCCGGTGCCGTGCCTTCGCGGTTCAATGCAGGTGGCGGGACTTACCAGAAGAACTGCGCGCGGGCTTCCAGGATGTTGGGATCGTCGTTGACGAAACCGCGCGCCGTGGAGCTGTACTTCTTGCTGTCGACCATCACGTAGTTGAGCATCAGCTTGAAGTTGGAACGCAGGTACCAGTTCGCGCCCACGGTCCAGATGTCCATCTTGCCACCCAGCACGCCATCGACGATCGGCGGGCGACCGGCGACCGGGTTGGCGGCGAGGTTGCCGTCATTGAGGTCCATGTGGTCGTAGCGCACGCCCAGCTGCCACTGACCGCCGGCCGGGTTGTTCGGCAGGCCGGTGCCCGGGGTGCCGCCCTTGTAGCTCCAGGTCTCGCCGGTCACGTTCCACACGCCGCTGATGTAGTAGCCGTCGCTGGTGTAGTTGTCGTGGTCGTAGCGCTTGGCCTTGCTGGTGTAGTACTCGGCCTGGGCCTTGAAGGGACCCTGGAAGTACATCGCTTCGGCACCGATGGTGCTGACGCGGTCGGTGTCGGTCAGGTTGCCGCTGTCGACCAGGCGGGCAGTGGCGAGGTCGGCATTCGGACGCGCACGCACGCGCAGGGTGTCGGCGTCGGCGTCGTAGTTGACGTAGCTCAGGCCGAAGTGCAGGACCTGGCCCTTTTCATTGATCGGGGCCCAGGTGCCACGCGCGCCGTAGCCGCTGCCGTGGGCCAGATTGCGGGTCAGCTCGCGGCCGAAGGCGCTGGCGGTCACCGACCAGTTGTCCTGGCCGTAGCTGTACGCGCCGCCCAGGCGGCGGGCGATGGCATAGGTATTGGTGACCGCTGCCTTGGAAATGAAATCGTTGTTCTTGGTGCTGGACAGTTCTTCCAGGCTGTTGGGCTGCTTGAACTGGCCCAGCTGCAGGAAGTGGTTGGCGTTGCCCAGCAGCTTGTACTTCACGTTGGTGTCGAGGAACTTGTCGGCCTTGGCGTCATAGCCGACCACCCACTCCATGTTGCCCGGGCCCTTGCCCTTGAGCACCAGCTCGGCGCGACGCAGTTCGAATTCGCTGTTCTTGCCGTTGCCGGCGTCGCCACCGTTGAGGTCCACCACATCGTTGTGGAACCAGTTGCCGTCGGCCTGGACCAGGCCTTCGAAGGTGATTTCCGAACCGCCGATCACGTCGATGGCGACTTCGGCGTGTGCAGTCGGCACATACAGCGCAGCAGCCACGGCCACCGTCAGGAGTTGGTGATGCAGTTTCATGGAGAGGAGCCTTGCAGGCAGGTGGGAAGATGCGCGCAGGCTAGAAGGTAAAGATTGCGTAAATGTGACAGTTCACGCGCGGCAGACATCCACCGCAGGTCCCGTCACGGCAGGGCCTGCCATTGAAACCGCTTGCGTATGACGCCCGGATTGCGCCTTGGTTGCAGTCGATCCACGCCCTGCATGGATGTGGCCGTCACTCGGCCGCGGTCTTGTCCTTGAACCGGCACAGGTCGGCGATCACGCAGCCCGGGCAATCCGGCTTGCGCGCCTTGCACACGTAACGTCCGTGCAGGATCAGCCAGTGATGCGCGTCGAGCAGGAACTCGGCGGGGATCACCTTCACCAGCTTGTCTTCCACTTCGCGCACATTCTTTCCCGGGGCCAGGCCGGTACGGTTGGCGACGCGGAAGATGTGCGTGTCCACCGCCATTACCGGCTCGCCGAAGGCGGTGTTGAGCACCACGTTGGCGGTCTTGCGGCCCACGCCCGGCAGTGCTTCCAGCGCATCGCGATCGCGCGGCACTTCACCGCCATGCTTTTCCAGCAGGATCGCGCAGGTGGCAATCACGTTCTTCGCCTTGGCATTGAACAGCCCGATGGTGGAGATGTACTGCTTCAGCCCGTCCTCACCGAGCGCAAGGATCTTTGCCGGGGTGTTGGCGACCGGGAACAATCGGCGCGTGGCCTTGTTGACGCCGACGTCGGTGGCCTGCGCCGACAGCGCCACCGCCACCAGCAGCTCGAACGGCGAGCTGTACTCCAGTTCGGTCTTCGGGTGCGGGTTGAGTTCGCGCAGGCGGGTGAACATCTCCACCACGTCGGCGCGCGGCATCGTGCCGCCACGCCGCGCCGGGGCGCGTGCGGTTTTCTTCGTGGTCGCCATTACTGCTCCTTGCCGCTGGCGCGGGCCTTGGCCCGGGCGAGGATGGCGGCTGCCGCGGCGGGCAGGGCGGGCTTCACGTCCGGCGCCGGGGCGGGCGTGCGCCGCGCGTCGCGTTCGGCTTCGCGGCGGGCCAGTCGCACCGCACGGGCGCGGTAGCGTTCGCGTGCCGCCCAGGCGGCCTGAAGCTGCTGCTGGGCCTGCTGCAACCGCTGCGGGAGTTCCGGGTGGCCGGGCAGCAACTGCGCGTCGTCAGCGCGGGCGACATAGTCCATCAGCCCGGCTTGCAGGGCGCCATCAAGATCGTCTGCCTGGACCCGGGCGAACAACTGCGCGGGATTGGGTCGGGAAGCCATGGCGTCAGCGGTTCTGGAACGCCGGCGGGCGGCGCTGCAGGAAGGCGCTGGTGCCTTCGCGCATGTCCTCGGTGGCGAACAGCAGGCCGAACTGCGCGCTTTCGTACTCCAGCCCGGCGTCCAGGCTGCATTCGCCGCCCACGTGCACCGCATCGAGCAGGCCACGCAGGGCCAGCGGGGCCGAGCGTGCCAGCTGGCGGGCAATGTCCTGCACGCGATTGTCCAGCGCGTCGGCGGGCACCACTTCGTTGACGATGCCCAGTTCGAGCGCACGCGCGGCGGTGATCGGCGCCCCCAGCAGGCACAGCTCCAGGGTGGTGGCGCGGCCGCACAGGCGCAGCAGGCGCTGGCTGCCGCCGAAGCCGGGGATCAGGCCGAGGTTGATTTCCGGTTGGCCGACCTTGGCGGTATCTGCGGCGATGCGCAGATGGCAGGCCATCGCCAGTTCCAGCCCACCGCCCAGTGCGAAACCATTCACGCGTGCGATGACCGGCTTCGGCATCCGTTCAATCTGGCGCATCAGGGCCTGGCCCAACAGCGAGAAATCACGTCCCTGAACCGCGCTGAGTGTGTTCATCTCGGCGATGTCGGCGCCAGCCACGAAGGCCTTCGGACCGGCCCCGGTCAGTACCACGACGCGCACCTCCGGATCGGCGGCGGCGTCGCTGAAAGCGCCGGCAAGGGCCTGCAGGGTCGCGGCGTTGAGGGCGTTGAGCTTGTCCGGGCGCTGGACGGTCACGGTGCGGATGGCGCCGTCGTCGGAGACAGCGATCAGAGCATCGGCCACGGGGAAAACTCCTGAAACGTTAAAAAAAAGTGATATTGAACTCTGCAAACGCAGGCGGGTCATAGCCTGCATCGTGAGTAGCGGTTACACGTTGCGCCCGTTATCCTAACCCGTCGCCTCAGGGCGGCGCAGAACGTCCCTGAGTTACCACCCCTGGAGAACTGTTTGATGAAGTTGCGTTCTATCGCGGTCGCCGTCGCGGCCCTGGCCCTGACGGGCAATGCCTTCGCCCAGGACGTCTCGTCCGAAAAGGGCAAGCTGAGCTACTACTTCGGTTACGACTACGGCAACAACCTGGCGGAGCTGACCGGTCGTGGTGAGCAGCTGGACATCAACTCGGTGGTGAAGGGCCTACAGGATGCCTACGCCAAGAAGCAGCCGGCGATCACCGCCGAGCAGCTGAAGCCGGCCGTTGAAGCGTTCCAGAAGCGCGAGCAGGGCCGTGCCCAGGCTGCCAAGGCCGAGTACGAGAAGGCTGCTGCCGAAAACAAGACCAAGAGCGATCAGTTCATCGCGGCGAACAAGGCCAAGGCCGGCGTGCAGTCGCTGCCGAGCGGCGTCCAGTACCGCGTGATCGAAGCCGGCAAGGGTGCCAAGCCGACCCAGGCCAGCACCGTGCAGCTGGAAGTGGCCGGTCCGTTCCCGTACGGCCAGCGCCCGACCGAAGCCCGCCCGGCCCAGCAGATCCCGTCGATCAAGGTCAGCGAAGTCGAAATGAAGGCCATGCGCGAGACCCTGTTGCAGATGCCGGCAGGCTCGAAGTGGGAAGTCACCCTGCCGCCGGACCAGGCCTACGGTGCCGATCCGCGCACCCCGTTCCCGCCGAACGTGGCTGTGCAGTTCGAGATCAAGCTGGTCAGCGTCAAGTAAATCGAAGCAGTAAACCAAACGCGCCGGTGACCCCACCGGCGCGTTCTTGTTTGCGCAGTGCCGACGGTAGAGACGACTGTCAGTCGACCGCTCTTGGGTCACATCGGGGAAACGCCCGCGCTGCGCGCGCGAGTCGACTCACAGTCGACTCTACCGTCCGGCCGGGCCACCCGCGCAAATTCAGCCCGATCGCGCTACTGTTGGCGGGTGCAAACAATGGAAGAAACGGCGCGTGTTGTCGCAAGTCCCTGCATCGGAGTGTGCACGCTGGATCCGGACCGGCAATGCACCGGCTGCGGGCGGCATCTCGAAGAAATCGCGCGGTGGTCGTCAATGAACAACGAGGAACGCAGCCGCATCCTGCACCGCGTGCAACCGTTGCGTGCACAATTGCAGCAATCGCTACGCGGATCGCTGGCCGACCACGAGCGCTTGGTGCGCGCGTTGCATCCTTTGGCCGAACCGCCGGCCGGCGACGGCTGGAACCGCAGCGAGCTGATCGACCTGCTGCCACCGGGGCCGCCTGTGGAGGCGGCGGTGCTGGCCGGCATCGTGCCGCGCGCCAATGGCGCACAGGTGATCCTCACCCGTCGCACCGAAACACTGCGCACCCATGGTGGCCAGGTCGGATTCCCCGGTGGTCGCACCGAACCCGATGACCGCGACGCGCTGGCGGCCGCGCTGCGCGAGAGCCAGGAAGAAATCGCATTGGCGCCCGGCCAGGTGCAGGCGCTGGGGTATCTCGATCCCTTCGTCACCATCACCGGCTACCGGGTCACGCCGGTGGTGGCGGTGGTCGATCCGGAGTTCGTGCCGGTGCCGCAGCCCAGCGAAGTGGCCGAAGTGTTCGAGGTGCCGCTGGACTACCTGATGGCCCCTGACAGCCTGCGCCAGGTCGAAATCAATCATCGCGGCCGCATCCGCCACGTTCTTGAGTATGGCTGGCCCGGTCAGCGCATCTGGGGGGCGACCGCGGCCATCCTCTACAACCTGCGTCGCCGCCTGGAGCAAGTGCAATGAACCCGATCAAGCAGCCGTGGACCACCCTGGTCGATGTCGACACCCTGGCCGCTGCACTGGGCGAAGGCGTACGCGTGGTCGACGCGCGTGCCACCGCCAGTACCGCCGTGCGCGTGGTCGATGCGCGTGCTTCGCTGGCCGACCCGCAGGCTGCGGGCGGCCAGTACCTGGCAGGACACATACCGACTGCGGTGCATGCCGATCTCAACCGTGATCTGTCCGATCTCAGCCGCGTCGGCCATGGTCGCCATCCATTGCCCGACAGCGATGCTTTTGCCGCGAAACTGGGGCAGTGGGGCATCGGCCTCGACACCCAGGTGGTGGTCTACGATGGCAGCGACGGCAGCATGGCCGCCTCGCGCCTGTGGTGGCTGCTGCGCCTGATCGGGCACACCAAGGTGGCTGTGCTCGACGGCGGCATCGCTGCCTGGCAGGCCGCCGGTAACGCGTTGGAAAGCGGCCAGGCTGAAGTGACAGCGCTGCCTGCCTACCCGGGCCGCTTCGACACCACCCAGGTCGCCAGCGCCGATGAAATCACCGCGCGCCTGAAACATGCACCGGGCTGGTTGGTCGACGCACGCGCAGGTGAACGCTTCCGCGGCGAAGTGGAGCCGCTGGACCCGGTCGCTGGCCACGTACCCGGCGCGGTCAACCGCCCGTTCGCCCTGAACGTGTTCGACGGCCGCCTGCGCGATGCACAGGAACTGCGCGCCGAATTGCAGGGCGTGATCGGCAACCGCGATCCGCAGCAGGTGGTGCTGATGTGCGGCTCCGGAGTGACCGCCTGCCACCTGCTGCTGGCGATGGAAAGCGCAGGACTGAGCGGTGCGCGCATCTATGCCGATTCCTGGAGCGGCTGGGTGAGCGACAGCAGCCGCCCGGTGGCGACCGGCGCCTGAGCGATCCGAGCAGAAGGCAGTCGAGCGCGGAGCCTCTCCAGAGCCGAGCGGCCGGCTCCAGGCGCACGGCGATGCCTTCAAATCATCGGCGCCCGCAGGTCATGGAGCGCGGCTCGACTCTACAAAGGCACCCTCCGATCGATTCGACTCCGTGCCGACCAACGGCCGGCACCCACCAACAGCGGCAGAAATCTGTCGAAGGCGGGGGGGGGGCGGTTGCGGGTGTCCGCGGCATGGATGCCGCGGCCAAGCCCCCAGGGGTGAGGGCGCTTTGCTTGCGAAGCACTGCTTCGCGAGCGCCCGAACGCACAGCCGCCAGCGGCTGGGCCGGCCTGGGGATTTACGGCGTCCCCCGCAACCGGGCCCACCCTGCCATCCCACGGATAGCCTGCTGTTGCCGGCCAGCGGCCGGCACTACCGCAGGTGCAGGGCGCAGCCCTGCCGCTTACCCAACCGGCTGCAGCGGCACCTTCGCCAGCACCCGCGCCCAAGGGAACAACGGGCCCGGGTCGCGTTTGCGTGCCACCCTCAGCGTCGGATCATCGCTGGCCGGCACCTGCTCCAGGTCCAGCTGGTCATGCCCGGCAATCCGCTGCAGCGACGGATAGCGCACCACCAGCGCCTGCAGCAGCCGCTCCAGCGCTTTCAGTTGCGCCTCGGTGTAGGCCTCGTCCATCGCCTGGTGACGGCTGTCGAACCAGTGCGGGTAGCGCCCGGTATTGACCAGCTCGATGCCCAGCGTATGCGCGTTCATGCCGCGCACGTGGTGGGCCACGCGTTCGGGCGCAACGTACTGCACCACGCTGCCATCGCGGTCGATGTAGAAGTGCCCGCTGTTGCCGGCACCGCTGTCATACAGCACGCGCTCGCCGTACTCGCGGGCCGTCGCCAGATCGGGCAGCTCGGTGCAGTGGATCACCACCATCTCCAGCGTGGCCGGATCGCGCAGCGGCAGTCGGTCGTGGTAGGGCAGGGGCTGCAGCTGCAGGCCGGGCAGGAGCGGGTTGGGCATCCGGCGATGCTAGCATTGCGGCATGAACCTGCCTTCTCTTTCCTGGTTGGCCCGCGCCCACGGAGCACGCGCATGAGTCGCGGCCACTGCATCCTCTCCCATGGCTTCGAAAGCGGCCCGGAGGCGACCAAGGTCACCGCGCTGGCCGAGGTGGCCCAACGCCTGGGCTGGACCCACGAGCGCCCCGACTACACCGATCTGGACGCGATGAGCGAGGTCAGCCGGGTGGGCGACGTGCCGACCCGCCTGCGCCGTCTGGTTGAACGCGCCGCCATCGCTGCCCGTCAGGGGCCGGTGGTACTGGCCGGCTCCAGCCTGGGCGCCTACATTTCCGCCATCGCCTCGCTGCAGGTGCCGGTAGCCGGCCTGTTCCTGATGGTGCCGCCGACCACCATGGGCCCGATGCCGGCGCTGGACGCCGCTGCGGTGCCGACCACGGTGGTGCAGGCCTGGCATGACGACGTGGTACCGGCTGCCGGCGTGATTGCCTGGGCGCAGGCGCGTTCGGCGCAGTTGCTGCTGGTTGACGATGGCCACCGCCTGGAGCGCCACGTGGAGGCCTCTGCGCAGGCCTTCGAGCGCCTGCTGCGGCAACTGTGAAGCCGGGGCGCACGGCGCGCCCGCCCGCATTGACTACAATGGCAGCCCCGCCGCCCCCGGCGCGGGCCTGCCGGCCGTGCCTACGGCCCTCCTTTCCGACCGGCCCGGCCCCTGTGCCGCGCCCGACCACCTGCGAACCGACCCCGTGAAATTCTTCGTCTCCTGCGCCAAGGGCCTGGAATACCTGCTCGCCGATGAACTGTCGGCCCTGGGCCTTGCCAAGGCCACCGCCACCATTGCCGGCGTCAACGCCGAGGGCGAACTGGCGCAGGCGCTGCGGATCGTGATGTGGTCGCGCCTGGCCAGCCGCGTGCTGTGGCCGATCGACGAATTCGACTGCCCGGACGAGCAGGCCCTGTATGACGGCGTGCGTGCGCTGCCGTGGCACGAGCACATCACGCCGGAGATGACCCTGGCGGTGGACGCACACGTGTCCGGTGACAAGATCACCCATGCGCGCTTTGCCGCGCAGCGGATCAAGGACGCCATCGTCGACCGGATGCGTGATGAAGGCCTGGAGCGCCCCTCGGTCAACACCGACCTGCCCGATGTGCGCGTCAACCTGTCGCTGCGCAAGGGCCGTGCTTCGCTGTCGATCGACCTCGGCGGTGGCCCGCTGCATCGCCGTGGCTGGCGCGGTGCCGCCCACGAGGCGCCGCTGAAGGAAAACCTGGCCGCCGCGCTGCTGCTGCGCGCGCAGTGGCCGCGCCTGCACACCGCCGGAGGCGGCCTGCTGGACCCGATGTGTGGCAGCGGCACGCTGCTGATCGAAGGTGCACTGATGGCCGCCGACGTCGCCCCTGGCCTGATGCGGCATGGCAGCCTGCCGCCGAGCCGTTGGCTGGGCTTCGACAAGGCGGCCTGGAAGTCCATCCAGAGCGAAGCACGCGAGCGCGAAGCGGCCGGCCTGGCCGCGCTGAAGCCGGTCATCCATGGCAGCGATATCGACCCGGCCGCGATCCAGGCCGCCCGCGAGAATGCAGAGGTTGCCGGCGTCGCCCACGCGATCCGCTTCACCCGCGCCGATGTCGCCGACCTGGCCGCGCCGGAACAGGAGATCGGTGCGGTGGTCTGCAACCCGCCGTACGACGAGCGCCTGGCCGCCGATCCGGCGTTGTACCGCGCACTGGGCAATGCCTTGCAGAAGGCGGTGCCGCAGTGGCGCGCCAGCCTGCTGTGTGGCAATGACGAACTGGCCTTTGCCACCGGCCTGCGTGCCAGCAAGAAGTACCAGATGTTCAACGGTGCGCTGGAATGCGCGCTGATCGTCTGCGATCCGATCGCTGTGCCGGGCCGTGATCCGGCACAGCCCCGCGAGCTGAGCGAAGGCGCGCAGATGGTGGCCAACCGCCTGCGCAAGAACCTGAAGAAGTTCAAGAGCTGGCGTGCCCGCGAGGACATCACCTGCTTCCGCGCCTACGACGCCGACCTGCCGGAGTACGCGGCGGCCATCGACGTCTACGAGGAAGAGGGGGGCAGGCGGCGTACCTTCCTGCATGTGCAGGAATATGCGGCACCGGCGGCGATTCCCGAGAACGACGTGCGCCGCCGCCGCAATGAGCTGCTGGCCGCCGCGCGCGAAGTGTTCGGCGTGCCACCGGAACAGGTGTCGATGAAATCGCGCGAGCGCGGCAAGGGCGGCAGCAAGTACGGCCGCTTCGAGCAGCGCGACGAGTTCATCGTGGTGCGAGAGAACAACGCGCTGCTGCAGGTGAACCTGTTCGATTACCTGGATACCGGCCTGTTCCTCGACCATCGCCCGCTGCGCCGGATGATGGCCGAGCAGGTGCGTGGCAAGCGTTTCCTCAACCTGTTCTGCTACACCGGCGTGGCCAGCGTGCAGGCCGCCGTGGCCGGTGCCGCCAGCACCACCAGCGTCGACCTGTCGGCCACCTACCTGCAGTGGTGCTACGACAACCTTGCGCTGAACGGGCAGGGGGGCAACCAGCACCTGCTGGTCCAGGCCGACGCGATGGCCTGGCTGGAAGGCGACCGCGGCCAGTACGACGTGATCTTCTGTGATCCACCGACTTTCTCCAACTCCGCCCGCGCCGATGACTTCGACGTGCAGCGCGAACAGGTGAAGCTGCTGCGGGCGGCGGTGGCCCGGCTGGCACCGGGTGGCGTGCTGTACTTCTCCAACAACTTCCGCCGCTTCAAGCTGGAAGAGAACGCCATCGCCGAATTCGCCCAGTGCCGCGAGATCACCGCACGCACCATCGGTCCGGATTTCGAGCGCAACGCGCGCATCCACCGCGCATGGGAACTGAAGCGGCTGGGGTAAGCCCGGTAGTGCCGGCCGCTGGCCGGCAACGGTGTCAGATCCGCAAAGGGTTCATGAGGTGCCGGCCAGCGGCCGGCACTACCCCTGTCTGGCCGGTGGATCCACGCCATGCCTGGATGGTTGTTCAGTAGATCCACGCCATGCGTGGATGGCGGTTACAGCAACGCCACCACCAGCCCCAGCGCCGGCAGCGTGATCGCCAGCGGTGCGATCCACTTCGGCCGGTACGGATACAGCCCGAACGAGAGTGCCACGCCGCACATGGTCATTGCGCCCAGCCACAGCACCGGGCCCATCGCCCAGCCGTGATCGGCCACGCACAACGCGAACGCCACCGTCAGCAGGGCCCAGCCCAGCACCCGCCACTGCGTGCGCCGTGCCGGGCTGGCCGCAGCCTTGCCGTGCAGGTCGTACTGGTGTCTTTCCATCGCCAGCGACAGCGCGGTGAACGCGGAAAACGACAGGGTCAACGCCAGCAGCATCATGCACTGGCCTCCGCTTCGGCGGTTTCGACCACAGCCACTGGCGCCGCAGCCGCCGCCGCACGCTTCTTCTTCTCGGCCGCGCTCAGCGGTGGCGTCCAGCGCTGCATGCGCCAGCCGCACATCGCCAGCATTGCGCCGAAGACGATCATCGAAAGATCGACGCCGGCCAGTACCCAGTCGCCGTTGCGCAGGGTGTTGCCCAGGTGCGCATGCGTGGTCAACGCATTGACCACCGGCACCAGTGCGAACGCGGCCGCGCCCAGGTAGAGCTGCCACGCCCACATCATTCGCTTCGGCCAGATGAAGGCGGCCAGCAGCGCGCCGGCCCAAGCGTAGAAGAATACGTTGGCCTCCGCACTCGCGCGCTCGGCGATGTCCAGCGGCAGCAGGCGGTTGCCCCAGAAGTACGCCGCGAAGGCGATCGGCAGGCCAGCCACGGTGCCGATGTTGAGCGCATCGACCAAGCGAAGGCCGAAGCCGGTGCGTCCACTCTTGGCATGCTTCGGTCGTTCCTTCACCGCCCACAGCACCACGCCGCTGGCGACCATCAGGCAGCCCACCAGACCGGACAGGAAGAACAGTGCACGCAGGCCCCAGTCCGCAAAACGCGCCAGGTGCAGGCCGTACAGCACACCACGGGTGGCGGTGGCACCGCCCGATGGCGGCGTTTCCTCAAGCAGAGCACCGCTGACCATGTCGTAACGCACGGCCGGGGTGTCGATGGACAGGCGCTTGCCATCGCGCTGGCGGATGTCGATCACCGCATTGGCCGCCCCCGGATTGGACACGGTGAAACCGGCCACCTCCACGCCGTGCCAATGCGCGCGTGCGCTGTCCAGCAACTGTGCGATCGGCAGCGGCGTGGCGCGGCCCTCGGCGGGCGAGGTCACTTCCGGAAGGCCGCCGAAAGCCTCGCTGATGAATTTGTCCTCGTCCTGGGGGTAGGCGACCTTCACTCCCCACGGCAGGTACATGATCATCAGGGTGACGATGCCGGTGTAGGTGATCATCGCGTGGTACGGCAGCGCCATCACCGCGCTGACGTTGTGGAAGTCGAGCCAGGAGCGCAGGCCCTTGTCCTTGCGGAAGGTGAAGAAGTCCTTGAAGATCTTCTTGTGGGTGATCACGCCGGTGATGATCGCCACCAGCATGAACATCGCGCAGAACCCGACCAGGTAGCGCGCCCAGTACACCGGGATGTAGTGCAGGTCGAAGTGCAGGCGGTAGAAGAAGTCGCCTCCACGGGTCTCGCGCGCCTTCAGTGCCTGGCCGCTGTTCGGGTCCAGCGTGGCGTCGCCGAAGCCACCGCGGCGGCCACGGCTGGGGTCGGCCAGTTCCGGTGGCAGCCGCCAGAACATCTGCATGGCCGGGTTGCGCGGCTGCGGCAGGGTGACGAACCAGTTCTCGGCGTGGCTCGCATTGGCCTGCAGGTAGGCCACCGCGCGCTGCGCGGCCACGTCGATGCTGACGTTGCTGGACGGCAGCTCCGGGCGCATCCAGCGGCTGATTTCCTCGCGGTAATAGCTGGCGGTGCCGGCCATGAAGATCAGCAGCAGCAACCAGCCGACCAGCAGGCCGGTCCAGGTGTGCAGCCAGGCCATCGACTGGCGGAATCCGTTCTTCATGCCCAGGCCCCCAGCATGCGCGCGATGGCAGCCATCAGCAGGGCGGGAGCGAGAATGCCGACCCACGCACGCAGCGCGCTGCGGGTGGCGAACGCCCACAACGCCGCGCAGGCGGCGACCAGGATCGCCAGCAGCATGCCGGTCAGCACGGTCTGGCCGCGCGCGCCGGGCAGCGCCACTGCGCAGAACACACTGGTCATCGAGGCCAGCGCGTAGCCACCGAAGATCGCAGCCAACGAGCGTGACAGCACGCCCCAGCGCGGGTTGGAGAACAAGGTGCGGGGGCTGGCGGTTACGGGCGAGCGGTCCAAGGAGGTCCTGCAGGTTGGAGGAGGGATGGAATGCGTCCGCGGCCCCTGCGCCCTGCGCATGTTGCCCAGCGTGTCCCATCGACACGAGGCACGTCCCGCGCGGGCGGTCAGCGCGGAAGGCGGGGATGTACACGGGCGATGGGCACGTTTCCGTGCCATCTGACTAAGCGCACAACCGATCAGTAAATGATAGGCATTCGCATTTCATGAATCAAGCATGACGATGCCGTGGAGCGCTGGCGGCTAGAACCTGAACACCACGGTTGCCGCGTGCAGCAGCAGGCCGATCAGCCCGCCGACCAGGGTGCCGTTGAAGCGGATGAACTGCAGGTCACGGCCCACGCTCAGTTCCAGCTGTTCGACCAGGTGCCGCTCGTCCCAGCCCTTCACGGTCTGCGCGATATGCGTGGTGACGCCCTCGCGCAGGCGCCCGGTCAGGCGCTGCGCACCTTCCATCAGATGCTGGTTCAGTGCCTCGCGCAGCGCCGGGTCGGCCTGCAGGCTGGCACCGAGCGAACCCAGGCTACGCTGCAGGTGGCCGACCAGCGCCGAATCCTCGCGCTGCAGGTCCGCCCGCAGGCTGGCGTGGATGCGCGCCCACAGCCCCTGCACGTACTCCTGCAGGGCCGGGTGGTCGATCATTTCCTGCTTGAGCTGCTCGATGCGCTCGGCCAGCGCCGGATCCTCGCGCAGGCGCTGCACGTAGTTCTGCAACCAGGTCTCGTAGTCCTGGCGCAGCGGATGCTGCGGCTCGGCCAGCACCTGCTGCAGCTCTTCCAGCACCGCGCGGGCCAGGCGTTCGGCCAGGCTGTCGCCGATCTCGTCGATCGGCTTGACCCAGTTCACCGTGCTCGACAGCGTCGGCCATTCGCGCTGGATGTAGCGCACGATCAGCTGCGAGGCGCGTTCCTTCACCTCCGGCTGTTCCAGCCAGCGGCCCAGCCGCTGCAGGCCCTCGTCCAGCACGCGTTGATGGCGGCCATCGGCGGTCAGCAGGGCCAGCAGTTCACCGGCAGTGGCAGCGGCATTCCACTGCCGCAGCTGCTGCACCACAAAGGCGTGCAGCTGGCGGCGTACGGCGGTTTCGTCGAAGAAATCCAGTGCCTGCAGCGCCCAGCCGCGGGCCATGTCGGCCAGCATGCGCGAGCGTGCCGGGTCGGCCAGCCAGCTGCCGAGGCGGCTGGCCGGATCGAACACCTGCAGCTTGGCCAGCAGCACCCCCGGCTCCAGGAACTGGTCGCGCACGAACAGCGCAAGGCTGTCGCCGATGCGTTCCTTGCTGCGCGGGATGATCGCGGTGTGCGGGATCGGCAGGCCCATCGGCCGCCGGAACAGCGCGACCACAGCGAACCAGTCGGCCAGCGCGCCCACGGCTGCGGCTTCGCAGAAGGCCGAGACCCAGGCCCAGATGCCGCGCTCGCCCTGCCAGTGGCTGACCGCGAAACCGGCCAGCATCAACAGCAGCAGGCCCAGTGCGAGGGCTTTCAGGCGCCGCAGCTGGGCGCGGCGCGGATCGTGGGCAGGCGTCATTGCACGAGTCTAACCGCAGCCCGGTGATGCCTGCCTGTAGAGCCGAGCCCATGCTCGGCTGCCTTGCGCGCGGCAAACCGCAGCAGAGCATGGGCTCGGCTCTACATGAGAGGTTCGCGTTTTTTAAAGCGCTTCCAGCTGCTTGCGCAGCGCGGCCAACTGCGCGCGCAGGGTGTCGTTCTCGCGGGTCAACGCGACCACGCGGCGGCGCAGGGCCGGGGCATCCTCGCCCAGCTGTTCCAGCGCCAACAGCACTTCTGCGTCGCGGCTGGCGATCTCGTCCTCATCGGGCTCCTCGAAATCCATATCGGCCGGCTCCGGCTTCGGCGCGCGCGGCTTGCGCTTGGACTCGCGCACGCGCTTGGCGGCCTGCTTCAGCTCGTCCTTGCCACCGGCGGCGGCGGCGCGCTGTTCTTCTTCAGGCAGGTCGGCCACGGCCGCGGCGGCGCTGATCGAGATCACGCCGGCCTTCACCGCCTCCACCACTTCGGGTGCAGCCTGGGCATGGATGCGCTCGATCATGCCGACCTGGCTGGTACTCAGCTTGGCTTCGCGGGCCAGCTCAGCACGGCTGAGCTTCGGGGCCGGCTCCCACGGCGGGCTGTCTTCGCCCCCTTCGTCGGTGATGTCCGCGGTGCCGTCGCTCTCGCGCTGCAGCTGCGCCTGCTCGATCTGCTTGCGGGCGGCCAGGATGTCGCGCTTGCGCAGCGCCAGCACGCCGCGCTGGAAGTCGGACACGCTGCGACGGCCCAGGTGCTGCTCGATCATCCACAGGTGCACGTCTTCCATGCTCTGGAAGCGGGTGTTCTGTACGGTGTTGAAGGGCAGGCCATGCTTCTGGCAGATGCCGAAGCGGTTGTGGCCGTCGACCAGTACGTTGCCCCACAGGACCAGCGCGTCACGACAGCCCTCGGCCAGGATGCTGCGCTCCAGCGCGTCATGTTCGTCCGCGGTCAGCGGGTCGATATAGGCCTTCAGTTCTTCTTTGACGACGATATCCATGGGCACGGCAACGAGCAGGAGCGGAACCGCCCATTGTACCCGCTCGCCGCCGCGGGCCCGGGCTCAGGCCGTGGCCCGGATCATCTCGCCCAGCGTGCCGGTGATCTGGTCGATCTGCGCCTTGTCCACGATCAGCGGCGGTGACAGCGCGATGATGTCACCGGTGCAGCGCACCAGCAGCCGGCCATCGTGGAAGCAGCGCCGGAACACCTCGTAGCCGCGGCTGCCGGGCATGTCCCGGCGTGGCGCCAACTCGACCGCCCCGACCAGCCCGAAGTTGCGGATGTCGATCACGTTGGGCAGGCCCTGCAGCGCATGCAGCCGTTCCTGCCAGTATTCGCCCAGTTCGATGGCCCGCTCGAACAGGCGCTCCTCGGCGTAGACCTCCAGAGTGGCCAGCGCGGCCGCACAGGCCAGCGGGTGACCAGAGTAGGTATAGCCGTGGAACAGCTCGATGGCCTGCGGTGGCGCCTGCATCAGCGTAGCGTGCACCGCATCGCTGGCCAGCACGCCGCCCAGCGGCACCGCGCCGTTGCTGACCGCCTTGGCGAAGGTCAGCAGGTCGGGGGTGACCCCGAAGCGCTGTGCGGCGAAGGGCATGCCGACCCTGCCGAAGCCGGTGATGACCTCATCGAACACCAGCAGGATGCCGTGGTGATCGCACAGCTCGCGCAGGCGCTGCAGGTAGCCCGGCGCCGGCAGGATGACCCCGGCGGACCCAGCGACGGGCTCGACGAAGACCGCCGCGATGGTCGAGGCGTCATGCAGCGCGATCAGCCGCTCCAGGTCGTCGGCCAGTTCAGCGCCCTGGCGCGGCAGGCCCCTGCTGAATGCATTGCGCTGCAGGTCCAGGGTGTGGCGCAGGTAGTCCACGCCGCCCAGCTGCAGGCCGAACGCCCTGCGGTTGTTGGGCAAGCCGCCCAGCGCCATGCCACCGAAACCGACGCCGTGATAGGCCTTCTCGCGGCTGATGAAGCGCGTGCGCTGGCCCTCGCCTCGCTGGCGGTGGTAAGCCAGCACGATCTTCATCGCGGTATCCACCGCCTCCGAGCCGGAGCTGGTGAAGAACACATGGTTGAGCGGGGCCGGAGCCAGTGCGGCCAGCCGCTGTGCCAGCGCGAATGCCGGCGGCGAGCCCATCTGGAAGGCAGGGGAGTAGTCGAGCGTGCGCGCCTGCTCGACGATGGCCTCGACGATGCGCGGCCGCGCGTGGCCGGCGTTGCAGCACCACAGGCCGGCGGTACCGTCGAGGATCTGGCGGCCGTCGACATCCTCGTAGTGCATGCCCTCGGCACGCACCAGCACACGCGGCGCCGCCTTGTACTGGCGGTTGGAGGTGAACGGCATCCAGTACGCCTCCAGTGATTCCGGGCGCTGGGTAGCAAGGTCGTGCAGGTCGCTTCCGGGACGCTTCATGCCAGCTCCGTCGGGTCCGATGGGGGAAATGTAGCGCAGCCACGTCACGGTGAAGTCGCGGTCGCGCCGGTATAACCGGGGAAACTGTTCCGTGGAGCCCGACATGGCCGACTTTCCCCACCGCAGCCACTGGCAGGCGTTGTCGCAGCAGCTTTCGATGCCCGGCCAGGCCTTCATCGATGGCCGCTACACCGACGCCGCCAGCGGCGCCCGCTTCGACTGCATCAGCCCCATCGATGGCCGTGTGCTCGCGGCGGTCGCCGACTGCGATGCACAGGACGTGGAGCGCGCAGTGCTGGCGGCGCGGCGTGCCTTCGATGCGGGCCACTGGTCGCAGGCCAGCCCGGCGCATCGCAAGCGCGTGTTGCTGGCGCTGGCCGCGCTGGTGGAGAAGCACGCCGATGAGCTGGCGCTGCTGGAAACCCTGGATATGGGCAAGCCGGTGCGCGACGCTCGCCGTATCGACCTGCCCGGCGTGGTGCGCTGCCTGGCCTGGACCGCCGAAGCGGTGGACAAGCTGTACGGGGAAATCGCGCCGACCGGCCCACACGAGCTGGGGCTGGTCACGCGCGAGCCTGCCGGCGTGGTGGCGGCGGTCGTGCCATGGAATTTCCCGTTGCTGATGGCCTGCTGGAAGATCGCGCCGGCACTGGCGATGGGCAATTCGGTGGTCCTCAAGCCGTCCGAGCGTTCGCCACTGTCGGCGTTGCGGCTGGCGGCGCTGGCGGCCGAGGCGGGCCTGCCGGACGGAGTGCTGAACGTGCTGCCCGGCCATGGTGCGCGCGTGGGCGAGCCCTTGGCGCTGCACATGGATGTGGACGTGCTGGCCTTCACCGGTTCCACCGCCACCGGTGCGAAGCTGCTGGAGTATGCAGGACGGTCCAACCTCAAGCGGGTCTGGCTGGAATGCGGTGGCAAGAGCCCCCACCTGGTGTTCGCCGACGCGCCGGACCTGGACGCAGCGGCCAAGGCCGTGGCGCAGGGCATCTTCTTCAACCAGGGCGAAGTCTGCACCGCTGGCTCGCGGCTGCTGGTGCAGCGCTCGATCCGTGAGGACTTCGTGCACCAGGTGATTGCCTATGGCCAACACATGCAGCCCCGCCATCCACTGGAGGCCGATGCACCGATGGGTGCGCTGGTCGACGCCGCGCACGTGGACAAGGTGCTGGCCGATATCGCCCGTGCCGAAGGCGAGGGCGCTCGTCTGCTGATGGGGGGCCATCGGGCCGAGGTGGAGTCCGGCGGCTGCTACGTGCAGCCCACGGTGTTCGACCAGGTGCGTCCGGACCACGCGTTGGCACGCGAGGAAGTGTTCGGGCCAGTGCTGGCCGTGCTTGGTTTCGACGACGAGGCCGAAGCGGTGCGCGTGGCCAATGACAGCCGCTATGGATTGGCGGCGGGCCTGTGGACGCGTGACCTGGGCCGCGCCCATCGTGTCGCACGCCAGCTGCGCGCCGGCAGCGTCTGGGTGAACGGCTGGGACGGTGGTGACATGACCGCCCCGTTCGGTGGCTACAAGCAGTCCGGCAACGGCCGGGACAAATCGCTGCATGCGTTCGACAAGTACAGCGAGATCAAGGCCACCTGGATCCAGCTGTAACGACGCGCCCGCCGAGCGCTTTTCGTAGAGCCGAGCCCACGCTCGGCTGCTGTTTGCTCTTTGTAGAGTCGAGCCATGCTCGACTGCTCTTCGCGAAATGCAGCCGAGCATGGCTCGGCTCTACAAAATGCGAAAAGCCGTCGAGCAAGCTCGACGCCACAGTAATGCGACTACCGGCAACGCGCGCTCACCTGCAGCACCGCCGCACGCAGCATGTCGCGGTCGGCTTCTTCGACGGCGTTCTGGAAATAGTCCATGTCCTGCTTGCCCAGCTCGCACGGGTCGACGATGTAGCCCGGTGGCCACAAACCCAGCAGTTGCGCGACGCCATGCACGATCTGCTCGGGGGTCATCTGCCGACGGATCGGGAAGTAGTTGCGGCGCGCCGCGAATGCCGGGTGTATCTCGCGGCGACCAATAAGACGCGGAGCGACACCCGCAGCGCTGATGCCGTCACCACCGTCGATGCTGCCCGCAGGCAGACTCAGGATCAGTGGCGCCACCGCAGCCGCGTTTTCCGCGGCAGGCTGGGCGCTGTCTGCCTGCGCAACCGGGGCAGGGCGGGGCATCACCGATGCGGCCGGACGCGTCATCTGTGCGGAGGGCAAGGTCGGCTGCTTGGCTACAGGCGTCGGCAGTTCCGGTGGCAGCCAACGCAGCAAGACCCGTGGGCCGTCGTCGCTGCGCAGTTCGATCCGGCCGCTGTCCAGCAGCCACAGAGCAAGCCCGCCATGCACCAGCAGTACCACCAGCCACGCCGCCATCCGCGGCAGCTTCGGCGAATCGGACCACGACAGCGCGACTGCAGTCATCGGCAAAGCGTCCATGCAGGGACCGGTGGCGCAGCCTAGCGGGTGGCCCGAAAAATTCCGTTGGCATCGGTGTCGGCTGAAACCATCGCCCCGTGCGGCCATCGGCCCGTGGCAGAATCGGGCGATCCGCCGTTACCCGTGTTGCCGATGTCGACGATCACCGCTGCCGCGCCGCCCGTGAATTCCCCCCGTCGTGTCCTGCTGGCCAGCCTGATCGGCACCACCATCGAATTCTTCGATTTCTACATCTACGCCACGGCCGCCGTGCTGGTGTTCCCGCACCTGTTCTTCCCGGACAGCAGCGAGCAGGCAGCCCTGCTGCAGTCGCTGGCAACGTTCGCGGTCGCGTTCATCGCGCGCCCGGTGGGCTCGGCAGTGTTCGGCCACTTCGGTGACCGTATCGGCCGCAAGGCCACGCTGGTGGCCGCGCTGCTGACCATGGGCCTGTCCACGGTGCTGATCGGCCTGTTGCCCACCCATGCACAGATTGGCCTGTGGGCCCCCGCGTTGCTGGCGCTGTGCCGCTTCGGCCAGGGCCTGGGGCTGGGTGGCGAGTGGGGCGGGGCGGTGCTGCTGGCCACTGAGAACGCTCCGCCGGGCAAGCGCGCCTGGTACGGCATGTTCCCGCAGCTGGGCGCGCCACTCGGCTTCCTGTTGTCGGCCGGCATCTTCCTGGTGTTGGGCCGTTGCCTGAGCCAGGGTGACTTCCTGCAGTGGGGCTGGCGCATTCCGTTCGTGGCCAGCGCGCTGCTGGTCGGCCTTGGCCTGTGGGTGCGCCTGAACATCCACGAGACCCCCGATTTCAGGCAGGCGCTGGAGCGCAAAGCACCGGTGCGGCTGCCGATGTGGACGGTGCTGCGTGACCACCCGGTGCCGATGCTGCTGGGTACCCTGGGCGCGTTCGCCACCTTCGTGCTGTTCTACCTGATGACCGTGTTCAGCCTCGGCCATGGCACGGCGGTGCTGGGTTACAGCCGCGAGCAGTTCCTGCTGATGCAGATGGCCGGCATGCTGTTCTTCGCGCTGGGCATCCCGCTGTCGGCGCGCTATGGCGACCGCTGGGGGACGCGCCGCACCATGATCGTCGCCAGCGTGCTGATTGTCGGCTTCGGCGTGCTGTTCGCACCGCTGTTCCAGCCGCACAGCCCATGGCTGGTCACTGCGTTCCTGTGCCTGGGATTGTTCCTGATGGGGCTGACCTACGGCCCCTGTGGCACCTTCCTGGCCGAAATCTACCCGGTGGAAGTGCGCTACACCGGCGCCTCGCTGTCATTCAACCTGGCCGGCATTCTGGGTGCGGCGCCGGCGCCGTACCTGGCCACCTGGCTGGCGGAACGCTTCGGCCTGGTCGCGGTCGGCTACTACCTGTGCCTGACTGCGGTAGCTACCCTGTGCGCGCTGGTAGCACTGCACCGGCGCGCCCTGCGGCTCAACCAAAGAAGCGCTTGAGCGTGCGCCCCAGCCAGCCGCCGCCCTGGTGTTCGCGGGCGAACTGGTTCAGGTGCGCCTTGACCTGTTCGGCATAGGCCTGGTCATCACCGCGGATGTGGTTGAACAGCCAGCGCGAGAGCATGGTGCGTAGTTCGTCGCTGATGTCCTCGCCGGCCTGGAAGCGCATGCGGTATTCCGAGACGCGCTTGATGAAGACCTCGTGCACGCGCTTGTGCGCGGCACAGAACGGATAGCCCGCCTCCTCCATCAGCTCTTCTTCGAAGGCGAAGTGCGACAGGGTGTAGTCCACCACCTCGTCGATCACTTCACCCACCGCCGCACGCTGCATGCTGGCCTGTGCCACGTGCAGGTGGTTGAGCATCTCGATGATGCGGCGGTGTTGTTGGTCGATCACATCGATGCCGATGTTCAGATCGTCCTGCCAGACCAGTAGTGCCATCCCCCGGCTCCCCTTCATGCGTATGTCGGGGCCGACTGTAGAACTGCCGCGCGGGTGCGGCGTTGATCTGGATCAAGGCGGGCCGGTCAAGGCAGGGCAGGCTCGCGGGGGCGCAGCGGGCTGGCCACCGTGGTGCAGCTGACCCGGTTGCGGCCACCGGCCTTGGCCAGGTACAGCTGGCGGTCGGCCTCGGAGATCAGCCGGTGCAGCGCATCGCGCTGCGGGCGCAGGCAGCACAGGCCGATGCTCACGGTCATGCGCAGGGTAGCGCTGCCGATGTCCACTTCCAGCGCAGCGATGCGCTGGCGCAGCTCCTCGAAGTACAGCAGCGCCTCGTCCTGCTCCATGTCCGGCACCAGCAGGCAGAACTCCTCGCCGCCGAAGCGCGCGATCAGGTCGTGGTTGCGTGCGTGTGCGGCCACCGCGCCGGCCACCGCGCGCAGCGCGTCGTCGCCGGCCTCGTGGCCGTAGGTGTCGTTGATGTGCTTGAAGTGGTCGATGTCGATCATCGCCACCGCCACGCACTGGCCATGCAGCTGCAGCTGCGGCAGCTGGCGCTGGCTCTGCTCCAGGAAGAAGCGTCGGTTGGGCAGCCCGGTAAGGAAGTCGCGGGTGGCCAGATCCTGCAGAGTGCCGATCAGCTCCAGCTGGTCCACGTTCTGCGAGACGCGGCAGAAAAACTCCTCGCGCGAGAACGGCTTGCGCAGGAAGTCGTTCGCACCGTTCTTAAGGAAGCGTGGGATCAGCGAGGCATCGGTATTGCCGGAGATGCCGATCACTGCCACCTTGTCGCGCGAGCGCAGGGTGCGCAGGCGACGGGTGAACTCCACGCCCTGCATGCCCGGCATTTCCTGATCGACCACGGCGAGGCGGATCGCAGGATGCGCTTCGATCGCAGACAGCCCCTCGTTGCCGTCGGCGGCCTCATGCACCTCATGGCCGTACATGCGCAGCAGGGCTGCGGCATAGCCACGCGCGGACGGCGAATCGTCCACCACCAGCGCGGCGATGCGGCGGTTGCGTTCCAGCCGCTGCACCAGCCACACCAGGTAATCGATGCTGCCGGGGGTGTTCTTCAGCACGTAATCGATGATCTGCTGCTGCAGCACGCGCTTGCGCAGGTCCTCGTCGTACACGCCGCTGACCACCACCGTTGGCAGGTCGCGCTTCAGGAAGAACTCGACCACCGCATCACGGTCGCCGTCGGCCAGCACCAGCCCGGTCAGCACCAGGAACCAGCCGGCACCTTCGCTGAGCAGGCGATCGGCCTCGGCGAGGGTGGAGGCGATCACCACCGGCAGTTCCAGGCGCTGTTCGATGGCTTCGCGCAGCATGCCGGTGAACGCACGGGAATTTTCGACCAGCAGGATCCGCTGTGGCAGGGGATCGGCCAGGTCGCCATCGACGGCGGCCTGCGGCAGGACGGGCATGATGCGGTGGCTCACGAAGGAGGGCTCGGCACGGATAGCGGCGGTTTCGGGCGTAACTTTAGCGGTCCATGGCGGGTGTGTCTGGCGATTTGTAGCTCAGATTAAGGAACGGTCGATGATGGTCTCTGTGTGGGCTCAGATAGCGCGATCCGGAGCCGATTGTGACGGCACTGCACCGCGCCGCCGTAGGGCAGGATTCGGCCAGAGAGTCGTTCAACGGCCTGACTCATGGTGTGAGTCGACAACCCTTGTCTGCGATCGAGCAGGCCCACCACCACGACGATGCCGCGCTGACGTCCGGCAACGCCACAGCGAGCCCGGATGCAGATCTGACCGGATTCCAATTCCAGCAGAATCGATACTGCTTCGATCACGGTGCGGTAGATCGCCAGTTGAAGCTCTACGCTCAACAGGCAGGGGTTGCCGGCAAGGTCATGCACCGTGACGCGATCGCTGTTCTTCCAGACTCCACTTGCGCCACCTGCTTGCAGGGTGACGTAGAGCCCGACTTGCTCCAGTCCGGTCGGATAAACCAGGCTGGCCTGCTCCCGGAAAAGGCGTGAATGCACGGAGGAGGCATGTAGCAGGCTGCTCGCTACCGCGTGGTGGCCTTGGGATTTCAGCCAGTTGACCATCTCGCCGAGCGAGCTGTCCATGCCTTCTCCCAAGTGCTTGAGATGGATGGCCCGTTCACGCAGCTCACGTTCGCTGGTTTGGTGGGAACTGCGTGCCAGACGTAGTGTCGTTTCCTCGGCCAGGCCGCGGGATCGGGCGCGCTGATGGTGATAGCTGATGCTGGAACCGAGCGCAAGCAACGCGACACTCATCACCGCCATGTTCTGTTGGGTGGAAAACGTGCCCAGATCGAACGAGGCCGGCAGGCCGGTGCTGGGGGTGGCGAAATGAAGTGGAAGGTTCAACAGTGGAATCGCGATGGCAGCGCCACGCCATCCATGCATGAAGGTCAAGGTGATGGCGGGCAATGCCGCCAACAGCACAAGGTGCGTACGGGTCGAATGGGCATTCGTCGAAATCAGCTGCATGCATAGCCCCAAGGCCAGCATCAGGGCAATGGCCACGAGGGATGGAACGAGCAACCTCTTCTGCCATGGAGAACCGGAGCGCCGCCGGGCCCAAAGAAGGGCCAGTGGAGCCATGGTAATGATCGCGGCAAAATGACCAAATACCACTCTTTCGGCAGCATCCAGCAGCGTATCTGGGGGAGGAACTGGCCACAGCAGGCGAGAAAGACTCAGGTTGACACCGGTGACCGCAACTGCTGCCGACGTTGAGAGGGACAGCAGCCAGAATCCGGTGGCTGCCTCGGATATGGTTTTTCTCAGATGGAGGTGAACTATCAGCATCGCCATCGGCATCAGCAGCGTGGACGCCAGGATGACCCATTCCAGGCCGTACTCGTCGATCGTAGGGATGCGCAGATATGCAAAGTAGCCCCATTCTCCCAGCAATACATAAGGCCATCGACGTTGTGGAACGATCAAAAGCGCTGCCACCCGGATACCGGCAGGAAGGAAAAACTGGTCCAGGGAAAACTGTCGGGCGGATATGCAGGCAATAGCGTAGGCGGCAGCCAAGAGAAGCCCGGCCGGGTGCACCGGAATGCCGGCTAGTGCCATGTTCTTCACGGCGCTCCATCTCGGATGGGCTGGTACGCGAGCAACGCTCACATTCTCTCGGGGCGGTAACGGTCCAGCGGCGAAAGTAGCGATACTTCGCGGGGTGTGCAACGGTATTGGCAGAAACTCCGCCGTTGTTCGTATCCACGTAGGGCGAGTGATGTGAACGGCGGGGTTGTGAGTGGCGCAGGTATGCTGACAGGGAGGCGAATCCTGAGATTGTTCACGTCGCCATGGGGCACTCAGGGGATATTGCACTATCTGCCAGGGCCGCGCCTGTGTTGCCTTGATGTTGTCCACCTTTCAATCATGGAGATGCCTGTGAGATTTTCCCGGTTGTCGAAGTTGAGCGCCGCTGCTGCGCTGCTGGTCGTTCCTGCGCTGTCGTTTGCCTGCTGTCCGGGCGGAGGGCAGGGTGTGCCACTGGCAACGGCTGGGTTGGGTGAGAGCCAGCCCGCAGCGCTTGATCTGAGTTCAGATCCCGCATGGCTTGTCTACGCATTCGAGCGGGATGGGGTGTCGTACTACCAGGTCAATGATTTGACCGGCCAGGTCAATCTGATCGTTGCCAACATCGAATCGACGTTCTGGGCCTTGCCGGCCGGCAAGACCGTAGCTCGCGTGTCGCTGCCGTCCAAGCCTCTGGCGATACCGAAGAATGCTCGCCGCAGCGTTGTCTTCCGCGGGCCTGATTTTTCTCTGGTCGTCTATGGAGAGGGGCGTGGGGCAGTCTGGTCGGTCGAGCGCGGGGTCAGTAACAAATGACGGGCTGAATACAGGTGGCCTGCCTGTGGCTTGCTTCGCAGAGGGAGGAAACACCTCTACGGGGGCGAGCCACAGGCGTCGCCTGGGCTATTGATCGTCCGCCTGTGATCACTGGCGCGCGGGCGTCTCGCAAATGTCGTTTCGCTTGTATGGAAGTGTTCCGCGCTCGGACTCGCCTGCAGTGTCCAGCAACACCATGGTGATGCGGTGGCCCCGGCATTGCACGCGTCCCGAATAGGCGTGCACGCGTGCAGAGAGTCGATCAATGGCGCTTTCCATGGTTCGCGAGGCGAGTGCGCGATGTCGGTCCAGCAGCGCGACCCTCAGCACGATACCGTGCATGCCTCTATAGCGACCGCAGCGAGCGCTGATCTGGATCTGGCCGGTTTCGTCCTTCAGGAAAAGCGATACGGCTTCGGCAAAGGTGCGATACGCGGCAAGTTGCAGGCCCATGCTCAGCTGGCATGGATCCCCGCCAAGTATCGGACGGACGATCCGGTGGCTGGCGTTCCAGGTTTCGCTGAGTCCACCCGCACGCAAGGCGACATAGAGGCCTGCATGCTCGAGCTCCGTGGGATAGACCATACTGGTCAGTTCACGGAATCGCCGTGAGCGTTGCGAGAAGGTGCGGAGCAGATCAGACGCAGGAACTTCATGGCCATCGGCCTTGAGTTGTTGCACAGTCTCTCCCAGAGCCTCTTCGATGTCATCTGCAATCTGGCGCAGGCCCAGCGCGCGTTCGCGCAGGTCCTGCTCGTTGGCAAGATGCGCCGAGCGCGAGAGTGCATTGACCCGTGATGCTGACATCGCTACAGGTGTGCGCTGATTGTAATGATGGGTGATGCGCGGTCCCAGCGCGATAAGCGCTGTACTGGTGATGGCAATGATCTGCTGGGTGAAGAAGGTGGTCTCGTCGAATGAGCCGGGGAGACCCGTGGTCGGCATGGTCTGGCTGAGGATGATGTTCATCAGCGGAACACCTACAGCGGCCCCCCGCCAACCGTGCATGCAAGTCAGTGCGATGACTGGCAGCACCAGCAACAACTGCAGCGTTGCTCGTGCAGAGTGATCCTCCGTGCCGACCTGGAGCAGCAGAGCGCCCAGCATGCCCAGCGAAGTGAGGGCAGCGATGGTCGGTCGGCGTCGCCAGGTCGTCCAGTCGTAGCCGCTGTGTCGGCGTATCCAGAGCAGCGCCAGGGGCGCGACCGTAAGGATTGCAATGTAGTCGCTGAGCACGTAGAGCATCGCGTTCGTGTAGAACGGCATGCTCGGT
This sequence comes from Stenotrophomonas sp. YJH_SMC_33, assembly GCF_059372295.1. NCBI lineage: Bacteria > Pseudomonadati > Pseudomonadota > Gammaproteobacteria > Lysobacterales > Lysobacteraceae > Stenotrophomonas > Stenotrophomonas sp. YJH_SMC_33. The sequence continues at coordinate 473,415 of NZ_JCAFVJ010000002.1, forward strand.
GGAGCTGGCCACAGCATGTGAATCAGACCGAGCTTGAGAGAAGTGGCCACCAGCGCAGCGGATGCCGCGATCGAAAGCAACCAGCTTTCGGTGGTGGAAGCTATCAGCTTGTGGTGAAGATGAACGATCAGCGCCACCGCGGGTATGAGGCACGCAGATCCGAAAATGACCCAGGCCATTCCGTAATCTTCAATCATCGGATAGCGCATGTGGGCGAAGTAGGCATACTCGCCAAGGACCAGATACGCCCACATTCGCTTCGGGGTCAGCAAGAGCGCCGCAACACGGATTCCAGCCGGAAGGAAGAACTGATCGACGGAAAGGTGCCAGGTGGCCCAGCACGCGACAGCGTAGAGTACCGCCAGCGCAAGGCCTGCCGGGCGGATACGGAAACTCAGCTCAAAGCCATTTCTCAGCCACTTCAAACGCAAGCCTCCCCTGCTCGTCGAACACTATCGCTGTCCAGTCGATACATGACGCACTCCCTTTAGCGCGACAGTATCGATAGATTCAGATGGGTGCAATCTCACCCTTCTATCCGTGATGCGGACATACGAAAAGGAGACTTGGGGAATGTCACGGCAAGGTTGTGATATTCATCGCATTTTTCACCTGGCTACCAAGAGTGGGGGGCTGTCCCAGGCGGCTTCAGTCCGGCAGGTACACCGGTTCCCCAGACCGAGGCCTCTTCGCCCTGTGATGCATCGGCTGCTTCAATCAGCATCAGCCTGATTCTCCTACGGCCACAATGCAGCGCACCACGATAGGCGGTTATCCGAGCCGATAATTGGGACGTCGCAAGATCGAAGGTTGCCGTTGACAGCGTCTGATGCGGATCCATCGCCGCAACCACAACGACGATGCCGCGGTGACCGGCACGTTGCCCGCAGCGGGCCCGGACCATGAGCTGGCCTTTTTCGCTGCCCAGGAGGATCGAAACCGCTTCGACGATCGAGCGATAGGCTGCCAGCTGCAGACCGGGGCTGAGCTGGCAGGGATCACCCATCAACCTGGGTTGCCCGATTCGATGCGTGGCGTTCCAAGCCTCACGCACCCCACCGGCTTGCAACGCCACATACAAGCCCAGTCGTTCCAGGGCGGCGGGATAGATCATGCTGGCCTGGGCCCGGAACAGGCGTGAATGCACCTCCGAGGTATGCCGCAGGCTGTCAGCCACGGCGTGATGGCCCTGCGCATGCAGCCAGTTCACCATTTCGTTCAGCGACAGGTCCATGCCATCGCCCAACTGGCGCAGATGGGCCGCGCGCTCACGCAGGTCCATCTCGCTGGCCAGATGTGAATTCCGTGCAAGCTGCAGTGCCGCTCTGCCATCTTCCTCGCGCAACCGGTGCTGGTTCTGGAAGTGAGTGATGCGCGCGCCCAGCAACAGCAGGGCGATGCTGGCGATGGCCATGGCCTGCTGGGTAGCGAAGGTCGCTTGATCGAATGACGCCGGGTGGTCCGAAGGGGTGCTCAGGCCAAGGATCATGTTCACGGCAGCGACACCGATGGCCGCACCGCGCCATCCCAGTAGGCAGGTCAGGGCGATTGCGGGAATAGGCAGGATCAACAACAACTGCAGCGAGCCAGGCGCCGTGATCGAGGCAGGTACCGGAGTCGCCTGTCGGCCAACGAGCAGCATGGCTGCGAGTGCTCCTGCCACAGCAGCAACTGACCGGGGCGTCCATTGCTCCTCGGCGCGGCGTATCCACAGTAGTGCCAGAGGCGCCAGGATCAGGATGCCGGTGAAATCGCCCAGCGCATAGCGCAACACGTTGGTGATGAATGACGCGTTCTGCAACGGCTCCCAGAGCAGGTACGAGATTCCCAGGTTGAGCAGGCTGATGACCGTCGCGGCGCATACCGCAATGGAGATCACGCCGACGATCGTGGTGCGTGCCAGCAGCTTCCGATGCAGGCGCACGATCAGCATCACGGCAGGCATCAGGAATACCGAGGCCAGGATCACCCAGGTCAGGTTGTATTTGCTGATCAGGGGGATGCGCAGATGCGCGAAGTAGGCGTATTCACCCATCAGCAGGTAGGGCCAAAGACGGGGCGGGCACAACAGCAATGCGGCCACCCGCACGCCGGCGGGCAGGAAGAACTGGTCCAGTGACAGCTTGCGCGCACCCCAGCAGGCGAGGGCATAGAGCAGCGCCAGCGCCAGCCCTTCGGGGCTGACCCGTATCCTCACCAGCAGGCCGTCTTTCCACCACTGCATCCACGTGCTCCCCAGCTCCTGCGCCGATTATGTGGCTGGGAAGGGCCCCGCTACCACAACGCATCCCGCAGCTTGTACCACGACATCGCCGCCACCAGCAGTGGCGTGCGCAGCAGCCGGCCGCCAGGGAAGGGGGCATGCCGCAGGCGCTGGAACACGTCCAAGCGCTCACTCTGGCCTGCAATGGCGGCGGCGATCACCTCGCCGGCCAGCCCGGCGGCGGCCACCCCATGGCCGGAGAACCCCTGCGCGAAGTACAGATTGCCGTCCAGCCGGCCCCAATGCGGGGCGCGGTTGCGGGTAATGTCCACATAACCGCCCCAGACCTGCTCCAGTGGCACGTCGGCCAGCTGCGGGAACACCTGGTGCATGCGCCGCTGCATCACCCCGCGCAGGCCGGGTGGCGGTAGTGCTGAATAGCTGGCACGGCCACCAAACAGCAGGCGATGGTCGTGGCTGAGACGGAAGTAATCCAGTGCCCAGGCGGTGTCGGCCACGGCCATGTTGTTGCCGATCAGGGCACGGGCGCGTTCGGCACCCAGCGGCGCGCTGGCCCCGATATAGGTGCCGACGGGCATGATCCGCCGTTCCAGCTCGGGCAGCAGGCCCTGCAACCAGGCGTTGCCGGCCACCACCAGATGCGCAGCGCGCACGCTTCCCTGCGCGGTATGCAGGGTGGGCTGCGGTCCGCGCTGCACGCGGGTCACTGCGGAGTTCTCATGGATCACCGCGCCGGCCGCACGCGCCGCATCGGCCAGTCCGCGGGCATAGGCCAGGGGCTGCAGATGCGCGCTGAGCGGATCGAACATCGCGGCGCGGTAGCGTGGGCTGTCCAGCTGTGCGCGCAGGGCATCACGGTCCCACCACTGCATGGGGTAGTCGTAGTGGCGTTGCAGATGCTCGCAGTTGGCCTGCAGGTCGCGCTCATGGCGTTCGCGGATGGCGACGCTGGCGTGGCCTTCCACCCAATGACAGTCAATGCCGTGCCGATCGATGCGTGCGCGCATCGCCTGCACCGCGTCGCGTGACCAGTCGAACAGGTGGCGCGCATCATCACGACCGAGCTGACGCTCCAGTTCGTCCACCTCGCAGCCATAGCCGACCAGCGCCTGGCCACCGTTGCGACCGGACGCGCCCCAGCCGATCCGCTGCGCGTCCAGCACCACCACGCGCTGGCCGCGCGTAGCCAGTTCCAGGGCTGCGGTCAGGCCGGTATAGCCGGCGCCCAGCACCGCGACATCGGCCTGCACATCCCCCCGCAACGAGGGCAGGGCGGGCGGTTCGGGCAGGCTGGCGGCATACCAGCTGGGCGGGAAGGCGGCGCTCACCGCAGGCCTCGCGGGCGCAGTGCGGGAGGGGGGAGCGGGGGAGGACGATCAGCATTCACCCGCGTAGTTTCGCCGATGCGTGACAGCCATGGTGTGACGGCGACGACTTGCCGCCTTCGCCGGGCGACGGGTAACGTGTCGGCACGTCAAGGAGTTTTTCCATGCGCCGCCTGCCCTGGGTGGGCCTGCCCACCGACAGTACCGTGCTCGGCCATCACCGCTTCGCGGTGGCCGGCGAGAAGTACGTGCGCGCGCTGGCCGAGGCCGCCGAAGTGACCCCGGTGGTACTGCCGAGCCTGCAGCCTACTTTGCCGGCTGGCGACTGGCTGCAGGGGCTCGATGGCCTGCTGCTGACCGGTGCGGTCAGCAACATCGAACCGCAGCACTACGAGGGCGGCCGCAGCTGGCCGGGCAATCCGCATGACCCGGCGCGTGATGCCAATGCCTTCGCACTGCTGCGCGAGGCGCTGGCGCTGGACCTGCCAGTACTGGCGATCTGCCGCGGCTTCCAGGAACTGAACGTCGCGCTGGGTGGCAGCCTGCATCCGCAGGTACACGCGGTGCCTGGCCTGGCTGACCATCGCGAAGACCCGCAGGCGCCGGTGGAGGTGCAGTACGGACCGGCCCACGCGGTTACCCTGGTTGCCGATGGCTGGCTGGCGCAGTGGCACGGCAGCGACCGGGCGCAGGTCAATTCGGTGCACGGGCAGGGCATTGCCCGCCTCGCGCAGGGCCTGCAGGTCGAGGCCGTGGCCGACGATGGGCTGGTCGAGGCGGCGCGCAGCCTGCACCATCGTTTCGTGCTCGGCGTACAGTGGCACCCGGAGTGGCGTGTCATGCAGGCGCCGTTCTATCACGCTATTTTCCGTGCGTTCGGCCAGGCTTGCCGGCAGCACCAACAGAACCGACTGGATTCCCGATGAGTTCCCGAACGCGCCCGCGCAAGACGGCCACGCCCCCCGCACCGCAGGAAAGCAGCCTGCTGCGCTGGCTGAAGGAACGGCGCATCACCGAGGTGGAATGCCTGGTGCCGGACATCACCGGCAACGCGCGCGGCAAGATCATTCCCGCCGACAAGTTCTCGCACGACTACGGCACGCGCCTGCCTGAGGGCATCTTCGCCACCACCGTCACCGGCGAGTTCCCTGACGATTACTACGAGCTGACCTCGCCGTCCGACTCGGACATGATGCTGCGCCCCGATCCGGACACGGTGCGCATGGTGCCGTGGGCGGCCGACGCCACCGCGCAGGTCATCCACGATTGCTACACCAAGAGCGGTGAGCCGCACGAACTGGCGCCGCGCAACGTGCTGCGCCGCGTGCTGGCAGCCTACGCCGAGCTGGGCCTGCGCCCGGTGGTGGCGCCGGAGCTTGAGTTCTTCCTGGTGCAGAAGAACACCGACCCGGACTTCCCGCTGCTGCCACCGGCCGGCCGCTCCGGGCGCCCGGAGACCGCGCGGCAGTCGTACTCGATCGACGCGGTCAACGAATTCGACCCGATCCTCGACCTGATGTACGACTACGCCGATGCGATGAAGCTGGACGTGGACACGCTGATCCACGAATCGGGCGCGGCGCAGCTGGAGGTCAACTTCACCCATGCCGATGCGATGGACCTGGCCGACCAGGTATTCCTGTTCAAGCGCACCATGCGCGAGGCGGCGATGCGCCACGGCGTGTATGCCACCTTCCTGGCCAAGCCGATGGAGAACGAGCCGGGCAGTGCCATGCACATCCACCAGAGCCTGGTGCGGATGAGTGACGGCAGCAACGTTTTTGCCGGTGATTCCGATGCCGAGGGCGAGTTCAGCCCAGTGTTCGGCCATTACCTGGGTGGCCTGCAGAAGTACGCGCCGCAGGCGATGGCGTTCTTCGCGCCGAACGTGAACTCCTACCGCCGCCTGGTGTTCGGCGAGGTCTCGCCGAGCAACGTGCACTGGGGCTTCGACAACCGTACCTGCGGGCTGCGCGTGCCGCTGGATACGCCGGAAAACATGCGCGTGGAGAGCCGTTTCGCCGGCTCCGACGCCAACCCGTACCTGGCAATGGCGGCGACCCTGGCCTGCGGCCTGCTCGGCATCCGCGAGCGGTTGGCGCCGGACGCGCCGGTGACCGGCAGCGCGAAGGAACTGGGCTACAACCTGCCGCGCTCGCTGGGCGAGGCGCTGGACGGGCTGGAGCAGTGCAGCGAGCTCCAGGCCCTGCTGGGCGAGCGTTTCTGCCGCGCCTACATCTCGGTCAAGCGCAAGGAATACGAGACCTTTTTCCGCGTCATCAGCTCGTGGGAGCGCGAGTTCCTGCTGCTGAACGTCTGAGCATCTGGAATAGAAAAATCCGCCGCCGGGGGGTAGGCTGGCACCCGTCGCCGGCACCACCGGCCCCCCTTCCCGCATTCTGGAGCACCCGATGAAGCTGCGTATCCTCACGCTCGGCCTGGCCTCCGCCATGCTTGCCGCCTGTGGCGGTGGCAACGGCGGCGCGCAGGACAGCCAGGTCCTGAACGTCTACAACTACAGCGATTACATCGCCGAGGACACCATTCCGACCTTCGAGAAGGAGAGCGGGATCAAGGTGACCTACGATGTGTTCGACAGCGATGAGATGGTCGAGACCAAGCTGCTGGCCGGCAACAGCGGCTACGACGTGGTGGTGCCGACGCTGAACTTCTTCGGCCGCCAGATCCAGGCCGGCGTGTTCCTGCCGCTGGACAAGAGCAAGATCCCGAACCTGGCCAACCTCGATCCGGCGGTGATGAAGCGCATCGCCACCCAGGATCCGGGCAACCAGTACGGCGTGCCGTACATGATCGGCACCACCGGCATCGGCTACAACGTGGACATGCTGAAGCAGCGCTTCGGTGGCAGCACCGACATCGCCAACAGCTGGGACCTGGTGTTCAAGCCGGAGAACATCAGCAAGATGAAGGACTGCGGCGTGACCATCCTGGACACGCCGGCCGACATGATCCCGATCGCGCTGCATTACCTGGGCCTGGACCCGCACAGCGGCGACCCGGCCGAACTGCAGAAGGCGGCCGACCTGCTGAAGTCGATCCGCCCGTACGTTCAGAATTTCCACTCCTCGCAGTACGTGGGTTCGCTGGCCAACGGCGGTACCTGCCTGGTGGTCGGCTGGTCCGGTGACATCATCCAGGCCCGCGACCGCGCCGAGGAAGCCAGCAATGGCGTGCACGTGGCCTACTCGATCCCGAAGGAAGGTGCGCCGCAGTGGTTCGACATGCTGGCGATCCCGAAGGACGCCAAGCACCCGGAAGCGGCTTACAGGTTCATCAACTACCTGCTGGAACCGAAGGTCGCTGCGGCCAACACCAACTTCATCCACTACGCCAACCCGATCCCGACCGCAACGCCGCTGGTGGACGAGGCGATCCGCACCGACCCGACCATCTATCCGCCGGCGGATGTTGCCGAGAAGATGTTCACCTACTCGATCAACACGCCGGAGACCGACAAGCTCTACACCCGGCTGTGGACCGAGGTGAAGACCGGCCGTTAAGCGGGTCTGGCGCCGCCGGGCGTTGCCCGGCGGCCGCCTTGCTTCACCGTGCCGGAATCGGTACCGACGCCCTCGCCAAGGTGCCTCAGGATGGCCGGCAGCAGGTCGCGTGCATCGCGGCCGCCGTTGCACAGGAACGACGAACTCATCCGCTGCAGGTTGTGCATGCCGATGAAGAACAGGCCCGGTTGCGGGGAAACGCCAAACTCGCCCAGCGGATAGCCGTGGGCATCCAGCGCGCCCTGCACATCGAGCCAGGGCCACTCGGCGACGAAACCGGTGGCCAGCACCACCGAGCGGATGTCTGTGGACGGCAGATCCAGCTCGCACGGGGACGGTTCCGGCTCCCAGTGCAGGTAGACCTCTTCGGGAATGTAGCGGGCATCGTCGGTGCGCGGTTCGGGCCGCGTGGCGTAGTACGCGCTGGCCAGCGAATCGAGATAGGCATACTCGGCCCGCGTCGCTTTGATCGCGGCGCGAAGTTGCGGGCGGACATCGGCGAAGCGGGCGGTGTTCCCATTGAATTCCTGCAACCGGCCCAGCAACCTGATGCCTGCACGGTGCATCGCCAGCAGGCTGATCGAACTGCCCAGGCCGGCGCCTCCCTTGCCGGAAATCAGCGGGAACTCCGCAGTGCGGGCCTTGCGCAGCGCGTCCTGCTCGCCTGCCAGTACGGCCGCCGATTGGCTTACGTGTTGATGGATGCGCCCGGCCATGTCCCACCAGGTCATCGAGTCCTTGCCGCGCAGCCGACGGGTGTGCGAATGACGATCGGCCAATGACCAGTACACGCTGCGACCACCGTCGCGCAGGTCCTGGGCGATCTGCGCGCCGGACTGGCCGCCGCCGATGACCAGCACCGCGCCCTCGGGTAGCCGGCCGGGACTTCGGTAGTCGCTGGAGTGCAGCACGGTGAGGCCTGGTGCGGGCGCGAAGGGGGCCCGGGGCAACCGCGCCCGGCGGTATTCACCGGTGGCGACCACCACCGCCTGGGCATGGATCAGCCCCCGGCTGCTGTCGATGGCATAACCACCAGACTCGGGCCCGACCCGATGGACCACGCACCCCTCGCTGATCGGCAACGAGCGCTCGTCGGCATAGTCGCGCAGCCGTCGGATCACTTCCGGGGCCCCCATGAACCCTTCCGGGTCATCCCCGGCATAGGCATGGCCATGCAGGGCCATGGTCGCGTTGGCGGTGTTGGTCTGGAACGAATCCCAGCGCCGCCGCCAGCTGGCACCCACGGTTTCGGCCTCCAGCACGCGATGCTCGACGCCGGCCTCCTGCAGGAGCGCGCTGAGCGACAACCCGGCCTGGCCGGCGCCGATGATGACCAGCGGCAGCCGTGCAGGCAGGCAGCCCGGCAGGCGGGGCGGGAAAGGGGAGGGGCTGTCCGGGGAAATCACAGGGTCGGTCCATGCAAGGCCTAGATCCGGGGCATTGCGCGGGGAATGTCCCGGGCTTTCAATGGATCACGCTCTGAAAAATGTTGCAGATCGGGCCGCCGCCCGTGGTGCCTGGCCGGGACGGCCGTCCGGGCGTCGAGGAGAGCCCGGGCCTTCCGGCGGACAGGCCACCATGGCGGGGGAAAACCGACACTGCTCTAGCCCCCGAGGCCGGCCAACGGCCGCTTCCGCCTGCCTCCGTCATATCCCCTGCAGCCCCCGGCCGTTAGAATGGCGGCCGCTGTCCACCGCCCGCTCCCGGAGCCCCCATGCCCGTTGAAGCCCAGCCGGTAGCCGCCGTCGTCGACACGACCGGTGCGCCCGGCTATCTCTCCATTCGTGATTTGCGCAAGGAATTCGACGGTTTCGTCGCCGTCGACGACGTCAACCTGGACGTGCGCAAGGGCGAGATCTTTGCCCTGCTCGGCGGCTCCGGCAGCGGCAAATCGACCCTGCTGCGCTGCCTGGGCGGCTTCGAGACGCCCACCAAGGGCAGCATCACCCTCGATGGCCAGCGCCTGGACGCGCTGCCGCCGTACCAGCGGCCGGTCAACATGATGTTCCAGTCCTATGCGCTGTTCCCGCACATGACGGTCGAACAGAACATTGCGTTCGGCCTGAAGCAGGATGGTTTGGGCAAGGACGCGATCAGCAAGCGCGTCGGCGAGATGCTCGACCTGGTGCAGATGGGCCACCTGGGCAAGCGCAAGCCACACCAGCTGTCCGGTGGCCAGCAGCAGCGCGTGGCGCTGGCGCGGTCGCTGGCAAAGGGGCCGAAGCTGCTGCTTTTGGATGAACCGATGGGCGCGCTGGACAAGAAGCTGCGCTCGCAGATGCAGTTGGAACTGGTCAGCATCATCGAGTCGTCGGGCGTGACCTGCGTGATGGTCACCCACGACCAGGAAGAAGCGATGACCATGGCCACCCGCATCGCGGTGATGGATGCCGGCTGGATCCAGCAGGTCGGCAAGCCGGACGAGGTCTACGAGCAGCCGGCCAACCGCTTCGTTGCCGAGTTCATCGGCTCGGTCAACCTGTTCGACGGGGTGATCGACGAGGACCTGCCCGAATACGTGACCGTGCGCTCGACGCTGTTCCCGGCGCCGATCTACATCGCCCATGGCATCACCTGTTACGAAGGGCAGCCGGTCGCATTCGCGCTGCGCCCGGAAAAGGTGATGATCGGCAAGGACGAGCCGGAAGGGCACACCAACAAAGCGCAGGGCGTGATCGAGGACATCGCCTATTTCGGCAGCCATTCGGTCTACCACGTGCGGCTGCCCAGCGGCGCCAAGGTGCTGGCCAACTTCGCCAACTCGCAGCGCTGGGCCAGTGATGGCTTCACCTGGGGCGACGAGGTGTGGGTGCACTGGCGCGACAACGACGGCGTGGTGCTCACCTCATGAGCGTCGCCGGCCTGAAGCGCTGGCTGCCGGGGCTGCGTGCCACGGTGATCGGCATTCCGTACCTGTGGCTGCTGCTGTTCTTCGCAGTGCCGTTCCTGATCGTGCTGATGATCAGCTTCTCGCTCAGCCGGGTCGGCTCGCCGCCGTATACCTGGCTGCTGCAGTACGCCGACGGCGGTTTCTCGCTGAAGCTGAACCTGGAAAACTACCTGGCGCTGTTCCGCGATTCGATCTATGCCCAGGCGTTCCTGAGCTCGATCAGGATCGCGGCGATCTCCACCTTCTTCACCCTGCTGATCGGCTATCCGATGGCCTATGCCATCGCGCGCCTGTCGCCCGCCGCTCGCAACGTGGCGATGATGCTGGTGGTGCTGCCGTCGTGGACCTCGTTCCTGATCCGCGTGTATGCGTGGAAGGCGATCCTGGACCGCAACGGCCTGCTCGACCAGTTCCTGCAGTTCACCGGCCTGCAGACGCTTATGACGTCGATGGGCCTGCCGAAACTGCAGCTGATCGACACCCCGACCGCCGCCTACATCGGCATCGTCTACTGCTATCTGCCGTTCATGGTGCTGCCGCTGTACGCCAATCTGGTCAAGCATGACCACCGCCTGCTGGAAGCGGCCTACGACCTCGGTGCCAAGCCGTGGCAGGCGTTCCTGCGCATCACCCTGCCGTTGTCGAAGGCGGGCATCATCGCCGGCTGCATGCTGGTGATGATCCCGGCGGTGGGTGAATTCGTGATCCCGGAAATGCTCGGTGGTTCGGAGACACTGATGGTCGGCCGCCAGCTGTGGAACGAGTTCTTCAACAACCGCAACTGGCCGGGCGCGTCGGCGATGGCGGTGGCGATGATCCTGTTGCTGCTGGTGCCGATCCTGCTGTTCAACCGTTCCCAGCAGCGCCTGCTGGAAGGGAAGCAGGCATGAGCCCGCGTACCGCCAAGGGCCTGGGGCTGGGCGTGCTGCTGCTGGGCTTCGCCTTCCTGTACCTGCCGATTCTGCTGTTGATGTTCTATTCGTTCAACAGCTCGCGGCTGGCGATGGTCTGGGCCGGGTTCTCCACCCGCGCCTACAGCGACCTGTTCGCCGACCGCGCGCTGATGGAGGCGATGTGGACCAGCCTGGTGGTGGCGTTCTGGACTGCGTGTACCGCTACTGTGCTGGGTACGCTGGCGGCGATGGTGATGACCCGTTTCAAGCGCTTCCGCGGCAAGCCACTGTTCGGGGCGCTGGTCACCGCGCCGCTGGTGATGCCGGACGTGATCCTGGGCTTCTCGCTGATGGCGCTGCTGGCATCGATGGGCGCGATTCCCGGCTTCCCGGCGCGTGGCCTGGCCACCATCTGGATCGCGCACGTGACCTTCACCCTCTGCTTCGTCACCGTGGTGGTGTCCTCGCGCCTGCAGGAAATGGACCTGTCGCTGGAAGAAGCGGCGATGGACCTGGGCGCCAGCCGGTTGACCGTGTTCACCCGCATCACCCTGCCGATCATCGCGCCGGCGCTGGTGGCGGGTTGGCTGCTGGCGTTCACCCTGTCGCTGGATGACGTGGTGGTGGCCAGCTTCGTCGCCACGCCGGGCTCGACCACGCTGCCGATGAAGGTGTTCGCGTCGGTGCGCATGGGCATCAGCCCGAAGATCAATGCACTGGCCACGCTGCTGGTGTCGGCGGTATCGATCGCCGCGGTGATCGGCTGGTACATCAATGCCCGCGCCGAGAAGCGGCGCCAGCGCGACCTGCAGCTGGCGCGGCAGGACAACGGCTGAGTACACGATCCGTCCACTGTGCCGGCAACACCCGGCTCACGGCCGGCGGCGCACAATGGGGGTCTTCCAGATGGAGATCCCCCATGACCGTCGAGATCGTCGACCCGGCCACCGGCCAGGTGACCTACCGCCATGAACTGATGGGCGCTGCCGACATCGAGCAGCGCCTGCAGGCCGCCGCCGATGCCTTCCCCGGCTGGGCCGAGCGTTCACTGCAGGAACGCGGCGCGATCCTGCGCCAGATCGCGGCTCAGCTGCGCACGCGCCGCGACGACCTGCAGCAGGCGATGACCCACGAGATGGGCAAGCTCAAGGCCGAGGCGCTGGCCGAGGTCGACAAGTGCGCGGCGGCCTGCGAGTACTACGCCGACCACGCGGCCGACTACCTCAAGCCGCAGCTGATCGATACCGAAGCCCAGCGCAGCTACGTGCGCTACGAGCCGATCGGCTGCGTGTTCGCGGTGATGCCGTGGAATTTCCCGATCTGGCAGGTGTTCCGTTTCCTCGCCCCGGCGTTCATGGCTGGCAACGTCGCCCTGCTCAAGCACGCCAGCAACGTGCCGCAGTGCGCCGACCTGATCCTGGCGGTGTGCCGTGACGGCGGCCTGCCTGATGGGGTGTTCGACGTGCTGCACATCGACAACGACCAGGCCGCCGACGTGCTGCGCGACGCACGGGTGAAGGCGGTGACGCTGACCGGCAGCGAGCGGGCAGGGCGCTCGATCGCCTCCAATGCCGGCAGCCAGCTGAAGAAGTCGGTGATGGAGCTGGGTGGCAGCGATGCCTTCGTGGTGCTCGACGATGCCGACCTCGACAAGACCGTGGCCGCAGCGGTGAAGTCGCGCTTCGACAACAGCGGCCAGACCTGCATCGCGGCCAAGCGGTTCATCGTGGTCGAGGCGGTGGCCGATGAGTTCACCCGTCGCTTTGTGGAGGCGGCGGGCGAGCGCCAGTACGGCGATCCCGATAAGCCTGGCACCACGCTGGCACCGATGGCTCGCGCCGACCTGCGTGACGAACTGCACAAGCAGGTGCAGGCCAGCGTGGCCAAGGGCGCGCGGGTGCTGATCGGTGGTGAGCCGATAGCCGGCACCCATGCCGGCTATCCGGCCACGGTGCTCGACCAGGTCGGCCCGGGCATGCCGGCGTATGACGAGGAGCTGTTCGGGCCGGTGGCCGCGGTGATCCGGGTCAAGGATGAGGCCGAGGCACTGCGCGTGGCCAACGACACCCGCTTCGGCCTGGGCGGCAGCGTGTGGACCGGCGATCCGGTACGCGGCGAGCGCTTCGCGCAGCGCATGGAATGCGGTGCGGCGTTCGTCAACGCCATCGTCAAGAGCGACGCGCGGCTGCCGTTCGGCGGCAGCAAGCAGTCAGGCTTTGGTCGGGAGCTGGCTGACCATGGCATCCATGAGTTCATGAACATCAAGACCGTCTACGTGGCTTGATCCCGAGCGGTAGTGCCGGTCGCTGGCCTGCATTGCCCTGATTGCCGGCCAGCGGCCGGCACTACCAGAAGCGGGTCATGTGCCACCACCAACGGTCGGGGCCTACCGGATTGCGGGGTATCGACGCCCCCCGTGCATGGTGGGTATCGACCGTTGGTCGATACGCGCTACAACCACTTCGCGCGCTTGAACAGCCGGTACAGCCCTACGCAGACGCCGCCCACGCCAACGATCATCAGTGGGTAGGCCCACGGTTGGCTCAGCTCCGGCATGTGGCTGAAGTTCATGCCGTACCAGCTGGTGATCAGCGTCGGCGCCGCCAAGAGTGCGGCCCACGCACCCAGCCGCTTGACCGTCTCGCCCTGCGCCAGTGTCACCAGCGAAAGGTTCACGCTCAGCGCGGTGCCCAGCATCTCACGCAGGGTGTCGATCACATCGCTGATGCGCACCGCATGGTCATGCACGTCACGCACGTACAGCTTCACTTCGTCCGGGATCAGTTCGCCCTGGTAGCGGCGCAGCTGCGCAAGCACGTCCTGCAGTGGCGCCACTGCCATGCGCATCTTGTTCAGTTCGCGCTTGAGCTCGTACAGGCGCACCACGGTGCTGCGCTTGTAATTCTCGGCGAAGATGTCCTTCTCCAGCAGGTCCAGGGTATCGCGGAAGCGGTGCACGATCGGCAGGTAGTTGTCGACCACGAAGTCGGTCACCGCATACAGGCAGTACGACGGGCCCATTTTCAGCAGCTGCGGCTCGCGCTCGACGCGTGCGCGCACTGGCGCGTAGGACAGCGAGGCGCCGTGGCGCACCGTCACCAGGAAGCGCGGGCCGAGGAAGGCATGGGTTTCGCCATACTGGATGCGCTCGTCGACCATCTGCGCGGTGGTCACCACCACGAACAGCGAATTGCCGTAGGTCTCGACCTTGGGCCGCTGGTGTGCGTTGCGCGCGTCTTCGATGGCCAGGTCGTGCAGGCAGAATTCTTCCTGCAGTTTCAGCAGCACATCGTCGTTGGGATCGTACAGGCCGACCCACACGAAGCCATTGCCACTGGCGATGACATCGCTGATGGCGTCCAGGCTGATGTCGTGGCGTTTGCCCTCGTCATCGTAGTGGACGCAGTTGATGACGCAGGTAGGGTTGGCCGAAGCCGGGGCGGAAGCGGAGGCGGGCAATGACATGCCCGCCATCGTGCGTCAGGGCCGTGTTTCGGACAAGTGAGGACGGCGCCCCAGCACCCACGCCAGGGCCGCGTGCACCGGCAGCAGCAGCACGATCCACTGCACGTTGTACTGGGCCTGCAGGCTCAGCCAGTGCAGCACCAGTGCGGCCACCGCCTGTACCGCCAGCAGCCACAACATGATGCTGAACATGCGTCCCGGCAGGCGCCGGCGCAGCAGCGCGATCGCACCGGGCAGCAGCAGCACGGCCAGCGGCGAAAGCAGCAGCAGGTTGCGGTTTGCCCACGCGGCGTAGTGGATGCTGAAGCCCCACAGGAACACCAGCACGCCACCCAACAGAGCGCACAGCAGCCAGAACGGCAGTGCCAGCCCGGCCAGCAGGCGCGGGCGGTTGCGCAGCGCCAGCACGCCAGCGGCGATCACCAGGCCGCACAGCAGCCACGGCCACCAGCGGCGTGCGAACTCCTTCGGCTCCGGATCGATGCGGTGCGGCAACAGTTCCTGTTCGGACTGCACCAGCGGCCGGCCATCGCTGTTGCGTGCCTGGCGCAGGGCATCGGCCAGGCGCATCGGGACGAACGCTTCCTGCCAGCGCGACAGCGGCTGGTCGGCGAACGGCCCCAGGCCCACATCGAAGCCCAGCCACATCCATGGTGCCGGCGAGGCCAGACGGACCGATTCACTGCGATAGGTGTTGCCACGCGAGCGCCCCGACAGCTGCGACTGCAGGCCACCACCCAACGCCTTGTCGAGGGTGTCGCGCACCATCGTGGCGCAATTGGCGGTGTAATAGTCGTAGTGGTAGCGCGCGTTTTCCGGCTTGGCCCGCTCGGCCAGGTCAGCGGCCAGCGCACGCGCCTGGTCCGGGCGCAGGTCCAGCCATTGCACGCTGGCACCGCGGCCGGTCTCGTCGTAGTACGACAGGTCCTGCTGCAGCGGCAGCGCCACCAGGTAATACATCATGTCGCCACGTGCGAAGCGGCTGATGAAATCGTCCTCGGAGGGGTCGAAGTAGCCGAAGTTGTACGAGGTTGCGTCGCCGCTGAGCGGATCGACCACCACGATGGCGTCATGGCCGAAGCGTTCGAAGAACACCGTGCCCGGCTGCATGGTCACCACGCCGATGCGCGGAGCAGGGGCTTCAGCGCTGGCCGCGGGCACGGCAGGTGTGGCCGGCGCCGGCTGCGCGAAGGCGGCCAGCGGCAGGGCCATGGCCAACACGTAGAGTGTCAGCCACACCATGAGGATCAGGCCGCGGCGCTTCAAGCGTCGTCCTGCGCGTCCGGCGGCAGCACGGTCACGTGGAAGGCCTGTACCCGGCGCGCATCGGCGCGGGCCACGCGGAACATGAAGCGGTCCAGTGCCAGCTCATCGCCGACTTCCGGCAGATGGCCCACGGCCTCGGTGACCAGGCCACCGATCGTGTCGTAATCCTCGTCGGAGAACATTGCGCCGAAACGCTCGTTGAAGTCGCCGATCGGGGTCAGCGCGTCGACCACGTACTGTCCGTCGGACTGGATGGCGATCTGCGCCGACGGGTCCTCGGCCTCGTCATGCTCGTCGTCGATCTCGCCGACGATCTGTTCCAGCACGTCCTCGATGGTGACCAGGCCGGCGACACCGCCGTACTCGTCGACCACGATGGCCATGTGGTTGCGCGACAGGCGGAACTCCTTCAGCAGCACGTTGAGCTTCTTCGCCTCCGGAATCAGCACTGCCGGGCGCAGCAGCTCGCGTACGTTGGCCGGGCCGTTGTCGGCGACCACGCCGCGCAGCAGGTCCTTGGCCAGCAGGATGCCAAGGATGTCGTCCTTGTTCTCGCCGTGTACCGGGAAGCGTGAATGGCCGGATTCGACCACCTGCTTCATCAGTTCCAGGAAGGGCGCTTCAACCGGCAGCGAGACCATCTGCGAGCGCGAGATCATCACGTCGCCCACGGTCAGCTCGGCCACCGAAATGGCGCCTTCCATCATCTTCAGGGTATCGGCGGCGATCAGGCCTTCTTCCTGCGCGGTGTGCAGGACAGCGACCAGCTCGTCGCGGGTATGGGGTTCGCCGGAGAAGGCGGAGGTCAGGCGTTCAAGCCAGCCGCGCTTCTTTTCACTGTGCTCCGCAGGGGAGCTACTACTGTCGTCTTCTGACATCTCTGGAAAAAAGGCACCCGGCAGGCCGGGCGTTGACCCAAGTCTAGCAGGATGTGACGGCCTGTCAGTGACTGCCGGTGGCCGGGGCTGGGGCGGCCGCGGCCGGCTCCTCCTCGGGCAGGTCCAGGCTATAGGTGCAGCCGGCCAGGGTCTTGCCCGGGTGGGAGGCCACGGTGGAGACGCTGAGGATGATCGACTCGATCTGGGCCTCGCCGGTCTTCGGGTCGGTCACGTCGCGGCTGACCAGCTCGCGGCCGGCCATGAACTTGCCGTCCTGGTCGTAGCCGGTCTCCAATTCCAGCCGTTTGGCCAGCGGGCGTGGGTCGGCCTGGTCGAGGACGGCCATGACGCTGGCGCCGGCCACCGCCACCCGATCGGTCTGTTGGCCGAAGACGGTGATCGGGCTGGCCAGCCGGAACTCGCTCATGAACTGGTTGCCCTGCGGCAGCGGCTGCAGGCCCTGGGCCACGGCCTTCAGCGGATCGGCCAGCAGCGGCGCCAGCGCGGCCTGCTCGGCCACGCCCTGGCGGCATTCGATCAGGGCCGGCAGGTCGACGCTGGAAGCGAAGGCGGATGGGACCGCAAGGGCACACAGCACGGGCAGGCAGCAGCGCAGTGACACGGGCGGTTTCCGCAGGCGAAGGGCACCCATCATAGCTCCGGTGAGCGCCTGAACAGCCCGATGAGAAGGCGCAGGAAACCGGTCATCGCCCGCCGCACGACCATCAGTGAGAGGGTAAGCACGACCGCGAGCATGGTGATCTGCATCGATTGCCCCGCGATGCGCACCACCGCCGGCCACAGGCCCGGGCTGGTCAGCCAGGGCAACATTTCCGATGCGGCTGTCCTGGCCACTTTCACGTAGATCACGGCCAGCACGAACAGCACCAGCAACGAGGTGCGGCTGGCATGGAAGAACGGAAGCGCGTTGACCGGCCTGCCAAGCCGCTGCTGCAGCAGCGTTCGCCACAGCACCGGCAGGGTCAAGGCACCGACCAGTACCAGCACCATCGACGTTTCCCACAGCCCGGGCAGGTGGACGGGTTCTGCTCTACCCGTGAGGTGTGGGCCGATCATGCCGGTCGCCAGCCCGGCCAGCAGGCACAAGGGCGAGAGCAGGGCCAGGCTGCGCAGCAGCCACTGCCTGCCGCTGGGGTCGCGGGCGCTGATGCGGCGCACGGTGTACGCGCCCAGCACCAGCAGGCCTGCGAACAGGCCCGCACTCATTGCAATCGCCGTGAAGCTGTTTCCCGAGGTCATCCTTGGTTTCCTTGTGCCGCCATGCCAGGCGGCAAACAATTGCGCAGCGCGCGGACCGGCACCTGCAGCCCGGCTGGGTCAGGGCGATCGGCGCTGCGATGCCGCTGGGTACCAGCGCAGCCTGACCGGGTAGCCCAGCAGCGCCTGCAGGTGGTCGCGCACGGTCGCCGCCGTTGCGCGCGCGCCAGCGGTATCCCGGAGTTCCAGCTCCAGTTCACCGGTCATGACGTCCAGGCCATAGCCGGTCAGACCGGGCAGCTGCGGGATGAACCAGCCCTGCTGCGCCTGAAGACGGCGCTGCATCTCCGCTTCGGTCATTGAAGCGCCGATGATATAGCGCACGCGTTGCGGGCCGTCCGCCCCTGGATGGGTCTCATCCGCCTCGGAGGCTGGGCCAGTCAATCGCACGACGACGGTCCAACCCGTCGCATTGTCCACCCACATGCCGGCCAGGCGTGCCGCGTGGCGCGCCCTCAAGCGTTCCATCAATGCGTGCTGCTGCGCCTCGGCGACCGCCTGGCGGGCCGTCTGTTGGCTGACGTCAAAGAAGGCCTGCACCTCGGCGACTTTGGCGGCAATGTCGGCCGCGCTGTCGCTGGCCGGGAACGGCGACGGTCGTTCCCGGTCGGGGTCGATGCCCGGGGCAGTGGTTACCTGCAGAAGAGCGGCGATGAGTGCGGGCAACAGCGCGATGGGGTTGTCCTCCGTGATGAACCCGGTGTGTGTGGTCGTCAGCGCTCGCCGGCGTAGGGATCGGCGATGCCGAGCTCGGCCAGGATGTCGCGCTCCAGCTGTTCCATCGCCTCGGCTTCCTTGTCGTCCTCGTGGTCCCAGCCAAGCAGGTGCAGCACGCCGTGCACGGTCAGGTGCGCGTAATGGGCGTTGAGCGCCTTGCCCTGTTCGTCGGCTTCGCGGGCCACCACCGGTGCGCAGATCACCAGGTCGCCGAGCAGTGGAAACTTGACGCCCTTGGGCAGGCCTTCGGGCACTTCGGCCGGGAAGCTGAGCACGTTGGTGGCGTAGTCCTTGCCACGGTAATGGCGGTTCAGCGACTGGCCTTCCTTGGCATCGACCACGCGGATGGCCAGATCGGCCTCGCGGATGCGGCCCTTCAACGCAGCCGCCACCCACTTGCGAAAGCTCACGGCCGCCGGCAGGCCGGCACGCGGCAGGGCATAACTGACGGCGACGTCCAGTCGCACGGGACCACGGGTCATGGCGTCGCTCCAGGCTGGATCTGATGCAGGTCGCGGCGGTCGTAGGCGCTGACGATGCGCGCGACCAGCGGGTGGCGGACCACGTCGCGGGATTCGAAGAAGGTGAAGCTGACGCCCTCGACTTCACGCAGCACATCGATGGCGTCGCGCAGACCGGATTTCACGTGCTTGGGCAGGTCGGTCTGGGTCAGGTCACCGGTGACCACCGCGGTGGAGCCGTAGCCCAGGCGGGTTAGGAACATCTTCATCTGTTCGATGGTGGTGTTCTGTGCTTCGTCCAGGATCACGAATGCATCGTTGAGCGTGCGGCCGCGCATGTAGGCCAGCGGCGCGATCTCGATGACGTTCTTCTCCAGCAGCTTGACCACCTTCTCCACGCCCATCATCTCGTACAGGGCGTCGTACAACGGTCGCAGGTAGGGATCGACCTTCTGGCTCAGGTCGCCTGGAAGGAAGCCCAGCTTCTCGCCGGCTTCCACCGCGGGGCGCACCAGGATCAGGCGCTGCACCCGCGATTCGTTCAGTGCTTCGACCGCGCTGGCCACGGCCAGGAAGGTCTTGCCGGTACCGGCCGGGCCGATGCCGAAGTTGATGTCGTGGGTGGCGATCTGGTGCAGGTAGCGGGACTGATTGGCGCCACGGCCACGTACCGTACCGCGCTTGACCTTGATCGCGACCTCCTGCGCTTCGTAGGAGCGTTCGGCGATCTGCTCGACATTGGCCTGCGCCAGGCGCAGATGGATGGCGTGGTTGTCAAAGACGGTCTCGCCGGCTTCGGCGTACAGCGCTTCAACCAGCTTCTGCGCCTCCACGATGGCTTCATTGGGCCCGCTGATGCGGAACACGAAGCCACGGTTTGCGATCTCCACGCCGAGCTTCAGCTCGATCTGGCGCAGGTGCCCGTCGAAGGGGCCGCACAGGTTGGCCAATCGCTCGTTGTCTTCCGGCGACAGGGTGAAGTCTCGATGATCGATGCTTTTCATTGCTTGGGGTGGGGCGGGTTCGCCGTCCACCGCGATGGACTTGGGATGACAAGGTTACGCGCGTACCGGGCATGCGGCCAGCAGCGGGCCGATACGCGGTTTTCCACACCCGGTGTGGACGGGGGGCGCGAAAACCTGTGGATAGGCCTTCGCAGTGCTTGTGCCACAAGGCGTATGAGGCGGTGGTGAAAAAACCGTCACAGCCGGCCGGCTCCTGTGACGGCAGCGCATCTTCCGCTGCCAGGCACCCAGTACGGCCGCCCCCGTTCGGTTCTCCACACCAGCTGTGGAATGATGCTGAATCAAGCTGTGGATAGGTGGAGAGGAGCCTTGCAGCAAAAGGCTCGCCCGTACGTGGCGAAAAAACCGTCAGGGCTGATCGGAATCATTGAGGGTGCACGGGGCAGCTGGCACCGTGTCGCCGTCGCAGGAGGGGATGGTATGGGCATCGGCAACGGGATGCGTGGACTCGGGCTGGCGGCCATCGGCCTGCTGGCAGGCTGTGGGCAGTCAACGCCAACGGCGCTGGGCACACTGGAGTGGGACCGGATCACGGTGCCGGCGCCGGCGGCCGAGGTGATCGCCACGTTGGAGGTGCGCGAGGGCCAGCGGGTCAAGGCGGGGGCCGTGCTGATGCAGCTCGACCCCGCCCGCGGCGACGCGCAGTTCGCGGTGGCGCAGGCCGACACGGCGCGCGCGCAGGCCCAGCTGGAAGAGCTGAAGCTCGGCCCGCGGCAGGAACAGATCGCACAGGCCCAGGCACAACTGGCCGCGTTGCGCGCGCAGTCTGCTGAAGCCACTGCCTACTATCGGCGCGTGCAACCATTGGCACGCCAGCGCCTGATCGCCGCCGCCGAGCTGGACCGTGCACGGGCGGCCGCCGGCAATGCCGCGGCCAGCGTGCGTGCCGCCGAGCAGGCCTGGCTGGAACGGGTGCACGGCAGTCGCGCGCAGGACATCGCCCAGGGCCAGGCGGCCGCCGACGCCGCACAGGCGCAGCAGGTGGTGCAGGGCGTCAACCTGCAGAAGCTGCAGCTGCGCGCACCGCGCGATGGCGTGATCGATGCCTTGCCGTACCGGCAGGGTGACCAGGCACCGATCGGGGCGCCACTGGCGGTGCTGCTGGTTGGCGAGCGCCCCTATGCGCGCGTCTACCTGCCGCAGCCACTGCGCCTGCAGGTCAAGGTCGGCCAGCCGGCGCAGATACAGCTGGAGGGAGGGCGCACCGTACTGAAGGGCCATGTGCGCGCGATCCGCAGCGAGCCTTCATTCACCCCGTACTACGCACTGACCGGCGATGACGTCGAGCGCCTGAGCTACCTCGCCGAGATCGAAGTGGATGAAGCCAGCGACATGCAGACGCTTCCGGCCGGGCTGCCGGTGCAGGTGCGCTTCTGAACACCGGTGCGGACATCGCAGTGCATGCGCAGGGCCTGACCCGCCGCTTCGGCGATCTGCTGGCCGTGGACAAGGTCGACCTGACCGTGCCCCGTGGCCAGGTCTATGGTTTCCTGGGCCCGAACGGGTCGGGCAAGTCGACCACCATCCGCATGCTGTGCGGCCTGCTGGAACCCAGTGCGGGGCAGATCGAGGTGCTGGGCCTGGCGGTTCCCGAGCAGGCCGAAGCACTGCGCCGGCGCATCGGCTACATGACCCAGCGCTTCTCGCTGTACGAAGACCTATCGGTACGCGAGAACCTGGAATTCCTCGCCGCCATCCAGGGCCTGCCGCGCAACCAGGCCCGGCAACGGGTCGATGCGCTGCTGCAGCAGTACCGGTTGCAGGACCGGCAGCCGCAGCTGGCCGGTACGCTCAGCGGCGGGCAGAAGCAGCGCCTGGCCCTGGCCGGCGCCGTGGTGCATTCGCCCGAACTGCTGTTCCTGGACGAGCCGACCAGCGCGGTCGACCCGGAGTCACGCCGCGACTTCTGGGAGGCCCTGTTTGAACTTGCCGACGCCGGTACCACCGTGCTGGTCTCGACCCACTACATGGACGAAGCCGAGCGCTGCCACCGGCTGGCTATTCTTGATCGTGGCGCGCTGGTCGCCGATGGCACGCCGGCCGAACTGTGTGCGCAGCTGGACGGCCGCACGCTGCAGGTCACGTCATCGCAGCCACGCCAGGCCAGCCGCGTGCTGGCCGAGCTGCCCGGCGTGCTGAGCGTGGCGCAGATCGGCACCCATCTGCGCGTGCTGTGCAATGAGGGCGTAGCGGATGTCGCAGTGCTGCGGCGCGCGCTGGCCAGCGCCGACCCGCAAGCGCACATCGAAACCGTAGCGCCGAACCTGGAAGACGTGTTCGTCGCCGCCACCCGCGGCCGTGGCCGGGAGCCGGCGGCATGAACCTGCGCCGGCTGTGGGCGATCGTGCTCAAGGAGCTGCGGCAGCTGCGCCGCGACCGCATCACGCTGGCGATGATCGTCGGCATTCCGGTGATGCAGCTGCTGCTGTTCGGCTATGCGATCAATCTCAACCTGCGTCACCTCGATGCCGGTGTCGCCGATCAGGCCAACAGTGCCGCCTCGCGCGCGCTGGTGCAGGACATGGTCGCCACCGGCGTGATCACGCCGCGCAGCGAGGCGTACACGCCCGACCAGCTGATGCAGGCACTGCGCCGTGGCGAGATCAGTGTCGGCATCGTGGTGCCGGCCGACTTCGAGCGTCGCCGCTTCGATGGACGCGAAGCGGTACAGGTGCTGGTCGATGGCAGCGACACCGTGGTGCAGAGTGCGGCGATCCAGCTGGCGCAGGTGCCACTGGATGCGCGCCCGACCAGCAATACGCGGCCGCTACGCGAAGGCAGCATCGCAGGTGGTCCAATCAGCGTGACCAGCTTCTACAACCCGCAGCGGCGCTCGGCGGTGAACATCGTGCCCGGCCTGATCGGGGTGATCCTGACCATGACCCTGGTGATGTTCACGGCGGTGGCGGTGGTGCGCGAGCGCGAGCGCGGCAACATGGAACTGCTGATCGCCACGCCGGTATCGCGCAGCGAACTGATGGTCGGCAAGGTGCTGCCCTATGCAGCGATCGGCCTGCTGCAGACCACCCTGGTGCTGGCGCTGGGTACCTGGCTGTTCCAAGTGCCGATCCGCGGCAGCCTGCTGGACATCTATCTGGCCGCGGTGCTGCTGGTGCTGGCCAACCTGGCGCTGGGCCTGCTGATCTCCACGCGCGCGCGTTCGCAGTTCCAGGCGATGCAGATGACGCTGTTCCTGTTCCTGCCGTCGATCCTGCTGTCGGGTTTCATGTTCCCGTTCGCCGGCATGCCGCGGCCGGTGCAGTGGCTGGCCGAGGTGCTGCCGCTGACCCACTTCCTGCGCCTGGTGCGCGGCATCATGCTGCGCGGCGCCTCCCTATGGGAGCTGTGGCACGACGCGCTGGCGCTGCTGGCCTTCATCGTGGTGATGATGACGCTGGCGATCCTGCGTTTCCGCAAGCGCCTGGATTGAGGCCCGTCATTCGGTAGTGCCGGCCGCTGGCCGGCATCATTTCCGGTAGGTGCCGACCGTTGGTCGGCACACCTTATTCCGCCACCACGCGCCCACGCAGCGAGTTTGTAAGCGCTTCGGTGATCAGCACATCCACGAACTGGCCGATCAACCGCGCAGGCGCCGGGAAATTCACCGAACGCATGTTCTCGGTCTTGCCGGTCAGTTCGTTCGGATTCTTGCGCGACGGCCCTTCCACCAGCACGGTCTGCACGGTACCGACCATCTTCTCCGAGATGCTGGCGGCGTGCGCATTGATGCGCTCCTGCAGCCGCGACAGGCGAGCGTGCTTCTCGGCATCGCTGATCGTGTCCTCCAGATCGGCCGCTGGCGTGCCCGGGCGGCGCGAATAGATGAAGGAGAAGCTGTGGTCGAAGCCGATGTCCTCGATCAGCTTCATGGTCTTCTCGAAGTCGGCATCGGTCTCGCCGGGGAAGCCGACAATGAAGTCCGAGCTGATCGAGATGTCCGGGCGCACCGCGCGCAGCTTGCGGATCTTCGACTTGAATTCCAGTGCGGTGTAACCACGCTTCATCGCCGACAACACGCGGTCGCTGCCGGCCTGCACCGGCAGGTGCAGGAAGTTGGCCAGCTGCGGCACGTCGCGGAACGCATCGATCAGCGAATCGCTGAACTCCAGCGGATGCGAGGTGGTGAAGCGGATGCGGCCGACGCCGTCGATCTCGGCGATGGTACGGATCAGCAGGCCAAGGTCGGCGAATTCGCCGTCCCCATAAGGCCCTCGGTAGGCATTGACGTTCTGGCCGAGCAGGTTGATCTCGCGCACGCCCTGTGCGGCCAGCTGCGCCACTTCCACCACCACGTCCTCGAACGGGCGGCTGACTTCGGTGCCGCGGGTGTAGGGCACCACGCAGAACGAGCAGTATTTGGAACAGCCTTCCATGATCGACACGAATGCCGAGGGACCTTCGGCGCGCGGCTCGGGCAGGCGGTCGAACTTCTCGATCTCGGGGAAGCTGATGTCCACCTGCGGGCGCTTCTGCTCGCGGCGTGCGCGGATCAGTTCCGGCAGGCGGTGCAGGGTCTGCGGGCCGAACACCAGGTCAACGAACGGCGCGCGCTTGATGATCGCCTCGCCTTCCTGCGAGGCCACGCAGCCGCCCACGCCGATGATGACCTCGCGGCCCTTGTTCTTCAGGCCCTTCCACACGCCCAGCTGGCTGAACACCTTCTCCTGCGCCTTCTCGCGGATGGAGCAGGTGTTGACCAGGATGACGTCGGCGTCGTCCGGGCTGTCGGTCAGTTCCAGGCCATCGCTGGCGGCAAGTACGTCGGCCATCTTGGCCGAGTCGTACTCGTTCATCTGGCAACCGTGGGTCTTGATGTACAGCTTGCCCTTGACCTGGTCAGGCTTGCGCGGACCAGCGGGCAGGGCAACGAGCGGGGTACCGCCCGGCGTGACGGGCGGAAAGACGTCTGGCGTCCCGGTCATGGCGCTTAATCCATTCGGGTGGCGGGAAAGCGGGCAATTCTACCCGCATCCCGCGCCAGCCGCCGCGTTCATGCGGCCAAGCCCAAGCCCGGCGTGGTCATCACTGTAGAGCCGAGCCCACGCTCGGCTGCCTTGTGCAAGGCGGAGGAGCAGCCGAGCGTGGGCTCGGCTCTACAAGGAAAGCCGGCCGGCGCTGCTCCGGCGCTGCTTATGCCGCCGCCAGCTCCGCATCGATCTGCCGCGAACGGTCGAAGGCGGTCATCGCGCTCATCCGCGCAATGTAATCAGCCGTGGCCGGCGCAGGCTGCACCAGGCCGAAGGCCGTGGTCCAGGCCAGCGCATTGCCCCACAGCACATCGGCGGCACTCATCGTCCCGCCGAGCAGGTAGGGACCCTGTGCCAGCTGGGCCTCGACCACCTGCAGCACGGTGTCCGCATCGTTGTACGGTGACATCAGGCGCGGCGGTGGCTCGCGGTGCATCGCCTTGTCGATCATCGCTGGCTCGAAGCAGGCGCCGTAGAAGGCCATCCAGCGAAGGTAGGGCCCGCGCAGGGCGTCGCCGATCGGCGGTGCCAGCCCGGCTTCCGGATACAGGTCGGCCAGGTACAGATAAATGGCGACCTGCTCGGTCACCAGTGCGCCGTTGTGGACGATGGCCGGCACCTTGCCCATCGGGTTGATGGCCAGATAGGCCGGAGCCAGGTTGGCGCCCGCTTTCAGGTCCAGCACCTGCATGCGGTAGTCGGCACCCAGCGCTTCGAGCAGAGCCACGGCGCCGCTCGAGCGGGATCGGGCGGCGTGATACAGGGTGATCTGGCGTGAGGTCATGGCATTGCTCCTTGCGGTGGGTGGTGAACTGGAAGCCATCCTGGGGCACTATTGCGGACGACTTCTGTCCTCGATTCTTCATGCGCCATACCGCCCATCGACTGCTGCGCCTGATCGCCCTGCTGCAGGCCCGCCGCCAGTGGTCCGGGGCTGAGCTGGCCGAGCGCATGGGCGTGGACCGGCGCAGCATCCGCCGCGATATCGAGCGCCTGCGCGAGCTGGGCTACCCGGTCCACGCCTCGTCAGGGGTGGGCGGCGGCTACCAGCTCGGGGCGGGGGCGCCGGTATTGCCGATGCTGCTGGACGAGGAGGAGGCAACCACCCTGGCCATCGCCCTGCGTGCCGCGTCTGCGACCGTCGCCGGCATCGACGACACTGCGCGGGGCCTGTTGTCCAAGCTCGACCCGCTGGTGCCGACCCGCCGCCGCCGGCAGGCCGGGGAGGTGCATGCGGCGACGGCCACCCTGTCCGACCTTCCGTCCACCGACGCACGCCTGCTCGGACGGCTGGCCCAGCACTGTCGGCAGGCGTCGCGGCTGGCCTTCGAATACCGCAGTGCGCAGGACGCGGTCACCCAGCGCGAGGTCGAGGCCCAGCACCTGGTCAATTACGGGCGGCGCTGGTATCTGCTTGCCTGGGACCTGGGGCGGCAGGACTGGCGCACTCTGCGCGTGGACCGCATGGGTGCCGTACGTGAGTGCTCCGAGCCGGGCCTGCACCGGCGCACGCCAGCCCCTCCGGACGTGATGGTGCGGCAGGCGGTCAGCCAGGCGCCGTTCGCACTGCAGGCCATCGTCCGCCTGGCCGGCAGCCGCACCGAGCTGGAAGGGCGCGTCCCACCGTGGTGTGGTGTGCTGGAGGCTGATGGTGCCGGCCATTGCCTGTTGCGCATGGGCGCCGAGAGCCGCGGCATGATGCTGGCGCAGATCCTCAGCCTGGACCGGGTGCCGGTGGCGTTGTGGACCACACCGCCGGGCCTGCGCGATGAGCTGGCACAGCGTTTGGCCGGATTGGGCCAGGTGCTGGCTGTGCCGCCGGTCACAGGCTGAGCCACGTCGCTTGGCAAGCCCCGGCGAAGCTGGGACACTCGCGGCATGAAGGGGATACTGGGGACAACGGCGATCATCATCGCTGCGCTGACCGCTGCGCCGGCCAGCGCTGGCACCCTGTACAAGTGCCAGGGCGCCGACGGGGTCACCAGCTACGTGAGCAAGCGAGTGGCCGGCGCGCGCTGCAGCAGCATCAGCTACAGCCGCGATACCCGGCCGGCACCGCGCCCTGTGGTGGTCGCGCCGAAGCCTGCGTCGACCACCGTGGCCAGCATCGAACGCAATCCGGTCGCCGTGGCGGCCAGCGCCGCTGCGCCCACTGCGGTCGCGTCGACGCCTGCTGCCCCCGCGCCTGCTGCGGCACCGACGGCCTCGCGGGCCGGGCGGATGGTCAGCGGCCAGGTCTATTCCTTCATGAAGGATGGGGTGCGCCACTACACCAGTGCGCGGCCAACCCAGGTCGCCAACCTCGGCCCGGTGCGTACCATCCGCTACAGTTTCATGGAGCGCTGTTATGCCTGTGGCGTCAACCCACGCGTGGACTTCGGTTCGGTGCGCTTGAACACCACCGCGTTCCAGACCGAGATCACCTCGGCCGCACGCGAGTTCGGCGTCGAAGAAGCCGTGGTGCGCGCCATCATCCACGCCGAGTCGGCCTACAACCCGACCGCGCTCAGCCGCGCCGGCGCGCAGGGCCTGATGCAGCTGATGCCGCCGACCGCGGCCCGCTTCGGGGTCAGCGATTCCTATGATGCCGGGCAGAACATCCGCGGTGGCGTGCAGTATCTTGCGTGGTTGCTGAAGCGCTTCAATGGCGACCTGACCCTGGCTGCGGCCGGCTACAACGCCGGCGAGGGCGCGGTCGACCGCCACGGTGGCGTGCCGCCCTACAGCGAGACGCAGTACTACGTGCGCCGGGTCGGGCAGCTGGCCGAGCGTTACCGCACCGCATTGAGTCACCAGTAGGTGCCGACCGTTGGTCGGCACTCCCTTGAACAGGTGGGTGCCGACTGTCAGCCGGCACTCCTTGCAAAGAGCGTTGTGTGGCGCGCGACGGTTCCGCTACACTCGACCGCGATTCAATGCGGCTCTGGCCCCCACCGGATCCGCTGGCAGCCTTAAAGCTACCTAATCAATATCGGAGTGCCGGATGGCCAACGATGGGGTACACGATCCAGTCAACACCGGACGTCGGCGTTTTCTTTCTGCCACCACAGCCGTGGTGGGCGCCGTCGGCGTCGGATTCACCGCCGTTCCTTTCATCAGATCCTGGAACCCCAGTGCCCGCGCCAAGCTTGCCGGCGCACCGGTGGTGGCCGATATCAGCGCCCTGCAGGAAGGCCAACGCCTGATCGTGGAATGGCGTGGCCAGCCGATCTGGATCGTCAAGCGGTCCAAGGCCATCCTCGATGCGCTGCATGGGCTGGACGGCCGTCTCAAGGACCCCGAGTCCGGCGAGAAGGACCAGCAGCCGGACTACGTGCTGAAGCAGAACCCCGAACTGCGCTCGATCAAGCCGGACATCTCCGTACTGGTCGGCCTGTGCACGCACCTGGGCTGCTCGCCGGAAATGGTCGCCGAAATCCGGCCTGAGCCCTACGACCCGCAGTGGAAGGGCGGCTACTTCTGCCCCTGCCACAAGTCGCGCTTCGACATGTCCGGACGCGTCTTCAAGGACGTGCCGGCGCCGATCAACCTGAAGGTGCCCGCGCACCATTACCAGGACGACAACACCATCATCATCGGTGTCGATCCGCAGGGGGCTGCCTGATGGCCAATATCCTCAGCCGTACCGCCAGCGGCGTGGCCGACTGGGTCAATGCCCGCGCGCCGGGCCTGATGCCGGTCTATCGCAAGCATGTGAGCGAGTACTACGCGCCGAAGAACTTCAACATCTGGTACTACTTCGGTTCGCTGGCGCTGCTGGTGCTGGTCAACCAGATCGTCACCGGCATCTTCCTGACGATGCACTACAAGACCAGCGCCGCCGAGGCGTTCGGCTCCATCGAGTACATCATGCGGGACGTGGAGTGGGGCTGGCTGATCCGCTACATGCACTCCACGGGTGCCTCGCTGTTCTTCATCGTGGTCTACCTGCACATGTTCCGTGGCCTGCTCTACGGCAGTTACCAGAAGCCACGAGAGCTGGTGTGGATCCTCGGCATGCTGATCTACCTGGTGTTGATGGCCGAAGCCTTCATGGGCTACGTGCTGCCGTGGGGCCAGATGTCGTTCTGGGGCGCCAAGGTGATCATCTCGCTGTTCGGTGCCATTCCGGTGATCGGCAACGGCCTGACCGAGTGGATCATGGGCGATTACCTGCCCAGTGACGCCACGCTCAACCGCTTCTTCGCGCTGCATGTCATCGCCTTGCCGCTGGTGCTGTTGCTGCTGGTGGTACTGCACCTGGGCGCGCTGCACGAAGTGGGTTCGAACAACCCCGATGGCGTGGAGATCAAGAAGGGGCCGAAGGGCAACCGCTGGTCGCCGAACGCTCCGGCCGACGGTATTCCGTTCCACCCGTACTACACGCTCAAGGATGGTGTAGGCGCCGGCTTCCTGCTGATCATCGCCGCCTTCATCATCTTCTTCGCGCCTGGTTTCGGCGGCCTGTTCCTGGAGCACGACAACTTCACCGAGGCCAACCGCCTGGTCACCCCGGAGCACATCAAGCCGGTCTGGTACTACACGCCGTACTACGCGATGTTGCGCGTGGTGCCGAACAAGCTCGGTGGCGTGCTGGTGATGTTCTCGGCCATCGCGATCCTGTTCCTGGTGCCGTGGTTGGACAAGGCGAAGGTGAAATCGGTGCGCTACCGCGGCTGGATCTCGAGGGTGATGCTGGGCGTGCTGGCGGTGTGCTTCGTGTGGCTGGGCGTGATCGGCTCCGGCCCGGGCACCGACGTGCATGAAACCTACATCGGCCGGGTGCTGACCTTCCTGTACTTCGCCTTCTTCATCACCATGCCGCTATGGACAAGGCTGGACAAGACCAAGCCGGTACCGGAGAGGGTGACCACGCATGACTGAGCGCTGGATGGTCCGGCTGGCCCTGGCGGCCACCCTGATGCTGGGCAGTTTCCTGGCCTCCGCCGCCGAGGGCGGCACCAAGCTGCTGCAGGCAGGCAACGATCTGGGTGACCGCGCCTCGCTGCAGCGCGGCGCACAGTTGTACATGAACTACTGCTCCGGCTGCCATGCGCTGAAGTACCTGCGCTATTCGCGGATGGCGCAGGACCTGGGCCTGACCGAGGAAGAGGTGATGAACAACCTCAACTTCACCGGCTCGGCGATCGGCGACCCGATCCCGGTGGCGATGCCCAAGGAGAACGCGGAGAAGTGGTTCGGCAAGATGCCGCCGGATCTCAGCCTGATCGCGCGCGTGCGCGGCAGCGACTGGGTCTACACCTACCTCAAGTCGTTCTATCTGGACAGCAGCCGGCCGCTGGGCTGGAACAACGCGCTGTTCGCCAACGCCTCCATGCCGAACCCGCTGTGGGAGATGCAGGGCCTGCAGCACGCCGTGCATGGCAAGGCCGAAGGCCCCGGCATGGACCCGCCGGTGACCGGCCTGAAGATTGAAACGCCGGGATCGGTGGATGCCGGACAGTACGACCAGGCCGTGCGGGACATCACCAATTTCCTCGAATACGCCGGCGAGCCGGCCGCGCTCAAGCGCCAGCAGCTGGGCGTGTGGGTGATCCTGTTCCTGGCCCTGCTGACCTTCCTGCTGTACCTGCTGAAGAAGGAATACTGGAAGGACGTCCACTGATTCGGCCGCCGGCCATCGCACGGGCCTATTGGCTTTTGTGATGGTCGGTTGCACACTCGGGGAGGAGTCGACCGTCGGCACGGTGCCGGCGGCGCCGATGCGGCAGGCGGTCTCCTGTCGTGGGAGAGCCTTTGATGGCGGCGAGCGTACGCATGCGCAATACACTGACGCTGTTTTCCTCGAACGACGATGTGCTGTGCCACCGGGTGCGCCTGGTCCTGGCGGCCAAGGGCGTCACCTTCGACTTCGTTCCGGTCGATCCGCAGAACCCGCCCGAAGACCTGATCGATCTCAATCCGTACCACTCGGTGCCGACCCTGGTGGAGCGCGAGCTGGTGCTCTACGCCGCGTCGGTGGTGAGCGAGTACCTGGACGAGCGCTACCCGCATCCGCCGCTGATGCCGGTCGATCCGCTGTCGCGTGCGCGCATCCGCCTGGCGATGCTGCGCATCGAGCACGACTGGGTGCCACAGGTGCAGGCCATCCAGCTGGGCAACAAGACCCAGGCCGAGGCCGGGCGCAAGCGCCTGAAGGAACTGCTGACCGCCTCGCTTCCGCTGTTCAAGGCCAGCAAGTTCTTCCTCAACCCGGAAATGAGCCTGGCCGACTGCGCCATGGCCCCGATCATCTGGCGGCTGCAATCGCTGGATGTGCCACTTCCGAAGGATGGCAAGGCGATTGAGGACTACGGTAACCGCATCTTCCGCCACCCCGGTTTCGTCCGCAGCCTGACCGAGCAGGAAAAGAAGCTGCGCGACCTGCCGGCCTGATCCGGCCCGCGTTACCCGTCTGCACGCCGACCGGCGTGCAGGCGATCCGCCCCGGCGGGGCGCCGGGCGCGTACACTTCACGCATGACCGAAGACTTTTTCCACATGACCAGCCACCGCCCGTACCTGCTGCGGGCGCTGGTGGAATGGATCAACGACAACCAGCTGACCCCGCACATCCTGGTCGACGCCGGCGTTCCCGGCGTGCAGGTGCCGCCTTCGGCGGTCAAGGATGGCCGGGTCGTGCTCAACATCGCCGAACGTGCCGTCGTACGGCTGATGATCGACAACGAGATGGTGAGCTTCTCGGCGCGCTTCTCCGGTACCAGCTACCCGGTGCAGGTGCCGATCAGCGCCGTGCTGGCGGTCTATGCCCGCGAGACCGGGCAGGGCATGGCGCTGCCGGATGATATCCCGGGCAGCGAAACCGCGCCGACCAGCGACGAACTGCTGCACGAGGAAGGCACGCCGCCGGACGATACGCCGCCAGCCAGCCCGCCGCCGAAGGGGCGGCCGAACCTGCGCGTGGTCAAGTAACCAAGTAACGGTGGGTGCCGACCGTTGGTCGGCACGCCTTCAGCCCTTACACATCCTCGGCATCCTCCGCATCCGGCCGGATCTGGCTGATCCGCGCCGCGCCGGGGCCGGTGAACGAGATCAACTGGTCGCCACGCAGCACCATGCGACCCACGTGGCGATCGATGCCATCGTAGGAATACTCGAACTTGAAGGTGCGCTCGAACCCAAGCCGGCCATCCTCGCCGCGCGACAGGCGCAGGCCGGTGGCGTGCACCGCCTGATCCAGCCATTGCACATCAGCTGCGCGGCAGGCATTGCGGCCCAATTCAACGGCGCGCTCTGCGGCCGAGCGTGCCGCGTTCCAGAAGAAGTAGATGATTCCGCCGGCAATCAGCAACAGCAGCAGTGTAGGCATGGCGTCAGCCGTCAGAGGTCGATCCCGCAAAGATGGCGGCGAACGCGCGCTGGATCAAGCGCTGCACTCACCGCCGCGGCTGCGGTTCGCTGGACACCGGCTGCGCGGGCACGATGATCGGTTGCGGTGCCGGAGTGGGCTGCATCGGCGTCGCAGTGGGCGAGGGCATCACCAGCGGTGAGGTTGCAGTCAGCTGCAGCAGGGCTGCCCAGTCCTGGCGGTTGAAGCTGCATTCGTCCTCGCGCCCTGGCGTGCAGCTCGGGTCGATGCCGGTGCTGTTGCGTTCGCGCGCCGGTGGCAGCTTGATCAGCCCGGTGCGGTCCAGCGGCAGCAGCCGCATCGCTACGGTGTTCATCACGTTGCCACCGACCAGGTACAGGGTCTGGTCGCCCCCCAGGTTGGCTGCCACCACCACTTCGCAATGCGACTTCCAGTGGCCCACCGAGCCGTTGCCCAGCGCCTGCACCAGCCCGCTGTAGCTGAGCGTGGTGCTGCGGTCGCGCAGGAAGCACAGCAGGTCGCCCGGCGCGGGTTTGGCCGTGGCCGGGTCGACCAGCCGGTACGGCACGCCCGAGGGGCCGCCCTGGTATGCGGCACGGATGTAGTCGATGTGGCGAGGCGAGGTATTGAAGCCAGGAACGCCGGACTGCACCATTACCCAGGAGATGAACGCGGCCGACCACGGGTTGTCGATCAGGAACGCGCGGCAGTCACTGTCGGTGTAGCGCGTGCCCAGCGGTGCCAGGCAGCTGCTGGCGCCGGCGATGCTGCCCATCGCGTTGAGCGTGCCGCTGTTTCGCCAGTAGCCAGCCACGCGCTGCCAGGCGATCAGTCCGTTGTCGGCCAGGTGATCGCTTTCGGCCTCGGTGACGCTGAGGCTGGCGGCACGGCCTTCACGATCGATGAAGGGCCGGTACCAGAGCCGGTGCTCATTGCAGGCGGTGTTGCGGATGGCCACCGCCAACGGACTCAGGCCGAAGCGGGGCGGTACGTCGCAGGCTTCGGCGGCCGCTGCGGACAAGGGCGCTGCGGCCAGCAGCAGGCAGGCAGGCAAGAGCATCCGGCGCATGCGCGGCTCCTGTGGGGGGTGCCCGCAGCGTCGCAGAGGCGGCCGTAGCCGAGCCGTGAAGGCGTTCCGGTCGTGCAGAGCCGAGCCCACGCTCGGCTCATCGCGCAAAGCGGGGGCAGGGCGCGCCGCAGATCGAGAAGCAGCCGAGCGTAGGCTCGACAACGTCCCGCAGGCCTCAAGCCGGAGGCGGGCCCAGCTTCAGCGACAGATCGATGGCCTGCACATGCTTGGTCAGCCCGCCGATGGAGATGCAGTCCACGCCGTCTTCGGCGATCGAACGCAGGCCGCCCAGGCCGACGCTGCCGGAGACTTCCAGTGGAATGCGGCCGGCCGTGATGCGTACGGCTTCGCGACGCAGGTCGGGGCTGAAGTCGTCCAGCAGGATGCGTTCGCACCCGGCTTCCAACGCCTGGCGCAGCTGCGCCAGGTCTTCGACCTCCACCACCAGCGGCAGCGCAGGCCACTGCCGGCGTGCGGCGGCCACCGCTGCGGCCAGCGAACCGGCGGCACGGATATGGTTCTCCTTCAGCATCACCGTGTCGTACAGGCCGAAGCGGTGGTTCTCGCCACCGCCGCAGCGCACCGCGTACTTCTGCGCCAGGCGCAGGCCGGGCAGGGTCTTGCGGGTGTCGAGGATGCGCGTGCCGGTACCGGCCACTGCCGCTACGTAGCGGGCGGTGGTGGTGGCGGTGCCGGACAGCGTCTGCAGGAAATTCAGAGAGGTGCGCTCGGCACTGACCAGACTGCGGCTGCGCCCGTGCAGCAGGGCCAGCACGGTGCCGGCAGTGACGGGGTCACCCTCGGAGACACGCCATTCGATGCGCACCTCCGGGTCGAGTGCGCGGTGGGTGGCGTCGAACCAGGGGCGACCGGCGATCACTCCGTCCTGCTTGCACAGCAGGTAAGCGCTGTCGGCCTGGTCGGGCAGCAGCGCAGCGGTGACGTCGCCGCTGCCCAGGTCCTCGGCCAGCGCACGCGCGACATCGGCGGCGACAACGGCCGCGTCCGGCGTCGGCAGCGCGCTCATGCGGCCGGGAAGTCGGCGATCTGGGCGGTGGGAATGGCTTCCTCGGCCAGCAGCACCGGAATGCCATCGTCCACGCGGAAGACCTGCTTGCGGTCGCGGGTGACCAGTGCCTCGCGCAGCGGCTGCGCCAGCGGGTTGCCATCGGCCTTGGTCACCGCGCCGGCGGAAATGGCCTTGTTGAGGGCTTCCAGGCCCTTGCCATCCAGCAGGGACAGGGGCTGGCGGGTGTCCGGCGACACCAGCAGGTCGAGCAGCTTGCGATCCATGGTTCTTCGTCTTGCGTGGAAGATGGCTAGAATACGTCTTTAAGGCAGGTGACGGCCAATGACCCCCAACCCGATCGCGCCGCTTGTCGGCATCGTCATGGGTTCCCGTTCCGACTGGGAAACCATGCAGCACGCCGCCCAGAAGCTTGAAGCCCTGGGTGTTCCGTTCGAAGTGAAGGTGGTGTCCGCGCATCGGACGCCGGATGTGTTGTTCAGTTACGCCGAGCAGGCGGGCCCGCGTGGCCTGCGGGCCATCATCGCCGGTGCAGGCGGGGCCGCGCACCTGCCGGGCATGATCGCTGCCAAGACCGCCGTGCCGGTGCTGGGTGTGCCGGTGCAGTCCAAGGCCCTCAACGGCATGGATTCGCTGCTGTCGATCGTGCAGATGCCGGCCGGTATCCCGGTCGCCACCTTTGCCATCGGCAACGCCGGCGCCTCCAACGCCGCGCTGTTCGCCGCTGCGATGCTGGCCAGCGACCAGCCGGCGATCGGCCAGGCGCTCGATGCCTTCCGTGCACGCCAGACCGAAGACGTGATGGCCCACGACGATCCGCGCCAATGAGCCTGACCGTCGGCATCCTGGGCGGCGGCCAGCTCGCCCGCATGATGGTCCTGGCCGGTGCGCCGCTGGGGCTGCGCTTCGAACTGTATGACCCGGCCGCTGATGCCTGCAGCGGCCCGCTGGCGCCGCTCACCGTGGGCGCCTTCGATGACCGCCAGGCCCTGGCGGACTTCGCTGCCAAGGTCGATGTGGTCACCTTCGATTTCGAGAATGTGCCGGCCGACAGTGCGCAGTGGCTGGCCGACCGCGTGCCGGTCTACCCGCCGCCGTCGGCGCTGGCTGTCGCACAGGACCGTCTCAGCGAGAAGACCCTGTTCCAGCAGCTGGGCATTCCGCTGCCGGCCTTCGCCGATATCCGCAGCCGCGACGAACTGGCCGCCAAGGCCGCCGAATTCGGCCTGCCGTGCATCCTCAAGACCCGTCGCCTCGGCTATGACGGCAAGGGCCAGTTCCGCCTGCGCAGCGAGGCCGACTTCGATGCCGCGTGGGATGCGCTGGGTGCACAGGTCGAGCGTACCGGCCTGATCCTGGAAGGCTTCGTGGCCTTCCAGCGCGAAGTCAGCGTGGTTGCCGTGCGTGGCCGCGATGGCAGCTTCGAGGCCTGGCCGGTCACCGGCAACTGGCATGTCGACGGCGTGCTGTCGGCCAGCGTGGCCCCGGCCGTGTTGTCCGACACCGAGCAGCAGGCCGCGATCGGCTATGCCCGCCGCGTTGCCGAGCACCTGCAGTACGTCGGCGTGTTCGCGCTGGAGCTGTTCTGCCGCGATGGCGAACTGCTGGCCAACGAGATGGCGCCGCGCGTGCACAACTCCGGCCACTGGACCATCGAAGGCAGCGAAACCTCGCAGTTCGAGAATCACCTGCGCGCCGTGCTGGGCCTGCCGCTGGGCAGCACCCGCATGCTGGGTCACGCCTGCATGCTGAACTGGCTGGGCGTGATGCCCGACCCGGCACCGGTACTGGCCCAGGCCAGCGGCCACTGGCACGACTACGGGAAGGAACCGCGCGAGGGCCGCAAGGTCGGCCACGCCACGTTGCGCGACGATGATGCCGCTGCATTGGCCGATGCGCTGGATCAGGTCGGCCTGGAACTGGACCGCCAGGCCCAGGTGGCGCCGGCGGTACACGCGCTGCGCAATCGCTGAGCCCGGGCGTGCCGGCCAATGGCCGGCACAACCTTGTATGCCTGCAACGGTGTGGCGCGCCGGTGCAGGCATCGGCGCACCATTGCCGGTGGTAGCGTGGAGCTCCTTTCACAGGAGTCACGACCATGCTCGACTGGAATGCCTACCGCAAGGAACTGAAGGGCCGTATCGGCGAGATCGGCAAGCTCTCGCCGGACACGGTCAAGGGCTACGCGACCCTGGCCAATGCCGGCGCCCAGACCAACCATCTGGATGCCAAGACCCGCGAACTGATCGCGCTGGCAGTGGCGGTGACCACCCGCTGCGATGGCTGCATCACCGTACATGTGGATGCAGCGCTGAAGCATGGCGCCAGCCGCGAGGAAATCGCCGAGGCACTGGGCGTGGCGGTGTCGCTCAATGCAGGCGCCGCGCTGGTGTATTCGGCACGGGTGATGGACGCGGTGGCCGCGCACGAGAACGCGTGAAGCGTGATCTGTAGAGCCGAGCCCATGCTCGGCTGGCCGGACAGCAGCCGAGCATGGGCTCGGCTCTACAGGGATCAGCGCAGCTGGCTTTCGGCGAATTCCCAGTTGACCAGCTGCCAGAAGGCGTCCAGGTAACGCGCCCGGTCATTCTGGTACTCGGTGTAGTAGGCGTGCTCCCATACATCGCAGCACAGCAGCGGGGTGCTTTCGCCGGTCAGCGGCGTGCCGGCGTTGCGGGTGGCCTGGATGCCGAGCTGGCCACCGGGGTGCTGCACCAGCCATACCCAGCCCGAGCCGAACAGGCCCAACGCCGTGCGGTTGAACTCCTCGCGCAGGCGCTGCGCGTCACCGAACTGGCGCTTGACCAGCTCGCCCAATCGGCCCTGCGGCTCGCCGCCGCCGCGCGGCCGCAGGCACTGCCAATAGAAGCCGTGGTTCCAGGCCTGGGCGGCCGCATCGAACAGCCTGCCCTGGGCGTGGCGGACGATCTCATCCAGCGACGCTTCCTCCCACTCGGTGCCGAGGATGCCGGCGTTGACGGCATCTACATAGGCGCGATGGTGGCGGCCGTGGTGCAGTTCCACGGTCTGTGCGGACAGGTGCGGCTGCAGGGAGCCGGGAAGGTAGGGCAGGGCAGGCAATTCAACAGGCATGGACAGGTTCGTGGCCAGAGGGGCGGCGGCAGCCGGTTCCATCCGCTTACAATGGCGGCTACCGTGGGCAGTCTAGCCGACCACCGCGGTCGGTTTGTCCGGCGAAGCAAGGAGTGTGGTTGTGGCGGTAATGCAGCAAATCCAGGCCGAGGTCGATCGTTACCCGCTCGTGCTGTTCATGAAGGGCACCCCGCAATACCCGATGTGCGGCTTCTCCAGCCGCGCGGTACAGGCGTTGATGGCGGCCGGCGCGGTCACCCTGCGCACCGTCAACGTGCTGGAAGAACCCGAGATCCGCGCCAACCTGCCGCGCTTTTCCAACCTGCCGACCTTCCCGCAGCTGTTCATCAACGGTGAGTTGATTGGTGGCTGTGACATTGTCCTGGAGTTGTTCGAAGCCGGCGAGCTCAAGCGCATCGTCGAAGAGGCGACCCAGGGATGAGTGCCTGGCCATCGACGTCACCGGCCGACGGGGCGCTCGATGGCCGCCCGTTGCAGGATCGCGTAGTGCTGGTCGCCGGTGCCGGTGGCGGATTGGGTAGTGCGGCGGCAGTGGCTGCTGCGGCCGCCGGTGCCACCGTGGTCCTGCTGGGCCGCAAGCCGCGCCGCCTGGACCGTGTCTACGCCCAGGTGCAGGCGGTCGGCCCGGAGCCGCTGCTGTATCCACTGGACCTGGAAGGCGCGGGCCCCGACGACTATGCCGAGCTGGCCCAGGCCCTGCAGCGCGAGCTGGGGCGATTGGACGGCCTGCTGGTCTGTGCCGCTCACTTCCCTGGCCTGACCCCGTTTGAACTGGCCGACCCGGCCAGTTTCGCCCGCGCGGTGCACGTCACCCTGACCGCGCCGGCCTGGCTGGCCCAGGCCTGCCTGCCGCTGCTGCGGCAGCGTGAAGATGCGGCGCTGGTGTTTGCGGTCGATGCTCCCGAACGGGTGGGGCAGGCTTACTGGGGCGGTTATGGCGTGGCCCAGCATGGCCTTCGTGGCCTGATCGCCAGCCTGCACGACGAACTCGGCCGCAGCCCGGTACGGGTTAGTGGCCTGTACCCCGGTCCGCTGCGCACAGCCCTGCGGGCCCGGGCCTATTCCGTCGACCAGGACCCGGCCGCCCAAGGCCCGGAAGCCGCCGCCGCCGCGGCGGTGACCCTGTTGTCGGGCGCTGGCGCCGTCTGGCGGGGCAAGATTCTCGATGCCA
Organism: Stenotrophomonas sp. YJH_SMC_33; assembly: GCF_059372295.1. Classification (NCBI taxonomy): domain Bacteria; kingdom Pseudomonadati; phylum Pseudomonadota; class Gammaproteobacteria; order Lysobacterales; family Lysobacteraceae; genus Stenotrophomonas; species Stenotrophomonas sp. YJH_SMC_33. The sequence goes on from NZ_JCAFVJ010000002.1 coordinate 512,014, forward strand.
GCGAGGCGCCCCCCGCCGAGTGAGTGCTGGGGAAAGACGGAGTGAAGAACCCGTCACGATTGCGTTGCGAACCGGTGCCGTTTGTCGCACAACCGTCACATTGATGGCGTAGCGTGTTAATCTAGTGTTAACCGTTGTGGCTGCCTTCAGCCAAGCGGTAGGGAACCCCAGATAAATCTCCGATCAGCCACCCGCAGGGCTGCTTGGATGCGCTTTTTTTCCGCCATCGCCAACTCGCATCGAGGCTACCGAAAAATGACCCACCCACTCCGGATGTCCAAGCTCACCCTTGGTCTCGTGGCCGCACTCGCCGCCGCTCCCGCCTTCGCCCAGAGCACCTCTGCCGGTGTCGGCGGCCAGGTGATGTCCGCTGCCGGCCAGCCGGTCGCCGGCGCCGAAGTCACCATCACCCACACCGAGTCGGGCACCGTTTCGCGCGCCACGACCGATGCGTCGGGTCGTTACGCCGCGCGCGGCCTGCGCGTGGGTGGTCCGTACACCATCACCATCACCAAGCCGGGTGAAGGCACCAAGACCGAAGAAGGTGTCTACCTGAACCTGAACCAGGTCAACACGGTCAACGCCAGCCTGGGCGGCGACCTGGCCGCCACCAACCTGGACGCCGTGAACGTGGTTGCCACCGCGGGCGGCCTGGACCTGTTCAGCGCCACCAAGATGGGCACCGGCAGCAACGTCACCCGCGAAACGATGGACGCGCTGCCGTCGGCCAACCGCAACATCCAGGACTACATCCGCCTGGACCCGCGCATTTCGCAGGTCAGCAAGGCTGACGGCGCGATCTCGGCCGGTGGCCAGAATACCCGTTACAACGCCATCCGCATCGACGGCATCAGCGCCTCCGATCCGTTCGGCCTGGGCTCCAACAACCTGCCGACCGAGCGTCAGCCGGTGTCGATGGATGCCATCCAGGAAATCAACATCGACCTGGCCAACTACGACACCACCATCGCCGGTGGTACCGGTGCGGTGATCAACGCCGTGACCAAGTCGGGCACCAACGAATTCCATGGCACCGTCTATGGTTCGTACCGTGACAAGGACATGGTCCGTTCGCGCCTGGAAGGCGACCGCCAGGACTTCAACGGCTTCAAGGACGAGAAGACCTACGGCATGACCTTCGGCGGCCCGATCGTCAAGGACAAGCTGTTCTTCTTCACCAACTACGAAAAGTACGAGCGCTCGGCCGCCGGCATCAGCCTGAGCGACACGCCGATCGGCAAGGGCACCATCAGCACCGCTGACGTGACCCGCGTGCAGGACTACCTGAAGGGCCTGGGCTATGACCCGGGTACCCTGGCCGCGCCGAACAGCAAGACCGAGATCGAAGAGTACGCGGTCAAGCTGGACTGGAACATCAACGAGAACCACCGTGCGGCCCTGCGCTACAACAAGATGGAGCAGAACGTCGTCCGCTTCCCGCAGGTCAGCAACAGCGCGATCTCGCTGAGCAACTTCTGGTACCAGCAGCCGACCCAGTACGAAACCTGGATGGGTGAGCTGTTCAGCGACTGGTCCGAGAACTTCTCGACCGAGTTCAAGGTCTCGCACAAGGATTACTCGGCCAACCGCGTCCCACTGGTCACCATGCCGCAGATCCGCATCCGCTCGGGTAACGATTCGCTGTACGTGGGCACCGAGCAGAACACCCACGTCAACATCGTCGAGTCGAAGGAGCTGAGCGCCTTTGGTGCCGGTACCTGGTATGCCGGCGACCACACCGTCAAGTTCGGCTTCGACTACACGAAGAACGACCTGATGAACTTCTACGGCCGCAACCTCAACGGCGTGTATGAGTTCAACAGCGTCGACGACTTCCTGGCGGGCAGGGCTGCGCGCTACCAGCTGCGTGCGCCGCGCGCCGGTGGCAGCCGCAGCGACATCCCGGCCGACTTCACCCTGAAGAACACCGGCGTGTTCGTGCAGGATACCTGGGCGATCAACTACAACCTGAGCCTGATGTTCGGCGTCCGCGTGGACATGCCTGACTTCAGCAGCCAGCGCCTGTACAACCCGCGCATCGAGCAGCTGTACGGCTTCAACAACACCCAGCTGGTCGACAAGAACCTGGTGCAGCCGCGTGTCGGCTTCAACTACACCTTCGACAGCGAGCGTCCGACCCAGCTGCGCGGTGGCGTGGGCCTGTTCGGTGGCGCTGCCCCGAACGTGTGGCTGGCCGGCGCCTACCAGAACACCGGCCTGAACTACGTCGAGTACGACGAGCGCAACCTGACCAGCGGCTTCACCCCGGACGGCAACAATCCGTACATCCCGGCCGGTGGCCCGGCCGCAGCCCGCCAGAACGTCGACATCATCGCGCCGGGCACCCGCCTGCCGTCGGTGTGGAAGGCCAACCTGGCGTTCGACCATGAGCTGCCGTGGTACGGCATCGTGGCATCGGCTGAAGTGCTGATGACCAAGGTCAAGGATGGCATCTACTTCGACCGCCTGGATGTGTCCGCACCGACCACCATCGGCCCGGATGGGCGCGCGATCTACTGGAATGCAGCGGGCCTGAATCCGGCCAACAGCCGCATGCAGAATGGCGTGAACTTCGGCATGACCACCGGCACCAACCGTGCCGGCGATCGCGCCAACCGCCCGGGCGATATCGGTGACGTGCTGGTCATGCGCAACACCGACAAGGGCCGTGGCACCCAGGCCACCTTCTCGCTGGCCAAGCCGCTGACCGAGAACTGGGGCTGGTCGCTGGGCTACACCTACACCCAGTCGAAGGAAGTCAGCCCGCTGTCCAGCTCGCAGAACACCTCGAACTGGAACAACACGCTGATCTTCAATGCCAACGAGGACGTGGCCTATGACTCGCGTTACGCGATCAAGGACCGCATCACCGGCACGCTGGAGTGGAAGCACAACTTCTTCGGTGACAACGCCACCCGCGTCGGCCTGTTCTACGAAGGCCGTTCGGGTCGTCCGTACAGCTACATCTTCTACAACGATGCCAACGGCGACGGCGCCACCACCAACGACCTGTTCTACGTGCCGAGCGGCCCGGGCGACGTACTGTTCGGCAACGTGGTCGGCGGCCGCTTCGTGCAGAACGCGCAGATGGAGAAGGACTTCTTCAACTGGCTGGCGCAGAATCCGGAGCTCGATGCCTACCGTGGCAGCGTGGTCCCGGCCAACTCGCACCGTGCCAAGTGGATCAACAGCTTCGACGTCCGCGTCAGCCAGGAATTCCCGGGCTTCATGAAGGGCCACAAGGGTGAAGTTGCCCTGGACATCATGAATGTCGGCAACCTGCTGAACAAGAAGTGGGGCCTGATCGACGACTATGGCTTCTACTCGACCCGCCGCGTGGCCAACTACGCTGGTATCGACCCGGCGACCGGCAAGTATGTGTACTCGTTCACCGGTGCGGAAAGTTCTGCGGTCCAGGAAAACAACAACGACAAGGGCAACACCGCCGTGTCGCGCTGGTCGATGCAGCTGACCGTGAAGTACAAGTTCTGATCCGTCAGGACCCGAAGTGGTAAGCGGAAGCGGCCGGGGAAACCCGGCCGTTTTCCGTTCAGGCGAAAGTCCTTGCAGGGCGTGGGGCAACGGCGTAGCATCCAGAAATGTGCGCGGTGCCAACGCCGCCGATGCGGTCCCGGAATGGCGGACGCGGGCGGCACACATCCAACGGTCGGGCTTCCCGGCCGTTTTGCTTTTTAAGGGGGCGGCAGTACAGTCGGAAACCTTGAAGGAAGCGAAAAATTGGATATGACCACGAACGAAAAATCGGGCCGTGCACTGCCGGTGCAGGATGCCCGGATCTACCCGCGCGGTGGGCTGGATGTGCTGTCGCGGGCCGAGGTGGCACGCCTGCGCGATGCCTCCGCCGGCGGCATGCATGAGCTGCTGCGCCGCTGCGCGCTGGCCGTGCTGACCAGCGGCAGCGCCTCCGACGATCCGCGCGCTGCGCGCGATCTCTACCCTGATTTCGACATCCAGGTAGCGCAGCAGGATCGCGGCGTGCGCATCGATCTGGTCAACGCACCGGCGATGGCCTTCGTCGACGGCGAGATCATCCGCGGTGTCGCCGAACTGCTGTTCGCCGTCGTGCGCGACCTGGCCTACATGGCCATCGAAATGGGCCCGGCCTACGCGGCAGAGCTGGAGTCATCCGAGGGCATCACCAACGCGGTGTTCGGCCTGCTGCGCAACGCGCGCATCCTCAATCCGGGTGATCCGAACCTGGTGGTGTGCTGGGGCGGACACTCGATCTCGCGCGACGAATACCTGTACACCAAGCAGGTGGGCTATGAACTGGGCCTGCGCGGCCTGGACATCTGCACCGGCTGTGGCCCGGGTGCGATGAAGGGCCCGATGAAGGGTGCCACCATCGCCCACGCCAAGCAGCGCCGTACCGTGACGCGTTACATCGGCCTGACCGAGCCGGGCATCATCGCGGCCGAGTCGCCGAACCCGATCGTCAACCACCTGGTGATCATGCCGGACATCGAGAAGCGCCTTGAGGCCTTCGTCCGCATCGGCCACGGCATCATCGTGTTCGCCGGTGGCGTCGGTACCGCCGAAGAGATCCTGTACCTGCTCGGCATCCTGCTGCGCGAGGAGAACAAGGACCTGCCGTTCCCGCTGATCCTGACCGGCCCGACGGTAGCGGCACCGTACTTCGAGCAGATTGATCGCTTCATCCGCCTGACCCTGGGCGATGCGGCTGCCGAGCGCTACGAGATCATCATCGGCGACCCGGTGGCGGTTGCGAAGAAGATGGCCACCGGCATCAAGCGCGTGCGCGAGCACCGCCTGGCGCAGAAGGACTCGTTCTTCTTCAACTGGTCGATCGAGATTCCGTGGGAGTACCAGCAGCCGTTCGTACCCACCCACGAAGCGATGGCGGCGCTGGACCTGCACCACGGGCGTGCCCCGCACGCGCTGGCGGCCGACCTGCGCCGCGCGTTCTCGGGCATCGTCGCCGGCAACGTGAAGGAAGACGGCATGCGCCGCATCGAGCAGTTCGGGCCGTTCCAGATCCACGGTGACCCGGACATGATGCAGGCGCTGGATGCGCTGCTGCGCGCCTTCGTCGAGCAGCGCCGGATGAAGATCTCCGGCGAGTACCAGCCCTGCTATCAGGTGCTGGCCTGAACCCGGGCCGGCGTGATGGGGATCGCGCCGGCACTGGCAGGGGAGGACGGGTCGTCAAGGCTTTGACGCCCGTCGCCCCGGATTGACCGTTCATCCTGCCGCCGCTTGCCGGTGGCGGGGCGATGGCCCATCGTGGCCACCAACACGCTGGGGAGCGTCCAATGTCTTTGCGCCGGCAAAACGGCTTCACGCTGGTTGAGTTGATGGTCACGGTTGCCGTGCTGGCGATCGTGGCCGCGATCGCCTTTCCGAGTTTCCAAGGCACTCTCCGCTCCAATCGGGTTGCGTCGGCAAACAATGAAGTCCTGGGCCTGCTCAGCCTGGCGCGGAGCGAGGCAATTCGCAGCAACCGCGGCGGTGGCGTGTGTGGCAGCAGCGACGGCGCGAGCTGTGACGGTAACTGGTCTGCCGGCATGCTGGCCTTCACTGACACCGATGGTGATGGCACGATGTCCTCCGAGGAAACCGTACTGCGGTTCGTCAGCGGCAGCCCCAAGCTGCAGCTGAGTGGGCCGTCGGAAGAGATCGCCTTCGATGGGCGGGGGCGCCGCCGGGCCGCCAGCGATCAGTCGATCCAGCTGGAGCCGGATGTGTGCAGCAAGGGCGCACTGGACAAACGCACTCTTACGGTAAATGCCTCTGGGCAGATCCGCAGCAGCAAGGAAACCTGCTCATGAACCCGCGTTCCATCCGCGCACGCCAAGCGGGCGGCTTCACTCTGCTGGAAGTGCTGGTTGCAATTATCGTTCTGGCATTCGGCCTGCTGGGATTCGCCCTGCTGCAGACCATGAACGTCCGCTTCGTACAGAGCGCCAACTATCGTACCCAGGCAACCAATCTCGCCTACGACCTGACCGAGCAGATGCGCAGCAACCGCTATCAAGCGGCGTGGTACACCGCCGCGTCGTTTGAGGCAGGCAGCAAAACCGCAGAGAAGGCGTGCACGGCCGACACCGGCGACGTCGCTATTGCTGCAAAAATTGAACGTTGGCAATGCCAGGTTGTGAAGGCGCTGGGTGACGATGCCGGTGCCGAAGTGACCTACAAGGGGGGCGTGGTGAACGTCGCGATCACCTGGGGCGACCAGCGCTGGGATCCGGATGATCCGGACAAGGCCACTACCTTCGCGCTGGCGACGGAACTGTGAGCATGACCATGAAACATCGTACCTCCATGGCTGGTCTATCGCTGGTCGAACTGATGGTTGCCCTGGTGATCAGCTTGGTGTTGATGCTGGGCGTGGTCCAGGTGTTCATTGCCTCACAGACGGCTTCGCGCCTGTCTGAGGGGGCCTCCCGCGTCCAGGAAAATGCACGATTCGCGTTGGACTTCCTGGAGCGGGACATCCGGATGGCCGGGCACATGGGCTGCGTCAACGACCAGGCCCATGTAGTGAAGAATCAGGGAGACCCGGTATCGCATCTCGGTGCGACCTCCGGTGATGGCAGTCCGTTGGATTTCAGTGTTTCCATCCAGGGCTTCGACGCTCCCGACACGGCTCCCGGCGGCAGTCTGGCGCTAGGCGCGGACTGGTCCGCGCCGCAAGGCCTGCCGGCCGCGATCGCCGGATTGAGCCCGGCACCGGCCGGCGGCAGCGATGTGCTGCTGCTCCGGTTCTTCGCCCCGATGGGGGCGCCGGTCACGGCGATCTCTTCCAATGGCGGCGATGCACTCCTGGACGTGGATAGTGACCACGTCGCGCGCCTGACCAGCGATGGCATCAGCACGCCCACTCTGTTCGGCATCGCTGACTGTGGGCATGCCGATGTGTTCGCAGGCACGTTGAGCGCTGCGCGGGTGACTGCGACCTCTCTGGACCTGTCGCGCTACGTGGCCCAGCCAACCGGGCAGACGATGCTCTATCGCGCCGAGTCGATGGTCTATTACGTGGGTATCAATCCGGAGACGAAACAGCCTGGCCTGCGGCGAGCGCGCGCCGACAGCGATGGGGAATACACGATCAATGAAGAGTTGGTGGAAGGCATCGAAAGCCTGCAGCTGATGTACGGCCTGGACAACACTGCCAACATCAGTATCAGCACTCCGCCGGCCGGCAACATCACCCAGCTCGACGCAGCCGGCGGGGTCAGCACGGATGCCAATGCCGAGGGTGCTGCACAGTGGTTGCGCGTGGGGCAGGTGCAGGTTGGATTGCTGGCGCGCAGCCCATCGCCGTCGTCCTCGGCCCAATCGGCCAATGCGCTATCGGTGCTCGGCGTTGAGTTCACCAACAGTGACAAGCCCGACGGTCGCTACCGGTCCAGTTATGAAGTGTCGATTGCCCTGCGCAATCGCTTGTTCGGAAACTGATCATGCCCCATTTCCAGCGTTCATTCAGACCCGTCACCGCCCCCCGCCAGCAACGCGGTGCGGTGTTGTATGTCGCGTTGATCATGCTCATCCTGCTGGCATTGCTGGGTATCGCTGGCATGCAGGTGGCGGGCATGCAGGAGAAGATGGCAGCCAACTACCGAGCCGCCAACCGGGCGTTCCAGAATTCAGAAGGTGTGGTGCGTGCAGCCGAGCGCACGGTGGAACAGATCGCCAATCGCCAGGATGTCGGCGACGAGAGCCTGGTACAGGCCAGCGATGTGTCGCGGGTCTGCGATGACGGATTTGACCCGGCCGATTGGGCCGTGGAGCGCCGCGACGATACTCGCCCTGCCGTCAACGTAAGGCAGATCGACAGTTGCGTCATTGGTGAATCGGCACTTGAGATGGGGCGGCCACTGGAAGACATCACACCGATCTACCAGATCACCGGATTTGCCACTGACGATGCGGATGCCAGCTCGTCCGCAGTGGTCATCGATACCGTATTCAAACTCTGAGGACGCAGGCCATGGCTTCGCGCAAATTCCGCTTCATGGCCGCAGGTGGCGCCGCACTGGCGCTGGGTGGGGGCTACTTCATCTATACCCTGATGGCGGCCCAGGGCCAGGGTACGCTGGCGCAGGCGCCGCTGAACATCCAGGTTCAGACGCCACCGGCATTCCTGATGGCGCTGGATGATTCCGGTTCGATGCTGTGGGAAACGCTGAACAATACTCGTGATGGTGTCTATCGCTGGGATGGCAGCAGCTTCTACAACCAGGGCGTTGCCAACGGCTACGGTGATTCCGTGCAGCGCTATCTGTATGTATTTCCGAGTTATGGGCGTGATAGCCAGGTGGCCATACCACCGCTGGACAATTTTGGATTCGCACGTTCCCCGGACGTCAACCCGTCGTATTACGATCCCCGCGAAACCTACCCCGGTTGGAAGACGGGCCTGTCGGGCGAGGCTGCCTCCAATTACATGGAGATCAAGCCGGCCAATGCGCCTCTTGATCCCCGACCAGCTGGTGCACCTGCCAAAATCGGCGGTTCACTGAATCTGACTGCGGATTCCTTGTTGACCAGCATGGCTACGGGGGCGAAGGATCCGGCGAACTGGCGCTTCCGCTTTCGTTCCGGCATGAAGCTGCCGGTAGGCGCCCGTATCGAGATCAATCGGTGCAGCTTGAGCGGTGGAGTTACCCAGAAGGAAGACAAATTCCTCAGGGTCACCCGCGAGGCCACCATCAGCAGCTCATTCTGCGATGCTGCTGTGGCCTTCTATCCGGCCACGTTCTTCCTGGCGGATCCTGCCACGTTGCCTGCGGAGTATGGTTACACCGCCACTCCGGTGGCGATAACCAATCCGGCTGGTGGGCGGCCAGGCACCCTCTACAAGTATGAAATCAAGCTTGAGAATTTCAACAAGGACGAGGGCAAGTACAACGCTGCCATGCAGAGCTTTGCAAACTGGTTCAGCCTGTACCGGACGCGTCGTGAGGCGTTGATCGGTGCCGCTACCAATGCACTGTACGACACCACCAATCTCCGCGTGGGCTGGTTCCGTATCAATGGCCAACGTCCGGTGACCATGTTCAACATGACCACCGAATCGGAAAGAGCGCGGCTGCTGGGGGAGATCATCGGTGAGATGCGCGCCAGCAGCAGCACGCCGAACCGTTCGGCTGCGGACTACCTCGGTAAGCAGTTCCAGCGCACGGATGAAGGGGCGCCTGTGCTGCTGGCTTGTCAGAAGAATGCGGGCATGCTGTTCACTGACGGCTATATCAATGAAAGCGAAAACAAGACTCTGATGAAGGACCTGGTGGCGCCCTACTACAAGGGCCCGCTGGTCGAGGACCTTGATAACAGCTCTGTGCCGGTTCCTGCAGAGTGCAGCAGTTCGAGTCCGGACCCGTCATTGGACTGCAACAAGAAGCTGCACATGAATTTCTACGGCGTGACGCTGGGGACGCTGGGCAAGGAGTTCGGCGTCAAGTACCTTCCGGATCCCAAGCGCCCCTGGGTGCTCAGCCCAGATCCGTATGTTGTCAAGCCCAATTTCCCGACCACGACGCAGGATCTCAAGCCGGAAGCGGTCGACGAGCTGTGGAACGCGGTGTATGACACCCGCGGCGAGATGGTCAACGCCACGCGCCCGGGCGAAATCACCGCTGCCATGCGCCGGATCATCAGCAATGTTGCCCAGGGGGCCACGCCGTCCGGCTCGCGTTCGTTGACGGGGGCTCGTATCGGCGTGGGCTCGCTGTCGGTGGAGCCGTTCTACGAGGCGACCAACAACGGCACCGACTGGTACGGCAGGCTGCATGCCTACTCGCTGAAAGTGGACGAATCTACGCGCGGGATTGTCTCGGAGGAGGCATGGGAAGCGTCGGCGAAGATGCCAGCGGCCGCATCGCGCCGCATCCGCTTCTGGCGCAACGGTGAACTGGTTGATTTCACCGGCAGTAATGTCAGCCTGGCCAACCTGTGCGACAAGTCCAGTGTGATGTATCCGGGCATGCTGATCTGCAGTGCCTCGGAACTCGAAGGGCTCGCCACTAATTCGGCTACCGCCGTTGCGTACCTGCGTGGAGACACAACCAACGAAAAGCGCAGCGGCGGCAAGCTGCGCGACCGTACCACAGTGCTTGGGGACATCATCACCTCTACGCCGGCCCTGAGTTCGCCGCTGGATGACTACGGCTTCCGTCGCCTGCCAGGCGCGATGGGCACCAGTTATGCCGACTATATGGTCACCAAGCGCAATGACCGACGCTACATGGTCTACGCGGCTGCCAACGACGGGATGCTGCACGCCTTTGATGGCGGCATGGGCGCGGATGGCGAGATGGACAGCGATGGTGGCAAGGAGCTGTTTGCCTATATCCCATCCACATCGTTGGGTCATATGGGCAATCTGTTGCTGCCCAACGATCCCACCAACCAGAACGTCCAGCGCTTCCAGCATCGCTACTATGTCGATGGCCCGGTGACGATCAGTGATACCTACAGCGGCGGAAGCTGGACGACCTCGCTGGTCGGCACGGCGGGTGCCGGTGGGCGCAGCGTGTTCGCGCTGGATGTGTCCGATCCTGCCGAGTTCGGTGGCACCGGCTCGCTGCTGTGGGAGATCAGTGATCTCAACGCCTCGCTGGATGAGGACGTAAGGAGCAATATCGGCTACGTGCTGGGCAAGCCGGTGATCGTGCCGATGAAGAACTCTGACGGCTCGGTGGGCTTCCGGGCGATCTTTGGCAATGGCTATGAAAGCAAGAGCGGAAAAGCCGTGTTGTTCGTGGTCGACATGGCGGCTGGCAATACGCCGACGATTCGCATGATCGAGGCGGTCGAGTCGGGTACGGATCTGCCTGCCGGCAGCAATGGGCTGGGCAACATTGTGGTGGTGGATCGTTGGGGTGGGGCTGGACAGAACGAACGGGTCCGCGATGGTCTTGCTGATACCGTCTATGGTGCTGACAAGCGCGGAGCGGTCTGGAAGTTCGACCTGCGTGCCGACGCGGCACCGACGGTTCCGCTGTTCACCACCGATACCCATGTCGATCGCAGTGACAAGCGAACCTATCGCCAACCCATCACCGGCGGCTTGACGGTAACCACAGGCCCATCCGGTGGCGTGATGCTGATCTTCGGCACCGGCAGCTTCTCGTACTACGGCGATGAGAACGACGCTGCGGTGCAGGCGCTGTATGGCATCAATGACGTTGAAACCGGGCAGCCCAGTGCTACGCTGACGTCGGCCAATCTGCGCCCGTTCGCGGCGCAATTTGAGAATGGCGTTCGCACCCTGCTTCCGGGCACTGTTCCGGCGCTGAGCCGCGGCTGGACCGTAACGCTGTCCAACAAGGAGCGTGCGGTCGGCAATCCGCGCATCGTTTCCGGAGTGGTGTTCATGCCCACCTATATCCCGTCCGAGGCCAAGGGCTGCTCGGTGGATGGCGCGAACTGGGTGTTTGGCCTGCAGGCCGGCAGTGGCGAAGCGGCAATGTCGCAGGTGCGCTTCGGTGCACCGGACGGCACGTCGCCGGGGGCAGGTACGGCCGGTGTACCCCTGGAAACGGGCGGCAACGCACCGGTCAGGGATGTCACGACCTCTGTTGTCCCTCGCCTTGCGCCGCCGGATCCGGGTGAACCAGGGACTCCTCCACCGACGCCGCCGGGCGAGGCCTGCCTGATGCAGATTTCGGTGGCAGGTGCAAAACCGATGTACTTGCCTTACCCGTGTGGTCGCCAGTCGTGGAGGCAGATCCAGTGAGTAGTGTCCGTGCTTCGTCGATCAATGGAGTTGCTGCAATGCACACGACGTTCGCCCCTGGCCGCCTGGCCCGCGGATTCACTCTCATTGAACTGATGATCGTGGTGGCAGTCGTGGCGATCCTCGCTGCGATCGCGTACCCGAACTACAGTGAGCATGTGCGAAAGTCGCGGCGTGCGCAGGCCAAGGCCGATCTGGTGGAGTATGCGCAGCTGGCCGAGCGCTACCACACCATCAACAACACCTATGTGGGCTTCACCTTCCCGGGCGGAGCTGATTCCATCAACTCGCCACGCGAGGGCGGTACTGCGGCCTACACCTTGTCCATGGAAACCGCGCAATCGACGTTTACGTTTACGGCGACGGCTGCCAATGCTCAGGCCGAAGACAAGTGTGGTGACCTGTCCCTCAACCAGGCCAATGTGAAGACATCCAAGGGCACGCTGTCCGAATGCTGGTGATGTGGAAAAGCACGCCGGCGGGCGTCGTGGGTAGGAGTGTTGCACTCTCTGATCGAGGTGATTACAATGCGCCTCCCCGCCCGAATAGCTCAGCCGGTTAGAGCACTTGACTGTTAATCAGGGGGTCGTTGGTTCGAGTCCAACTTCGGGCGCCAGGTTATACGCATCAAAGGCTTGCGGTCATCCGCAGGCCTTTTTTGTTATCAGCAGGGTCGATCGGTCCTGGTCCGTGTTGATCGGACGCGCCCGCTGTTGCTGACGATTATCCGGGAGTGCTCACGGCCGTCCGCGCAGATGCGCAGCGTCAGATTGGCTCCAGGGCTGCGGCCATCCGGTTGGAAGTAAAGCTGCGGCCGGCCACTGCTGGTGGTTCCCCGGATCCTGATGTTCGGAAAGCCTGCCTGGTGCATCAGAATAGCGTCGGCAGAAGAGGGTGGTTCGCGCCGGCCGCTTGTCCTGTAGATGACCCACCCCTGGCTCCAGTCGTCGCCGCAGTGGTGGCCATCGGTACTTGCGCAGATGCCGATCAAGTTTCGTCGCATGATCGCCTGGTAGCGCGCAGCAGCGAGTCCGGACTGCAGGTTGATACGGGTGGCGTCCGCACGCTGCCGCAACAGCATCGAATGCAGGGTGGGCCATCCGGCGGCCAGCAGCACGGCCAACACGGCCACCACCGCCATCAGTTCGACCAGGTGCATGCCTCGCGGCGCCGTAGGGCTGGGGATTGGGCAGTGGCGCATGAGTCCAGCCTCCCTCGTCCAGCGTCGCCGGCGCCATCAGGCACTGCCGCGCCCGCCTGCCCGGAAACCCCTCAGCTGGCCGTCACCGCTTGCCCCGTATACTCACTCTTCCCGGGAACTGGCAACACCATGAGCGACCGTTTTGAACTCGTCTCGCCGTATTCGCCGGCAGGCGACCAGCCTGATGCCATCGCAAAGCTGACCAGCAACTTCGAAGCGGGCATCGCCAAGCAGACCCTGCTGGGCGTCACCGGTTCGGGCAAGACCTACACCATCGCCAACGTCATCCAGAACGTGCAGAAGCCGACGCTGATCATGGCGCCGAACAAGACGCTGGCGGCGCAGCTGTACGGTGAGTTCAAGGCATTCTTCCCGCACAACGCGGTGGAGTACTTCGTCAGCTACTACGATTACTACCAGCCGGAAGCCTACGTGCCGTCGTCGGACACCTTCATCGAAAAGGACAGTTCGATCAACGAGCACATCGAGCAGATGCGGCTGGCGGCGACCAAGACCCTGCTGTCGCGCCCGGATGCGATCGTGGTGGCCACGGTGTCGGCGATCTATGGCCTGGGTGCACCCGAGGACTATCTGTCGCTGCGCCTGATCCTGTCCAAGGGCGAGCGCATCGACCAGCGCGACCTGATCAATCACCTCACCCAGCTGCAGTACACGCGCAACGAGTACGAGCTGCAGCGCGGTACGTTCCGCGTGCGTGGCGAAGTGATCGACGTGTTCCCGGCCGAGTCGGACAGCGAGGCGCTGCGCCTGGAACTTTTCGATGGCGAGGTCGAGAAGATCACCCTGTTCGACCCGCTGACCGGCGAGACGCTGCGCAACATGCAGCGTTTCACTGTTTATCCGAAGACACACTACGCGACCACGCGCGAGCGCGTGCTGGCAGCGATCGAGACGATCAAGGTGGAGCTGAAGGAGCGGCTGGAGCAGCTGTACGCGCAGAACAAGCTGGTGGAGGCGCAGCGCCTGGCCCAGCGCACCCAGTTTGACCTGGAAATGATGGCCGAGGTTGGCTACTGCAACGGCATCGAGAACTACTCCCGGCATCTGACCGGCAAGAATGCCGGCGAGCCGCCACCGACCCTGTTCGATTACCTGCCGCCGGATGCACTGCTGGTGATCGACGAATCGCACGTGACCATTCCGCAGATCGGCGCCATGTTCAAGGGCGACCGCTCGCGCAAGGAGACCCTGGTCGAATTCGGTTTCCGCCTGCCGTCGGCGCTGGACAACCGCCCGCTGCGCTTCGAGGAGTGGGAGGAGCGCTGCCCGCGCAGCATCTACGTGTCGGCCACGCCCGGGCCCTATGAACTGCGTGAAGCCGGTGACGAGATCACCGAACTGGTGGTGCGCCCGACCGGCCTGATCGACCCGGTGGTGGAGATCCGCCCGGTCGGTACCCAGGTCGACGACCTGATGAGCGAGGCCAACGCGCGCATCAAGGCGGGCGACCGCGTGCTGGTCACCACGCTGACCAAGCGCATGGCCGAGAATCTCACGGAATACCTCACCGAACATGGTATCCGCGTGCGCTACCTGCACTCGGACGTGGACACGGTCGAGCGCGTGGAGATCATCCGCGACCTGCGGCTGGGCAAGTTCGACGTGCTGGTCGGCATCAACCTGCTGCGCGAAGGCCTGGACATGCCCGAGGTATCGCTGGTGGCGATCCTTGATGCCGACAAGGAGGGCTTCCTGCGTTCCACCGGTTCGCTGATCCAGACCATCGGCCGTGCCGCGCGCAACGTGCGTGGCAAGGCGATCCTGTATGCGGACAAGATCACCCGTTCGATGCAGGCCGCGATCGATGAGACCGACCGCCGTCGTGCCAAACAGGTCGAGTACAACGAGGAACATGGCATCGTGCCGCGCTCGGTGGCGCGCCCGATCGTCGACGTGCTGGAAGGCGCGCGTTCGGATGCGGCAGAGAAGGAAGCGAAGAAGGGCAAGGGCAAGGGCAGGCCTGGCGTGGCCGAGGACGGGGGCGACTATCGCTCGCTCAGCCCGGCCCAGCTGGCGTCCCGTCTCAAGGCGCTGGAACAGCAGATGTACCAGCATGCGAAGGACCTCGAATTCGAGGACGCGGCCCGCGTGCGCGACCAGATCAGGCAGCTGAAGGAGGCGAGTCTGGGCTGAACGCGGCAGTGCAGCATCTTCTTCACGAAAGTATTGCACTTCACGGCGGGCATACGTAATATACGCGGCCTGCACCGACGCAATCGCGAACGTTCAGAAGCAAAAACGGGCGGTTAGCTCAGCGGTAGAGCACTACCTTGACATGGTAGGGGTCACAGGTTCGAACCCTGTACCGCCCACCACGAAGTCCTCGGAAGAGGGCTGTCGTGAAATGCAAAGCCCGGCCCTGGCGCCGGGTTTTTACGTAGCAAGGCCAGCTTTCGGGCGGCAAGAACAAGATGGGCGGTTAGCTCAGCGGTAGAGCACTACCTTGACATGGTAGGGGTCACAGGTTCGAACCCTGTACCGCCCACCACCTGGCTCCCGGCACTGCCGGTGCAACGGTGGATCAGAATGAAAGCCGGCCCCGGGCCGGCTTTTTTCGTTTGCGCCAGTGGGCTGCAGCCAGCGGTCAGCGTTGGGCCACCCATTCGTCGATGCTGATCATGCGCTGCAGCCGCCAATGCCCGTCCACGCGTTCCCAGACCTGCGCAACGCGTGCCGAGCCGGTGCGCTGCTGCGGGGTGTCCGCCCGCAGGGGCTGGTTGCCCACGCGCAGCACGCGATCCTGGCGCAGCCGGTAAAGCTGAAGGGTGGCCGGGTCTGCTTTCTCATCCGGCATTGGAGATGCTCCTGCCTGCCCAGCCTCGGCCTGCAGGATCTGGCTGCGCAGGGAAGGATCCCCGGCGTCGGTATCGCGGCCGAACAGGCCAGCGCACAACAGCAGCAGGGCAAGCATCGGCATGGCACGGTGCTCCGGAGAAGGGAGTCCAGCGTGGCACTGCCCCCTGCGGTGTGAAACCGGTATGCGACGAAAGCCGGTAAAGCGCGCGCCAAGGCGCCCGGGGAAGGATGAATCCGGGGCCGGAAGTGCCGGGCCGCCCCAAGAGACGGCCCGGCGCGATGCCCAATGCGGGTGGGCGCCGATCAACACCGCTGCGCTGGGTCAGCGCTGGCGACCCGCAGCTCGGCTTCGATTACAGCGGATCACAGCACAGCACCTGGCCAGGCTTGCCGGAGTTGCCGAACGGGCAGCTCGGATGCGGCTCGCAACCGGGCGCATAGCCGGTCTTGGGCGCAACGGCAAAGGCCTGGCTGGTGCCGAAGGCCATGGCCGCGACAACGACGATACCGGCGACAGACGAGAACAGCTTCTTCTTACCGATCATGCGTGGCTCCTTCAGGTGTGGAAATGCACGGTGTAGGCCGTTTGCGGGACGGCCTTGCACAGGTCAGTTCGGCTGGCAGCAGATGCGGGTACCACCGATTGTCCCGTTGCCGCCGAAAACGCAGCCCGGCGTGTAGGTGCAGCCCGGCGCGAAGCCAGCCTTGGTTGGCTTCGCAAAGGCCTGGGACGCGCCGAACGACAGCGCGGCGACAACGACGATACCGGCGACGGACGAAAGGACCTTCTTTCCGATCATGTGTATCTCCTTGGTTGGCGTTGGTGTTGCAGTTGCCGAAGGCACCGGAGTGCCGGTTGTGGCGCGAATCTGGTGGCGAGGGCGGGCGCGCGGATCGGGCGCGTGGCGCCTCAGTGCAATGCAAGGCGAGGCGCCAGCGACTTCATGGCGGCCTGCACGACCTGCTCATCGAGCTGGCCGACGTGTTTGTAGGCCACGCTGCCATCTGCAGCCAGCACCACCAGCATCGGTGTGACCGTGGCGCGGTAGCGTCTGGCGGCATCGCCGTCGCTGTCGATGGCAATCGGGAAGCGCAGATCGTGCTTGCCGGCGTAGTCGGCCAGTTCATCGTAGGGAGGAAGGCCCACGCCGACCAGCTCGCTGGTGCCACGTCCACCAGCAATCTGCTGCAGCTGCGGCATCGAGGCCAGGCAATAGCGGCAGGCGGTGGAAAAGAAGTACAGGATCTGGGCAGTGCTGCGTTCGCCGCCGATCATCACCCGGGTGCGCTGGGTGGTTTTCAATGCCAACGCATCGGCACGCGTGCCCAGCGCCAGGCCATGCGCCTCATGCTGCATGGCCTGCAGCTGGGCGGCCATCTGCTCGTTGATCTGCCGCAACTGGCGGTTCTGCCATCCCAGCGCGATGATCAACGCCGACAGCAGCAGGGCAGCAACAGGAACCAGGGCGCGCTTGAGCATTGATCATCCTTGAACGCAGCGTTGTCCGGAACATACCCGAACTGCGGCGCGAGTTGTTAAGCAGACGTTCCGCGCGTCGCCGTGGCGTGCGCGTCCCTACCACTCTCAGGATCCGTCTCAGATGAGCGAGCATGTTCCGGCTCCCCGGACCAATCCATTCGTCGAGCTGCTGTTCGGCGGCAACATGCTGGAAGGCACCTTCAAGGCCGTGGTCTGGGTAGCCCTGCTGGCTGCGGTGCTGGCCTGGGCCACCTTCCGCTGAGCCATCGTGCCCCTGCGCTCAGGCGTTGAAGACCTGCCGCAGGCTGTGCAGCGTAGCCTGGCGGTGCTCCTTTGCGGTCGCTTCGCTCATCTCAAGTTCCTGCAGGCGCAGGCCGACCAGGGTCATCGACAGCGCGTAGGTGCGTGCCGCATCGGCGACGCGCGAAAGCCCGAGTGCGCGGCGGGCCAGCGCATCCACATGCTCCAGATCGGGCATAAGGCCCAGATACGCACGTTCTGCGCTGTCCAGGTCGGGAGCACACAGGATCGCATGGGCTTCGAGGGGGGCGGAGACGCAGGCCATGAGGGGTGTCCTTGTCTGTAACGGGCGCTCGCTCAGAACGAGCGCATCAGGGAAACGAAGGCCGACGTCTGTGTCCCACGCCGCGCCATCGGGCTGTCCTTTACTGCATCGCGAACCGCTGGTTGGCGGCCAACGGAAAGCTGATGGCAGCGGAGAACAGCAACAGGCGCAGCAGGGTCGGGGGCAGCAACGGCATCGATCAGCCACTTTGCGGAGGATGGCTGTGCATGGTGCGGGCGCAACATTGTCAGAACATTGCGCGTCGGCAATCGGCACGCGAAGGCGCCCAAACCCGGCGCAAGGCACTATGATCGGCAGCGTTTCCGGTAGCCGAACCCCCTGATGCGCATCCTCCTGGTCGAAGATGATCCCGATCTGTCCCGAGCCCTGCAATCGGGACTGGAGCGGCAGGGCGTGGTCGCCGACGTGGTCGGAAGCCTGGCCGAAGCTACGATCGCGCTGCGCGAACCGGTACACCAGTTGATGTTGCTCGACCGCCAGCTGCCCGATGGCGATGGCGCGGCGTTCGTCGCCACCGCGCGTGCACTGCGGCCTAACCTGGCGGTGATCATGCTGACCGCCAAGGGCACGTTGTCAGACAAGGTCGAGGGCCTGGATGTGGGGGCCGATGACTACCTGGTGAAGCCAGTGGCGATCGAGGAACTGATGGCGCGGATCCGTGCAGTCTCACGGCGGCCCTCGGCGATGGTGACGCCGCGCCTGCACCTGGGGCGGCTGGAATTCGACTTCGAATCGTTGCAGGCGCAGGTGGGAGGCCAGCCGCTGGCACTGCCCCGGCGCCAGGTGCTGGTGCTGCAGGCGCTGGCGATGCGCCAGGGGCGCACGGTCACACGCAGCGCGCTGGAAGCGGCGGTGTACGGGTTTGATGACGAGATCCAGTCCAATGCACTCGACGCGCACATTTCCAAGCTGCGCAAGGCGCTGCAGCAGGCCGGGGCTGGTGTGGAGATCCATGTGATCCGCGGCGTCGGCTATCTGCTGGCGGAGGCGTGAGATGACCCGACCGATCCGCTCCATCACGCTCGGCCTGGCCTGGCGGCTGTTCCTGGCGCAGGCCTTCACTGTGTTGTTCGCGGTGGTCGCGTTGATCCTGACCTGGGGCGACAAGGACACTTGGGGAATGGACATGTTCACGGCCGAGGCGGTGGCCAAAGCCGTGCACAGCGAAGGCGGCCGGCTGGTACTGGACCAGGCGCGCTGGGACAGGCTCAATGCCGGGGCGGGGGGCAACCTCTGGTTCGCGGCGGTTGATGACAGGGGCACGTGGCTGGAGCGCGGCACGATTCCTGCGGTCCACGCCCCGTTGCTGGCACGCTTGCCGACGGTGGGCGCCACCGAACTGGGTTCACTGGTGCCGCCCTATCTGGACGTTGCGCGGGTGATGATCCGCAACGAGGATGGGCGGCGCATCACGGTGATGGTGGGCGGGGCGCCGAAGGGCGGGCTGCTGGACGGCGCACTGATGGTGCTGCGCCTGATCGGCCTGTGGTTCTTCCTGCCGCTGATCGTGATCACGCTGCTGGTGATGCCGACCGTGATCCACCGTGCGATGCGCGGCGTGCGTCGGTCCGCACAGCAGGCCAAGGAGCTGGATATCGGCCAGCCGGGTGCGCGGCTGGATGCGCAGCTGGTGTCGACCGAGGTCGCGCCGCTGGTGGAAGCTTTCAACGACGCGATCGACAAGGTGCAGCAGGGCTATGCAGCACGTGACAAGTTCCTCGCCGATGCCGCGCACGAGCTGCGGGTGCCGATTGCAGTGGTACAGGCGCGCTTGTCGCAGCTGCCGCAGGGTGAGCTGAAATCGCAGCTGCTGACCGACGTGGCGCGGCTCGGCAACGTCGCCGAGCACCTGCTTGACCTGCAGCGGCTCGACCGCAATGTCGGCGCACTGCAGCGGCTGGATCTGGCGCTGCTGGTGCGTGAAGCGGCCGCCGATCTGGCGCCACTGGTGGTCGGCGCCGGCTATGGCTTCGAGGTGGATGCGCCGGAGTCGCCCGTGTGGATCCATGGCGACAGCCTGGCGCTGGGGCGGGTGATCGCCAACCTGGTGCACAACGCCATCGTCCACGGCGGCGGGCGCGGCACCATCTGCGTGCGCCTGGATGCACGTGGCCTTCTGGAAGTCAGCGATCAGGGCGCCGGTATTCCGGTGAGTGACCGTGAAGCGATCTTCGAGCCGTTCCATCGCCTGCGCGCGGCGGGCAGCGGCAGTGGCCTCGGCCTGCATCTGGTGAAGGAAATCGTGCAGCATCACGGCGGCTCGGTCAGTGTCGGCGAGGCCACCGGCGGTGGTGCCAGCTTCCGGGTCAACTTCCATCGCGGCACCGTCCGGCGCTGACAGCCGCGCGGGGGAAACCCCGATAGGCAGCCTGTAGCGCCTGGCGGCAGGCTGATGGAATGGCTTCCGAACGTTCCGCGCCGGCCCTGTTCGGCCCCGGCTGCGCTGCCGGCCTGGTGCTGGGCGCGCTGGCCTGCGTGCAGATGCCGGCGCTGCTGCCGCTGTGGCTGAGCGCGCCGATGGCGGTTGCCGGCGGCGCGGGCTGGCTGCTGCGCTGGCGCGGCCGCCCCTGGGCTGCAATCGTGCTCGGCCTGGCATGGGCAACATTGCACGGGCATCGGGCGCTGCACGGCCAGCTGCCACCCGGCGCGCCGCCGCAGGATGTGCGGGTGAGCGGACGAGTCGCCGATCTTCCGCAGCGGGGGCCCGGCTACACCCGTTTCGTGTTGCACGTGGATGAGGCCGATGCGCTGCCAGCGCTGCGCGGCAAGCGCCTGCAGGTCACCTGGAACGATCCGTGGCGCGGGTCGTCAGCGCACGAGGCCGAGGGTGGGCGGCATGCGGTTCGTGCGGGATCGCATTGGCAGTTGCCGCTGCGGGTGCGTGCGCCACGTTCGCGGATCAATCCCGGCGGCTTCGATGGCGAACGCCATGCCTTGCTGCGCGACATCTCCGGCAATGGCACGGTACGCGACCCGGGGGCTGCGCGTGAGCGCGCGCCTGCGCAGGGCCTGCCAGCCTGGCGCGAGCGCAGCAGTGACGCCATCGCTACGCAGGTGGCACATCCTGCCGCGCGGTTCGTGCAGGCCTTGGCGCTGGGCGATACCCGCGGGCTGTCCGATGCCGACTGGGAACACCTGCGCGCGCTGGGCTTGACCCATCTGGTCGCCATTTCCGGTTTTCACGTGGGCGTGGTGGCGGGCTTCGGGGTACTGCTGTGCCGCTTGTCGTGGTGGCTGTGCCCGGTGCTGGGACGTTGCTGGCCACGGCCGCAGGCGGCGGCATGGGGTGCAGCGCTGGCCGCAGCCGCCTATGCCGTGGCCGCCGGCGGCGCGCTGCCAACGGTGCGCGCGGCGCTGATGATCGGGCTGGTGGCACTGGCCCGTGCCGGACGTCGCCCGGTGGGTGCGGGGCAGGGGTTGGCCCTGGCCGCGATGGTGATGCTGCTGCCGGCGCCGCTGTCGGTGTTGTCGGCCGGCTTCTGGCTCAGCTTTGGCGGGGTGCTGTGGCTGCTGTGGTGCCTGCCGCGAACCGGGCCGGAGGGCGCCGGTGGGGGCCTGCGTGGCTTCCTGGCCGCCCAGGGCGTGGCCAGCCTCGGCCTGTTGCCGCTGTGCGTGGCCCTGTTCGGCGGCACCGCGCGGTTGGGGCCGCTGGTCAACCTGCCGATCATTCCGTGGTGGACGTTGCTGGTGGTGCCGTTGTCGTTGCTGGGTACGGGGCTGCATGCGCTGCACGAGGGAGCCGGCCGCTGGTCCTGGCGTGCTGCGGCCTGGCTGTTCGAGCTGAGCTGGCAGGCGCTGCAGCCACTGGCGCTGCACCCGCAGGCCATGTGGTGGTTGGCCGAGGCGCCGCGCTGGGCCGTACCGGCGGCATTGGCGGGGGTGTTCTGGTGGCTGCTGCCACGCGGCGCCGGCGGTGGCCTGGCGGGCCTGCTGCTGTGCCTGCCGCTGTTGTGGCCGGCGCGGCATGCACCGGCCGAGGGGGAACTGGAGCTGCTGGTGCACGATGTGGGGCAGGGCACAGCGGTGCTGGTGCGTACAGCGCGGCACGCACTCTGGTACGACGTAGGGCCTCCGACCGGCGGCGAGGGCAACGAGCGCATTCTGGTCCCGGCCCTGCGCGCGCTCGGCCAGGCGCCGCCCCGGCAGGTGATGCTCAGCCATGACCATCTTGATCACACCGGCAGCCTGTCCAGCCTGCGACGGCAGCTGCCCGGACTGCAGCTGCTGGCGCCACCGGGCAGCACCATCGCCGGCGCGACGCCCTGCCAGCAGGGGCTGCGCTGGCAGTGGGACGGGGTAGATTTCCAGGTCCTGCACCCGGCGCCGGGCAGCCGTGAGGCTGAGAACGAAGACAGCTGCGTGCTGCGCATCGCCAGCCACCACGGCGTGGTCCTGCTGCCGGGTGACATCGGCCGACCGGCCGAGCGGACGCTGCTGCAGTCGTCTCCGGCCGCGCTGAAGGCGGATGTGGTGCTGGTGCCGCATCATGGCAGCGGTGGCAGCTCCAGCGCGCCGTGGGTGGCCGCCGTGGCGCCACGGTTGGCGGTGGTTTCGGCCGGCCACCGCAACCGTTTCGGCCATCCACGCCAGGACGTGGTCCAACGCTGGCAGGCGCAGGGGGCGGAAGTGCTGGCCACGGCCGACTCCGGCGCGATCCGCGTATGGCTTGGTGCACAAGGGCTGCAGCTGCGTGAACAGCGTATCCACGCATCCCGGTGGTGGGATGCCGCTGGGCGGGCGCGGTCGGCTGCTATCCTATCGCCGAACGAACAAGCGGCCGTTGGGCCGGAGGGTTGAAACGTGTGGGAACTGGTCAAGGCCGGTGGCTGGCCAATGGTGCCGCTGCTGCTGTTGGGCGTACTGGCTTTGGCGATCATCCTGGAGCGTTTCTGGTCCCTGCGGCGGACTGAAGTGCTGCCGCCCGGGCTTGGCCAGGAAGTGCGCAACTGGGCCGCACGCGGCAAGCTTGACCCGGCGCACCTGCAGACCCTGCGCGCCAACTCGCCGCTGGGCACGCTGCTGGCCGCTGCGCTGGAAGCGCGCAACCGCCCGCGCGACCAGATCCGTGAGCGGATCGAGGACACCGGGCGCCACCTGGTGCACCGCATGGAGCGCTTCCTCAACGCGCTGGGCACCATCGCCTCGGCCGGCCCGCTGCTGGGCCTGCTGGGCACCGTGATCGGCATGATCCAGATGTTCCTGGGCATCCTCGACCATGGCGTGGGCGACGTGAACCAGCTGGCCGGCGGCATCGGCAAGGCGCTGGTGTGCACCGCCACCGGCATGATCGTGGCCATCCCGGCGCTGATGTTCCATCGCTATTTCAAGGGCCGGATCCACGGCTATGTGGTGGAAATGGAACAGGAAGCCAGTGCCCTGCTGGATACGCTCGACGGCCGCCCCGGGGTGATGAACCCGGCCGCGCCGGCGCGGCCAGCCCACGCTGCCACGGCGAAGGCCTGATCGATGCGTATCGGCAATGACCGATCCCAGGATGAGCCGCATATCGATCTGGTGCCGCTGATCGACGTCATCCTGGTGCTGATCATCTTCTTCGTGGTCACCACCACCTTCGATGCGCGCTCGACGCTGCAGGTGCAGCTGCCGACCGCCAGCCAGCAGCCCAGCAACGAGCCGCCGCGCTCGCTCAGCGTGCTGATCAACGCCGAAGGCCGCTATTTCATCAATGACCAGGAAGTGCTGCGCAGCGATGTCGAGTCGGTCAAGCAGACCATCGCATCGGTCGCCGGCAGCGATCGCAGCCAGCCGGTGCTGCTGCGCGCCGACGCACGCACCCCCTACCAGGCCGTGGTGACTGCGCAGGACGCGCTCGGTCAGCTCGGTTTCCGTCGTATCGCCATTGCAACTGCGCCAGAGGTGCGTCCATGAGTTCCCATCACGCGCCGGTGTGGCCGATCTACAAACGTCTGCTGGGCTACACCCGCACCTACTGGGTGTTCATGGTGGGCGCGGTCATCGCCATGGTGGTCGAAGCCCTGGCCGGCTATCACTTCACCAAGCTGATGGAGCCGCTGGTCAACGAGGGGTTTGTCGATCCGCAGCCGCGCGCGGCCGTGGTCCTGCCGCTGACCATCCTCGGCCTGTTCCTGATGCGCAGCGTGGCCACCTGGGTCAGCGACTATACGCTGGCCAAGACCGGCCGCAGCGTGGTCCGCGACCTGCGTGAGCAGGTGCTGCAGAAGTACCTGCACCTGCCGTCGTCGCACTTCGACACCGAAGCAACGCCGGTGATGGTCAGCCGCCTGAACTTCGATACCGAGCAGGTCACCCAGGCCAGCGCCGACGCGCTGAAGACCGTGGTGGCCGATACCCTCACCATCATCGCGATGCTGGCGGTGATGCTGCAGATGAGCGTCAAGGTAACCCTGGCGATGCTGCTGGTGGTGCCGCTGATCGGTGCCATCGTGTCCTACGTGGGCAAGCGCTATCGTCGCATCAGCCGCGGCATCCAGGACGGCATGGGCACGATGGCGCAGACCGCCGAGCAGTCCTTGGCGGCGCAGCAGGAAGTGAAGGTGCACGGCACCCAGCAGCATGAGATCTCGCGCTACTCACGCCTGGCCAACCGCATGCTGGCGCTGAACATGAAGGTCGAGGTGACCCGCGCAGCGGCGTCCAGCGTGGTGCAGTTCCTGGCCGCACTGGCGCTGGCGGTGATCGTCTGGGTGTCGACCCGCGAAGCCCTGGCCGGCCGGCTCAATGCCGGCCAGTTCATGGGCCTGATGACCTCGATGATGGCGATCATTCCTTCGCTGCGGCGCCTGACCAGCGTGCAGACCTCGATTTCGCGCGGCGTGTCCGCCGCCGAGCGCCTGTTCGGCATCCTCGACATGCCGGTGGAGCGCGACGAAGGCCAGCACCGCGTGCAACGCGTGCGTGGCGAACTGGCGTTCGACCACGTCATGCTGCGCTACCGCGAAGACAGTGGCATCGCCCTGGACGACATCAGTTTCGTTGCCAGGCCGGGTACGGTGACGGCCATTGTCGGCCGTTCCGGCAGCGGCAAGACCAGCCTGATCCGGCTGGTGCCACGCTTCTACGAGCCCAGTGGCGGGGTCATCACCCTCGATGGCGTGGCGCTGGATCACTATCCGCTGGCTGACCTGCGCCGGCAGGTGGCGATCGTCGGGCAGAAGGTGATGCTGTTCGATGACACCATCGCCGCCAACATCGCCTATGGCATGGAAGCGACCGACGAGCAGATCCGCGCGGCGGCCGAAGCCGCCAACGCGTGGGAGTTCATCGCACGCATGCCGCAGCAGCTGCAGACGCCGGTAGGCGAGAACGGCGCGCTGCTGTCCGGTGGCCAGCGCCAGCGCCTGGCGATCGCCCGCGCGATCCTGCGCGACGCCCCGATCCTGATCCTCGACGAAGCCACTGCGGCGCTGGACAACGAATCCGAGCGCCTGGTGCAGGACGCGCTGCAGCGCCTGATGCCCGAACGCACCACGCTGGTCATCGCGCACCGGCTGTCGACCATCGAGCATGCCGACCAGGTGCTGGTGATGGACCATGGCCGCATCGTTGAACGCGGCACCCACAAGGAGCTGCTCGAGCTGGGCGGCCTGTACCAGCATCTGCACAGCATGCAGTTCCGCGAAAGGCAGGACTGATGGCCGGCAAGGGTACCCAGACCCCGGCGTACTGGTACGACGGCAGCCCGGTTCCGTGGGCGATGCGCCTGCTGGCACCGCTGTACGCCGGCGTCACCGCGCTGCGCCGGCGCGCCTATCGGCGTGGCTGGCGCAAGCGTTACACGCTGCCGGTGCCGGTCATCGTGGTTGGCAACATCACCGCCGGTGGCACTGGCAAGACGCCGCTGACCATCGCACTGGTGGAGCGCCTGCGTGCCGCCGGCTGGAAGCCGGGCGTGGCCAGCCGCGGTTACGGGCGCGAGGATGCCGACACGCCGCTGTGGGTAAAGGCCGATACGCCGACCGCCAAGGGCGGTGACGAGCCAGTGCTGATCGCCTGGAAGACCGGCGTGCCGGTACGCGTGGACAGTGATCGTGTTGCTGCCGGCAGGGCGCTGATCGAGGCTGGCTGCGATGTGATCGTCTGCGATGACGGCCTGCAGCATTACCGGCTGGCACGCGACATCGAGATCGAGGTGGTCGATGCGCAGCGTCGCTATGGCAATGGCCGGATGATTCCGGGCGGGCCGCTGCGCGAGCCGGTCAGCCGCGCCAGCGAATGCGATTTCCGCGTGGTCAATCTCGGTCAGGCCGATGAGGAGACTGCGGCACAGGCCTGTGGCTTCGGCCAGTGGCCGATGGCCCTGCACATCGACAGTGCGCAGCCGCTGGCCGGTGGCCGCGCACGCCCGCTGGCGTACTTCAAGGGCCAGCGCGTGCATGCGGTGGCCGGCATCGCCCATCCGCAGCGCTTCTTCGACATGCTGCGCGCGCGTGGCATCGGCGTCGTGCCGCATGCGTTCGCCGACCACCAGGCCTATCAGCCGCAGGACCTGTCCTTCGGCAGCCAGCTGCCGGTACTGATGACCGAAAAGGATGCGGTGAAATGCCGGGCGTTCGGCAACGACTGGCACTACGCGGTTCCGCTGCGCGCCGAGTTGCCCGCCGCGTTCTGGGTGGCGCTGACTGACCGCCTGGACAAGCTGCGACCGAACTGAGCGACGCAGCGGCGCTTGCATTCACGCGCCGCCGGCCGCATTCCCCTTGTAACGAGCCTGCCGAGTACCGCCCCATGACCGAATTCGTCGTCGCCATCCCGGCCCGCTATGCCGCCTCGCGGCTGCCCGGCAAGCCGTTGCGCCTGCTGGGTGGTGAACCGCTGGTACTGCACGTGGCGCGCCGCGCGCTGCAGGCCGGCGCCCGGGAGGTCTGGGTAGCGACCGACGATCAGCGCATTGCCGATGCGCTGTCCGGGCTGGCCGAGGTGAGGGTGGCCATGACCGCCACCTCGCATGCCTCCGGTACCGACCGCCTGGCCGAGTGCGCACGCATCGCCGGCTGGGCCGACGACACGGTGGTGGTCAACCTGCAGGGCGACGAACCGTTCGCACCGGCGACCGGCATCCGCGCCCTGGCCGAGGTACTGGCCAACGGCACTGCACCGATGTCGACCCTGGCCACCGCCGTCGAGGACGCGCCTACGCTGTTCGACCCGAACGTGGTCAAGCTGGTGCGCAACGTGCGCAACGAGGCGATGTACTTCAGCCGCGCGCCGATCGCCTGGCACCGCGATGGCTTTGCACGCAGCCGCGACGCGCTGCCGGCCGGTCACAACTGGCTGCGCCACATCGGCATCTACGGCTACCGCGCCGGTTTCCTGCAGCGGTTCGCGGCAATGCCGCCGGGCCAGCTGGAGCAGGTCGAATCGCTGGAGCAGCTGCGTGTGCTGGAGGCGGGCTACCCGATCAGTGTGGCGATCTCGCCCGAACCATTCCCGCCGGGCATCGACACGCCCGAGGACCTGGAGCGCGCCGAAGCGCTTCTTCAGGCGCTGGCTGCCCGATGAAACTGCTGGTCGTCTGCCTCGGCAACATCTGCCGTTCGCCGATGGCCGAAGGTGCGCTGCGTGCACGCCGGGAGGCCTCGCCGCTGGCCGGGCGGGTGCAGGTGGATTCGGCCGGCACCGGCGACTGGCACGTGGGCGAGCCACCGGACCGGCGTGCGATCGCCTGCGCGGCCGGGCACGGTGTGGACATCGGCGGCCTGCGCGCACGCCAGCTGCAGGCCGCGGATTTCGACCGTTTCGACTGGATCCTGTGTGCCGACGAGGCCAACCTGCGTGACGCCGGTCGCCTGGCGTCGGTGGCGCAGCGCGAACGGCTGGCGCTGTACCTGCCCTGGTCCGGCGCGCAGGGGCGGATCGCGATCCCCGATCCGTACACCGGCGGGAGCGATCATTTCGAACAGGTCTGGTCGCTGGTCGACGATGCTGCAAAACGTGCAGTGGCACGACTGTTGCATGACGCCGACTCCGGCATAATCGGATCATGAACGTCCAGCCCGTCCCGGACCTGCCCGAGTTCGCCACCTGGCTCAACGCCACCCCCTGCACCCTGACCGAACTGCGCGGCCGGCCGGTCGCACTGCTGTTCGTCAATGCGGCCTCCGCCTGGAGCGCGCAACGCCTGGCCGAGTTCGGCCAATGGCTGTCGCGCCATCCGGGCAAGCTGCAGCCGCTGGTGCTGCAGGTGCCGCGCTTCGATTTCGAACGTGACGCCAGCGCTGCACTGAAACTGCTGCGTCGCCAGGGCCTGACCATGCCTGTGCTGCTGGATGCCGACTGGGATGGCTGGCGCCGCTTCGGCGTCAGCGCCTGGCCGACCCTGGTGCTGCTGGATGCACAGGGCAGGGAGCAGCAACGGCTGATCGGGCTGGGGGCCCCCGGTGAACTGGAACGCGCCTTGAACGCGCTGTGCCAGGGAGCCCCTTCGGCGCCGTCGCGCGGGGGCAGCGAACTGCATCCGGAACCGCGCCAGGCCCTGCGCTTCCCGTTGGGGCTGGCAGTCAGCACCGAGCGCCTGTACATCGCCGACAGTGGCCACCACCGCATCCTTGAATGCAGCCACGGTGGCCGCATCCTGCGCCAGTTCGGCCTCGGTACCGCCGATTTCATGGATGGCAACCTTGCCGAAGCGGCATTCCATCGCCCGCAGGCGCTGGTGCTGGAGCGCGATTCGCTGTACGTGGCCGATACCGGCAACCATGCCGTGCGCCGCATCAACCTGTTGACCGGCATCGTCGACACCCTGTGTGGCAACGGGCGCCCCGGTGCGCCGGTGGAAGGTCCGGTTGCGCAGCCGCGGCAGGTCTCGCTGGACCACCCGGTCGGCTTGGCCATTGCCGACAACCAGCTGCACATCGCGATGGCCGGCGACAACCGCATCTGGAGCTACCACCTGGGCCAGCGCAGCCTGCAATGGCGCGCCGGCAGCGGCTCCATTGACGAGCGTGATGGCAGCGGCCATCTGGCGGCCTTCGCCCAGCCCACCGCGCTCGCCGTGGTGCAGCAGGTGCTGTACGTGGCCGATGCGCTGGGTTCCTCGATCCGCGCGCTTCAGCTGCGTGGCGACCTGGTGCAGACCCTGGTCGGGCAGGGGCCCTGGCGCTTCGGCAGTGAAGACGGTCCCCGCGCCCAAGCCAGCCTGCAGTTCCCGCAGGCCATCGCGCTGAGCCCGGATGCGCCGCTGCTGTGGATTGCCGATACCGGCAACGGCCGCCTGCGCACGCTGCGCCTGGGCGGAGGCGAACTGACGACCCAACCGCTGCCGCGTCGCCTGCATGGCCCGGCCGGCCTGGCGGTGGGGGCCGGGGCGGTGTGGATTGCCGAGACCGACGCCCATGCCGTGCTGCGATTCGATCCCGACAGCGGCGTGCTCAGCGAAGTGCCGATCAGCGAATGACCGACGTTCCCGTCCCGGCCTTCGACGGCAAGGCCTTCGCGGCCCAGCTCAGCACCGCGCCCGGCGTGTACCGCATGTACGCCGCCGACGACACCCTGCTGTATGTGGGCAAGGCCCGTGCACTGCGCAATCGCGTTGGCAGCTACTTCAACGGCAGTCCGAAGAACGCGCGGATCATGTCGATGATCTCGCAGATCGCGCGCATGGACGTGACCGTCACGCGCTCGGAAGCCGAGGCGCTGCTGCTGGAAAACCAGCTGATCAAATCCCTATCGCCGCGTTACAACGTTTCGCTGCGCGACGACAAGACCTACCCGCATGTACTGCTGACCCGCGAGGACTGGCCGCGCATCGCGCTGCATCGCGGCCCGCGCGCCATTCCCGGCCGCTATTTCGGGCCGTACCCGGGCGTGACCGCGGTACGCGAAACGCTGAACCTGATGCACAAGCTGTTCAAGCTGCGCAGCTGCGAGGACAGCGTGTTCCGCAACCGTTCGCGGCCGTGCCTGCAGTACCAGATCGGGCGCTGCAGCGCGCCGTGCGTGGAGCTGGTGCCGGCAGCGGAGTACGCCGAGTCGGTGCGCCGCGCCGCCCTGTTCCTTGAAGGCAAGAGCGACGAGCTCACCCGCGAGCTGGGCGAGCAGATGCAGGCCGCCAGCGAGGCGCTGGAGTTCGAGCAGGCCGCGCGCCTGCGCGATCTGATTTCCTCGCTGCGCAGCATGCAGACCCGGCAGTACGTGGACGGTCGCGCCGCGGACCTGGACGTGCTGGCGGTGGCCATGCAGGGGTCGCAGGCCTGCGTGCTGCTGCTGGCGTTCCGCGATGGCCGCAACCTCGGCACCCGCCCGTTCTTCCCGCGCACCAACGGCGAGGAAAGCCCGGAGGAAGTGCTGGCCGCGTTCGTCTCGCAGTACTACATCGAATTCGAGCCGCCGCGCGAGATCCTGCTGGACCGCGAGATTCCCGATGCCGACCTGCTGGTCGCCGCGCTCTCGGCCTCGGCCGAGCGCAAGGTGCAGCTGAAGTGGAACGTGCGCGGTGAACGCGCCGGCTACGTGGAACTGGCCAGCCGCAACGCGCAGCTGACCCTGGCCACCGAACTCAACAGCCGCAACGCGCAGCACGCGCGCAGCGACGCACTGCGCGAGATGCTGGGCTTGGCCGAGCCGGTCAAGCGGGTCGAGTGCTTCGATATCAGCCATACGCTGGGCGAGGCCACCGTGGCCTCGTGCGTGGTGTTCGACGCCGCCGGTCCGGTGCGCGCGCAGTACCGCCGCTTCAACATCAGCGGCATCGAGCCGGGCGACGACTACGCCGCGATGCGCCAGGCCATCGACCGCCGCTTCCGCCGCGCGGTGGAAGAGCAGGGCGTGCTGCCGGACGTTCTATTGATCGACGGTGGCGCCGGCCAGCTGGCGCAGGCGCAGGCCGCACTGGCCGACCTGGGCGTGGAAGGCGTGCTGCTGGTGGGCGTGGCCAAGGGCGTGGAACGCCGCGCCGGCCACGAAGCGCTGGTGATGCCCGATGGCCGCGAGCTGCGCCCGGGCGCTGCCAACCCGGCGCTGCAGTTCATCCAGCAGGTTCGCGACGAGGCGCACCGTTTTGCCATCACCGGCCACCGTGGGCGCCGCCAGAAGGCGCGGATGACCAGCAAGCTGGAGGATATCCCCGGCATCGGCCCGCGCCGTCGTGCCAGCCTGCTCAAGCATTTCGGCGGCCTGGTCGGCCTGAAAGCGGCTGGCGAAGCCGAAATCGCCAAGGTGGAAGGCATCAATGACGCCCTCGCGGCACGTATCTACGCTAACCTGCACGGGTTGGCCACGCCCGATGCGGCCGAGTAGAGAGAGAAGCACGCAAGCATGAAGTTGACCCTGCCCACCTGGCTGACGTTGTTGCGGATCGTGATGATCCCGGTGCTGGTGCTGGTGTTCTACCTGCCCTACACCTGGACCAACTTCGCTTCGGCGGCGATCTTCGGCCTGGCCGCGATCACCGACTGGCTCGATGGCTGGATCGCCCGCCGTTACCAGCTGGAGTCGGCCTTCGGCGCCTTCCTCGATCCGGTCGCGGACAAGCTGATGGTGGCAGTGGCGCTGTTCCTGATCGTGCAGGGCCATCCGACGCCGTGGATGGCATTCTGGGCGGCGGTCATCGTCGGCCGCGAGATTGCAGTATCGGCGCTGCGCGAGTGGATGGCCGAGCTGGGCCAGCGCGCCAAGGTGCGCGTGGCGATGATCGGCAAGATCAAGACCACCGCGCAGATGGTCGCGCTGCTGTGCCTGCTGTATTCGGTGGCCCCCAACGTGCCGGTGGAAGACATCTGGATGGGCTGGCCGGTGTTCCATATCGGCGACTGGACCTTGGCGATTGCCGCGGTGCTGACCCTGTGGTCGGGCCTGCAGTACCTGCATGCCGCCTGGCCGAGCCTGCGCGAAGACGAGCGCGCCGCACGCGAGCGCTCGCGGCAGAAGAAGCTGGGCAACTGAGCCTGGGGTCGGATCCCTTTCCGCAGGAAAGGGCTCTGACCCCACGGTTGCTGCCATCCACGCATGGCGTGGATCCACTGGAAATGCTGCATCCACGAAGGACGTGGATCCATCGGTTTGCGGGGATGCTGTAATGGATCCACGCCATGCGTGGATACGCGGTGCAAGGCGCCTCGCAGACTCTGGAAAAAAGCGCTTGACGCCATCCTTGGAATAGGTAGAATTTCGCCTCCCAAGCGGGAATAGCTCAGTTGGTAGAGCGCAACCTTGCCAAGGTTGAGGTCGCGAGTTCGAGTCTCGTTTCCCGCTCCAGATTCAAGAAAAACGCTCCCGCAAGGGGGCGTTTTTCGTTCTGGTTTGAATCTGTCGTCTCAACGTTCTAGATCGCCGCAAGGATCTGATCGATGTGACCAGCGGCGTCAGCATCGCGATCGTCCAGCCTCAAGTGCGCCTCGGTCGCGATGAACTTGCTGATCAGCCCAAAGCAGGCTTCGCCAAGTCGCGCTCTCCACAGTGAGAGAAAATCGAATCGAACAGTGAATGCCTGCACGTCGTTAAACACGTACACGGGCGCATCGTCAATTCCATCCATCAACGAAGCAACGTAACGATCCTGCTCGGACTCCGAATGGGTCCAGGCTGCATGCCAATCCACGCAGGGCGGCTCGCGTTGCAGGCCAAGCGGTTCTATCGCGGCGATCGCATCAACGAGCTCCGCTGTAATCGGATTGCATAGAGCCTCGCTTTCCAGCCAGAAGAGGTAGCTGGCGATGGACGTGATCGTATCGCATGCGCGGATCGTTGCTGCTCCGGGAGTTGGTAGTGCTTGAATTACAAGTGCAACGTGGTTCTGTAATCGGACGGAGGCGCCAAGCGAGCGAAGATCGTCGAAGAATGCATTATGAGTGCTTCCTATCCTTGCTTCGCTGAAGCTGGCGTAGAGGTAGTAGTTGTCTCCTCCATCGACCAGCTGGCTCACTGTCCGCTGTGCTGCAAGCCGCGCAGCTTCAGCATCGCTTCTCGGAAATGTTGAAAGGAGCACCTCCCTGAAACAGTCGGTGGCCAGCAGAAACACGATTTGATCGACTGGAATCGCCATCGTTGAATGCGTGAGAAAGGGGCATGCACCATCAGGCTTTGATGTGGCGCGGTCCATGCAATGTTTCCGAAATGGAAGCAGTGGCATGGTATTCCTGCCGGAGCTGGCCGCTGGTTTGGGTGACGGTGCCACTCATACATTACGCAGTCAGCTGCTTCAACCGCTACCTTGCCAAGGTTGGGACGGTAAATTCGAGTCTCGTTTCCCGCTCCAGATTCAAGAAAAACGCTCCCGCAAGGGGGCGTTTTTCGTTTGCGTATTCCGCGCTTCATTCCCACTTCACCGCCACTCCTTCGGCTCGTCACGCGGCAGTTCGAAGCTGCATCTCCGATTCTCCACGGCGATGCCAAAATGCCTCACACTTCCCCCGCCTACGACCACGACGTCGTCATCGTCGGCGCCAGTTTCGCCGATGCCGCCTGCGCACTGGCTGCCGCCCAGTACGGTCTGCGCGTCTGCGTGCTGGAACGCAAGGCCGACCCCGGCGAGCGCCTGCACACCACCGGCATCGTGGTGAAAGAGGCGATGGAGCAGACCTGGCTGGGGCGCATGCCCGAGCACCTCGTGCAACGCGTCGCAAACGTGCGCCTGTATGCGCCGAACCTGCGCAGCGTGTTGCTGGCCGCGCCGGGCTATTACTTCCTCACCACCGATACGCCGAACGTGATGCGTTGGCTGGCCAGCGAACTGCGCGCGAACGGTGTCGACCTGCGCCTGCAGCAGTCCTTCACCGACGCTCGTCGCTGTGGTGACGGCTGGCAGGTGGAAGGGGCAGGGCGCTGCGCCTATCTGGTCGGTGCTGATGGCGCACGCTCACGCGTGGCCCAGCGCACCGGCCTTGGCCAGGTGCGCGACACCCTCTACGGCGTCGAGCGCGAGTTCGCCGGCCTGCAGGTGGCGCAGGGCAATGCGCTGCATTGCTTTGTCAGCAAGCGCTACGCGCCGGGTTATATCGGCTGGGTCGCGCAGAATCCGACCGGCCTGCAGGTCGGATTGGCGCTGCGTCATGACCCGCAACAGGTACGGCCGCCGGATATCGACGGCTTCCTCGACCACGTGCGCGATGGGGTCGGCATTCCGCCTTCGGCGCGTCCCTCGGGCACTCGCGCAGGGCTGGTGCCCTGCGGCCGGCCGGATGGGCCGATCACCGGCCAGCGCGTGATCCTGACCGGCGACGCGGCGGGCATCGTCTCGCCGCTGTCCGCCGGGGGCATCCACTCTTCGTGGCGGCACGGCTGGGCGGTCGGTGAGGCGATTGCCCGCCATCTGCGTGGCAAGGGCCAGAAGCGGAACGGGTGGCGCGTCAGGTCGCCCCGGCGTTCCATGGCAAGCGCGTGCTGCGCTGGGCGATGGATCATCTGCAGGCCGATTGGCCGCTCGATGTACTGCTGCATACAGCGGTCATGCGCCGCATTGCCGAACAGGTCTACTTCCATCGCCGCGGGCTGCGCACGTGAAGGGAGCAGGCAGGGGCGCCTGAACGCCACCCCCTCACTTCTCGTGAAAATTCCTGTTGACGCCGTGCAGCAATCCCGACACAATAGCGCTCCTTCGACGCAGGTCGAACGAAATCTGCGGGAATAGCTCAGTTGGTAGAGCGCAACCTTGCCAAGGTTGAGGTCGCGAGTTCGAGTCTCGTTTCCCGCTCCAGATTCAAGAAGAACGCTCCCGAAAGGGGGCGTTTGTCGTTTGTCGGGCCGGATGCGCCCATGGGTCGCCAGCAAGCGTTCGAGGCCGGTGGAGCGGTCAGCGCGACCACGATGCACCGACAGCCACCGCCGTGATCGAAGCGATTGGCTGCCAGCGGCGAGGATGTTCACGCGTGCGGCACGTCGAGCCGGGGAGACGTCGCAATGTGCAATGCGCCGTGAAAAGCATCCAGTGTTCTGTACCGGGAACGCGTTGAAAGCGCAGTGAAAGACTGGGGCAGCGCTGCCTGAACCGCACGCGTGTGGTGACCGTTTTCGGACCAATTCTCCATGTTCGCTCCACAATCGCACGGTAGCCTTCATGCTCCTTCTACACGTTGGCGGGCTGGTGGTCAGGCGTATCACTTCAGTGGCAGTGCCCAGGACCGGGCGCGGACTCTCCCTGCAGGCAGTGCTGCGCCCGGGCGCGCTGCTGACCAGCCTGGCGCTTGCAGGTTGCATGTCGGTGCCGGCTCCGGACCTGCCTGATCGCACACCCAGCACCTGGACCCAGGTGCCGCAGGGCCAGGGCGTAGCGGTGGATGCCAGGCAGTGGTGGAAGGTGCTGGCCGACCCGGCGCTGGACGGCCTGGTCGACCAGGCCATCGCCGGCAACCTTGATCTGCAGCAGGCCACGTTGCGCCTGCAGGCGGTGCGCATCGTCGCCAGCGCCTCCAACGCGCGCTTCCTGCCGGAAATCACCGCCAGCGCCAAGCAGGTACAGGACGCTGCCGCTGTCGACACCTACTTCCATGCCGGCATCGAAGCGATCTGGGACCTGGGCCTGTTCGGTGCCGCCGAGAGCGCGCAGTTGAGCGCTCAGGCCTCGGCCGGCAACGCCATGGCCCTGCGCAATGCAGCGCAGGTGGCGGTGATCGCCGATGTGGTACGCAGCTATCTCGACCTGACCGTGGCGCAGGCCCAGCAGGATCTGCTGGTCCGACAGCAGGCCGTGGACGAGCGCGGCGAACAGCTGGCGCTGGTCCGTCAGCGGCTGCGTCTGGATGAGCCGGGCGAGCTGGAACGGCTGCGCGCGCGGCAGGCGGCCACCCGTGCGGCCATCGCGCAGGCGCGGGAAAACGCCGACAACGCCGCCCGTGCGCTGGCGCTGCTGCTGGGGCGTGACGGGCCGGATCCCGCCTGGCGTGCATACCGCGCGCCGCCGAAGCTCGGTGCATTCTCACTGCAGCAGGTCCCGGCTGACCTGCTGCGCCACCGCCCGCAGATCCTGCTGGCCGAATCGGAAGTGATGCAGGCCGCCGCCAGCAAGGGCGCGGCGCGCGCTGCGATGTATCCGCGGATCAGCCTGGGTGGCTCGATCCTGTACGCCTACAACCTCACCCAGAACGCCCGTTCCAATTCCGACTCCAGTCCGTCGATCGGCCCGTACATCGATATTCCGCTGTGGGACTGGGGCCAGCGTCGCGCGCGCTTCCATGCCGATGAGAAGCAACTGGACGCCGCATTACTCGGCTACCGCAAGGCCGTGCTGGAAGGCGTGAGCGAAGTGGAAGCTGCACTGGGCAGCCTGGCGCGGCAGGACAGCAGCATCCAGTCGCTGCGCGCGGCCAACGATGCCGCCGGGCAGCAGGTCAAGCGCCAGGCGCGGCAGGTGCAGCTGGGCCTGTCCAGCGAGTTCGATGGGCTGGATACGCAGCGTGCCGCATTGGCCTCGCAGGCCGACCTGATCGGTGCTCAGGGGGCGCGCGTGCTGGCCTTTGCGTCGCTGTACCGCGCCCTCGGCGGTGCACCGCTGCCGGTCGAGGCTGAGGGCGAACAGCAATGATCGCGCTGGCCCGCAAGACCCTGGCCTATGAGTGGCGCCGGTTCCTGCCGGTGGTGCTGGCGATGTGTTTCGCCGGCGTGCTGCTGATCGTGCAGGCGGCACTGGTGCTGGGCATCTTCGGTACCGCTGCGATCTACGTGAAGGCATCCTCGGCCGATATCTGGGCCGGTTTCCCCGGCACCCAGAGCGTCAACTACGGCCATGCGATCAGCGCCGACGTCGAAAGCCACCTGCGCATGGACCCGGATGTCACCCGCGTCGAACCCTACGAGTGGGTCGACGGCGAATGGCGGTCCGGCGCGCAGGGCACCGGCAATGTGTCGGTGTACCTGTCCGGCATCTCCACCCGGGACGACGGGATGATGTTCGCGCGCATCCTCCCTGCGAACCTGCGCGCGCAGCTTCGCGAGCCGGGTGCGGTGATCGTCGACAGCGCCGATCCGGATACGCTGGGCGTGGACCTGCAGAACAACCGTGCCTGGATCAATGGCAAGGCGGTGCGCGTGGTCGCTGCACAACCGGGCCTGCGGGGCCTTGGTGGTGTCAACGTACTGGCCTCGCTGGACACCGCGCGCGCCATCGCCGGCACCGACCCACACGCGGGAAGCACCTATTTCGTGGCGGGCCTGCGCTCGCCGGACCTGGCCGACCGCGTGCGTGACCGCCTGGCCGCGTCGATGGGCCAGGCCACACCGGTCGAGTTCTGGACCGCGCCGGCGTTCGCCAGCCGTTCGCAGCAATACTGGCTGTTCGACACCGGCGCCGGCATCGCGGTGCTGTTCATGGCCGTCATCGTCTGCTTCGTCGGTGCGGTGATCACCAACCAGTCGTTCGCCTCGGTAGTGGCAGGTTCGGTGCGCGAGTACGCCACGCTCAATGCACTCGGTGCAGGCCGCTATGCGCTGGCACGGGTGGTGTTCGAGCAGGCATTGCTGATCGGTGGCGTGGGCATGCTGCTGGCGGCGGCGTTCAGCACGGTGGTGCTGTTGATCGCGCAGACCCAGCGCGTACCGGTGCAGCTGACGCCGATGGTGATCCTGGGCTGCGTGGCGCTGGTCGCGGTGATGGCCATGCTGTCGAGCATCATGGCGGTGCGCAGTGTGGTCCGCTCCGATCCATCGTTGCTGCTGCGTTGAGGACCGGCCGATGACTTCCACACGCGCCATCGCCCCGACCCTGCAGGCCGACGCATTGGAAAAAGGCTTCATGTCCGGTGATGTGCAGGTGCCGGTGCTGCGTGGCCTGTCGCTGGACATCTATCCCGGCGAGCTGACCTTGGTATCCGGCCCGTCCGGCTGCGGCAAGAGCACGCTGCTGTCGCTGCTGTCCGGCCTGGCCGCACCCGATGGCGGTCGCGTGCACGCGCTGGGCCAGGACGTGGGCCACATGACCCGCAGTGAAGTGGAGCGTTTCCGCCTGCACCATGTCGGCTTCGTGTTCCAGGGCTTCAACCTGTTCCCGGCACTGACCGCGCTGGAGCAGGTGCAGCTGCCACTGGGCTACCGCGGCATGCG
Organism: Stenotrophomonas sp. YJH_SMC_33; assembly: GCF_059372295.1. Lineage (NCBI taxonomy): Bacteria > Pseudomonadati > Pseudomonadota > Gammaproteobacteria > Lysobacterales > Lysobacteraceae > Stenotrophomonas > Stenotrophomonas sp. YJH_SMC_33. The sequence goes on from NZ_JCAFVJ010000002.1 coordinate 549,791, forward strand.
CAATCGCGAAAGCGAGCCGCTGGCCCGCCAGGCGCTGGAAGAAGTCGGCCTCAGCCACCGCAGCCACATGCGCCCGGCGCAGCTGTCCGGTGGCGAGAAACAGCGCGTGGCGGTTGCCCGCGCGTTTGCCAAGTCGCCAACCTTGATCTTCGCAGACGAACCCACCAGCGCGCTGGATGCCGAGAACGGCCAGCGCGTGATCGACATCCTGCATCGCTACGCACGTGCGCATGGTGCCACCGTGCTGTGCGTGAGCCACGATCCGCGCCTGATCCGGCATGCCGATCGGGTGATCGCCATGGAAGACGGCATGGTCCGTGATGACCGCCGCCAGAACGAAACCGTAGAGTCCGCCCCATGACCAAGACGTCGCATCTGCTTCCCCTCAGCCTGGCCCTGTCCGCGGCACTGCTGCTCGGCGCTTGTTCCAGGGAAGCGCCCACCGCTGCATCGGCCCCCTCAGGCAAGGAGGGTACTGCCGCCGCCGGCAAGGTCGCCGTGGCGCGGGGCATCATTGACGTCGAAGGTGGCCTGATCGCGCTGGCACCGCCGGTGGATGGCTCGATCATCGCCGCACCGGTGAAGGAAGGCGCCACGGTGAAGAAGGGGCAGCTGCTGCTGTCGCTGGATGGTGCCCTGCTGCAGCAGGAGGTGGCGATGGCCAGCGCCGATCTGGCCTTGGCCAATGACCGCCTGAAGGGCAGCCAGGCGCAGCTGCGCGAACTGGAGCGCAACGCCACTCGCCTGTCCACGGGCGCCAGCGAAGGCGTGTCCTCGAACCAGCAGGCCGATGCAGCCAAACAGCAGCTGGCCGGCGTGCGCGCCGATGTCGACGTGGCCGGTGCGCAGGTCGACATGGCGCAGCACAAGCTGGAGCACGCGAAGCTGAAACTGCAGCAGATGTCGTTGAGCGCGCCGGAAGCCGGCACCGTGGTCGGCCAGGTGCCGGGCGTCGGTGCCTTCGTGCAGGCGGGCAAGCCGGCGATCTCGTTGCTGCCGGCGCGCCCGCTGCAGGTGCGCGCCGAACTGAGCGCCGCCTACGCCGATGCGGTGCAGGTAGGCATGAAAGCGGCGGTGGTACCGGACAGTGATGGTGCCGAGAACACCGACACGCTGCCGACCGCACGCGTGGTACGCATCAGCCCGGTGTTCGCGCAGGCACGCCTGCCTGAAGATGCAGGGCGTGGCGTGGCCAAGGTGGTGGAGTGTGTGCTGGAGTTCGATGGCGAGGCCAAGGCACGCTTCGGCCAGCATGTGCGGGTAGAGTTCCGGAAGTAGGTCCGGTCAGCCGTTGAGCCAGCGGCGTAGGCGCGGGCAGGCGGAGGCCGCGACCACGACCAGTAGTGCCACAAGAAGAAAGGCGGCAACGGCGAGCACCCAGTTCAAATGCACATCGCGCACGGGTGATTGGTGCCTGGCGGTCACGCCCCAAAGTACTGTCCAGCCCAGCCAGGGAAAGGCACAGACAAACATCCGCAGCCACAGGCGGTGAAACCGCCATGGCTGCACGATCAGGCCCAGGACAACAATCTCCACCAGAATGATCAGCGCGAAGGTGAAGACTGAATCTGTGGGGTAAGGCAGTGTCCCGGGCTCGATGTGACACAGTTGCCAGTAGTCTGGCTTGAAGCCGGCATGGATGAGTGCGAAGGCCAGCAGCAGCCATATAACGGATGCGGATAGCTAGAAGGCCTGGACTGCCGTCGGTTTCTGAAAGAACTCTGGCATCTACTCGGGCAGGTATCCCTGCTGCTTCCAGAAGTTCACCGCGAACGCATGATCTTTTGCGAAGTAGGGTGTTCTTCCTTTCAGTAGGCCTGAATTTGTGCCGCGCATTTCCCTTGCGCCACGCTTGAAAAGTTGTAGTGCGTCGGCCAGCGCCTCCCCTCCGACAGGATCTATCTGAACCGGCGAGTCTTCAGTGCGCAGGTCTGCCTTGTAACGAATGTGAACGCGCTCCCGTCCATCCATGCAGGTCTCAACGTAGTAGTAGTAGCTTTCGGTGACGCTGCTACCGTCGGTCTGTTGAAGTTCCCGTGAAAGTCGGAGCATGGGCCCCTCGCCGCCGGGCCCGCGTTTCTCTTGGCGAAACGCCGCATGACAGTGACCCACCCACAATCCGCAACGGTCACCATCGCCACAGTCGTCGTATGGCTGACAGATCGGAAGCGCCAGTAGACCGCGTATCTCGGCCGCTGAAATTGTCTCCGCAGACCTTTTTCGGTTCGATGCGCCTTCCTCAAGAAATCGCCACCCGCCGAGGATGAGTGCGATGAAGGGTGGCTGGATGTCATGTGACTCAACCTCGTCCCATTCGCGCTGATCCTGTCCAGCATCGCTGCAGATGTACTTCAGTAGGCTCCAGCCAGATCCAGCACCTCCTATGTAAGAGGCCGTGGTGCTGGCGGTTGCATCGGTGCGCCACATTACCAGGCGTGCAGCGATGTTCTTCGAAGGATCTTCCATCTGCACGGTGTATACGCGGGCGTCGGCGTCGGCGTCGGCGGTGCCAGCACTTGCTAGAAGTGCGATGCCGCTGCGGTGGAATTCATAGGTCCGGGTATCCATGGGAAGCATGTCTTCTCCACAAATGCGTAGCAGGCTTTCTGCACTGACAGTGGCGTCGCTAAACAGGTTCATTGTGCATAGCATCGGGTCTCGCGCTGACAGACCCTCCGCACGGATGACGCTCTTCCCGGCAGTGAGCCTTTGCAGCATGGCTCCCGCGTCCAATGACCAGAAGCTGTCCGGACCCTCGGATTCGCGTAACAGACAATCGGGTTCGATGATCTGCTCAATTCCGTCGTCAATGATGGCTTCGTCGTCCATCCTGCGAATGCAGTGAACCGAGCCATCGAATTGCATGGAGTAGTCGGTCTGAATGAGAAGCGCTGCCTGGGTGTTCCCGACCACGTGCAGTTCCCCGTGGTTGTAGTCGCCCCAGAACAGCTCGCGGACCAGTAGGTTGCCGCCTACGCGGATTTCCTGTCCGCCGACGATGGCATTGGTTGTCGTCAGGTCGCCCGAGACAAGCAATCCGCATGCGCCGTCGGTTTCAAGGCTGTGAACATGGCGTGCTATCTCTGCATTGCCGCGAACCAAGATGAAACGGATGTACGCACCAAGATCTTCTTCCCGCCACGGGGCCAGCGGGTCGTCCAGGTCCAGCGTGTCGAGCTTGAGGTCGCCATCAACCAAGAGAACCAACTCATCGGGATCGCCCCAGACGTAGTGCTCTGGTGCGTATGTTGAGTCCTGCGGTACCTCATCCTTGATGTCGGCGTATCGGACGACCTGAAAGGGGCAGGCTGCGGAAAGTCGCGTGGCAAGTTCCAAGGGCGTAATCGGGCGGTCTCCAGCCATTGCTGGCAACGCTGCGTCAAGCGGATCCGCGTCGTCGGGGAGCTGTGATGCCCGCTGGCTCGACTGCTGCATGATTTATCCCGGTTTGGCAGAGGCATATGCAGAGCAGCGGCAGTGAAAGTATTGCCGGCGCTGTGGGCCTCGGGTCAGGTACTGTCCTTCGCCGGTCCGCTGCGGGTCCATGCAACTATTCTGAAATGCGTAGGCCATCTCTGCGCGTCTTCTCCCTGCGGCAGCCATGCGGTGAGCTTATGAACGCCCGCCATGCGCTCACCGCCGACACCCCGCACAGCGCCAGCAGCAATCCCACGTCCAGCAGCAGCAACCACAGCAGGTGCATGCCTTGTACCGGCGGCTGGTGCATCGCCGACAGCATCCACGGCACCGACCACAGCACCAGCAGGGCGAAGGCGATCAGCAGGCGCAGCCACAGGCGTTTCAGTTTCCAAGGCCGCACGATCAACGCGGCCACCACCAGCTCAACCGTTCCCAGCAGCGCGAACAGGATGACGGTGCTGGTCGGGTAGGGCAGCTCAGCGCCTTCCAGGTGGTGCAGCAGCCAGTAGTCCGGGGTGAAACCGGCATTGACCAGCGCGGCGATCAGCGCCAGCCAGGTCAGCGCGACCAGCAACCAGAACAGGCGGACGTAGCGTCTCGGCATCGGCGGTGTCCGTGCTTGGGCGGGGCAGCGTACCCCAGCGCGGACGCCCGTGACCGCATGATGTGAAGACTGTTGACGGCGTGAAGGAATTTGGACACAATGGCGCTCCTTCGACGCAGGTCGAACGGAATCTGCGGGAATAGCTCAGTTGGTAGAGCGCAACCTTGCCAAGGTTGAGGTCGCGAGTTCGAGTCTCGTTTCCCGCTCCAGATTCTACAGGGCCCCGGTAGGGGCCTTGTTTTTCTCCCGCCACGGCAAGGCGGGGCACGTTGGGCCACAAGGCTTTACGCGCAGTCAGAAAGGTGAAATCGCTGGTGTGTTTTCCGGATTTCCGGTAGCATGTCGGCTTACGCGGGAATAGCTCAGTTGGTAGAGCGCAACCTTGCCAAGGTTGAGGTCGCGAGTTCGAGTCTCGTTTCCCGCTCCATGTTCCGACAGGCCCCATCTTGGGGTTTTGTCTTGTCAGGGCTGCGTTCCTGGCGTGAAGTACGTTGGCCTCATGGCAGAGTGGCTATGCACCGGATTGCAAATCCGTTTACAGCGGTTCGATTCCGCTTGAGGCCTCCAATTGAAAAGCCCTGACTCCGGTCAGGGCTTTTTTGTTTGGCTGCAATCGATTCCCCGCTCGCGCGATCGCCACCCGACCTGGCGGTCAGTCATGGCGGATGCGGTGGCGCTACACTCGCGTGATGAACCAGATTGATCACTTCCGCGGGGCTTTGCTCGGCCTCGCGTGCGGCGATGCCGTCGGTACCACGCTGGAATTCAAGCCCCGTGGCAGCTTCACCCCGATTACCGATATGGTGGGTGGTGGGCCGTTCCACCTGCAGCCGGGGCAATGGACTGACGATACCTCCATGGCGATGTGCCTGGCCGAGAGCCTGGCGCGCTGCGACACCTTCGACCCGCGCGATCAGATGAACCGCTACGCCAACTGGTACCGGCACGGTTACTGGAGTGCGACCGGCGAGTGCTTCGATATCGGTATGGCAACGCGAGCTGCGGTCGACCGGTTCCTGCAGGACGGCCATCCGCTGGCGGGGAGTAACGACCCACGCAGCGCTGGCAATGGCTCGATCATGCGTTTGGCGCCGGTAGCATTGCGCTACGCCGGGACTCCCGATCTGCAGGCCATGGCCGAGCTGAGTTCGCGGACGACGCACGCTGCGCAGGAGTGCCTGGAGGCGTGCCGCTTGCTGGCGGTCGCGCTGGAGCGGGCGTTGGCAGGTGGCACCCGTGACGGGGTGCTGGATCTCAGCAATGTCCCCGTCGAGAGCGCGCGGCTGCAGCAGATCGCGGCGGGCGGCTACCGCGGTGCCGCGCGTGAGCAGATCCGTGGCAATGGTTATGTTGTTGACAGTCTGGAAGCAGCACTCTGGTGCTTTGATCGCCACGACACCTTTGAAGCCGTCGTACTCGAGGCGGCCAACCTTGGTGAGGATGCCGACACCACGGCCGCCATCGCCGGGCAGCTGGCGGGCGCATTCCATGGCGCGCGCGGAATCCCCGGGCGGTGGTTGCAGCGGCTGGCCCTGCGTGCCGAAATCCAGGCGCTGGCCGATGCGCTGCACGCCTTGAACCAGGGCAGCGACCGCGCTGCGTGAGTCGGGTTCCCTGCCTGTGAACTGCGCCGGCAGGATGCTCCCTGCTGCCGCCATTTCCGACGCCGCGCTGCTTCACCTGCAGCAGTCCGCCACGTCCCGATCGCCAGTCTCAGCCGGCCACGACATGGAAAGGCGCTATGGTCGAGTTCCACGTCTCAGGGAGCCGCAATGGCGAGCACAGACATCACGCGTCGTTCCAGCCACGGAGCGAAACGGAAATGAGCAAAGTCACGGCAGATGTGCGCTGGTTGACCTTCCGCTTGAAGAACGGGCAATCCATTGGCCCTGATCGGCTGAAGGACGGATGGGTCATCGCCTCGGAAACCGCCCGCTGCGGGGTGCGCCGCGAGCATATTGAAGGGTCGGGCCTGGTGTATGCCCTGTACGCGCCGGCCAACCTGGCCTCACCACGGCGCGCGGAAATGCGCATGCGCGAATTCCTGATGAGCTCGGGCTACACCTTCACGATGGGCACGCTGGGCGGCTGAGCTGCGCGCGGGCCGCGATTGTTCAACGCTGCGCGGCCTTCAACGCCTCGATGATCTGCGCTCCGGAGAAGCCACAATGGCCTTCGCCAACGGGCGGCAGCACCTGTGGCAGCGGACGGGCGCCGGCCCGTGCGGCCGTCTGCGGATACACTGTCTGCATGCGCGGCACGATCGTCGGGTCGTTGTTGTTGAACTGGATCACCAGCGGTCGCCTCAACGCACCGCTCAATGCCAGCTCCCTGCGGACAGCGGCCTGCGCGGCAGGCACGGCATCGACACGTTGCACGCCGGCATTGAACGCCATGTCGTCACCGAAGCCGCTGTAAGCCACGCCTCTGTTGCCCACCGGCATGCCGCCGCTGCGCGTGGCCAGTTCGTGCAGGACCAGTGCATGCAGGCTGATCGTGCCGGCCAGTGCATCAGCGGACACCTGCAGCCGCTGTGCCAGCAACGCGGCATGCGAGGGGCTGCGTTGCAGCGCATTGGAGATGCCTTGGTACAGTTCGCCCTGTGGCAGCGCAGCCGCTTCGGGTGAGAGCAGTCCCGCACCCGGCAGGCCTTCGGCCTTGGCAAAGAAGTAATCGAAAGCGACCAGCGTGGTCAGCAGATCACTCGCGATCTGTTCGCCACTGAGATTGGCGCCGCATAGCGACACACCACCGGCGTAGTGTTGCGGGAACCGCTCGAGGCTGGCGAGGGTCACGGCGCCGCCCATCGAAAATCCCAGCATCCAGATATGGCGCACATGCTTGAGTTCAGCCACTGCATGCCGGCGCAGGCGTTCCATGTCGGTGATCGCATCGGCCACCGCCCAGCCCTGGCTGGCATAGGCGCTCTGCGCGACGGCGTAGCCTGCAGCCAGCAGTGGCGCGGTGCCGTCATTGGCAGGCATTGGCGTAGCACGTGGCATGCCTACCGGCTCGTAGCCGTGCGCCAGCATCACCAGGTCACCGTTCCAGTCAGCCGGCACGTCCAGGCGCCACGGGGCCCTCTGCAACTGGCCACTGAACGTGCGCGGTGATGCAGCGGGTGCGGCCATCACCTGTGTCGCGGGGAATAGCAGGGCGAGGGTGAGGGCACATCGTAGCAAGTGACACATCACGGGCATTCCATCCGGGAATGGCGTCAGCTTAGACCCCGCCAGCAGCCTGCGCGCGCTGCACTGCCGCAGGAAGGGCGGGGGGCGCTCCCCGAGTCGATCACGTCCGCTACGGGAGGATTCCGATACGATGTGTCGCCTTGATCTCTTTCTACTTTACCCAGGGTCCCGTCATGGTCGACCGTCTCGCCATTCTGCTTGAACGCTTTGCGGTCACTGCCTCGGTGTTCCATGCCGGTGCGCTGTGCGGTATCAACATGCTGGAGGGGGAGAATGAGGCCGGGCAGCTGCACCTGGTGCGGCGCGGCCCGTTGCAGGTCAGCCACGGCCGGCAGACCGTGCAGGTCGAGGTCCCCAGCCTGCTGCTGTACCCGCGACCGATGCCGCATCGCTTCAGCACTGATCCGCAGCACGGCGCCGACATGGCCTGCGCCAACCTGCATTTCGAGGGCGGTCGGCTCAACCCGATCAGCGCCGCGTTGCCCGATTTCATCTGCATGCCGCTGGCGGATCTCCATGGCGGCAACGCAGCGCTGGAACTGCTGTTCGAGGAGGCCTTCGAGCAGCGCTGCGGACGTGCGGTGATGGTCAACCGGTTGTTCGAGGTAGTGATGATCCAGGTGCTGCGCCAACTGATGGAAGGGGGCGGGATGCGTGGTGGCCTGTTTGCCGGGCTGGGTCATCCACGGCTGCGGCTGGCACTGGTAGCAATGCATGAGGCGCCCGCACAGTCCTGGACCCTGGAAGACCTGGCCGAGGTTGCCGGCATGTCACGCAGCGTGTTTGCTGCCAGTTTCCGCGAGGCGATGGGTACCACGCCCGGGCAGTACCTGCAGGGTTGGCGGGTGGGCCTGGCGCAGCAGGCACTGCGTCAGGGGCGCCCGCTGAAACGGATTGCCGACGACGTGGGTTATGGCAGCGAAGCCGCGCTGTCGCGCGCGTTCAAGGCGCATACCGGGCTGTCGCCGCGGGAATGGCGCGGGCAGACCCGGGCCAGCGCGGCCTGAGCGCTCAGCCCAGCAGCAGCCGGGCCAGCTTCATGCCGCCGAACAGGCCGGCCAGGCCCAGTGCCACCGAGCCGCCGGCATACAGGGCCGCCAGCCCATGTTGGCCGCGCTGCAGCAGCAGGCCGATCTCCAGTGCATAGGTGGAAAACGTGGTGTAGCCGCCGAGGATGCCGGTGGCCAGCAACAATCGCAGCTGTGGCGAGGCGCCATTGCGCATCGCGAAGACCTCGACCACGACGCCCATCAGGAGCGCGCCGCTGATGTTGATCAGGAAGGTCGACCAGGGCCAGGGACTGCCGGCCACTACCCGCGCGCCGAGCAGATTGCAGGCGTGGCGCAGGCAGGCACCGATGCCGCCTCCGATGAAGACCAGGAAATAGCCGTTCAGTGCGTGCATGGGGTGCCTCGAATACGGGTTCGCAGGGTCAATGGCGAACGCCGAGGGCAGGCACGACCCGCCGTCGACGAACACCGGGTTCGTCATGGCAGGAGCCATCAGCCTTCTCAGGCGGTTATCGGGGGAGCCCCATCCCCATCGAGGCCCATGCTACCAGCGGCGGTGCATTTACGTCATCGAGGTCGTCAGAACCCGGGCAACCTTGCTGCGGCTGAAGCCGTCCATCAGTAGTTCAAACGCGAGCAGATCCAAGGCCGCGTGGCGCCGGTGGTCGATCTCCAGACCGTTCTCGGCCACCAGATGGCTGACCAGCTCGTAGGCGTCCTGCCAGACATCCAGGTGGGCCTGGCTGGGGATGTAGGCATTGCCAGGCTCTCCGACGCCAAGCCCGCTGACCCCGTACAGCAGTTCGCGTGCGTCCAGCTTGGCCGCATCGGCGATGCGGAACAGCTGTTCGGCCTTTACGTGCGAGGCGCTCACGTGGTCGTTGAGCCAGTTGCTGATGGTTGCTGTCGTTGATTTGGCGGCGCGTGCCAGATCGGCTGGGCGTGGGTGCCCGGCTTTCTTCATGGCTGCCGCGAGTCGTTGGCCAAGAGTATTCATCTATGCAAGCCAGCTTAACGCGTGGATTGCGAAGAAGCCTTGCCGCAAGAATCAGTCTGGTTAACAGAAGGACCGACCGTGACCGAATTCTGGAGCAAGCGGCAGGTACGAACCCGGCTGGGATTCCTCACCGACGCGGAACTGGCGCGCTTCTTTGGCATCAGCCGTTCCGCAGTGTCGCAATGGCCGAGGGACTTTCCCATTCCTCCATTGCGGCAGTACATCCTCCATCAGCGCTACCCGAACCTTTTTCCGACAACTGAAGCGCGGGCAGACGAATCCATCTGATTTGCGCCGCCTTTTGTCGCATCCAGCCTGCTTAGCCCGATGCGCTAAGTACACTTAGCAAAATAGGCAAGTTCAATCGATCCCAAGCTGATAATCAGTGCCGCCTACTGCGGACGTCGTGCTGTGCTTCCTGACGCCTGTCGGCTTCGCCCCATCCGGCACCCCCAGGGCCCCGTATGTAGTTTCGTGAACGATTAATAATTTCAATCACGAAAGTCGCTGCATGTAATTGACCTGTCGTGAAATCTGTGACTAATTGGAGTCAACCAGTCGTGAAGCCTGGGAGTCTTTCAGTAGCACGCAAGTGAGTCGGTAGACCGTCAACGATGCAGAACAAGTCCAACGGAGGTCGTATGGAATACGGCATGAATGGCTTGGCTGAACGGGTACGCCGCGAACTGGAAGCCAGTTATCACAAACACGGATGCGGTCCGGCGTTCTGGGATACCTACCAGCAGGTGCTGGATCGCCTGGTCCCACAGGGGACCGAGCGTACCGAAGTCACCAACGAGATGGCGCTGATCATCGAACAGTTGGGCATCGTCCGGCGCGCCCAGCTTGTGCCGCCGCACGCCAACGCGTCGCGTTGATTCACAGCAGGCGCCAGGCGCCGCAGGCAAGCAGCGCGAGCAACAAGGACAGCAGGGCCAACGTCCGGGGTCGCCACAGGCGCTTCGGTTGTCCGGCCATCGCCTGCGGACTGCAGTAGCGCACCAGCCCAGGACCGAAACCGGCCCGGAGCTGTTGTTGTGCGCAGGCCTCCAGGCAGGCGCCACAGGCCAGGCAATCGGCCTGCGGTCCCTGGCGGATGTCCAGTTGCATCGGGCAGGCACGGACGCAGGCTGCGCAATCGGTGCAGTCACCCAGGCGGTCGGCGCTGAAGGTCGGCATCGGTCCTGCCAGCAGCGGATGCGCAGCGCGGAATACGTAGTCCTGCGCAGTGGTCGGGTCGAGCAGGCCGCGGCCACGGCCCAGCACCCCGCCGAGACCGGACGGGCGTGGCCCGCGCGGCTCACCGCGGCGGGCGTCGTACAGCATGCGCGGCGTATGCGGATCGGTCAGCAGCGGCTGCATGCGTGCGAACGGGCACAGCGAACGGCACACCTGCTCACGCAGGAAACCGGCGTTTCCCCAGGTGGCGGCGGCGTAGAACAGCACCCAGAACGTTTCCCAGCCGCTCCAGCCAGCGTTTGGCGCGGCGGCCAGCAATCCGCTGATCGGGCTGAACAGGCCGACGAAGGTGATGCCGGTCCACACTGACAGCAGGCCCCAGGCCAGCTGGGTGGCTGGGCCCGCCGCAGGTGCGGGCAGTACCCGCGCCGCGCTGCGGGCGATCCAGTCGAAGGCACGGCGCCACAGCGTCTGCGGGCAGGCGTGGCCGCACCAGATGCGCCCGGCGAGGTGGGTCAGCAGCGCGAGGCTTACTACCAGTACCGCCAGCAGGCCGATCAGCGCGCCGACGTCGCCGGGCCACAAGGTCCAGCCAAACAGGTCGAATCGCCGCGCGCTGATGTCCAGCAGCAGCGCCTGGCGTCCTTCCCAGCGCAGCCACGGCAGTGCGTAGAACACCACCAGCAGGGCAGCGCTGAGCGTGCCGCGCCAATGCCAGGGACGGGGTACCCGGGTGCAGGACGTGCTCATCCCAGCGGCAGCTCCTCGTCGTCATCGCCCGGCAGGGGCCGCTGCAGGTACCAGGTGACCGCGCTGGACAGTGCAGTGACCGACCAGAACATGAAGAATCCTGCCGTATAGCCCAGTTCGCGGCTGATGGCCGTGCCCGGGAAACTGATGGCCTGCAGGCGCAATGGATCGACGAAGGCGAAGAACACCACGCTGGCAACGCCGGCGGCGATGAAGCTGGGCCAGAGGATCGCGCCCCAGTGCTGGATCAGCCGCTGGCGGCGGTTGGGAAAAGGTCTGTTCATGCTGTCCCCGATCGAAAAGTGGGCGGCGCGTATACTTCGCCAGGATCGGCGCCGTATCCGCAGGGCATGCTTCCTGCAAGCGTGCCAGCCTAGGCGCAGCGGATTGCGCCGACATTGATCTGGATCAACGGCGCTGCCGCCTGGGTGCGGCAGCCTGCCTGCAAGCTTTGGATGCCCCGATGAACGCAACACAGCCGCCTGTCCTCCCCGTCGCCTCGCCCGGGTTGTGCACCGAGCAGGAAGTGACCCGACTGGTCCACGATTTCTATGCCCGCGTGCGAGCGGAAGAGCGGCTGGGACCGGTGTTCGAGGCGCACGTGCACGACTGGCCCGGGCACCTGGCGCAGCTGGTCGATTTCTGGTCGGCGATGCTGCGTGGCACTCGCCGCTTCAAGGGCTCGCCGATGTCCAAGCACATGGCCATCGAGCTGGACAAGGACCTGTTCGACCGCTGGCTGGTGCTGTTCCGGGCCACCACTGCCGAGTGCGGTAACCCGCCGATGCAGGAACTGGCCAACGACGTGGCAGCGCGGATCGGTGACACCTTCTGGAAGCGCTACCAGATGCTGCGCTGGCCGCAGGTCGGCCTGCCGGTACTGGGGATCGCCGGCAAGCATTGATCTGGGTCAAGGCGGCATAGGCCGCCTGGCGCGATGCTGGCGGCATGGACACGTTCTCTCCCGCCGCCGGTGGCCTGGCCTGGACCTTCGACCCCGACCTTCTGCGCCGGCACGACCGGCCGGGCCCGCGCTACACCTCGTATCCGACCGCGCCGCATTTCCATGATGGCTTCGACGCGCCGGCGCTGCGCCAAGCGATCGCCGACAGCAACCAGCTGGCCCGCGCGCTGTCGCTGTACGTGCATGTGCCGTTCTGTTCCAGCCCCTGCTTCTACTGTGGCTGCAACCGGGTGATCACCCGCGACCGCGGACGTGGTCACAGCTATGTGTCGCGCGTGCTGGCCGAGGCCGACCTGCTGGCGCCGCAGTTCGAGGACGGCCGTGAGGTCATCCAGCTGCATCTGGGCGGTGGCACGCCGAATTTCCTCGAGGCCGAGGCGATGACCACGCTGGTGGAAGGGCTGCGCCGGCGCTTCGATTTCAGCGATTCACCGCAGCGCGATTTCTCGATCGAACTCGATCCACGCTTCATCGACACCCGCGACGTCGCCATGCTGGCGCGCCTGGGATTCAACCGGGCCAGCCTGGGCGTGCAGGATTTCGACCCGCAGGTGCAGGAATCGATCAACCGCATCCAGGGCGTGCAGCAGACACTGGACATCCTGAGCGCCTGCCGCGACAGCGGCATGCGTTCGGTCAACGTCGACCTGATCTACGGCTTGCCGGGGCAGAGCCTGGAGGGGTTCGGCCGCACCCTCGATAGGGTGCTGGCGCTGCGTCCGGACCGCCTGGCGGTGTACGGATACGCGCATCTGCCGCATCTGTTCCGTGCGCAGAAGCAGATCGACGAAAGCCGCTTGCCTTCGCCGGAGGACAAACTGGCGCTGCTGGGTCTGGCGGTGGAGACGCTCTCTGCGGCCGGCTACCAGTACATCGGCATGGATCACTTCGCATTGCCGGAAGAAGATCTGTCGCGCGCACAACGCGCCGGGCAGCTGCATCGCAATTTCATGGGTTATACCACCCACGCCGATACCGATCTGCTCGGCCTGGGCGTGAGTGCGATCAGCCACATCGGTGCCACCTACAGCCAGAATCCGCGCGACCTGCCGTCATGGGAGGATGCCGTGGACCAGGGGCAGCTGCCGGTGTGGCGCGGCGTGGCGCTGAGCGCTGACGACCAGCTGCGTGCGGAACTGATCCAGCAGTTGATGTGCCAGGGCGAGGTCGATGGCGTGCAGCTGGGTCAGCGCCACGGCGTGGATTTCGAACAGTACTTTGCCGAGGACCTGCATTCGGTACAGCGGCTGCAGGAAGACGGCCTGGCCGAATACCGCGATGGTGTGGTGCGTTCCAGCGAACCGGGGCGACCGCTGCTGCGGTTGCTGGCGATGTGCTTCGATCCGTACCTGCGTGCCACTCATGAGCAACCGCGTTACTCGCGGGCGATCTGAGTGTGGGTTGCGCGGCGTGCGTATGGTGCCCGGAGCCGGAATCGAACCGGCATGGGGTTGCCCCCGGCGGATTTTAAGTCCGATGCGTCTACCAGTTTCGCCATCCGGGCCAGCAGCGCGGCGCCGATTGTAGCCCACCTGCGGTGCCTCGGCCTGTTTGCATCACGGCGGTCGCGTGCTTAACTGCCGATCGTATTCATGTCATAGTCCCTGCCATCGTTCCCAGGGGGGGAGCCATCTGATGTCGCTGCACGCGATTGCCTATGCCAGCGAGGCCCGCGCCGATCTGCAGACAACCGATCTTGACCGCCTGCTGGCCGATGCCACGGCATTCAATCGTGTAGCTGGAGTCACCGGCGTCCTGATGTTCGATGGCAGCCGTTTCCTGCAGTATCTCGAAGGCCCGCAGGACGGTATCGATTCGGTGTTCCAGCGCATCCTCAACGCGCGCAGCCATGGGCAGCTGCACGTACTGTGCCGCGCTCCGGTGGTGCAGCGGGCATTTCCGCGCTGGTCGATGGGTACGCGGCGCATCGAGCCAGAACCACTGGCGCAGATCGTCGACGCCGCTTGGCCCGGCTTCCTGCTTGGCAGCGGTGGATTTGAACGCCTGCTGCAGGCCTGGACCGGTGCCGACGGTGAGCTGGAACCGGCGGCGGTGGCGTTGGGGTCCTGAGCCCGCCTTGGCGGCAGGGCGCCGGGGCCGGTAGGCTGTAGCCTTTCTGGCGCAGGTTTTCCGGAGTGGTGCAGCAGATGAGTGTGTTGGCCGAAGCCATGGCAGCGTATGTGCGATTGCATCGATTGCATGGGATGTGCCGATGAGTGTGCCGGTTGCGGCGGCCAGTGACCCTCGGTTTGCGGTGGTCGGCCTGGGCTATGTCGGCCTGCCGTTGGCGGTGGCGTTTGGCCGGCAGTGGCCGACGTTGGGCTTCGATATCGACGCCGGTCGCATCGCCGAGCTGCGCAGCGGCCAGGACCACACACTGGAAATGGAAGCCGACGAGCTGGCCAGTGCGCACCTGTTGCAGTACGGCAGCGATCCGGCACTGCTTGATGCCTGCAATGTCTACATCGTCACCGTGCCGACCCCGATCGATGCCTACGAACAGCCCGATCTGGAGCCGTTGCGTTCGGCCACGCGCCTGATTGCCAGCCATCTCCGCGCCGGAGATCTGGTGATCTACGAGTCCACGGTCTACCCCGGAACCACCGAGGAAGTGTGCGTGCCGCTGCTGGAACAAGGGTCCGGCCTGCGCTTCAACGAAGACTTCTACTGCGGCTACAGCCCCGAACGGGTCAGCCCCGGTGACCGCCAGCGGCGCCTTGCCGACATCCGCAAGATCACCTCCGGATCGACCCCGGAGGTCGCTGCGGTGATTGATGGTCTGTACCAGCGCATCATTGCCGCCGGTACGTTCCCGGCCCCTTCGATGCGCGTGGCTGAAGCGGCCAAGGTGGTCGAGAATATCCAGCGTGACGTCAACATCGCGCTGGTCAACGAGCTGGCCCTGATCTTCGACCGGCTCGGCATCGACACCCAGGACGTGCTGGATGCCGCCGGCAGCAAGTGGAACTTCCTGCCGTTCCGCCCGGGCCTGGTCGGTGGTCACTGCATCGGCGTCGATCCGTACTACCTGCTGCACAAGTCCGAGAGCGTGGGTTACCACCCGGACCTGATCCACACCGCGCGACAGGTCAATAACCGCGTCGGCGAGCACGTATCGGCTCGGGTGCTGGCGATGCTGGCCGAGCGTGGCCGTGCGCCGGCGGATGCACGCATCCTGGTCCTGGGCGTGACCTTCAAGGAGGATTGCCCGGACCTGCGCAACAGTCGCGCGTTGGAACTGGCACAGCGCTTGCGCGATGCCGGTGCGAGGGTCGAGGTAAGCGACCCGTGGGTCGGCCCGGCGGCATTGACCGGCGAGGGCCTGGACTGGCTGGCCGAGCCCGGGGCAGGGCGCTATGACGCGGTGGTGCTGGCGGTGGCCCACGCCCGTTTCAAGGCGATGGATGAATCCGCAATCCGGGCGCTGCTGGCGCCCGGTGGCCTGGTCTACGACGTGAAATCGGCCTGGCCGCGCAACGTGGTTGACGATCGTTTGTAAGCCCCGGCTGCGAACGGCGCGGTAGACTCGGGGGCAGTTGCAACCGAGGAACGCCATGCATCGGTATATCGTCTACCTGCTCGCCATCCTGATGTTCCCGATATGCCTGTGGCTGGCCACGATCTGGCCAGCCTGGTACTGGGGCGTCGGCCTGACTGCCGCGATGGTGGCGCTGGGGACCTGGGACCTGCTGCAGAAACGCAGCACGTTGCGCCGCAATTATCCGGTGATGGCGCACTTCCGCTACGGGCTGGAGTCGATCGGTCCGGAGATCCGCCAGTACTTCGTGCAGAGCGACCTGGAAGACGTGCCGTTCTCGCGCCAGCAGCGCGCGCTGATCTACCAGCGCGCAAAGAACGAGATGGACACGGTGCCGTTCGGCACCCTGCGCAGCACTTATGCGGTGGACTACGAGTGGATCAACCATTCGCTGGCACCGACGACGATTGCCAAGCATGACTTCCGCGTCCTGATCGGCCCGAACTGCGCCAAGCCTTATTCGGCCAGCGTGTTCAACATCTCGGCGATGAGCTTTGGCTCGCTGTCAGCCAATGCGATCCGCGCACTGAACGAAGGCGCGCGCCGCGGTGGCTTCTACCACGACACCGGCGAAGGATCGATTTCGCCCTACCACCGCGAAATGGGCGGCGACCTGGTGTGGGAGATCGGCTCGGGGTACTTCGGTTGCCGTGACGAGAAAGGTGGTTTCAGCGAGGAGCGCTTCGTTGCCAACGCTACCCACGATCAGGTCAAGATGATCGAGATCAAGCTGTCGCAGGGGGCCAAGCCGGGCCACGGCGGTGTGCTGCCGGCACCGAAAGTGACCGCCGAGATCTCGGTGACCCGTGGCGTGCCGATGGGCGTTGACTGCGTGTCGCCGTCGCGCCATTCGGCGTTCTCCACGCCGGTTGAACTGTTGCAGTTCGTGGCCCGCCTGCGCGAACTGTCCGGTGGCAAGCCGGTCGGTTTCAAGTTGGCCATCGGCCACCCGTGGGAATGGTTCGGCATCGCCAAGGCGATGCAGGAAACCGGCCTGTTGCCGGACTTCATCGTGGTGGATGGCGCCGAAGGCGGCACCGGCGCGGCACCGGCCGAGTTCGTCGATCATGTCGGCGTGCCGATGCATGAGGCACTGCTGCTGGTGCACAACACCCTGGTCGGCCTCGACCTGCGTGAGCGCATCCGCATCGGCGCGGCCGGCAAGATCACCAGTGCGTTCGACATCGCACGGACCATCGCGTTGGGGGCCGACTGGTGCAATGCCGGCCGAGGCTTCATGTTCGCGCTGGGCTGCATCCAGTCGCTGAGCTGCCATACCGACAAGTGTCCGACCGGGATCGCTACCCAGGATCCCGCGCGCTGGAAGCATCTGGATGCGCCGGACAAGGCTGCTCGTGTCTACAGCTACCACGAGCACACGCTGCATGCCTTGAAGGAACTGCTGTGTGCCGCTGGCCTGAACGACCCGGCTGAACTTGGGCCGGAGCACATCCTGCGTCGTGTTTCGCCGGTGGAGATCCGTTCGCTGGCCTCGCTGTACCGTTACCTGGAACCGGGCGAGCTGTTGCACAAGGTGCCCGACCATGCGGTGTTCCATGCGTTCTGGGCCGATGCACGCAGCGATTCCTTCCAGCCGCCGCCGAAGATCCAGGCGCTGCGCGCCAGCAAGTCGCGATAACGTGATGTTGTAGAGCCGAGCCCATGCTCGGCTGATCTTCGTTCCAACATCGCGATGCGTGATCGAGAAGCAGCCGAGCATAGGCTCGGCTCTACAAGGAGATGTAATGCAGTTCAGGACCGGCACCATGGATGACGTGGCCATGTTGTGGGCGCTGCGCACGCGTTGCGTGCGCGAGACCTGCAGCAGCCATTACCCGCCCGAAGTCATTGCGCCCTGGTCTGCCTCGCCGCCACCGTCGCAGTATGCGCGGCTGTTGTCGCAGGGCGGCTGCGTAGTGGCCGAGGACGGGCAAGGTGGCCTGCTCGGCTTCGGCGTCTTTGATGCCGATGCCAATGAAGTCGACGCGTTGTTCGTCAATCCGGATCATGGCGGCCAGGGCATTGGCCAGGCGTTGATGCAGCGCCTGCTGGCGATGGCCGATCGTGAACGTGAGGTGGTGCTGTCGGCCTCGCTCAACGCCGTGCCGTTCTATCAACGCCAGGGGTTCGTCAGCGTGCGCGAAGAGGCCTACCCGCATCCCAGCGGCGTGGCGCTGGCTTCAGTGAGCATGCGCCGGCCGTGGTGAGTGCTCGTTTTCTGCGTTCTGTAGAGCCGAGCCCACGCTCGGCTGCTTTTGACTCAAGCCGAGCATGGGCTCGGCTCTACAGGTAACGCCGTCGAGCATGGCTTGACGCTACAAGGCAGGCGTCACCGCCCGGCCAGCCACCTGATTACGCCTTCCGCAGCACGCAGGCCACTGGCGTAGCACGCGGTCAACAGGTAGCCACCTGTCGGCGCTTCCCAGTCCAGCATCTCGCCGGCGCAGAACACGCCGGGCACTGCCCGCAGCATCAGGCCATCATCCAGCGCATCCAGGCGCACGCCGCCGGCGGTGCTGATCACCTCGGCCATCGGCCGGGGACGCAGCAGGCGCAGCGGCAGGCGCTTGAGCGTAGCCGCCACGGCAGGCAGGTCGCTGCCCGCTTCTTTACCCAGAATCTCGAACACCAGTGCGGCTTTCACTGCATCCAGGCCGGCTTGGCGGCGCAGGTGCTCGCCGAAGCTGCGGCCCTTGCGTGGGCGTGACAGATCGGCAAGCAGGCGCGCCTCGTCGCGGCCCGGTACCAGATCCAGCCACAGCATCGCGTGGCCCTCGCGGTTGATGGTCTCGCGCAGGTCCGCCGCCATCGCATAGATCAGGCTGCCTTCGATGCCGTACTCGCTGGCCACGCATTCGCCCTGCAGCGACCGTGGCTGTCCGGCCAGGTCGATCCAGTGCGCGACCACCGGCTTCAACGGCGCGCCGGCATTGCGTTGGGCGAAGAATGGGGTCCAACCCACGTCGAAACCGCAGTTGGCCGACTGCAGTGGTGCGATGTCCACGCCACGGGCCTGCAGTGGCGCGACCCACGCGCCGTCACTGCCCAGCTGCGGCCAGCTGCCGCCGCCCATGGCCAGCAGGGTGGCATCGGCATGTACTTCAACGGCGCCATCTTCGGTTTCAAATCGCAGCGCGCCATCCTCACCCCAGCCGATCCAGCGGTGGTTGGCATGCAGGCGCACACCCTGTTCCTTCAGCCGGCGCACCCAGCCACGCAGCAGCGGCGCAGCCTTCCGGTCGACCGGGAACACGCGGCCGGAGCTGCCCACATAGGTCTCCACGCCCAGGCCGGCGGCCCAGTCGCGCAGCGCCTGCGCATCGAAGTCGTCCAGCCAGCGGCCCACGGCCGTGGACTGCTCGCGGTAGCGGCTGTCGAACAGCGGACGCGGATCGGAATGGGTGAGGTTGAGCCCGCCCTTGCCGGCGATCAGGAATTTGCGGCCGGGCGACCCCTTGGCCTCGTACAGGTCGACGTCCAGCCCGGCGGCGCGCAGGCGCTCGGCGGCGAACAGGCCGGCCGGGCCACCGCCGATGACGGCGACACGGTGGGGCATGGCGGCATCACGGTTTGACATCGAGCAGCTCTACGTCGAACACCAGCGACGATCCGGCCGGAATCGGGCCGACCTTGCGGTCACCGTAACCGTAGTCCGGCGGGATCATCAGCGTGCGCTTGCCGCCAACTTTCATGCCGGCCACGCCCTCATCCCAGCCGCGGATGACCTGGCCGGCGCCAAGCGCGAAGGTGAACGGTTGGCCGTGCTTGAAGGAGCTGTCGAAGGTCTTGCCGTGCTTGGTCTCGGTACGGTTGTCGTAGATCCAACCGGTGTAGTGCACGGTGACCTTGCTGCCGGGAACGGCTTCAGCACCGGTACCTGGCACGGTATCGATCCGCTCGAAGGCGGTCAGGGTGCCGCCGGGCGGCGGGCCGGACGGTTCGGTCGAGCAGCCAGCGGCGGCGAGGGACAGCAGCAGGGGAAGCAGCAGGCGGCGCATCGGGCGTCTCCGGTAGGGCGCAGGTCGAGGGCGGCAAGGGTAGCGCATCGGCGCCGGGTATCATGGGGACATGGCAAAACTCCTGCTCAATCTGCGCAATGTCGGTGACGACGAATACGCCGATGTCTGCACGCTGCTCGACCAGCACGGCATCGCCTGGTACCGCACCGAACCCAGCCCCTGGGGCATTTCCAACGGAGGCCTGTGGCTGCGCGAGGACGCCGATCATCCACGTGCGAAGGCGCTGATGGCGGAGTACCAGGCCGAACGCGGGCCGCGCATCCGTGCCGAGCGTGAGCAGGCATTGCGTGATGGCACGGCGGAGACCTTCGGCAGCCTGTTCCGGCGGCGGCCGCTGTTCGTAATGCTGGTGCTGCTGGGGATGGCCGCTGCCGCTGCGCTGGTGCTGCTGCCGTTCGTGCTGTTGCGGGGGTAAGGGGTTTCGGCCGGGTTGCACCCGGCACCCGCAGACGCAACGGCGACGTCAAAAGCCGGGCTTCAGTGGGAGGGTGGGGCGGTGTGGGCAGGCGGGGGACGGCAAACGCTGCTCCTGCGTGCCTCGTAGAGCGCCATCCATGGCGCTCTGCGCCCCCGCCTGCCCACACCGCCCCACCCCTGACAGATTCCGGGTGTCTGCCGGGCTTGGGGTCGGATCCCTCTGCTGCGCAGAGGGCACTGACCCCTGAATCTGTCTGTGCGGGCGGGAGGCGCTAAAATGGCGGGATGATCGCCAATACCGCTGCCTACCATTTCGCCGTCATCGACGCCCCTCAGGCCCTGTGTGACCAGCTGCTGGCGCGTGCCGAGGCGGCACAGCTGCGCGGCACGATCCTGGTGGCGGGCGAGGGGCTGAACCTGTTCCTGGCGGGTGCGCCAGAGGCGGTCGAGGGTTTCTACGCAGCGCTGCGCTCTGACGCGCGCTTTGCCGATATGCGGGTCAAGACCAGCTTCAGCGAGCACCAGCCGTTCGCCCGGCTGAAGGCCAAGGTGAAGGACGAGATCATCAGCTTCCGCCGTGATGACGGCCAGCCGCTGGACTACCCGCGTGCGCCGGCGGTGGATCCGGCCACCGTGCAGCGCTGGCTGCGGCAGGGGCATGACGATGCCGGCAAGCCGGTGGTGATGCTCGACACGCGCAATCTGCAGGAAGTGGAGTACGGCACCTTCAAGGATGCGCTGGTGTTGCCCATCCACAAGTTCACCGACCTGCCGGAGGCGCTGGCGCCGCACCGCGAAGCACTGAAGGACAGCACCGTGGTCAGTTTCTGCACCGGCGGCATCCGCTGCGAGAAGGCGGCGCTGTGGATGGTCAACGACGGCATGGACAACGTGCTGCAGCTGGACGGTGGCATCCTCGGCTACTTCGAGGAAGTGGGCGGCGAAGGCTACGAAGGCCGCTGCTTCGTGTTCGATGAGCGCATTGCGCTGGATGCGGAACTGAAGCCGATGGTCGACCAGCCGTTGCCTGATCCGCGCCCCAGCGCGTTCTAAGCCGGGATGTCGATTCCCCGGTAGAGCCGGCCGCTGGCCGGCTGCCAGGGCACGTTGCCTGCCGGCCAGCGGCCGGCTCTACCGGATCAAGTGCAGCCAGTCGTGGACCCGCGCTGCGGGAATCAGCATCCTGCCACCGGCACTGGCCGCTGCGTCGGGTCGTCCCCATGCATGGGGGATCCTGTGACGGAAAAACGCCTGATGATCCCGTTGTCGATCCTTGACCTGGCCCCGGTCTGCGAGGGCAGTGACACCACCACCGCCTTTGCCAACATGCTGGAACTGGCCCAGCACGCCGATGCGCTGGGCTACCGCCGCTACTGGCTGGCCGAACACCACAACATGCCCGGCATCGCCAGTGCGGCCACCGCCGTGCTGATCGGCCATGTCGCCGGCGGCACCCGGCGCATCCGGGTCGGTGCCGGCGGCATCATGCTGCCCAACCATGCCCCGCTGCAGGTGGCCGAGCAGTTCGGCACGCTGGCCTCGCTGTATCCGGACCGGATCGACCTGGGCCTGGGCCGCGCACCGGGTACTGACCAGCCGACCGCGCGTGCATTGCGCCGCTACTTCGACAGCGCGGACCAGTTCCCACAGGACGTGCGCGAGCTGCTGCACTACTTCGAGCCGGTTCAGCCGGGGCAGGCGGTGCAGGCCGTTCCAGGTGGCGGCCTGCGGGTACCGACCTGGATCCTCGGTTCCAGCCTGTTCGGCGCGCGCATGGCCGCGTCGATGGGCCTGCCGTATGCGTTCGCCTCGCACTTCGCACCCGACGCGATGGACGAAGCCCTTGCTGTCTACCGCCGCGAGTTCCGCCCCTCGGCGGCGCTGAAGCAGCCGCACGCGATGCTGGCCCTGAACGTCGTTGCCAGCGACAGCGAGGCGGAGTCGCGCCGCCTTTTCACCAGCCAGCAGCAGAGTTTCGTCAACCTGCGTCGTGGCCGGCCGGGCAAGATTCCGGCACCGATCGACGACATCGAGTCCTTCTGGGAGCCGCACGAAAAACTGGGGGTGGAGCGGGCGCTGGCCTGCACCGTGCTGGGCGATCCGCAGCAGGTCGGGGAGGGCATCGCCGCGTTTGTCGAACGGCACAAGCCCGACGAGCTGATGCTCACCGCCAACCTGTACGACCACCGCGCGCGCTTGCGCTCGTTCGAACTGACCATGCAGGCCTGGCACGCCCGCCACGCGGGCTGAACAATTGCGTCACGGGCTGTTGCGGCCGTGCCCGGTCTGATGGGGGCTCATTCCGATGGAGTCCCCCACATGGCCGACACCCGTGCCGAACACGTCAACCAGCTGGCCGAACTGATCAAGGATGTGGAGGTGGCCATGTTCACCACCACCGGCGTCGACGGACGGCTCTACAGTCGGCCGCTGGCCACCCAGCAGGTCGCCTTTGACGGCGACCTGTGGTTCGTCATCACCGCCGACAGCCCGAAGGTGGCCGAGATCGCGCTCGACCCGCGGGTCAACGTGGCGTATGCCTCGCCCTCGAACAACACCTATGTCTCGGTGGCCGGGCGTGCCCGCGTCGTCGATGACCGCGCGAAGATCGAGGAGCTGTGGTCGCCGGCGATGAAACTGTTCTTCCCGGGTGGCAAGGACGATCCGAACCTGCGCCTGATCCACGTGCGCGCCGAGAGCGCCGAATACTGGGATGGCCCGGGCACGCTGCTGGGCAAGGCATTGAGCTTCGTGCTGTCGGCGGTGCAGGACGAACCGGCGGCGCTGGCCGACAACGGCTTCATCGATCTTCGGTGATGACCGATGTCCGGTATTGGTAGTGCCGGGCGCTGGCCGGCAACCCTGGAAACGTGGCAGCCGGCCAGCGGCCGGCTCTACCGGATGCCGCTTCAGAACCAGCGCTGGAATAGCTCCACTGTATAGCCCACCAGCTGCCCCGAACTGAAGCCGAAGAACGCGATCGCCACCAGTGCGGCGATCCAGTTGAACAGCATCAGCGCACCATCGCGTTCCAGCAGCGCCAGCGAGAACAGCAGCAGCTGGAAGCCGAACAGGAAGTTGGTGAACGGAATCGGCAACGACAGCAGCAGGCCCAGCAACACCAGCAGCAGGCCAGTGAACGCGTGTGCGGGCAGCGGTGTCAGCAGCTGCGGCAGGCGTGGCTTCAGCATCCTGTCCAGCCGCCGCAACGGGCGATCGATACGGTCCAGGAAGCGGTGCATGGTGCCGCGCTTCGGCCCGCGTCGGGCAATCAAACCGGGCAGCCAGGGGCGGCGCAGGCAACACAGCATCTGCAGGCCGATCAGGACCACCAGTGGGCCGCTGACCGCCCCCCCCATGCCCGGGATCGGGATGAACGAGGGCAGGATCGCCACGAACAGGAACACGCCGAACGCGCTCTGCTGCAGGTTGCTGAGGATCTGGCCGAGCGGCATGTGCTCGGCGGGATCGCCGGAGGCGAACATCTCCAGCAGGGTGCGGATGCCCTCGTTGCGGTAGGCCGCGCGCTGAGCGCCCTGGCCCTGGCCGGTCTCAGGCGGTGAGCTCATCGGCCTGCTCGTCGGACAACGTGCGCAGCAGCAGCTTGTCCACCCGCGCACCGTCCAGGTCGACCACCTCGAAGCGCCAGCCGGCCCAGTCGAAGTACTCGCCTGCGTGCGGGATGCGGCCGAAGTAGTGGATGCACATGCCGGCCAGCGTGTAGTAATCGCCGTCCTCGGCATCGGGCAGGTCGTTGCTTCCGATCAGCTCGCGCAGGTCTTCGATCGGCAGCGAGCCGTCCACCAGCAGCGAGCCGTCCTCGCGGGTCACCACCAGGGCGTCCTCGTCGGCATTCTCGACCGCCTGCAGGCGGCCGACCACGGCGCCCATCAGGTCGCTGATGGTCACCAGGCCCTGGATCTCGCCGTACTCGTCCACCACCAGCGCCATCGACTGCTGTTCCTCGCGGAAGATCTCCAGCAGCTTCATCGCGTGGGTCGATTCGGAGACGTACAGCGGTTCGCGCAGGGTCTGGAACAGCGCGTTGTCGCCGCGCGCCATGCGCGTGGCCAGCGATTTCAGCTCCAGCACGCCGACCACGTCCATGTCGTTGTCGCGGTACACCGGGTAACGGGAGAACTCGTGCTCGGCCATGATGTCCAGATTGCGCTCCAGCCCGGCCTGGGTGTCGAGCCAGGCGATGCGGTTGCGCGGCGTCATCAGGCTGTCGGCGGTGCGGTCGCCCAGGCGCATGACGCGGTTCATCATGTCGCGCTCGTGGGCGTCGATCACGCCGGCCTCGTGGCTCTCGGCCACCAGCATCCGGATCTCTTCTTCAGTCACCTGCGCGGCCTCGTCCTTGCCCAGGCCCAGCACCTTCAGCACCAGCTGGGTAGTCTTGGACAGGAGCCAGACGAAGGGCAGGGCGAGCCTGGCCAGCCAGCTCATCGGCATCGCGACCAGGCCGGCAATGGCCTCGGAACGTGTCAGGGCCAGGCGCTTGGGCACCAGTTCGCCGAAGATCAGCGTGATGAAGGTGATCAGCGAGACCGCCAGGGCGGTGCCTACTTCGCGCGCGTACGCAAAGCCGGGCATCAGGCCCTGCAGCCAGCCGGCGATCGCGTCGCCGATCGCATCACCACCGAGGTAGCCGGTGAGTACGCCGATCACGGTGATGCCGATCTGCACGGTGGACAGGAAGCTCTCCGGCTTCTCCGACAGCTCCAGCGCCTTGGCGGCGCGCTTGGAGGTGGCGGCCATCTGCTTCAGGCGGCTCTTGCGCGAGGTCATGACCGACATCTCGGACATGGCGAAGAAGCCGTTCAGCAGAACCAGCGCGAAGACAATCAGGATCATTTCAAACACGGGCGTCGTCCCCGGTTGGTGGCAGGGAGGGCGGGTGCTTGCGATGGCGGCAGGCGCTCAGGAACGGGGTCCGGCGCGGCGCAGGGGGATAAGGGTCGTCGTCCATAAGGTGCGCCTGAAGGCGCGCTGGCATCTTAGCAAAGGGGCGTGGCAGGGTGGCAACCGCCTGTTCAGGTTGGGGCTCCCAGAGCCCGGAAAGGGCGCGGGGATACCCGTGATGGTCATCTAGCCGTCATAATTCGCTCTGGTGCCGTCCTTCCCGCGACGGCTGACAGGTTTCTCAATGTTCTCTCTGCAGACCATTTTCGGTTCCGGCAAACAGTTCTACACCCTGCTCGATGAGGCTGCTGTCGCGGCTTCCGATGCCGCCAAGGCGCTGCATTCCATGCTGCGCGAGGCCGACCGCCAGCCCGCGCTGGACGCCTTCAAGCTGGCCCGCCTGCGCGAACGCGCGGCCTCTGACAAGATCAGCCAGGCGCTGGTGGACAGCTTCATGACCCCCATCGAGCGCGAAGACATCGAAGCGCTGGGTTCGGCCCTGTACAAGATTCCGAAGCAGATCGAGAAGTTCGCCGATCGCTATTCGCTGGCCACGACCCACCTCGAGCACATCGACTTCGCGCCGCGCGCGGCGATGCTGGAGCAGGCCGCCGGCGTGGTGGTGGAGATGGTGGCCGACCTGCGCCACATGAACCTGGACCGGATGACCGCGCTGAACGAGAAGCTGCGCTCGCTGGAGAACGAGGCCGACCGCCTGATGCTCGAGCTGTACCGCGACATCTACTCCGGTCGCCTGGACAACCTGCAGATGTTCCTGCTGAAGGAATTCTTCGAGATCCTAGAGAAGGCCATCGACCGTTGCCGCGAGGCTGGCGTGGTGGCGTACCAGATCGTGTTGAAGAACAGCTGACGGACGCCGCCGCATGTTGACCCTTGTCCTGGTAGTGATCCTGGCCGCGCTCGTCTTCGAGTTCATCAACGGCTTCCACGACACTGCCAATTCCATTGCCACCGTAGTGGCGACCAAGGTGCTCTCGCCCGGCTGGGCGGTGATGCTGGCCGCCTTCATGAACCTCATCGGTGCGCTGACCGGTACGGCGGTGGCGCTGACCATCGCCTCGGGCCTGCTCAACACCAACGTGGTGGAAGTCACCCCGCAGGTGATCCTGTGCGCGCTGCTGGGCGGCATCATCTGGAACCTGATCACCTGGTGGAAGGGGCTGCCGTCCTCGTCCTCGCACGCGCTGATCGGCGGCCTCTGCGGCGCCGGCCTGGCTGCGGCCCACAACAACTGGGATGCCCTGATCTGGTCCGAGCGCCTGGGCAGCTGGGCGCAGAACAAGGGCCTGCTGTGGAAGGTGTTCGTGCCGATGATCACCTCGCCGATCGCCGGCTTCCTGCTCGGCATTGTGGTGATGGTGCTGCTGTGGGCGCTGATCGCCGGCCTGGCCAAGGTCGGTGGCGCCATCGGCCGCCTGGCCCGCCCGCGCATCGTCAATGCCTTCTTCGGCAAGGCGCAGATCGCCTCGGCGGCCTACATGGGCTTCGCCCACGGCCACAACGACGCGCAGAAGACCATGGGCATCATCGCGATGACCCTGATTGGTGCCGAAGCCACCGGCGCACTGAACGATCTCCCGTCCTGGCTGGCCTTCATGCACCCGGACGCGCACGCCGGTGACGGCATCGCCATGTGGATCGTGCTGACCTGCGCGGTGGTGATGGCGGCCGGTACCGCTTCGGGTGGCTGGAAAATCATCAAGACCCTGGGCCACAAGATGGTCAAGCTGCACCCGATCCACGGCTTCGCCGCGGAGACCAGCTCGGCCACCATCCTGACCCTGGCGGCCCACTTCGGCATGCCGGTCTCGACCACGCACAGCATCTCCACCGCGATCATGGGTGTCGGCTTCGCCAAGAACCCGCGTTCGCTGAAGTTCGGCGTGATCGAGCGCATCGTCTGGGCCTGGATCCTGACCATCCCGGCGGCCGGCGGCTGTGCGTACCTGATCCTGAAGCTGTTCGAACTGTTCGACTGGACCTGATCGCCACGCCAGGGTTGCAAACGAAAAAGCCCGCCATATCAGGCGGGCTTTTTCATGGGCAAAGAATTTTTCCGCATACAACGTGTCGACCAAGGTCGACACCTACCAGAGCAGAACCAGGGTCAGAGCCCGTTGCCAAACAACGGGATCCACCCCCGTGCCGACCAACAGCGCCCGGAAACTGTCGAAGGCGGGGTGGGGTGGGCAGGCGGGGGCGCAGAGCGCCATGGATGGCGCTCTACGAGGCACGCAGGAGCAGTTTTTGCCGTCCCCCGCCTGCCCATCCCACCCCGCCATCCCACGGAATCCAGGCCTTTGCAGTCGCAGCTGCAGTTGCAGTTGATCCAGCGGGTGCCGGGCCGCAGGCCCGGCCGCCACCACCCATCAATTGCGCTGGAACAGCGCCTTCACATCATTCCGGAACGCCGCCTGGCTGTCGGCCCGGCTGTAGAACATGTGCCCGCCCGGATAACTGCGCACCTGCACCCGGTCCGGATTGCTGCCCATCGTCGGCATCTGGTCCACGGTCAGGATCGACCCCATGAACGGGCACGACAGGTCGTTCCAGCCATGCACGATCAGCACCTGCAGATGCGGGTCGATCGCCACCGCCTGGCGCAGCTGGGTCACCGCGCCCTGGCGCAGCTCGCCATTGCGGTCCCACAGCCGGTTCACGTCGTAATTCAGCGCCTGGTAGCGCGCATCCACCTTCCAGCCGACCACGCGCGTCACGAAGTCGACCATCGCCGTGGTGGTCGGCGCAATGATGCTGTCCAGCAGCGGATCGTTGGCGCGCTGCTCCGGATCGTTCGGGAACGGATCGAACGCGGTCACGTTGGAATCGTAACGGCTGCCCAGCGTGCCCTTGTCGCGGAATACTTCGCGCAGGTAGGCCTGCGTTTCCAGGCGGCCACCGGCACGGCGCACGAACTGCGGCTCCAGGCCGGTCAGTTCGGTCACCCGGCGCAGCATCGCCTCGGTTGCCTGCGGATCGCTACGGCCTTTCATCAGGGCGGTGGCGTAGTCGCCACGGGTGTATTCCACTACTTCGCGCATCGCTGCATCGGTCAGTTTGCCCTGGCGCTCCAGGTGCGCGGCGGCGATCGACGGCAGGGTCTGCATCCACGCCATCGGCGAGACATCGGCGTTGTCTTCCAGGGTCGGGCTCAGGTACGGCGAGACCAGTACCAGGCCGTTCATCGCCACGCCCAGCCGGGTCTGCAGGTAGTGGGTGATGCGCGGGCCGCGATAGCCGCCGTAGCTCTCGCCAGTCAGGTACTTGCGCGACGCCATGCGCTGGTTGCGCAGCAGCCAGTCGTAGATCGAGCGTGACAGGTATTCGATGTCGGCGCTGGGGTTGTACAGTGCCTTCTTCGCTTCATCGTCGCCGATCCGCGCGCGGCTGAAGCCGGTGCCGACCGGATCGATGAACACCAGGTCGGTGAAGTCCAGCCAGGTGCCGGGGTTGTCGTGCAGCGTGGCCGGCGCCGACGCGCTGTCACCCTCGGAGCCGAAGGTCACCACCTTGGGCCCGATCGCGCCCATGTTGAGGTACACCGACGACGCACCGGGGCCGCCATTGAGTGCGAAGGTCACCGGCCGGTCCTTGCCCGGCATCGTGTAGGCGGTGAACACCACATCGGCGATCACCTTGCCCTTGGCATCGCGTACCGGCAGGGTGCCGACGGTGGCGGTGTAGTCCAGGGTGCGGCCGGCCAGGCGCATGCTCTGGCGGGCTGAGGCGTCTGCGGGCAACGCAGGTGCCTCGGTCTTGTCGTCTTTCGGATCGGGCTTGGCGTCGGCATCAGGCGCGGCCAGTACGCTGGCTGGGGCGATGAGCAGGCCGACGCAGAGCGCGGCAGTGTGCAGCAGGGACTTCATGGCACCGGGTGGGCAGCGGAAGGGGATTCCGATGCTAGGCCGGTGGCGGCCCATGTCGTATGTGTCCAAAGGCATGGCCGTGCGTTGAGCCCGCTACTGGCCAGATTGGGTCAAGCGGGCAGGGTGGCGGCCGCTTCGTCATCGGCCAGCAGGCCATAGACGGCCGAGTCGGCCAGTTCCCCCTGGATCCGCCAGCGCTGGCGCAGCACTCCCTCGCGGCGGAAGCCCAGGCGTTCGAGCACGTGCGCGGAGGGTGCGTTGCGCGGGTCGATCTCGGCTTCCACGCGATGCAGGTGGAGGGTGCCGAACAGGTAGGCCAGTACCTGCTGCAGGGCCTCGTGCATGTAGCCCAGGCCTTGGCGATCCGGTGCCAGCAGGTAGCCGATCTCGGCGCGTGCCGCATCGCGGTCCAACGCAAACACCACGCAGATGCCCAGCAACGGGCCGTCCAGCGTTTCGCGCACGGCCAGCTTGAGCTGGGTGCCGGTGGCCTGTGCCGCCAGGTCATCGTCGATCTGCGCGCGTGCCTCGGACGGTCGTGTCCATGCAGGATGGTTCCAGAACCGCATCACGTCCGGATCGGACTGGATTGCGAACAGGGCGGCCGCATCGTCGCGGCGGATCGGGCTCAGGACGAGGCGCGCGCTGTGCAGCGGCAGGCCGGGAAACAGCAGGGAGTGGCTGGCCAATACGTTGGTCCACACGGATGGACGCGCATTATGGCTCCGCCGGGTTTGCCGATGGGGGTGGGATCTCTGTAGAGCCGAGCCGATGCTCGGCTGCCCGGCACGGCGTGGAATGCAGCCGAGCGTGGGCTCGGCTCTACAGGAGGGCTGCGGGAGTCAGACTTCCAGCGAAGCCAGGTCGCCCTTCGACTCCAGCCAGCCCTTGCGGTCGGAGGCGCGCTTCTTGGCCAGCAGCATGTCCATCAGCGAACTTGTCTGCTCGCGATCGTCCACGGTCAGCTGCACCAGCCGGCGCGTATCGGGGTGGATGGTCGATTCACGCAGCTGAGGCGGGTTCATCTCGCCCAAGCCCTTGAAGCGGGTCACGTTGATGGCGCCCTTGATCTTCTCGCGTTCGATCTTGTCCAGCATCGAGCGCTTTTCTTCCTCGTCCAGGGCATAGAACACCTGCTTGCCCACGTCGATGCGGAACAGTGGCGGCATGGCCACGAACACGTGGCCGGCATCGACCAGCGCAGGGAAGTGCCTGAGGAACAGCGCGGTCAGCAGTGTTGCGATGTGCAGGCCGTCGGAGTCCGCGTCGGCCAGGATGATGACCTTGCCGTAGCGCAGGCCGCTGATGTCGTCCTTGCCCGGGTCGCAGCCGATCGCGATCGCCAGGTTGTGCACTTCTTCCGAGGCCAGCACGCTGTTGGAGGAAACCTCCCAGGTGTTCAGGATCTTGCCGCGCAACGGCATGATGGCCTGGAAATCCTTGTCGCGGGCCTGCTTGGCGCTGCCGCCTGCCGAATCACCTTCCACCAGGAACAGCTCGGTGCGCGACAGGTCCTGGCTGATGCAGTCGGCCAGCTTGCCGGGCAGGGCCGGGCCCTGGGTGACCTTCTTGCGGACGACCAGCTTTTCGGTCTTCAGACGGGCGCTGGCGCGCTCGATGGCGATCTGCGCGATCTTCTCGCCCAGCTCCACGTTCTGGTTGAGCAGCAGGCTGAAGGCATCATGGGCGGCACCTTCGATGAAGCCGGCCGCCTGGCGTGAGGACAGGCGTTCCTTGGTCTGGCCGCTGAACTGCGGGTCGGTCATCTTCAGCGACAGCACGAACGACACGCGGTCCCACACGTCTTCCGGGGCCAGCTTGACGCCACGCGGCAGCAGGTTGCGGAAGTCGCAGAACTCGCGCAGCGCCTCGGTCAGGCCGGTACGCAGGCCGTTGACATGGGTGCCGTGCTGGGCGGTGGGGATCAGGTTGACGTAGCTTTCCTGCACCAGCTCGCCTTCCGGCAGCCAGGCCACTGCCCAGTCCACGACCTCGGTGTCCTTCTTCAGGCTGCCGACGAACAGCTCGGCCGGCAGCATCTCGCGATCACCCAGCTCCAGCTTCAGGTAATCGCGCAGGCCGTCTTCGTAGTACCAGGTATCGACTTCACCGGTGGCTTCATCGGTCAGCTTCACGGTCAGGCCCGGGCACAGCACGGCCTTGGCGCGCAGCAGGTGCTTGAGCGCGCGCACCGCGAACTTCGGCGTATCGAAGTACTTCGGGTCCGGCCAGAAGCGCACGCGGGTACCGGTGTTCTTCTTGCCGACGCTGCCAACTACTTCCAGCGGTGTGGCGCGGTCGCCATTGCGGAAGGTGATGCGGTGTTCGGCACCGTCGCGCTTGATGTGCACTTCCACCAGGGTCGACAGCGCGTTGACCACGCTGACGCCGACGCCGTGCAGACCACCGGAGAAGGTGTAGTTGTTGTTGCTGAACTTGCCGCCGGCATGCAGGCGGGTGAGGATCAGCTCGACGCCCGGGATCTTTTCTTCGGGATGGATGTCCACCGGCATGCCGCGGCCGTCATCGCTGACCTCCACGCTGCCGTCCTTGTACAGGGTGATCTCGATCGAGCGGGCGTGGCCGGCGAGGGCCTCGTCCACCGAGTTGTCGATCACTTCCTGCGCCAGGTGGTTCGGGCGCGCGGTGTCGGTATACATGCCGGGACGGCGCTTGACCGGGTCAAGGCCGGACAGGACTTCAATATCGGCGGCGTTATAACGGGCGTTCATCTGTCTTCGAAAGCTTGGAGCGACGGGCAAGTGTGGGGTCTGGCACGGGATTTTGCACGCCTGCGGTTCAGTCTCGGCGACGCAGAGGGGGTAAAATGGCAGCCGCTGGAATCTGAACGCCGGCGCTCCGTTGGATCAGAACGTCCAAGCCATACCGCGAGGAGGACTCCATGAAGAAGTTGCTGACCATTGCGATCCTGGCCGCTGCCGCCGTTGCAGTGCCGCTGGTGGTGGCGCAGAACGCCGGCCAGTCGGCCCCGCAACAGGGTGATCAGGCCGACAAGGCCCAGGCCGAGGCCGATGCAAAGGCCAAGCGCCGGGCCCAGGCCAATGCCCAGATGAAGGCGCAGGGCCAGCCGGCCCCGCAGCAGGAAGAGGAAGAGGAAGCGCGCAAGAAGCGCTGATCCTGCAGCCTGCCAGGCGCCCTTGCGACAAGGGTTGCGCACCGGAACGCCCCGCTCAGCGGGGCGTTTCTTTTTGGGAACGTGGCGTCTGCCCCTTGGGTTGGCGGCCATCAATCTGTAAACTATGGCTTTCCGGGAGTAAGTGCGTGTCCACCATTTGCGAATGGGCTGGAGCGGCCAAGCGTGGCTTCCAGCATGGCGGGTCGCAGGTGACGGTCGATTTGGCCGGCACGGCCGCCCCGACCTCGCACGATGGTTCCGGTCCGGCGCCTGCCGCCGCACGGATCCGCACCTCCCTCGCTGCCTCAGCGAACCGGAAAACCCCCTCTGAGCACCATGCCCGCCCACCGGGTGCGCGTGGTGCTGCCGTTTTCCATTTCCAGACAGGATGCTTGCAGCCATGACTCCCTTGATTTTCGTAACCGGCGGCGTGGTGTCCTCGCTCGGCAAAGGCATTGCCGCCGCGTCGCTGGCCGCCATTCTTGAAGCCCGTGGCCTGAAGGTCACGATGATGAAGCTCGACCCGTACATCAACGTCGACCCGGGCACCATGAGCCCGTTCCAGCACGGTGAGGTCTACGTCACCGACGACGGCGCGGAGACCGACCTCGACCTGGGCCACTACGAGCGCTTCGTGCGCACCCGCCTCAGCCGCAAGAACTCGGTCACCACCGGGCGCATCTACGAGAACGTGATCCGCAAGGAGCGCCGCGGCGACTACCTGGGCGCGACCGTGCAGGTCATTCCGCACATCACCGACGAGATCCGTCGCTGCATCGACGAAGCCACCGAAGGCTACGACGTGGCACTGGTCGAGATCGGCGGCACCGTGGGCGACATCGAGTCGCTGCCGTTCCTGGAGGCGATCCGCCAGGTGCGCACCGAACGTGGCCCGGAGAAGGCGCTGTTCATGCACCTCACCCTGGTGCCGTACATCGGTGCCGCCGGTGAGCTGAAGACCAAGCCGACCCAGCACTCGGTGAAGGAACTGCGCTCGATCGGCATCCAGCCGGACGTGCTGTTGTGCCGTTCAGAACAGGCGGTGCCGGATTCGGAGCGTCGCAAGATCGCCCAGTTCACCAACGTCTCCGAGCGTGCAGTGATCAGCGTGCCGGACGTGGACGTGCTGTACCGCATCCCGTCCGGCCTGCATGCACAGGGCCTGGACGAAATCGTGGTGAACCAGCTGAAGCTGGCCGACAAGGCCGGTCCGGTCGATCTTTCGATGTGGGAAGACGCGGTCGACGCGACCCTGCACCCGCTGGACGAAGTGACCATCGCCGTGGTCGGCAAGTACGTCGATCACCAGGATGCCTACAAGTCGGTCGGCGAGGCACTGAAGCACGGTGGCCTGCGCCAGCGCACCAAGGTCAACCTGAAGTGGCTGGAAGCACAGGACCTGGAAGGCACCGACATGGCTGCACTGGCCGATGTCGACGGCATCCTGGTACCGGGTGGCTTCGGTGACCGCGGCTTTGAAGGCAAGGTGCTGACCTCGAAGTTCGCCCGCGAGCAGCAGGTGCCGTACTTCGGCATCTGCTACGGCATGCAGGCGGCAGTGGTCGATTACGCGCGCAACGTGGTCGGCCTGGAAGGTGCCAACAGCACCGAGAACGATCGCCAGTCGCCGAACCCGGTGATCGGCCTGATCACCGAATGGCGCACCGCCAGCGGCGATGTCGAGAAGCGTGACGACAAGAGCGACCTCGGCGGCACCATGCGCCTGGGCCTGCAGGAACAACGCCTGAAGCCGGGCACGCTGGCCCGCGAGCTGTACGGCAAGGACGTGGTCGCCGAGCGCCACCGCCACCGCTACGAGTTCAACAACCGCTACCGCACCCAGCTGGAAGATGCGGGCCTGGTGATCGCCGGCAAGTCGATGGACGACACCCTGGTGGAAGTGGTCGAACTGCCGCGCGATGCCCACCCGTGGTTCCTGGCCTGCCAGGCGCACCCGGAATTCCTGTCCACGCCGCGCGACGGCCACCCGCTGTTCATCGGTTTCATCCGTGCCGCGCGCGAGCGCAAGGCGGGCGGCAAGCTGCTTTCCGAAGCGCGCGCCTGACTTGTGAATGGGGGCGTGGGCCCCCATCCTGCATGCTTCAACCCCCAGCGCACCGGCCCGGCCGGTGCTGCGGACAACAAGGAAACGCCATGAAACTGTGTGGATTCGAGGTCGGGCTGGACCAGCCCCTGTTCCTGATCGCCGGCCCCTGCGTGATCGAGTCGATGCAGTTGCAGCTCGATACCGCCGGCAAGCTGAAGGAGATCACCGGCAAGCTCGGCGTCAACTTCATCTTCAAGTCCAGCTTCGACAAGGCCAACCGCACCTCGGGCACCGCCTTCCGCGGCCCGGGCATGGAGGAGGGCCTGAAGGTCCTGGCCGAGGTCAGGAAGCAGATCGGCGTGCCGGTGCTCACCGACGTCCATGAGTACACCCCGATGGACGAAGTGGCCTCGGTGGTGGACGTGCTGCAGACCCCGGCGTTCCTGGTCCGCCAGACCGACTTCATCCGCAAGGTGTGCTCGGCCGGCAAGCCGGTCAACATCAAGAAGGGCCAGTTCCTGGCGCCTTGGGACATGAAGCCGGTCGTGGAGAAGGCCAAGGCCACCGGCAACGAGCAGATCATGGTCTGCGAGCGTGGTGCCAGCTTCGGCTACAACAATCTGGTCAGCGACATGCGTTCGCTGGCGGTGATGCGCGAGACCGGTTGCCCGGTGGTGTTCGACGCTACCCATTCGGTGCAGCTGCCGGGCGGGCAGGGCACCAGTTCCGGTGGCCAGCGTGAGCACGTGCCGGTGCTGGCCCGTGCCGCCGTGGCGGTAGGCATTTCCGGCCTGTTCGCCGAGACCCATCCGGACCCGTCCAAGGCCCTCTCCGATGGCCCCAATGCGTGGCCGCTGGACCAGATGGAAGCCCTGCTCGAGACCCTGATGGAACTGGACGCGGTGACCAAGAAGCACGGCTTCTCGCGCTTCGCGTGAGTCGTGACCCGTGGCTGGCGCTGGAAAACCAGCGCCGCCGCCGGCACTGGAAACAGTGGCCCTGGGGCCTGATCGCACTGGGCCTGGCCGTGCTGTTCACCGTGGGCATGTTCGGTCTGGTGCTGATCGGCGCCGCGTCAGTGCGCCCACCAGGTGATGGCGACAGCGCGCTCAATCTGCGCGTGTACTTCATTGCGCTGCTGGTTGCAGAGCTGGTCGGCGCCGTGGGATGCGTCGCTGCCGCCGTACTGGCCTGGCGCCTGAACCGTGGCAAGGTGGCCGCCGGGTTGGCGATCATCCTGCTGTCGCTGTGGCTTGGCGCCCTGTTCTACGGACTGTTCTGATGAATGCGACCCTGGCAACCCGTGATCGGCCCTGGGGCCTGATCGCGCTGGCGCTGGCTGTTCTTGCCTGGGCCGGCCTGGTGGCAGCTGTATTCGCCTTCGCCGCCAGTTTCGGTTCGCCCGGGGATGGCAGCCATGGCATGCAGGCCATGCAGTACTGGATCTGGGCTGCACTGGCCATGCTCGTGCTGTCCTTCGTTGGCAGCCTGGTGGCGATGGTGATGGCCTGGCGTTGCCGCCGCGGCGGCGTAGTGGCGGCCATTGCTGGTGGCCTGCTGGTGGTGATGGTGTCGTTGATCCTGATGGTGATCGGGGCCACTCTGGCCTGACGGCGCCCACGCCATTTGGCAAGTGGCGGGCAGCCGGGGATAATCACGCGGCATTCGTTTTGTCGCCCCCTCTCCAGACAGGTAACCGGCCCGACCATGAGTACGATCCGCAGCATCCACGCCCGTGAAATCCTCGACAGCCGTGGCAACCCCACGCTGGAAGCCGAAGTCATCCTGGAGGACGGTTCGTTCGGTCGTGCCGCGGTTCCCTCCGGCGCCTCGACCGGCACCAAGGAAGCGGTCGAGCTGCGTGATGGCGACAAGACCCGTTACCTGGGCAAGGGCGTGCGCAAGGCCGTCGACAACGTCAACACCACCATCGCCAACGCGCTGAAGGGTTTTGAAGCCACCGACCAGGCCGGCCTCGACCGTCGCCTGATCGATCTTGATGGCACCGAGAACAAGGGCCGCCTGGGCGCCAACGCGCTGCTGGGTGTTTCGATGGCCGCCGCGCACGCCGCCGCTGCATCGAACAAGCAGGCGCTGTGGCAGTACCTGGCCGCCAAGACCGGCGTTACCCCGTCGCTGCCGGTGCCGATGATGAACATCATCAATGGTGGCGCGCACGCCGACAACAACGTGGACTTCCAGGAGTTCATGGTGCTGCCGGTCGGCTTCACCTCGTTCTCCGAAGCGCTGCGCGCCGGCACCGAAATCTTCCATTCGCTGAAGTCGGTGCTGAAGGGCCACGGCCTGAGCACGGCGGTGGGCGACGAAGGCGGTTTCGCGCCGGACTTCCGCAGCAACGTCGAAGCGCTGGACACCATCCTCGAAGCGATCGGCAAGGCCGGCTACACCGCCGGTGAAGACGTGCTGCTGGGCCTGGACGTGGCGTCCAGCGAATTCTTCGAGAACGGCAAGTACAACCTGGTCGGCGAGAACAAGCGCCTGACTTCCGAGCAGTTCGTCGACTTCCTCGCTGACTGGGCCGCGCAGTACCCGATCATCACGATTGAGGATGGCCTGGCCGAGAATGATTGGGCGGGTTGGAAGCTGCTGACCGACCGCATCGGCAAGAAGGTGCAGCTGGTCGGCGACGACCTGTTCGTGACCAACCCGAAGATCTTCCAGGAAGGCATCGACTCGGGCACCGCCAACGCGATCCTGATCAAGGTCAACCAGATCGGCACGCTAAGCGAAACCCTGGAAGCGATCGCCATGGCTGATCGTGCCGGCTACGCCGCCGTGGTTTCGCACCGCTCGGGTGAAACCGAAGACACCACCATCGCTGACATCGCCGTGGCTACCACCGCCACCCAGATCAAGACCGGCTCGCTGTGCCGCAGCGATCGCGTGGCCAAGTACAACCAGCTGCTGCGCATCGAGGAAGCCCTCGGCGCCGGCGCGCGTTACGCCGGTCGTGACGCGTTCGTTTCGCTGAAGCGCTGAGCCGATGCGCGACTGGCGCTGGATGCTGCTGGTGCTGGCCCTGTTGCTGGGCTGGCTGCAGTACCGCTTCTGGTTCGGTCCGGGCAATTCGGGTGAAGTGATGATGC
Source organism: Stenotrophomonas sp. YJH_SMC_33 (assembly GCF_059372295.1). NCBI lineage: Bacteria > Pseudomonadati > Pseudomonadota > Gammaproteobacteria > Lysobacterales > Lysobacteraceae > Stenotrophomonas > Stenotrophomonas sp. YJH_SMC_33. The sequence continues at coordinate 586,962 of NZ_JCAFVJ010000002.1, forward strand.
TCGAAGCCCAGGTCGCCAACCAGGAGCGGGACAACGAGGGCCTGCAGCAGCGCAACGACGCGCTGGCCGCCGAAGTGAAGGACCTCAAGGAAGGCCAGTCCGCCATCGAGGAGCGCGCGCGCAGCGAGCTGGGCATGATCAAGCCTGGCGAGAAGTTCTACCGTGTGGTCGAGGATGCGCCGGTCCAACCGGCGCAACCTGCGGCAGGTGTCAGCGCCCAGGTCGGCGATCATCCGGCGGACGTGCCATGAGTGGGGCGATCTGGGTGGTGGTTCCGGCCGCCGGCCGTGGCGCCCGCTTCGGCGCACCGCTGCCCAAACAGTACCTGCAGGCCGGCGGGCAGATCCTGCTCGCCCATACCCTGGACGCGCTGCTGGCGCACCCGGCCGTGGCCGGCGCGATGGTGGTGATCGGACAGGACGACGGTGACTGGCCTGGCTGGAGTGAATGGGCCGGCAAGCCGGTGCTGACCTGCATCGGCGGCGCGACCCGTGCCGCCTCGGTGCTGGCCGGGCTGCAGGCCCTGCCGGACTCGGTGCGTGCCGATGAATTCGTGTTGGTCCACGATGCGGCGCGGCCGAACCTGTCACTTGCCGATCTTGGGCGGCTGCTTGAAGTCGGTCGTGCCGACCCGGTCGGGGCGATCCTGGCCGCACCGGTGCGCGACACCCTCAAGCGCGCGGGCGATGACGGTGGCATCGATGGCACCGAGCCGCGCGAGCGCCTGTGGCGTGCATTGACGCCGCAGCTGTTCCGCCGCCACCAGCTCAGCCGCGCGCTGTCCGAAGCCGCTGCCGCCGGTGTCGAAGTCACCGACGAGGCCATGGCCATGGAGCGCCAGGGCCAGCGCCCGCTGCTGGTGGAAGGCAGCGAGGACAACTTCAAGGTAACCACTCCGGCCGATCTCGACCGGTTCGAATTCGTACTTTCCCGTCGCGCCGGCTGATTGCCCGCGCGGCCCTGCTGCAAGGGTTGCATCCATGAGCACCGCACCGTTCCCGCCCGTCCGCATCGGCCAGGGCTACGACGTCCATGCCTTCGGTGAGGGCGATCACATCATGCTCGGTGGGGTGAACGTGCCGCACAGCTGTGGCGTGCTCGCGCACAGCGACGGCGACGTGATCCTGCATGCCCTGTGCGACGCGATGCTCGGTGCGCTGGCGCTGGGTGACATCGGCCAGCACTTCCCGCCGAGTGATGACCGCTGGAAGGGCGCTGACAGCAGCGATTTCGTCCGCCATTGCGACAGCCTGCTGCGCGAGCGTGGCTGGCGCGTCGGCAACACCGACATCACCGTGATCTGCGAGCGTCCGAAGGTCGGTCCGCATGCGCTGGCCATGCGTGAGCGCATCGGTGCGCTGCTGCAGCTGCCGCTGGATGCGGTCAGCGTCAAGGCCACCACCTCGGAGAAGCTGGGCTTTACCGGCCGTGGAGAAGGCATCGCCGCACAGGCGGTGGTGCTGCTGGTGGCGGCATGATCCCGCTGCCGCTTGCGTTTGGTGCGCCGTTGCTGTCGGCGCGCATCCGCACCACGCCGGAAGATTTCCAGGTCGACGAGTTGCCGGCGTTCGAGGCCACTGGCGAGGGCGAGCACCTGCTGCTGCACATCCGCAAGCGCGGTGCCAACACCGTGCATGTGGCCAAGCTGCTGGCCAAGTGGGCCGGCCTGCCGGAAATGGCGGTGAGCTACGCCGGCATGAAGGACCGCCATGCGGTCACCACCCAGCGCTTCAGCGTGCACCTGCCCAAGCGCATTGCACCGGATCTGGCCGAGCTGGACAGTGATGAGATCGAAGTGCTCGAAGCCACCTGGCACAACCGCAAGCTGCAGCGCGGCGCCTTGGCCGGCAACCGCTTCAAGCTGGTGCTGCGCCAGGTGCGGGGCGATGCTGCAGCGATCAGTGAGCGTTTGCAGCAGATTGCCAGCCGGGGCCTGCCGAACTGGTTCGGTGAGCAGCGCTTCGGCCGCGACGGCGGCAACGTGCCGGCCGCATTGGCGATGTTCGGGGGCCGCCGCATGCGCAAGGACCAGCGTTCGCTGCTGTTGTCTGCCGCCCGTTCGGCGCTGTTCAACCGCGTGCTGGCCGCGCGCGTGGAGCAGGGCAGCTGGGATCAGCCACTGGAGGGCGAAGTGTGGATGCTGGACGGCAGTCGCAGCGTGTTCGGCCCCGAGCCGTACACCGACGTGCTGGCCGAGCGCCTCGCGCGGTTCGACATCCATCCCAGCGCACCGTTGTGGGGCGAAGGCGAGCTGCGCAGCGCCGACGCTGCACGTGAGCTGGAGCTGGCCGCGCTGGACGACGAGGAATCGAAGGCGCTGCGCGCTGGCCTGGAAGACGCACGGTTGAAACAGGAGCGCCGCGCGCTGCGCCTGCGCCCGGCGCTGCTGCAGCATCAGTGGCTGGCCAGTGATGTACTGGAACTTTCGTTCGCGCTGCCGCCGGGCTGCTACGCCACCGCTGTACTGCACGAGCTGGGCCCGGTCGAAGACGCCTCGCAGGCCTGAGCAGGGCGCACGGTAGAGTCGACTGTCAGTCGACTTGCGCGCGCAGCGCGGGGTATTCGCTTGCCGCTGGAAGAGAAGTCGACTGACAGTCGACTCTACTTGGACTCATGGCGTCCCCTTTTTTCAGCGCCGCGCCAGCAGCACCAGTACCGCGCCGGTCCCGCCTTGTCCGGTCGGCGCTGAATGGAACGCCAGCACGTCGTTGCGCAGCCGCAGCAGGCGGTCAACCAGGTTCTTCAGCACCGGCGCACCGCCATCGGCTTGCAGGCCCTTGCCGTGGATGATGCGCACGCAGCCATATTCGTGTGCATGCGCTTCAAGCAGGAACTGGCGCAGCAGCGTCTCCGCCTGCGCGGCGGTGGCGCCGTGCAGGTCCAGCTCGTCCTGCACCGAGTACTGGCCACGCTTGAGGCGCTGGAACAGGCGTGGTGGCAGGTTGTCGCGTCGATAGCTGGCCACATCGCCGGCTTCCAGCGGGGTGCTGTCGCGCAGCAGCCGGGCGAACTCGCCGGCGGCGTCGGCCTCGTCACGTTCGGCCATCCGCGCACGCGGCTTCGGTCGCGGCGCGGCAGGTGCCGGCTCGGCATCCTTGCGCAGCGGCGTCACTTCGCCGATGGCCGCACGGAACAGCGCGGCGGGATCTTCGTCTTCAGGGTGCGACATGCGCACAGGGTAAACCGCCGACGCAGGTCTGCCTATGACGGTTCGATGTCGGCCGTGACCGCCGGCAGGGTAGGACCGGCGGCTCGCATGCGGCACAATAGACGATGCGCTTGCAGGGTCGACGGCTTCCGCAGGGGAGCGCGGCGGTCCCGCCCACACTGCACGGTGACGGAATCGAATTCTTGGAAAATCAAGCGGTTAAATCGAAGATGCGAATCCTGGTCAGCAATGACGATGGTGTCGACGCTGCAGGCATCCGGATGCTTGCCTCGGTCCTGCGCGAGGCTGGGCACGAGGTTACGGTGGTCGCACCCGACCGCGATCGCTCCGGCGCCAGCAACTCGCTGACGCTGGATCTGCCGATACGGCTCAAGCGCATCGACCATTACACCGTCTCGGTGGCCGGCACCCCGACCGACTGCGTGCACCTGGCGCTGACCGGCCTGCTTGAATTCGAGCCCGACATTGTCGTGTCCGGCATCAACAACGTCGCCAACCTCGGTGATGACGTGATCTATTCCGGCACTGTTTCGGCGGCGATGGAAGGTCGCTTCCTGGGCCTGCCCGCCGTGGCGGTGTCGCTGGTCAGCCGCAACCACGATCCGAAGCACTACGAAACCGCTGCGCGCGCCGCGGTCGAGATCGTTGCACGGCTCAAGGCCGACCCGCTGCCGGCCGACACCATCCTCAACGTCAACGTGCCGGACCTGCCGTGGAGCGAGGTCAAGGGCTTCGAGGTCACGCGCCTCGGCAACCGCCATCGTGCCGAAGGCTGCATCGCGCAGAAGGATCCACGCGGCAACGAGGTGTACTGGATCGGCCCGGCCGGCCGCGAGCAGGACTCCGGCCCGGGTACCGATTTCCACGCCGTGCGCACCGGCCACATCTCGATCACGCCGATCCAGGTCGACCTCACCCGCTACCAGGCGCTGGAGAAGGTGGCCAGCTGGGTCGGCGGCCTCAGCGCAGCCCTGGACCAGCCGGCATGAGCCCACGCCTGCGCCTGCAACCGGAAGCTGTGGGTATCGGCATGACCTCGCAGCGCGTGCGTGACCGTCTGGTCGACCGCCTGCGCGAAGCCGGCATCGTCGACGAGCCGACCTTGAACGCGATCCGGGTGGTGCCGCGCCATCTGTTCATCGACGAAGCGCTGGCCTCGCGTGCCTACGAGGATACCGCGCTGCCCATCGGCCACGGCCAGACCATCTCTCAACCCTGGGTGGTAGCGCGGATGACCGAAGCGGTCCTCCAGGTCGCGCCCAAGCGCGTGCTGGAAGTGGGCACCGGTTCCGGGTACCAGGCCGCCATCCTCGGTGCGCTGGGCCTGGAGGTCTACACCGTGGAGCGCATCGGCGACCTGCTGCGCCAGGCGCGCAAGCGCTTCCGTGCGCTGGGCATGAACATCCGCACCAAGCATGACGACGGTCGCGTCGGCTGGGCCGAGCACGGTCCCTTCGATGCCATCGTGGTCACTGCGGCGGCGCCGGCACTGGTCGACGCGCTGATCGAGCAGCTGGCCGAGGGCGGCCGGCTGGTGGCGCCGGTCGGTGGTCCCGGGGCGCAGTCGCTGGTGCAGCTGGACCGCAAGGCCGACGGCAGCATCGAACAACACGTGCTGGCGCCGGTCACCTTCGTGCCGCTGCTGTCTGGCATGCTCGACTAATCCACGGAGCAGGGTTGCATGAAGATTTTCGGGCCGCTGTACGAGCGGGCGATGAAGTGGGCGGCGCACGAACGCGCGCCGACCTACCTGACGGTGTTGAGTTTCTTCGAAGCGATCATTTTCCCGGTGATGCCGGAGGTGATGCTGGCGCCGATGTGCGTGGCCCAGCCCAAGCGCGGCTGGTGGTTCGCCACCCTCAGCCTGGCCGGCTCGATGCTCGGCGCGCTGGTTGGCTATGCACTGGGTCACTACGCCTTCGAGGCGATCAAGCCGCTGTTCGAAGCGCTGGGCATGCTGCCGGCGATCGAGCAGGGCATCACCACCGTGCAGGCGAAGATGGCCGAGTCGCCCTGGGCGGTGTTCACCTTCCTGGTGCTGGGCGGATTCATGCCCATCCCGATGAAGGTCTTCACGTGGGCATCGGGTATCGTCGGCGTACCCATGCCGCAGTACCTGCTGAGCATGCTGATCGGTCGCGGCAAGCGCGTGTTCGTGCTGGCCGCGGTCATCCGTATCGGTGGTGCGCGTGCCGAAGCCGCACTGCGTCGCTGGATTGAACCGCTGGGCTGGATCGCCACCGTGCTGGTGGTGGTGCTGATCGCCTGGCTTGTATGGAGGTCGAAGTTCGCATGAATCCTGATCGTCTGAGCAAGGGAGTGCGCATCGGCGCGCTGGCGTTGCTGGTTTCCACCCTGGCCGCCTGCGGTACCGCCACCGTGGTCCGCCCGGGAGGCGGCAGCGCCGGTGGCGGCGTGAGCACGCCGAAGACCTCGGTGCCCAAGCCCGGGCAGACCGTGGTGGTGCGCAAGGGCGACACCATCTATGCGCTGGCTCGCATCCATGACATCACCCCGGCCGACCTGATCGCCTGGAACCGCCTGGACAATCCGTCCACCATCTACCCCGGCCAGGTGATCCGCCTGTATCCGCAGGGGGCCACCAGCGGCCGTGCGCCGACCACGGTGGTCACCGCGCCGCGCCAGGGTGGCGGCAGTGCTGGCAGCACCGCACCGACGACGGCGCCGGTGGGGCCGGTGAAGAGCAACATTGCCTGGCGTTGGCCGGCCGACGGCGCGATTGTCGGCCGCTACGTGGCCGGTGACGCGACCAAGCAGGGCGTGGACATCGCCGGTACCAGCGGCCAGCCGGTAAAGGCCGCCGCCAATGGCGTGGTGGTGTATTCCGGTGCCGGCCTGGTCGGCTACGGCGAGCTGATCATCATCAAGCACAGCGACCAGTGGCTGTCGGCCTATGGCCACAACCGCAAGCGCCTGGTGAATGAAGGGCAGAGCGTGAAAGCCGGCGAGCAGATCGCCGAAATGGGCCGCACCGGTGCGAACCGCGACATGGTCCACTTCGAGATTCGCTACAACGGCAAGCCGGTCGACCCGCAGCAGTATCTGCCGGCGCGCTGACGCAGGCAGAGACGGGTAGCGCCGGGCCGTGCCCGGCGGCTTTCCGCGCCGCGATGCGGCGCCGCCCGGGCACGGGCTCGGGCGCTACAGAGTCAAGTGTGATCCAGGGTGGCGCCGGGCCATGTCCGGCGGCACCACGTCAGCCTTCGAGAATGAAGGCGGCGGCGACCTTGCGGCCTTCGCCGGCCAGGATGTTGAACGTACGCGCGGCGGCTGGATTGTTCATCACTTCCAGGCCGATGCCGCGTGACAGGCAGGCGGCCATCACCGCCGCCGGCGGGAACACCTGACGGTCACCCGTGCCGAGCACGATCAGCGCCGGGTTCAGCGCCAGGATCGGCTCCAGGTCAGCCAGCTGCAGCGCAGTGGCGCTCACCGCCGGCCATTGCGTGACCAGCTGGTCCGGGGTCAGGAAGAAACTGCTGCCCAGCAGCTGGTCATTGACCTTGGCCGAGCGGCCATCGGCGGCGCGCAGGCTGTAGGCGTAGTCCGGCGGTTCGTGGTTCAGCTGCATGGCAGTAGGCCGATCAGCCGCGCGGCAGCACGATCTGGCGCTGTTCCCTGCTCGGGCGGTACAGCACGGCGACGTGGCCGATGCGCTGCACCAGCGCGCTTTCGGTGGCTTCGACGATCTCGCCGATCATCACGTCACGGGCCTCGCGGTCTTCGGCAGCGACCTTCACCTTGACCAGCTCGTGGCGCTCCAGCACTTCGTTCAGCTCCGCAATGAAGGCCGGGGTCACACCCTTGCCGCCGGTCTGCAGCAGGGCCTTCAGGTCGTGGGCTTGGCCGCGCAGGAAACGGGTCTGGGAGGCGGTCAGGGCGATGGACATGCAGGAAAAGACGGTTGAATGGGGCGATCAGGGTATCATGAGGACCCCATCAGCCCCTATTTTCAATGGCTACCCGCAGCAAAAGCAGCCAGCGCTGGCTCAAGGAACACTTCTCCGACCCCTTCGTGAAGAAGGCCCAGGCCGAAGGCATGCGCTCGCGTGCCGCCTACAAGCTCGAAGAGCTGCTGGAACGTGACCGGTTGCTGAAGCCGCACATGGTGGTGGTCGACCTCGGCGCGGCCCCGGGCGGCTGGTCTCAACAGGTGCGGAGACAGATCGGCGATACCGGCCGGGTGCTGGCCCTGGATATCCTGGACATGCCGCCGCTGGCCGGCGTGGAGTTCCTTCATGGTGACTTCAGGGAAGAAGCCGTCCTATCGCAGTTTGAAGCCATGCTCGGGGACCAGCCGGTAGACCTTGTGCTGTCGGACATGGCCCCCAATAAGAGTGGTGTGGGTGCGGTCGACCAGCCGCGGATGATGCACCTGGCGGAGCTGGCCCTGGATTTTGCCGACAACCACCTCAAGACCGGTGGGGCGTTCCTGATCAAGCTGTTCCAGGGTGAAGGCTTTGACGACTACGTGCGCGACATGCGCCGCCGGTACGACAAGGTCTCCATCCGCAAGCCGGAAGCCTCGCGCAAGCGCTCTCCCGAGGTGTATGCCTTGGGTCAGGGAAAACGCGCCCACATGAAGTAAGCTCGCAATGTACGCAAGTTCGACCCCCACGCAACGCCAGCACTGAGAGGAACACCGGAGCCAATGAGGATGAACGACTTGACCAAGAACCTCCTGCTATGGGTGGTCGTCGCCGTCGTGCTGATGGTGGTCTTCCAGAGCTTCTCGCCGAAGTCCTCCGGAGCCGGCGCGCAGGGCGCGTCGTACTCGCAGTTCCTGGACCAGGTGGACAGCGGAAACGTGCAGAAGGTCGCCTTCGGCGGCGACATGCGCGGCGGCACCAGCCAGCTGACCTACACCACCCGCGGCGGGCAGACATCCACCATCACCGCACCGTTCGATCGCGACCTGATCAACGTGCTGCGCACCAAGAACGTGGAGATCGTGCAGGAGGAGCCGTCCAGCGGCATTTCCCTCGGCGCGATCCTGATGAATTTCCTGCCGGTCATCCTGATCATCGGCTTCTGGTTGTTCATCATGCGCCAGATGCAGGGCGGCGGTGGCGGTGCCAAGGGCGCGATGTCCTTCGGCAAGTCGCGCGCCAAGCTGCAGGGCGAGGACCAGATCAAGGTCACCTTCGCCGACGTCGCCGGCTGCGACGAGGCCAAGGAAGAAGTGGGCGAGCTGGTCGACTTCCTGCGCGACCCGTCCAAGTTCACCAAGCTGGGCGGCAAGATTCCGCGCGGCGTGCTGATGGTGGGCCCGCCGGGTACCGGCAAGACGCTGCTGGCCAAGGCCATTGCCGGCGAAGCCAAGGTGCCGTTCTTCTCGATCTCCGGTTCGGACTTCGTGGAAATGTTCGTCGGCGTCGGCGCCAGCCGCGTGCGCGACATGTTCGAGCAGGCCAAGAAGCATGCCCCGTGCATCATCTTCATCGATGAAATCGACGCTGTCGGCCGCCACCGTGGCGCCGGCCTGGGCGGCGGCCACGACGAGCGCGAGCAGACCCTGAACCAGCTGCTGGTCGAGATGGACGGTTTTGAAGGCGGCGAAGGCGTGATCGTGATCGCCGCGACCAACCGTCCGGACGTGCTGGACCCGGCGCTGCTGCGCCCGGGCCGTTTCGACCGCCAGGTCGTGGTCGGCCTGCCGGACGTGAAGGGCCGCGAGCACATCCTGAAGGTCCACATGCGCAAGCTGCCGCTGGCCGACGACGTCGAGCCGATGGTGATCGCGCGCGGTACCCCGGGCTTCTCCGGCGCCGACCTGGCCAACCTCTGCAACGAGGCCGCCTTGTTCGCTGCGCGTGGCAACGAGAAGGAAGTCCGCATGGACCACTTCGACCGTGCCCGCGACAAGATCCTGATGGGCGCCGAGCGCCGCTCGATGGCCATGAGCGAAGAGGAGAAGACCCTCACCGCCTACCACGAAGCCGGTCACGCCATTGTCGGCCGTCTGGTACCCGAGCATGATCCGGTCTACAAGGTCACGATCATTCCGCGTGGCCGTGCGCTGGGTGTGACCATGTACCTGCCGGAAGGCGACAAGTACTCGATGAACCGCGTCGCGATCCAGTCGCAGCTGTGCTCGCTGTACGGCGGCCGCGTCGCCGAAGAGCTGATTTTCGGCGAGGACAAGGTCACCACCGGTGCCTCCAACGACATCGAGCGTGCCACCAAGATGGCCCGCAACATGGTCACCAAGTGGGGCCTGTCCGAGCAGCTCGGTCCGATCGCCTATGGCGAAGAGGACGATGAGGTGTTCCTGGGCCGGTCGGTTACCCAGCACAAGAGCGTGTCCAACGACACGGCGCGCCGTATCGACGAGGAAGTGCGCAATATCCTCGACAAGGCCTACGCCCGTACTACCCAGCTGCTGACCGAGAACATCGACAAGCTGCACGCGATGTCCCAGCTGCTGCTGCAGTACGAGACCATCGATGCGCCGCAGATCGACGCGATCATGGAAGGTCGTGATCCGCCGCCGCCGGCGGGCTGGAGCAAGTCGAACAAGGACGGTGGCAACGACAAGGGCGGCGACGCCCGTCCGCTGCCGCCGATCGCGGGCCCGGCCGAATCGCACTGACGGTCCCCTGCAGGTGCACCAGACGAGGCCGGGGCAACCCGGCCTCGTCGTTTCCGGGCCACTGGCCCATCCCGAAGATCCGATCTGACGCTGGAGCCCGCATGTCCGCCCCGAAGCCCGAACCTATTTCCCACACCGCTGAAATGGTCATCGCCACCGTGGTCGGCGTGGGTGTGGGCCTTGGGGCCGACAACCTGCTGCTGGGCTGCGTGGTGGGTATCGGTGTCGGCATTGTGCTGAGCATTGCCAGGACCCTGTACGTGGACCGCAAGCGCCGCCGCCACTGAGGAGGGGGCGGCAGGGCTGCGCCCTGCACCCGTGGTAGTGCCGGCCGCTGGCCGGCAACCTCAACAGCAACAGCGGGCTTTCCGTAGGATGGCGGGGCGGTGTCGGAGTGCGGGGACGCTGCAAGTACGTCCCTGTAAGCTTGGCAGCCGCATCCATGCGGCTGACACCCCGCCCTCCGACACCGCCCCACCTCTGATAGATTCCTGCTGCTGTTGGTAGGTGTCGACCTTGGTCGACACGTAGATCCACGCCATGCGTGGATGAATCTCCATCTAAATCGAACATCTCGATATCCGGGAGATCTGAGCCGAGCATGGCTCGGCTCTACAGAAAACAGGGCCCGACAGATCGTGGAAATCTGTCGAAGGCGGGGTGGGTCCGGTTGCGGGGGCGTGAGCCGCATGGGCCCGAGGCATGCCTCGGGCGGGTTGGGCAGGACGCCCAACCCCGGTCTTGCCGTGTGCGCAGGACAGCGCACACGAGCA